>CAKMZV010000007.1:36855-67609 GCA_929200535.1 uncultured Gammaproteobacteria bacterium
TGTCAGTAGTGGTAGTCCAAGAGATACCATTAGTAGAGCTCCATACGTCGTTTTTTTCACCACTATCAGTCTTTCCCCCAATGACCCACATTTTATCATCAAATGCCAAGGCTTGATGACTATTTCGAGCCGAGAAGGCTGCCTTATCAGTAGTGGTAGTCCAAGAGATACCATTAGTAGAGCTCCATACGTCGTTTTTGTCGCGACCAATATTCTCGTTTCCCCCAATGACCCACATTTTATTATCAAATACCACGGATTGATGACCCAATCGAGCCGAGAAGGCTGCCTTGTCAGTAGTGGTAGTCCAAGAGATACCATTAGTAGAGCTCCATACGTCGTTTTTGTCGCGACCAATATTCTCGTTTCCCCCAATGACCCACATTTTATTATCAAATACCACGGATTGATGACCCAATCGAGCCGAGAAGGCCGCTGCAGAAATAGCCAGAGTCCAACTTTTGCCATCAGTTGAGTTCCATACATCGTTTTTGTAATTAAAATCGTCTCCCCCAATGATCCATATTTTATTATCAAATACCACGGATTGATGCTCTTCTCGAGCCGAGAAGATTTTCGTCGCAGAAGTAGCCGTAATAACAACAGTAGGAGTAGCAATTTTTTTCCAACGATAGGTTTTCAGTTTATCCTCTACGGGAGGTGTATCCTCTACGGGGGGTTTATCTTCTGCGGGGGGTTTATCTTCTACCAGGGGTTTATCCTCTACGGAAGAATCACTACTGCTACCGCAAGCAACAATAAGTGGTAAACAAAAGACAATAACGACAATTTTGAAAAATGAGAGAAGAGAGGGTAATGAAAATAAGTTCATAATTTAAAATAAGTTGTTTATTATTGTTAAAAAATCACTAAAACTCAAAAAATGGAATCAACACTATCATGTACTTTTTATGGTGTATGGTGCACTTATTTAATTATACTTACTTGTCTTAAACTGGGTTAATAAATTAAAGTTTAATTTAGAGAGGGGCTTGATTATTTAAGTAATTTGCTTAAATAATAGTTAGGATAAGAAATTTAAACTGCATCTTAAAGAGTGAGACCTTTGCACAAAAGATATGACAAGTAAAAAAGTAAAAAAAGGTCCTGATTTTTATCCGCAAGCGGTTCAAACGCTGTTATTCTAAGGTTCGTAAACTCACCAAGAGTAAAAACGTTTTTTGTGTTGTGAAAATTTGCTACGTTTCACGCCTCAATCAGAACGATTTTTTATCTTTTTTCTTCAATCTGAGCGATGTTTTTACTCGTTATTTTAGCATCTCTTTGACGCTTTCAAGGACTTTATTTGGTGAAATTCGAGTTAGGCAGGCGGTATCTCCACGCTGACATTTTGAGGGAATTTCCCCTTTTGCAGAAACAATACAGGGTCGGCAATTAAGATTTTTTATGGGAATTTCAATACCTTTTGAGAGTTTGTTGAGTGAGCCCCATTTGGAATGAATATTTGGTCCAAAAATTCCAATGATGGGAGTGCCAGCAGCCTCGGCAATGTGTAGTAATCCGCTATCATTGCCAATAAATAGTTTAGCGTGATTTTGCATTAGGTAGAGCCAGTCGGTAAGTTTGAGTTCGTTGATAAGATTGTGGCAGTTAGGGTATTTGGTTGCGAGTTGGGAAAATTGATCTTTGATAGCGAGTTCATCGGGTCCTCCAGCGATAGCAATGGTGTGTCCTTGCTGGCATAGAGTATCGATTATTTTTTTGTAGTTATCAATAGGCCAACGTCTAAAAGAGGCGTTGCTACTGGATCCTGGATAGATAACGATTATTGGTTTATTTGATATATCTTGAGGAAAATGCTGAGCAAGTGTTGTTTGGGCATTTTTAATGATTTGTGGAGACAGAAGCTCAGGAAGAGTTGGCTCAGGTGTTGCTGTTATTGTTTTATTGCAAGCAAGGGCAATGAGTTTGAAAAATTGCGTTTTTTCATTTGCACTGAGGTCGTAGAAGAGATGGTTATTTAATCGTCGTGGTTTGGATGGGGTGTGAAAGCCGACGGCGTATTGGCATTGTAGTGATAGCCAGTGTGATAGGTTATAGTATTGATCAGCATCAATACAGAGGTCATAAGTGTTTTTTCTCCAACCTAAGATAAAACCTATTAGGGCAAGAGAGGTAGGTATTATTTGGATATGGTCGATAAATGTGAGAGGAGTAAATAGGCTTGGATTTGTGCGTGAGGTAGTAACAAACGTAATTTCAGCTTGAGGATGCCATTGTTTAAGTTGCCGAATAGCCGGCATTAGGCATAAAGCATCGCCCATAGCTGAAAGTTTAATAATGGCTATTTTTGTTGGGTTTTTGTGGGCTGTTGGTGTTAATTGTGTGGTGGTAATTTTTTTATAGATATTGAGATACCAACCAATGATGCGATCAAACAATTTCAGTAATTGGAGCTTCATTTTATTGTTTGCATTTGATGAGTTTGGTTGACGGTGTGACAAAATAGTTTTGCCGTTTGGGTGCAGTCATAGAGAGCGTTGTGAGCTTGAGAGTTATCCCAATCAATACCAGCTATTTTACAAGCTTGGCAGAGTACGGTTTGCCCAAAAATTAAAGCAGAGATGCTAACCGTGTCGATAGTGCTAAATTGATGAAAGGGAGATTTTAATTGACAACGTTCCATAGCAGTATTGAAAAAGCTAAGGTCAAAATGGGCATTATGCCCAACGAGAATGGCTCTGGTGCAGTTTTCTTTTTTTGTGCGTTCCTTAACTTGTTCACAGATGCTCAACAAGCCGGTATGCTCATCTATTGAGTTGGTAATTTCATTTTCTTTATAGCCAATAAATTTGATGGACTCAGGGTCCATTTTGGCACCGCTGAAGGGTTTGATATAGTAGTGTAAATGGTCATCCAATGTTAATACTGAATTTTCTAACTTGAGAAAATGGATAGCAATTTCTAAAATTGGCGAGGTCTTATTATCTAAACCGCCAGTTTCTATATCCACAACAACAGGGAGAAAACGTCTAAACCGATGGCGTATTTCATTATATTGAAGAGGCATTTGGGGTGAAGTTAGGGTTAAATTTCCCGATAAAAAATGGTTGCATTACGTTGGTAGTCGTAAACTTTATTGCTGATTTGTGGGAGTTTTTGTGGGCTAATGGGTTTAAAATTATGCCGTTGAAACCAACCTTGTGCTTTGACTGTCAAGGCAATAATATGGCTAATGTTTTGTTTTTTTGCTTGTTGCACAATATGATTAATAAGTTGGCTCGCAATTCCCATTGATTGATACTGAGGGTGCACAATTAGGCAGGCAATCTCAGCAATTTCTGTTAGTTGGGTTATTTCTTTACTCGTTTTATTGATTTGGTTAGGTTTTTTGCCATTACCCAGCGGATGCAGAGCAGCACAAGCTATCACCTTATTTTCTCTTCTCATAACGTAGAAATTTGATAGATTTTTATCAATAAAATCTTTGTTTCGATTGAGAATATTATCACTTTCGTTAATGGTGTGGATGAGCTCTAAAATATCATTGGCACAACTTTCATCGGCAATCATTAACTCATCGTAAATATCGTTGTAAACAAGCAAGCCAACGCCATCACGAGTGAAAAGCTCGCAGAGTAATGCCCCATCTTGTTGGATATTTAAAAAGTGAATGCGCTGGATACCACTTTTACAGGCAGAAATTGCCATTTTTATGGCAGGAGCTATCGCTTTCTCAGTGGTAGAAATCTTTTTTGCTTGGTAAAGTGATAGGTTATTTGATAGGTTTTGTGATTGAGTTTGTATGCTTTTAGTATCGAGATAGATCAGCTTATCACAGTGAATGGTGGAAGCGATTGCTGTGGCGACATCTAAGGCACTCAAAATGTAGGGGACACCAGAAAACGAGTGTCCCCAACAGGATTGCCATATTGCCCATTGCTGCTCTAAGAGTGGCTGAATTGGAGCATTGAAAATGCCCTGCACTTTGGCAGCATAAAGAAAATCTTTTCCAGATTTCACTCCATTGGGGCGTACTTGCAGCAGATTGGTTTTGAGTAAATCTGCCTTTTGATTATGTTTAAACCATAGTGCTTGAAATTTTTGCCACAATTCTTGCTCTCTATCAATAAGCTCATCACGTTGCTGCTTATCAATCGGTTGTTCGGTTGATTGATTAAGGTCGGCAATGAAAATAAGATGATTTCCTATGCGATGAAGGAGGAGTAAATCTTCTATAAATTTATGTTCATTTTGTTCTTTTAATGTGCTTTCATTAAGCATTATTAAAAAAACCTTATTCTGATGTTCAACAATATAGGGGGAGGCAACCCGTAAATTATGAGCAAAATTATGATTATTCAGTTGATTCATTTTATTTTTCTTTTCCATATAGATTAATTTTACTGGTTTTTTATTGCGGAAGATTATCTAAAACAAATACAATTAAAGGACTATTCTATAAATAAAAAGCACTTAGTAGGTTTAAAAATGCACTTAACCCCTTTTAATCTGTTGGAAGTATTCACGCAAGCATAGCTACTGTCGGCATTTTTAAAAAAGGTAGTACTATTAAGGCAAAAAAAGTTTCTATGCGGAAAAGATTATTATGGATAGAAAAAATAAGATTGAGACTGGGTGATGGAATTAAGTGAATCAAAAACGCAAGGACAAGTTATTAGCGAAGTGCATCCTGATGCCTTAGTTATTGGTGGAAAAAGATATGAGCAAAGCCTGTATATTATTGATGATACCGTTTTTTTATGGGATATACAGCAAGTTGAGCATTTGAAATTGCAACAATTAGAGCCGCTGATGATGGAGATGCCACAATTGATTTTGATTGGGGTAGAACCTTTTAACATTGAAAAACATAGATATTTTATGCACAGTGATATTCAACCCTCGTTATTGCAACAGGGTATAGGATGTGAAATTACGTCAATTTCAGCGGCGTGCAATACGTGGAATATTGTACTCGGTGAACAGCGTAAAGTATGCTTAGCATTGATTAGGGAGTGAAATGGATATTGATAATAAATTATCAAAAATTAAACTTGCGGTCTTTGATGTGGACGGCGTTTTAACCGATGGAAAACTTTATTTTAACGATCAAGGGATAGAGCATAAAGCCTTTGATGTACGCGATGGTTTAGGTATTAAGTTATTGATGGATAGTGATGTTGAAGTGGCAATTATTACGGGTAGAAAATCACAAGCATCACGTGCGAGGTTATTTGAAAATCTGGGAATTCGCCATTATTATGAAGGTAAACTTGATAAACTATCCACCTTGCATAGCGTGGTCGAGGGTATGGACCTATCAATGTCTGAAGTATTGTATATGGGCGATGATTTGATTGATCTTTCAGTGATGTTGGCAGTGGGGGTTTCGGTTGCAGTCGATGATGCGGTAGAGGAAGTGAAAGAAGTTGCTGATATTATCAGCTCTAAAAAAGGAGGGTGCGGTGCGGTGCGGGAAGTGTGTGAGAAAATCTTATCGACCAAGGGGTACTGGAATAAAGTTATTGCCCAGTTTAAAAAAGGTAAAAAATATACAAATTAACAAAATGCTCAAACAAGTATTTTTATTTAAACGAATAATTATTGGTTTATTAAGTGCTTTGTTACTTTCTGCTGGGAGCGTTATGGCTGCTGACAAAGAAGTTGAACCAGTGGCTAATGCACTTGCTTTTTCTTCTACTGCCCCGATTGCGATTAAGGCGGAGAACTTAAAAATGAGCAATAAAGGTGAAGGTGGGCAAAACGCTGTTTATACTGGCAATGTAATTGTTACGCAAGCAGCCTTGACGATTAAAGCTGATAAATTAACGATTATTTCAAAAAAATCAAAGATACAATCTTTAGAGGCACAAGGTAAGCCAGTTAGAGTAGTGAACTTGGATAAAGATAATTCCATTGATGCCCAAGCTGAGATGATTGTGTATGAGATTAAAAGCGGATGGTTAAATTTATCGGGAGGGAAGCCAGAAATTAATCATAATGGCAATAAAATCAGTGGAAAAAATATTCGCTATAATCTTCAAAATAAAGATGTGGAAGCAGAAGGTTCAGAGGGTAAGCCTGCGTTATTAGTTATTGACCCCACGACTCAGTAATCAAAGATGAGTAATATAAATCAGCAATCAATTTTAGAGTTAGTTTATTACCCTCAATCAGAAAATAAGCTACGACAGCAAAGCCAAGAAATTGAGCGGTTTGACGCCTCTGTTAATAAACTTTCGTCGGCAATGCTTGAGACAATGGAAGAACATCAAGGGATTGGCTTAGCTGCCCCTCAAGTCGGTGTGCTTAATCGTTTATTTGTAATGAAAATTCCTGAATTTGAACATCTTCCCAAGGTTTTTGTGAATCCAAAAATTATTGAAAAAACAGATGAACTAATGGAATTTGAAGAAGGCTGCTTATCTATCCCAGAATATCGGGCAAAAATTTCTCGTCCGAAATTTGTAAAAATTGACGCTTTTGATGCCAAAGGAAAACCTTTTGAGGTTGATTTAGAGGGAGTACCTGCGATTTGTGCCCAACACGAGATAGATCATTTAAATGGAATTTTATTTATTGATTACCTCTCTCGCCTCAAGCGTATGCGCCTTAAAAAGAAAATGCTAAAAGAACTATGAGAATTGCCTTTGCCGGCACGCCTGAATTTGCCGTGCCAAGCCTACAAGCAATTGCCTCAAAACACGATTTATTAGCAATCATTTGTCAGCCCGATAGAGGCTCAGGGCGTGGGCGAAAAATTCGCTCCTGTGCCATAAAGCAAGCGGCTGAAACCTTAGATATAGATGCCCCTATTTATCAACCTACGAATATTCAAGAACTATTTCCCACCCTACAAACATTACAATTAGATATTATTATAGTCGTTGCCTACGGGCAATTATTGCGACCACAAATTCTGCAATTACCTCGTTTCGGCTGCATCAATGTACACGCCTCATTACTACCACGCTGGCGTGGAGCAGCCCCAATTCAACGTGCCATAGAAGCTGGCGATGAACTCACAGGCATCAGCATTATGCAAATGGCAGAAGGATTAGATAATGGCGATATTCTACATACCCAACACATTGAAATAGGCGAAGACAATGCTGCCGAATTAGGTGAAAAATTATCTCTTATAGGTGCTAATTTATTAGTCGAGACATTAGATAACATTCAAGACTACCAAAAGCAAGCCACAACCCAACAAGAACAACAAGCCTGCTACGCAAAAAAACTCACCAAAGAACAAGCAAAAATAGACTGGCAACGCCCCACCCAACAAATCACCCAACAAATCAGAGCCTTTAACCCCATTCCCATTTGCCACACAACGCTATTCAATCAACATCTACGCATCTACCAAGCAAAATCCAGTAATCAAGAAACAACCATCTTCCCAAAAAACTCCACCACAGGCGACCCCTTTATTCATAAAAAACAACTATTCGTTCACTGTCAAGACGGCTGGATAGAACTATTAAAAATACAACCCAGCGGCAAAAAACCAATGCCAGTTGCAGATTTTTTGAACGGAATCAACAACTCTACAAAAATCTGAACTGCCTCTTATTTGGGATTGGAAAATGGAATTAATAGCTATAACGCTGTTAATTTGAAAGTAGAACCCTAATAATGGGGAATGGGGTTGCTGAACTGGAGTTTAAAACAATTGAATTTATGAGGAAAGTGAGAAACTAAATGGGCAAAGACAGCAACAATCAGAAAAGTGTGATTATTTATTATCTAAATCGCACTTTCCCAATTATTAGATTGTTATCAGATTTGACTCAGTAAGTTGCGAGGCTTATTTTTCTTTTTCAACATAATGCCATACGTCGTTTAAATGATTCCCAGTAAACCCACCAATCACCCATATTTTATTATCAAATACCACGGATTGATGACTATCTCGCTTATTGAATCCATTTGCATCATTAGGCTTCTTAACCTCAGTCCAAGAGTTACCCTCAGCTGAGTTCCATACATCGTTTAGGCGACCAGCGGCACTATCTCCACCAATCACCCACATTTTCGCACCATCATTATCATTAAACACCACGGATTGATGTGTCTCTCGACCCGAGAATTTTGCCGAATTCGTAGCCTCAGTCCAAGTGATGCCATTGGTAGAGTTCCATACGTCGTTTTTGCTAAATTTGCCAGAATAACCACCAATCACCCACATTTTCGTACTATCACCATCATTAAACACCACGGATGTATGACTATATCGATCCGAGAATTTTTCCGAATTCGTAGCCTTAGTCCAAGTGGCACCATTAGTAGAGTGCCATATATCGTTTAGAGAACGACTGTCACGCCCAGCAATCACCCACATTTTCTTACCAGCACCATCATCAAACACCACGGATGTATGACTATATCGAGCTGAGAATCCACTTGCAGCACCATTAGCCCTAACCTCAGTCCAAGTGATGCCATTAGTAGAACTCCATACGTCGTTTTTACTACTAGTGCCACCACTACCATCAAATCCACCAATCACCCACATTTTATTATCAAATACCACGGATGTATGACTATTTCGAGCTGAGAATGCTGCCGTAGCCGTAGCTTGCTTCCAAGTGACGCCATTAGTAGAGTGCCATACGTCTTTTTTGTAAGTGTTATTGCTCCCTTGCCCACCAATTACCCACATTTTCTCACCAGTACCATCATCAAACACCACGGATGTATGATAACTTCGAGCCGAGAATTGTGCCGCATCTGTAACTTCAACCCAATGATATTCCTTCGGTAGGGGGGGAGGAGGGGGGAGGGGGTTGCCATCGCTACCGCAAGCCACAATAAGTGGCAAACAAAAGACCGTTGCGAGAATTTTTAAAAATAAGAGAGGAGAGGAAACTGAAAATAGTTTCATAATTTAAAATAAGTTTTTTTTATAATATTGTTAAAAAATTTTCCTTGTATCCTAAAACACAAAAAACAGACAACATAGTCGTACACTTGTTTTTTTATGGCGAGCTAACACTATACTTACGTGTTAAATCATTTAGGTTTGACTTTATAAGTTATAGAGGTTGATTCTACTCTAATAGTATGCCATACGTCGTTTTCTTGATTATCAGAATTCTCCCTATATATAGGAACATTCCCACCAATTGTCCATATTTTATTATCAAACACCACGGATGTATGACGACGTCGAGCTGAGAATGTTGGTATTCTAGTGAATGTTGGTGTTGTAGTGGATGTTGGTGTTGTAGTGGATGTTGGTGTTGTAGTGAATGTTGGTGTTGTAGTGGATGTTGGTGTTGTAGGCTCCTTAATCCAAGTAACATCCTCAATCCAAGTAACACCATTAGTAGAGCTCCACATATCATTTAGGAGCGGATCAGAAGCTTTTGATATATCAGAGTTCTTTTGCCCGCCAATGACCCACATTTTCTCAACAGTACCATTAGCATCATTAAATACCACGGCTTGATGATTCGAGCGAACCAGGAATTCTGCCGTTGCCGTAGTCTGAGTCCAAGTGATGCCATCGGTAGAGCTCCATACGTCGTTTTTCTCCTTTCTATTGACCTCTCCACCAATCACCCACATTTTCGTACTATCACCATCATTAAATACCACGGATTGATGATAAGAGCGAGCGGGGAATTGTGCATTATCCGTAGCCGTAGTCCAAGTGGCACCATTGGTAGAGTGCCATACGTCTTTTTTGTAAGTGTTATCGCTCTCTTGCCCACCAATTACCCACATTTTCTCACCAGTACCATCATCAAACACCACGACTTGGTGACCAGCACGCCCCGAGAAGCGACCCGATAATGTTGTTGACTGCGCAACATCAATCCAAATAATGCCATTAGTAGAGCTCCATACGTCGTTGACATAAGGTCCACGACTCCCACCAATCACCCATATTTTATTATCAAATACCACGGCTTGGTGTTCAGAGCGAGGCGAGAACACAAAGGCTTCCACAGTAGTAGTTTTCGTCCAAGTGATGCCATCAGTAGAGTGCCATACGTCGTTTTTATTAACATTGTTCAGGTCAGCGAAGCCACCAATTACCCACATTTTCGTACTATCACCATCATTAAACACCACGGCTTGGGAGTTATCTCGAGCCGGGAATTGTGCCGAATCCGTAGCTGTAGTCCAGCGATAGTGATACGTTTTTTTTGTATTTGGTTCATCATTTGTATCTGGTTTATCCGGTCCAGAGCTGCTACTGCTACCACAAGCCACAATAAGTGGCAAACAAAAAACCATTACGACGATTTTGAAAAATGATAATAATTTCATAAAATTTTTTATTAAGATAATGTTTTTGTAATTATGCAATATTATTAAACAAAAAGTTTCTAAAGCCCAGTGTTATAAAGCACAAAAAATAGACAAAACAAAAAAAATGCACGCTTGCAATCTAATTATACCTGCTTTTTTCGTCATTATACATGTTTTTTCATTATTGTACCTGTTTTTTTTAAAGGTGTTGAATTACTAAGGTTTGACAGTATGTCATACGTTGTTTTTACGACCACTAATATCGCTTCCATCAATCACCCACATTTTAATCAAATATCACGAATTGGTGCAGATGCCGAGCCGAGAATGTATGCGTCCATTTTATACGAATAACTACAAGGTTATGCTACATAACAAATATATATCGGCATCCTTATTCTTTTATGGGTTTATAATTATTTATGAGTGTTTAAGCTTTAGACTACGTCTATTTAAATTGACTGGGTGGTATATAAAAAAATTGGCTTGATTTTTTAGATTTTTAAAGTTTTTTTATATGCATCTCGTAGGTTGATTTTTACAGAAGCAAATACTATCTTAATAAACTCTCACAAGGGGATAAAACATGATGTTTGAAGACAAAGATCCATCAGGAACCCAAGAATGGATTGATGCTTTTGCCGCATTGGTAGAAGCTGAAGGATTGGACAAGGCTATTTATCTTATCCAATCTCTTATCGATGAGTCGCGTGATTTTGGGGCTGTACAGCCTTATAGTGCGACAACGCCTTATTACAACACAATTTCTTTAGATAGCCAAGTGCAATTTCCAGAGTCGTTGGAGGTGGAGCGGCGTTTGCGTTCGATTATTCGTTGGAATGCGATGGCAATGGTGGTAAGGGCTAATCGTAAGGCGGGTGAATTGGGAGGGCATTTAACCAGTTATGCTTCCAGTGCAACACTTTATGAAATTGGCTTTAATCATTTTTATAAGGGTGATGGGGGGAATTATCAGGGTGATTTTATTTTCTTCCAAGGACATTGTGCCCCAGGGATTTATGCCCGAGCTTTTCTTGAGGGAAGATTGAGCGAGGAGCAGTTAGATTATTTTCGTCAAGAAGTGGATGGTAGTGGTTTATCTTCTTATCCACATCCTTGGTTAATGGATGATTTTTGGCAATTTCCAACGGTCTCTATGGGGTTGGGGCCGATTATGGCAATCTATCAGGCACGCTTTATGCGGTATATGGAAAATAGAGGACTGATTGAGAAGAGTAATCGTAAAGTGTGGATGTATCTCGGTGATGGTGAGACGGATGAACCTGAATCTTTGGGGGCAATTTCAGTCGCTTCACGTGAAAATTTGGATAATCTTATTTTTGTGGTGAATTGTAATTTGCAACGTTTGGATGGTCCTGTGCGCGGTAATGGCAAAATTATTCAGGAGTTAGAGGGGGAGTTTAGAGGTGCTGGGTGGAATGTGATTAAAGTGGTGTGGGGAAGCCCGTGGGATGATTTGCTTGCCAAAGATAAGACTGGTTTATTGAAAAAACGCATGGCAGAGGTGCTTGATGGTGATTATCAAACGTATAAATCACGAGATGGGGGTTATGTGCGAGACAATTTTTTTGGTAAGTATCCTGAGTTATTGGAGCTGGTTTCGCATTTGTCTGATGAGGATATTTTTCTCTTAACCCGAGGGGGGCACGATTCTAAAAAGGTTTATAACGCTTATCATCAAGCGGTTAATCATCAAGGTTCACCTACGGTTATTTTGGCAAAAACGGTTAAGGGTTATGGAATGATGGGTGCAGGGCAAGGTGAGAATACAGCCCATCAACAGAAGAAATTAAATGATGATGAGGTGCGTCGTTTTCGCGATCGCTTTAAGATTCCGATTAGTGATGAGGATATTCATAAAGTGCCGTACTATAAGCCACCAGAAGATAGCGATGAAATTCAATATCTTCATAAACAAAGAGAGAGTTTAGGGGGATATTTACCACGGCGTGAAGAGGTGCTATCTGAAAAGTTACCTTTGCCTGCTCTAAAAGCATTTCAACCATTATTAGATAGTAGTGAAGATCGTGAGTTTTCAACGACCATGGCTTATGTGCGGTTGATGTCTATTTTATTGAGGGATAAGCATATTAAAGATAGAGTTGTTCCTATTGTGCCAGATGAGGCACGTACTTTTGGGATGGAGGGTTTATTCCGTCAAATCGGGATTTATTCGCCGCATGGTCAGCAATATACGCCAGCGGATTCGGATCAAATGATGTGGTACAAAGAAACCAGTAATGGGCAAGTGTTAGAAGAGGGAATCAATGAAGCGGGCGCAATGAGTTCATGGATTGCAGCGGGAACCTCGTATGCGAATCATGGCAAAATAATGATTCCTTTTTATATTTATTACTCTATGTTTGGCTATCAGCGCGTTGGTGATTTGGTATGGGCAGCGGGTGATATGCAGGCACGTGGGTTTTTGCTTGGTGCAACTGCTGGGCGTACAACTCTTGCCGGTGAGGGTTTACAACATCAGGATGGGCATCAGCATTTAATGTTTCGTAATGTGCCTAATTGTTATAGCTATGATCCTACTTTTGCGTATGAATTAGTCGTCATTGTGCAAGATGGGTTGAAAAGAATGTATCAAGAAGATGAAAAATGCTTTTATTATATTTCTTTGATGAATGAAAACTATCCTCACCCAGCAATGCCCAAGGGGTGCGAAGAGGGGATTGTTAAGGGTTTGTATTTATTTCAAGCAGCCCCCAAAGGAAAGGCGGATGTACAGTTACTTGGTTGTGGCACGATTTTATTACAGGTGCTTGAGGCTGCAAAAATTTTACAGGAGGAATGGGGAGTTAGTGCCGATGTGTGGAGTGTGCCAAGTTTTAATTTATTGAGTGCTGATGGTGATGATTGCACACGTTGGAATATGCTTAATAGCACTAAAAAACCTCGTATCCCTTATGTGACAAAGCAGTTGAAGAAAGATGTGCATACGGTGGCTGCCACGGATTATGTGCGAGCTTATGCAGATCAGATTAGGGCGTATGTGCCAAGTAGCTTTTCCATCTTAGGCACGGATGGCTATGGGCGTTCAGACACACGCCAAAAATTAAGACATTTCTTTGAAGTGGATTGCCATTGGATTGTTTTGCAAACGTTATATGATCTTGCTCAACAAGAAAAAATTGATAAAACTTCACCGCAAAAGGCGATGAAAAAATATGGGCTTTCGGCGGATAAACCTAACCCATTATCTTGTTAGGAGGGAGTGAAATATGGCTATTGAAACTGTTTTATTACCCAATATTGGGGATTTTAAGGATTCTAAAGTAATTGAGGTATTGGTCAATGTTGGCGATCAGGTTGAATACGATCAGTCGTTAATTGTGTTGGAGAGTGATAAGGCTTCGATGGAGGTGCCAAGTGCCTTTGCTGGAAAAATTACCGCAATGAAAATAAAGGAAGGGGATGTTGTTAATGTTGGTGATGCTATTGCTGAAATTGAGGCGGATAAAGCGATTGAAGCACCTGTTGATAAAGAACCTGAAAATGTTGCAGAGACGCCAGCTAAGAAGGAAGAAGATAATTCAGTTGCTCCGCCCCCTAAAGACTCTAACAAAAGCACAGAGCAACAAACTGAAGCATCGATAAAGCCGACTGTTAATCAGCAAAAATTGGGAGCTAAGTATCATGCGAGTCCAATGATTCGGCAATTTGCTAATCGGCTTGGTGCTAACTTGGGCGAAGTTCAAGGCTCAGGTCCTAAGGGTCGAATTTTGCGTGAGGATGTTGAGGCTTGGGTCAAAAATATTTTGCAAGGTGGAGGTGCGAGTGGCGGTGTAGGCTCGGCACTCCCTAAACCACCAGTAGTGGATTTTTCACAATTTGGTGAGATAGAGTCGATTGAGCTTAGTCGTATTCAAAAAATCTCTGGTCAGCATTTAAGTGCTTGTTGGTTAAATGCCCCTCATGTGACGCAATTTAATGAGGTCAGTATTGATGAGTTAGAGCAATACCGCACGGAGCATAATAGTAAAATAGCTAATAAGAAAAAGGCAGTTAAGCTAACCCCATTAGCTTTTTTTATTAAAGCCACCAGCAAGGCTATGGATGATTTTCCACGGTTTAATTCGTCGCTTGGTGATGATGGACAAACGTTAATTTTAAAAAAATATCTGAATATTGGGGTTGCTGTTGATACCCCGAATGGGCTCGTTGTGCCAGTGATTCGAGAGGTGCGAGATAAGGGGGTGCAGCAGCTTGCAAGTGAGCTTGTTGAGCTTAGCGAAAAAGCACGTGCAGGCACATTATCAGCCAATGAAATGCAGGGTGGGTGCTTTACGATTTCCAGCCTTGGTGGTATTGGTGGCTCGCATTTTACGCCGATAATTAATCTTCCAGAAGTAGCAATTTTGGGGGTTGGCAAGGCAATAACTAAGCCTTTTTGGAATGGAGAGGAATTTGAGCCAAAACTCATATTACCCTTTTCTGTCTCTTATGATCATCGAGTTATCGATGGTGCCGAAGGGGCAAGGTTTGTGGTAAAACTCGCAGAATATCTTAATGATTTACGTAATATCCTTTTGTAAAAAATGAATAAAGTTACCGTATATGCTCCGGATTTTGGGGTAGAAAATTCCAAAGTTGCCGAGATTATTGTTAAAAAAGGGAATAAGATTCGAGCAGAAGATTCCATTATCGTGTTAGAGAGCGATAAGGCAATTACCGAAGTGCCGAGTGATTATGCTGGTAAAGTGCTTAATATCTTGGTAAAAGTAGGCGATATTATTTCATCGGGGACTGCCTTGCTTGAATTGGAAACAGAAGAATCTGTAAGCGATGCAAAAGAGCAAGCAACCTCTGAGCCTCAACCAGAAAAGCAACAAGAAAAAAAACAGGAAAAACAAAAAGAAACAGCATCACCGCAAACAAAAGACAAACCAGCTACCAAACAAAACACGGATTATGATTATGATGTCTGCGTTATTGGTGGCGGACCTGGGGGTTATACTGCTGCTTTTAGGGCGGCGGATTTAGGGTTGAAAGTTTGTTTGGTGGAGCGTTATGAAGTGCTTGGTGGGGTATGTTTAAATGTCGGTTGTATTCCTTCTAAAGCATTATTGCATATTGCCGAGGTCATTAATAATGCCAAGCATTCGACTGATTATGGGGTTGCGTTCTCGGCACCAAAAATCGATTTAAATAAGATTAAGGAGCATAAACAATCGATTACCAGTGAGTTAAATGCAGGCTTGGCAAAAATAGCAAAATTACGTAATGTTGAGGTTGTTTATGGGCCGGCAAGTTTGAAGGATGAGCATAAGGCGACTATCAAGCAAGGCAAGAAAAATATAGAGGTGAGTTTTGCTTCGGCTATTATTGCCGTAGGCTCAAGTGTGACTAAGTTGCCTTTTGTGCCAGAGCATGAGAATGTTTGGGATTCAACCGATGCTTTGGCGTTGAAAAAAATCCCCAAAACAATGTTGATTCTTGGTGGTGGTATTATCGGCTTAGAAATGGCAACTGTGTATAATGCACTGGGCACAAAAATTACCGTCGTTGAATTAGGTGGGCAGATTATCCCAGAAGCGGATAAAGATAGTATTTTGCCACTATTAAAACAAATCAAACGAGATTATGAGGATATTTGGTTAAATACCAAAGCGACCAAAATCGTGCCGACAAAAACGGCTGTTGAGGTGCATTTTGAGGGCGCTAAGGCACCAGAGAAACAAAAATTTGATGTGGTGCTTGTTGCCGTAGGACGTTCTCCAAATGGTAAGACAATCAATGCGGAGAAGGTAGGCGTTGAGGTAACAGAGCAAGGCTTTATTGAAGTGGATTTACAACAAAAAACAAATGTTCCACATATTTATGCTATTGGTGATGTGGTTGGGCAGCCAATGTTAGCACATAAGGCGACCCATCAAGCAAAAGTTGCCGCTGAGGTTATTGCTGGTGAGGCAAGTTCCTTTAGCCCCCTTAGTATTCCTTCGGTAGCCTATACGCACCCTGAAATTGCTTGGGTAGGTAAAACAGAAAAACAGCTTAAAGAAGAAAATATTGAATACGATAAGGGAATGTTTCCTTGGCAAGCCAGCGGACGAGCCTTGAGTAGTGGAGGCAAAGAAGGTATTTCTAAGGCATTATTTTGTAAAAACACCAAACGCCTTTTAGGTGCCTCAATTTCTGGGATCAATGCCGGAGAATTAATTTCTGAGGCAGTTCTTGCAATGGAAATGGGAGCCGATGCAAGCGATATTTCTCTTACTATCCACCCACACCCAACACTGGCAGAAACCTTCGCAATGGCAAGTGAAATTGTCGATGGAAGTATCACCGATATTCTTCCACCTAAGCCTCGTTCGTAAAGAACAGAAGCGAGTAATTTTAATCCACAGATTTTCGCAGTTTATTTTTTGTATTTTTATCTGCGATTTTTTGCTTTTTTACTTGTCATATCTTTTGTGCAAAGGTCTCATCTGTACCATCTGTGGATTTTCTGTTTTTTTTGCTCGTTCCCACTTTCTCTTGCATGGGAATGCGTAAAGAACAGAAATGAGGAGGGAAGGCTATAGTACCATAATCGCCTCAGCCTCAACCTGTACGCCTTTGGGTAATTCTTTGACACCAATGGCAGCACGAGCAGGGTAAGGCTCTTGGCAGAATTCTTGCATCACTTCATTAACTTGGGCAAAATCATCCATATCAACAAGAAAGATGGTGAGTTTGACAATATCTTTTAAATCACCGCCAGCGGCTTGGCAAATGGCTTGTAGGTTTTTAAAAACTTGGCGCGCTTCATCTTGCACGCTTCCTTCAATTAAATCCATCTCTGGAGTGAGTGGGATTTGACCGGAAATATAGACTGTATTGCCAACTTTGACGGCTTGATTGTATGGTCCGATAGCAGAAGGGGCGTTTGCTGTTTTAATAAATTCTTTCATTTTTTTAATATAATTTTGGGTTTAAATTGCATCATTATCAATTTCGCCTGTGCGAATGCGAATGGTTTTCTCAATAGAGGTTACAAATATTTTACCATCTCCAATTTGCCCTGTTGAGGCAGCCGAAATAATGGCTTCAATCACATTATCTAATTGATCGTTTTTGACGGCGATTTCTAATTTTATTTTTGGTAAAAAATCAATCACATATTCAGCTCCTCGGTACATTTCGGTATGTCCTTTTTGACGACCATATCCTTTGACTTCAGTAACAGTCATCCCGTGAATATCAATTTCTGATAGGGCATCACGCACATCATCCAAGCGAAAAGGCTTTATAATTGTGGTTATCATTTTCATAGAGGCTCCTTTGTTTGTTTTCGAGTATTAAAATTTTACCATCTTTGAAAAAATTAACAACGATTTGAGTTTCAAAATCTAAATTAGACAGGGCTCTCTACTATATAATTTAATTGTTGGGTTGCTTTTTTTAGGGAAGTAAAAAATAGGTATTTTATTAATCTTTATTTTTTACCCTAAATAGCATTTTTATTTATTCATTAAACCATAATTTACGGAGTTGTTAATGCAACCAGTTATTGCAACTAAAGAAGAAGTGCTTGCTAAAATTGATGAGCAAGTAAAATCAAATTCAGTGGTGATTTATATGAAGGGTTCACCGCAAATTCCTTCTTGTGGTTTTTCCGCACGTGCAGCACAAGCATTGCTTTCTACAGGTGAAAAATTTGCTTTTGTTAATGTGCTTGCGGATCCTGATATAATGACTTATCTTCCAGAATATGCCGATTGGCCGACTTTCCCTCAGATTTATCTTTCTGGTGAATTGATTGGAGGCAGTGATATTATCATTGAAATGGCAGAAAAAGATGAATTAAAAGCAGTGTTGGAGGAGGCCAATAACCAACAGCAGGCTTAATCCCCTTATTAAAAACGTTTAGTTTTAGTTACTGTGTTGTGTCCGCCCAGGTGGCGGAACTGGTAGACGCAACGGACTTAAAATCCGTCGATATTTGATATCGTGCCGGTTCGATTCCGGCCCTGGGCACCATAGTAATTATTTTTAGAAAAGTTAGCTTTGAATATGTATAATGAAGAACGAAGAGGTATTGGTAGCGGAAAGCCTTAAACAATATTATAAAAACAAAGGTTCTAAATCAAGCTATTGTAGAGGTGATGACCCGCCAGACATCGATTTAAAAATTAATGAAAAAAGAATAGGTGTTGAGGTAATGCAAGTTATGGATTTTGTTTCAAAGCCGTATGAGGATTCTATAAAGACATTTCTTCACAACGAAAACTACGATTGTAACGATTATTGGATTTCCGTTGAAAGTGGAGATATTGAACCAACAAGTGAAATTAAGGGTTTTTTCAGGGAGCAGATAAAGAAAAAGTTGCAATGTAACAATTCTCCAGAAGGAGAATACAAATATCCTGATGATGGACTGCATTGCGTGACACTTAAAATTGAAAAATCTAATGTGGGTTTTTTCTCATCTCTTCGCTTTGTCAATTATTCTTCATCTTCTCCAGAAGACCAACTTTATCGTCTTGTTTTAGGTTGTATTCAGACTAAAAATAAAAAGTGTGAAAATTTGAGAGGAGACAATTATTTGGCGTTGCTTGATCGTTTTGGATTTATTTATTGGGACACAGATCAAAAACTATTTTTAGCTTACAAAAAAGTATTTCAAGCTATAAAAAATTTTGGATGTTTTAAGGGCTGTTTTATTGTTCTTCAAAGCGGTTCGGTACAAAAATATTAACCGACAACTAACCTGCAAAATGCAAATGAAAAATCTATGTGTAATTTTTGTAGTGTTGTTACCATTTTATGGGTGTTCAAGTCAATATGCGATTACTTATGACTCAAACCCAGTGGGTGCACAGGTGGTTTGTCAAGGCGTCAATAAAGGTTATTCTCCATTAACCTTGCATTATTCCCCGGATAAAGAGGATTGGGATAGAGGTGTTTTTTACACGATTCCTTGTGGGGCAGTATGGATTAGTGGAGCTAAAAGTACATACGATAATAAATGGGATTTACAAAAATTTCCAGATGGTGTAAAGCAGACAGTGCAACGACCGAATGTTGATGGTTATGAAAAAGATGCTAAATTTGCTTTGGAGGTGATGAAATATAAAGAGTTTCAAAGAGAAGCACGAAGGAAAAAAGAAGCAAGGGAGTGGAGGGAGTTGAACAACGCCATTAAAAGCATGGGAGAGAGAAATAGGACATATCGTACTGACTGCATAGACACACTACTTGGTTATTCTTGCACCACGAATTGAGATTTTTTTACTTGATAGATAGTGAAAGTTAAAGTAATGATAAAATTGATAGAAAAAAATGGTTGGTATTTAGTACGAACAAGAGGTAGTCATCGCCAATATAAACATACAACAAAAACAGGCTTAGTGACAGTTTCAGGTAAGCTAAGTGATGAATTGGCGATGGGAACGCAAAATAGTATTTTTAAGCAAGCGAGGTTAAAGAGATGAAATATTTAATTGTGATTGAAAAAACAAGCACGGGCTATTCTGCTTATTCCCCAGATGTTGATGGTTGTGTTGCTACTGGGGCAACAAAAAATGAAGTGGAAAAGAATATGCAGAAAGCGATTGAGTTTCATTTTGAGGGTCTGTCGATGGAAAAACAAACCATACCAAAACCGTGTAGTTATTCCAATTATCTTGAAGTTACTGCATAATATTCTCCCAATTAGGTTTTGACTTGTGAAGATGTTTTGAACGAATGAAAATAGAGCAGTATCTTCTTGTACATTAACTTCTGGATAAAAGTATGATTATCTCTGAATATTTACCTATCTTTATTTTTATTTTACTGGGCATTGGCTTTGGGGTTTTCCCTATGGTGTTTGGTAGAATACTCTCTCCTCACAAACCCTATAAAGCAAAATTATCTCCTTATGAATGTGGCTTTGAGGCGTTTGAAGATGCGCGGATGAAGTTTGATATTCGCTTTTATCTATTAGCAATTTTATTTATTGTTTTTGATTTAGAAATTGCATTTCTCTTTCCTTGGGCGGTGGCATTAAATGAACTTTCGGGTGAAGCGTATATTGCGATGGCTGTTTTTATGGTGGAGTTGATTATTGGGTTTATCTATATTTGGGTTAGGCGAGGTTTGGAATGGCAATAGAAGGTGTATTTAAAGAAGGTATTGTAACGACCACAGCTGACGCCTTAATCAATTGGGCAAGAACAGGGTCAATGTGGCCAATGAGCTTTGGTTTGGCGTGTTGTGCGGTGGAGATGATGCATTCGGCAGCCTCACGTTATGATTTGGATCGTTTTGGGGTGGTTTTTCGTCCGAGTCCAAGACAATCAGATGTGATGATTGTTGCTGGTACATTATGCAATAAAATGGCGCCAGCCTTGCGTAAGGTCTATGATCAAATGGCAGAACCTCGGTGGGTCATTTCTATGGGCTCTTGTGCGAATGGTGGTGGATATTATCATTATTCGTATTCGGTGGTGCGTGGTTGTGATCGCATTGTACCCGTAGATATTTATGTGCCAGGTTGCCCGCCAACCGCTGAAGCCTTAATGTATGGCATTATTCAGCTTCAAAAAAAGATTGAGCGTACCAATACCATTGCTCGGTAAATTTTATGGCAAGCTCCATTAAAATCAAAAAACTCAAAGATCTTGAGAAAAAAATAACTCAAGCGTGTCAAAGCGTTATCAAAAGTGAGATTTCGCATAGTCAATTAGAAATCGAATTTTCTTATAATAATTGGTTATCAGTGGCAAAACAATTGCGAGATGATTTTGCTATGACCCAACTTATTGAACTTTGTGGTGTTGATTATGCGATGTATAAACAATCCCATTGGCAAACGAATGAGGCAACCTCCCAAGGTTTTAGCCGAGGGGTGTTTGATTTTTCAGATGCTGAGGAAGAGGGCATTGAGGAGTTGCCTGAAAAGCGCTACTGTGTTGTTTATCACCTTTTGGATATGGAGAACAATATTCGCTTGCGTGCTAAAGTATTTGTGCCATCAAGTGATTATCCGTGCGTTGCCAGCGTAGTCAGTGTTTGGCAATGTGCAAATTGGTACGAGCGCGAAGCGTTTGATTTATTCGGTATTCTATTTGAAGGGCATCCTGATTTACGGCGTATTTTGACCGATTACGGCTTTGTTGGGCATCCTTTGCGTAAAAATTTCCCCTTACAAGGTCAAGTCGAAATGATCTACGATCCAAAGAAAAAACAGGTGGTTTACCAACCCGTTTCAATTGAAAATCGCATCAATACCCCACGGGTGGTGCGGTAAATGCACTAATAAGACGATTATGAGATTAGAAAGCATCAGAGTTAAAAATTTCAAATCACTTCAAGATATTTATATGGATGAGGTTCCTCAGTTTTGCGTGTTGGTTGGTGAGAATGGTACAGGCAAAAGCACTTTTTTTGATATTTTCGGTTTTTTGCGTGATTGCTTGCATTCTAATGTTACTAAAGCCTTGCAGGTTCGAGGGGGCTTTAAAGAGGTTATTTCTCGGGGCAATAGTGATGGCAAAATTGAGATAGAGCTCAAATTTCGGATGGATATTGCGGAGAAAAACCGATTAGTCTCTTATATATTGGAGATTGGTAATAACAGCAACAACAGCAATAAGGCAATAGTACATCGGGAAATATTGAGATACAAGCGCTCCAGCTATGGTAGCCCCTATCATTTTTTGGATTTCAAAAATGGCGAAGGCTTTGCTATCACCAATGAAGAAGACTTTAGCAAAAAAGATGAGCAATTAGAACGAGAAGAGCAAAAATTAGATTCTTCGGATGTTCTTGCGATAAAGGGATTGGGGCAATTTCAAAAATTTAAAGCAGCTAACGCATTCCGTCAGTTGCTTGAACGTTGGTATGTTTCCGATTTTCATATTGATTCGGCACGTGGTAGTAAAGAAATAACGGGATTTGATAGTCATCTTTCAGAAACAGGGGATAATCTTCAATTGGTAGCCAGTCATCTTTATGAAAATCATCCGCAAGTTTTTGAGAAAATTATTGAACAAATGCAAGCGAGAGTGCCCGGAATTGGGAATATTAAACCTCAAAAGACTGCTGATGGTCGTCTTTTGCTACAATTTCAAGATGGAGCATTTAAGGATCCATTTATTGATAAGTATGTTTCTGACGGCACCTTGAAAATTTTTGCCTATCTTTTATTGCTTTATAATCCAGAAAATCATGAATTGTTATGCGTGGAAGAGCCGGAAAATCAACTTTATCCAAAACTTTTGTGGGAATTGGCTGAGGAGTTTGAGGGTTACACCAATAGTGGTGGGCAAGTATTTGTTTCTTCGCATTCACCTGATTTTTTAAATGCTGTGGGAGTTGATAATGTGTTTTGGTTAAAAAAACAAAACGGATACACTACCATCAACCGAGCAAATGAAAATAAGCAAATTGTTGCTTATATGCGAGAGGGGGATCAAATGGGTTATCTTTGGGGACAAGGATTTTTTGATGATGAGAACCTATAGAACATTAGTATGCTTGCTTGAAGAACCATCAAGTAAAGAGGCTTTAAAAGAGATATTGAAAAACATTACTGGGAATAATGGCAATACAAGCATTAAGTACATCATATTTAGGGGTAAACAGGATTTGGAAAAAAACATAGAAAGAAAGTTAAAAAGTTGGCAGGCACCAAATTCGCGTTTTTTGATAATGCGCGATCAAGATAGTGGTGATTGCCAAGTGATTAAAAAGCAACTTCAAGAAAAAACAAAAAAGGCTGGCAAAGAGCAACAAACCCTAATTCGCATTGCTTGCCGTGAATTAGAAAGTTTTTACCTGGGGGATTTACTTGCTGTTGAAAAAGGGTTGGGGCTAAGTGGTTTAAGTAATAAACAAACTAAAAGTCAGTTTCGTAATCCCGATAATTTGGAGAACCCCTCACAAAAACTAAAACAGATAACTAAGCAATCATACCAAAAATTACAGGGGTCTCGTGCTATATCCCCTTATTTGAAAATAGATGGTTCTAATACTTCTCATAGTTTTAAGATTTTGGTTAGTGGCTTGAGAAATTTTTTGGCAATATGAGTGAAATAAAGAATTACACACTGAACTTCGGACCCCAGCATCCAGCGGCTCATGGGGTGTTGCGGCTTATCTTAGAGTTGGATGGGGAAACGGTAGTGCGTGCCGATCCACATATTGGATTGTTGCATCGAGGTACGGAAAAATTGGCTGAGTATAAACCCTATAACCAGTCTATTGGCTATATGGATCGCTTGGATTATGTGTCGATGATGTGTAATGAGCATGCCTATGTATTAGCAATTGAGAAATTACTTGGCGTTGAAGTGCCATTACGAGCACAGTATATTCGGGTAATGTTTGATGAGATTACGCGTATTTTAAACCATCTAATGTGGCTTGGGTCGCATGCTCTTGATGTGGGAGCAATGACGGTTTTTTTATATGCCTTTCGTGAGCGTGAAGATTTATTAGATAGCTATGAGGCAGTCAGTGGGGCAAGAATGCACGCAACCTATTATCGCCCCGGTGGCGTTTATCGGGATTTACCTGAGAGTATGCCAAAATACTCAAAAAAGGGTGGTTTTCAAGAAAAAAAATTGGATAGTCTTAACCAAAATCGGGAAGGTAGCTTATTGGATTTTATTAACGATTTTTGTGAGCGTTTTCCAAAATGTATTGATGAATATGAAACCTTGCTTACGGATAATCGTATTTGGAAACAGCGCACTGTTGGTATAGGTGTTGTTTCGCCTGAGCAAGCATTGCAATTAGGTTTTACTGGACCAATGTTGCGAGGTTCTGGCGTGTCTTGGGATTTACGCAAAAAACAACCTTATGAGGTTTATTCCGAGCTTGATTTTGATATTCCAATTGGCACAGAGGGAGATTGTTATGATCGCTATCTTGTGCGTATGGCAGAAATGCGAGAATCCGTGAAAATTATTGAGCAGTGTGTGGTGTGGTTAAAAGATAATCCCGGTAAGGTCATTACGGATGATCATAAAATTTCCCCACCAAAGCGCGAAAAAATGAAGGATGATATGGAGGGGCTAATTCATCATTTTAAACTGTTTACGGAAGGGTACTGCGTGCCAGCTGGTGAGGTCTATGTGCCGATAGAACATCCAAAGGGTGAGTTTGGTATTTATTTAATTTCAGATGGTTCTAATAAACCGTTTCGTTTAAAAATACGAGCGCCGGGCTTTCCTCATTTGCAAGCAATGAATGATATGGCAAAGGGGCATTTATTAGCCGATGTGGTGGCAATTATTGGCTCGCAGGATATTGTTTTTGGTGAAATTGATAGATAACTCTAAGCTGTGGCAAAAATAAACCTTATAGAAAAACCGCTAATCAATCATACGATTGATAGTTCTTCCTATCATAATAAAGCAGACTCTTTACCAGCACAAGCTCCTTTTCTTAATCAAAAATTAATAGAGGATTTTGAGCGAATTTTAAGCAAATATCCTGCAGAGCAAAAATTTTCAGCAGTTATCCCGATATTAACGTTATGTCAGGTGCATAATGGTGGGCATTTAACGGAGGAAATTGTATTAGAACTGGCAGAATATTTGGAGGTTGAGGCAATCAAAATTTTTGAAGTAGCAACATTTTATTCAATGTTTAATCATCAGCCACAAGGAAAATATCAACTGTGTGTATGTCAGGGTGTGAGTTGTTTGCTAAATGGTTATGAAGAGGTGATAACGGAAATAATGACAAAACTCAATATAAAGAATGGGGAAACTTCAGAAGATGGATTATTTTCTTTGAAAAAAGTTGAATGCCTTGGGGCTTGTGGAGGAGCTCCAGTAATGATGGTAGGGGATAATTATCACGAGAACTTAACTCCAGATTCCATTAAAGAACTTATTGATTCGTTGCAATCGTAAGATAGACAATGTCAGAAAATCACTCAACCTCAATAATGCAAAACGAAGTTTGCTTTCGTTTGCAAGATCAGCCTAACTCTTGGGATATTGATGTGTATATGAATAATGGCGGATATCGTGTTTGGCAGAATGTACTCAATGGGAAAATCAGTGCCGCAGAGGTGGTTAAAGAAGTGCAAACCTCAGGATTACGTGGGCGTGGTGGTGCAGGTTTTCCGACAGGGCTTAAATGGAGTTTTATGTCTCGGGATTTACCTGGGCAAAAATATGTTGTTTGCAATTCAGATGAAGGCGAACCGGGAACTTTTAAGGATCGCGATATATTGCGTTATAATCCCCATCAACTGATTGAGGGTATGGCAATTGCTGCTTTTGTGGTCGGAGCAGATACAGGATATAACTACGTACGCGGTGAGTTTGTTGAGCCAATTAATCGTTTTAACGAAGCACTAAAGCAAGCCTATGAACGTGGTTTGCTTGGCATTAATATTATGAATTCTAATGTTTCAATGAATTTTTATTATCATTCAGGAGCTGGAGCTTATGTCTGTGGTGAAGAGACGGCACTGATTGAATCTCTTGAGGGAAAAAAAGGGCAGCCACGTTTTAAACCGCCTTATCTTGCCAGCTATGGATTGTATGGCAAACCTACCTTAGTCAATAATACCGAGACGCTATGTTCTTTGCCGGTTATTTTAGAAAAAGGCGGACAATGGTTTAAGGATATTGGGGTTGAAAATTCAGGTGGTAGTAAAATATTCTCCGTTTCTGGGCATATTAATAAACCGGGTAATTATGAGGTAAGAATGGGCACTCCTTTTAAAGATTTATTAGAGCTTGCTGGTGGCATGCGTGATGGTAAAAAACTTAAAGCTGTTATTCCAGGTGGACCTTCAACGCCTGTTATCAAAGGCAAAGATGCCCTAAATATGACAATGGATTTTGATGGCATAAGTAAAGCAGGGTCAGCGCTCGGTGCAGGTTCTGTTATTATTATGAATGAAGATACCGATATGGTTAAGGTATTGGAAAATATCGCCCACTTTTTTTATGATGAATCTTGTGGTCAATGCACCCCTTGTCGAGAAGGCACAGGGTGGATTTATCGAGTGGTCAAGAGACTCCGACAAGGACAAGGAACAACTCAAGATATTAATAATCTAAGTGATGTTGCCAGCCGCATTGAAAATAATGTCATCTGCGGATTGGGTGATGCCGCTGCCGTGCCAGCAATGAGTTTTGTGAAACATTTTAGAAAAGAATTTAAGCAATTAGTTACTGACTAAGTGAATTACTATTTTTTTTGCTAAAAATTTTCTCTACTTATAGGTGATTAAAAATTGATTTAAAATTTCCTTTCCGTGCTCTGAAAGAATAGATTCAGGATGGAATTGCACTCCTTCAATGGGATATTCTTTGTGCTTTATACCCATAATCTCATCAAAACCCCCTTGTTTATCGGTCGTCCAAGCGATAACTTCTAAGCAATCTGGCAGGGAGGAATTATCAACCACCAGCGAGTGATAGCGAGTGGCATTAAAATGTTGAGGTAAATTTTTAAAAATCCCTTTATCATTATGAGCAATGGTAGATATTTTACCGTGCATCACTTGCTTGGCTTTAATGATTTTACCACCAAAATTTTGCCCAATAGCCTGATGCCCAAGACATACACCAAAAATTGGATAGCTTTGCTTATAGGTATCAATTAACTCTAAGCAAATACCAGCCTCATTAGGCGTGCAAGGTCCGGGAGATAAAATAATATGCGAGGGTTTAAGAGCAGGGATTTCTTTTAAGGTAATCTCATCATTACGCTTAACCAAAGTCTCATACCCTAATTCACCATAGTATTGCACTAAGTTGTAGGTGAAAGAATCGTAATTATCAATAATCAGTAGCATAATTTAATTTTACTATGATAAGAGACCGTTGCAAAATAGAAAAGAACAAATAAAAATGAGAAAAACAGCCCTAATCTGTATTGTGAAATTTGCGAAGACGGACGTATTCGCTTCATTTCACGCCTCAATCAGAACGATTTTTATGATATTGTTTCTCTCGACCTTTTGGCAATTTTCCAGTGGGGATAAAATACCACAAGATTAATAAAAATAATAATCAGCATTTGGATAATACTTTGTAAGGCATCTCTTTGATTTACCTTCAGTGCTATTTGATAACTTGCTATACGCATTTTAGTGAGTTCATCGGTAGGAGGGATTTCTTTATCCTCTTTCCAACCTCGTATAAAGGTCTCATTAGTTTGATGTTTTTCGTATTCGTATGTCTCTAAAGTAATTTCTGGTGCGGACATTTCAAGCACATCATACAATGCAAAACCAACTGAAATAGCACAACTAACTATAGCGATAAAACATACTCCCAGTGCATAAATTTCTACAATTGATTTTTTCATAAATTCTCCTTTTTGTTTTTAGTATTGCTAATCGACGGTGATAAAACCGCCGTTCAGCATTAAAGCGATATTGGTAATTTTTTTTGCACGGCGAGCAAAATTAAGGCAATGCTCTTTTAACAACATCCAGAATGTTTATTACAACAGCTCGTACTGTTTTTTTCTTGCTCGTATCTAATAGCAGCTAAACATTGAGTTTCTATCATTTTCAAATAAAATTTAATCACATTGCTTCTGATTTCCATCTCTGAAATTTGATACTGAGAAGTGAGCTCTTCTTTATATTCTACGACGATAGAGGAACTTTGTAAATTAGGTAATTTATCCAATACAACAGAGCTTTGTTTGATTATTTTTGACATAGTTTCTCCATTTAAGCGATGGTGAGTATCCTTGCCAAGCCATAATTGTATTTGAACGTAGGATTCATCACGTGTTTGTCCACCACAGTCAATAAAATGACGAAACACACTACCAACATCGGTTAGATGAAAATGTATCGGAATTTGTCTGCCATCAGGAAAATAAAATTCAACCAAATGTAGCGGATTATCAGAAATATGGTCTATAAATTGTTTATATTGAATCGCCATTAGGTATGCACAAATTTTATAATGTTGTTTATATTATTTAATTTTTTCAACCCCTATTTGTATTATATAGGTAGCCATCGGAACTTTTTGATAGACACTAATGTTCTATAAAAAAATTGTTAATGTTATAATGAAAAAACCTATTATTAAACTTATCGTACTAATTTTGGATGATTAGCAACTCATAATTGGAGACCTTGTCATATCTTTTGTGCAAAGGTCTCATTGTTTATTCCGTAAAATAAAATGTTTACTCAAACAAATTCTTCTCTTAAATTTCGTCCAGCGTCAACTGTAATGCGCTTGGCTCGTATCGGCTCATTTCACCAAAGTCGCTTGAGCTTTATGCGAGTGTTATTACGGCGTTTGCAAGATGAGGCTTGGACTTTTGATATTCCTCTTTGGCGGATTGATAAAGAGGGCGTTGGAGTGGCGACTTATCGGGCTATTGGTCCTAAACGGACATACACCTTAGTGGCTTTTTCGCATAACCTTCCAGCAGAAAAACGATCTGACCGTGTGATTGCCGAAGCATGGGACTGCACGTTTACACTCTTTGATGGTGAGCCAAGCGAGCAAGATATTGAACGTCTATCCAAAAATGTACCCTTGCAAGAGGCTGGACGAGTGAGTGAAACTGAACTTTCATTATCACGTGCAAATCGTTCAGTTCGTTTATTTGATTATGTGGTTGATTGTCTTGCCAAAGGAGAGCAACCCAGCTTAGATGAAATCCAACCGATTGGTTATTTAATGCGTACTACGGCGGTTTACGGCTCATCAAAATTTGGTTCAGCCGATCGTAATACGTGGTGCAATAGAGAAGAATTTGCAGGCTCTTTTCAACCAGAATTACTCTTAGTTTGGCTTGTTAGAGCATTTACGATTAAATTAGTCGAGCATTTAGCCTCTATGCGTTCGCCACAAACCGCAACGACTTTTGCACCTGAGATTAAACGCTATCTTGGTATTGGTAACTCCACCGGTCTTGGAATGGCACCATTTTTAATGACGCATCCCTCTTTATTACATTCCTGGATAAACGCCCGTGAAACCGCATTAGCTCAGATACGTGCGATTGAAAATCCAAAGGATGAACACATTCAGATATTTTCTGCACGGCTTGACAATGTCATCAAAAACCTTAAATATTGGCAAGTTGACGATAACAGACAAACACAAAAAATAAAGCAACTACATAGTGATTTGCAAACAACCAAAAAGCATCTTACTTCATCAGAAATTTTAAAAAACCCTAACCTATGGGATAAGCTCTACTTATGGGCAGAAAGCAACCTTGCTTTAGAAGCACAAGAACAATTAGTCTCTCTATTTATAGAACCATACGGAGAATTGATAGATGATTTAGCGATGACAATGTCAGCCGATGAAAGCAAATACTTTCATATTGATGGCAAAATGCTCCTATCAGAACTTAAATCCCTATTGCAAAAAAAATATGCTTGGGCCCTTAAAATTGACTTTAGTAAAAAAGATGCGATTGCTCGGGCTTGGTATGTTTCCGAAGAGAAATTAGAACCTCGCTTGGGTGAGCGATTTGAAGAATCTATTGATAAATATGAACAACCTCTATCACCAGCAAGAGATATTTCTACTGCTTTCCAAGCCTTACAATCATACCCTGAAAAAATGAGTGTTGCTGATTTTCTTTTAGCCTGTCCCGAGCATCGCTATGCCGTTCGTCGAGTGCAAACTACTGCCAACCTCCCCTATGCTGAAATCTATGATAATACCATTTCAGCTGAAATGTTACCCTTAGATTTATTACGCTGTAAGCTATCTTTTTTTGGGGCAACCCGCTTTGATCCAAAATCCGATCGCTGGCTAAGAATTACCATGTTTCAGGGGGCACCATTTCCAGAAGAATTACAGCAGCGTAATTTGGATGATTATATTTATATTACTGAGTGATAATGAATTGGTCGCTCGGTGAAATTCGTGCATTGTCGGTTAAGGCAGTGCGTGGATATGGAATGAGTTGGGGCTTAGCAGACGATGTTGGCTATTGTATTGAATGGTTACAAACTTGCGGCTTGCCTGGTGTTAATGCTATCAGTGATTATTTACAAATAAGGGAAGAGAGTGAAAATACGATTGCTTTACCAATAATCAACGGTAAAAATTTAGAGAACCCTCAGAATACTTTATGTCCCATTGCTTTAGGGGTATGGATACTTGATGCAAAAGCACTGCCTCAATGTACCCATTTTCACACCTATCAACCACTATTACTGCTACCATTTATAAGCACCATAGCAACTGATAAAACCATTTGTTTACAATGGAATAATAACCAGCTTATTATCGCAACAAACAAGGTCTATTCTAACGCACAAAAACCGCAGTTATTAGAAGGGAAAACTAAGTGCATATTATCAATTGATAATCAAAACATAACCAATCTTCACTCCCTAAAACACCATACTCGAGTGCCTGATAGTGCGAGAAAAGGAATCAATATTTTAGAAAATTTTGCCAAACGCACATACGCACCGGAAAGTGAAGCGTCACGCTTAAAAGGTGCTGGAGCAGGGACCACAGATAATGATTAATTGTTAATGGTCAATTGTTAATGGTTAATTGTTAATGGGGGACTCTGGCTCCCTCTCCCTGAGGGAGAGGGCTGGGGTGAG
>CAKMZV010000008.1 GCA_929200535.1 uncultured Gammaproteobacteria bacterium
TCCCTCTCCCTGAGGGAGAGGGCTGGGGTGAGGGGGGTTATTAATGGTTAATTGTCAATGGTTAGTTGTCAATGGTTAATTGTTAATGGTTAAAAAAATCTGTGTAATCTGTGGATAATAATCTGTGAAGTCTGTGGATTTTTACTTATTTTTACTTAAATGTGCTATAATGATTTTAATTAACTGTATAGTGTGTGTTATTTGGAATAAAAACGCCATTTTGCCTTTGATTTCTATTTTAATTTTTGAACCTTATTTTTTGAACTATATCAAACTATTCGCATATGCATTTCTTTTCTAAATTTCTCCCCTCCCTCGAATCATTTAAATTTCTTTTAATTGCCGTTTTTTTACCGCTTCTCGTTGCTTGTGGTGGAAGCTCATCAGATAGCCCAACGCCTACTCCGAGTGACCCTACTCCAGATGAAAAAATTGTTAACCCCCTCGAAAGTATTAAGCTAACAGCGGATAGCACCTCACAAATAACGGTATCGTGGACGAGCAATGGGGCAAGCTCCTATGAAATTTATCGCCACACAAGCAACAGCACTGCAGGCTTAACAGCTATTGCCACGACAACAAACGTCTCCTATAAAGATACAGGTCTAACGGCTGATACGATGTATTACTACTGGGTAAAAGCCTGTAATGCAAATTTAGAAGGAGTAAAATCTTGCTCTGATTTTTCACCATTTTCCTCAAAAGCTACCTTTGCTTTAACTCCGATTGTTCCAACAACTTTTAGCTTAACAATTGAAGTTGATAGCACCTCGCAACTTACGGTCTCGTGGGGTAGTGTTACTGGAGCAGAGTATTATGAAATTTACCGCAACATAAGCGATAGCAATACAAGTTTAACAGCCATTGCCACGCAAACCAACACCTCCTATGAAGATACAGGTCTAACGGTTGATACGACCTATTACTATTGGGTAAAAGCATGTAAGGAAAATTTAGACGGAGTAAAAGCCTGCTCTGATTTTTCAACAGGCAGATTCGAAACCACTCCCCTAAGTGCCCCACAAGGTCTTAGCCTAAGTGCGGATAGCGTCTCACAACTTACGGTATCGTGGGATAGTGTTACTGGAGCAGAGTATTATGAAATTTACCGCAACACCAGTAATACAAATACAACCTTAACAGCCTTTTTCAGCCCGATGGCAAGTAGTGGCACTACCTATATCGATAGCGGACTTATTTCAAACACCCAATATTACTATTGGCTTAAGGCATGCAAAACAGGGAATGATTGTTCTGTATTTTCAGAAATGGCATCCACAAAAACACAGATAATCATTGAGAAAATCAACGACACTGGTATTACTTGGAGTGGAAATTACCCATCAGGAAACTCAACTGGCACAAGTTGCTCACCGACAGGCTTTGCCACAGACACCACCAAGCAAGATTGTCATCAAGGCAGAGATGCCGAAGCCGTTGATGGCAAGCTGACTAAAGTAGGCGGCGGAAATGCAGGTTTTGATTTTACTAAACTGGGTAGTACCGGCACAATCTTAGCCATCCAAGGTGAAAGTTGGTCAAGCACTGGCACAGAAGCAGCAGGCACACAATGGAGCTGTGTCAAAGATAATCACACCGGTTTAATTTGGGAAGTGAAAACCGATAATGGCTTGCATGGTAAAGATGATCGGTATAACTGGTATAATACTGATTCCGCCAGTAATGGTGGTGCGGTGGGCGATGCCGATGATGATGGCAATGTTTGCGAGGGTTATCAAAGTGGCGACTCGGCGACTTATTGCAACACCCAAGCCTTTGTGGCAAGAGTTAATCAAGCCACACTGTGTGGGGCAAGTGACTGGAGAATGCCTACTCGGCAAGAATTCCTTTCGATTACGCATTTTGGTCGCTTCAAACCCAGCATTGATAGCCACTATTTTCCGAATACGGTATCAGACTGGTTTTGGTCCTCCGTGCCCTATGCCAATAGTAGCGTCAATGCGTGGGCTGTCAGTTTCGGCTACGGCTATGATCGCAACGCCAGTCACGTCAGCGATTATCGTGTTCGCTTGGTGCGTGCGAGCCAGTAACTTTTTCAATTTACTCAATAATTTATCCAAAATAAAACAATGAAAATAGTAACGAATCAAAACAAACATAAAAAAAAGGTCATAGGTTTAATGGTGCTCTTATTTGTGATGCCTCTATCTAATCTCATCGCCCAAACGATCAACTCGAACATGATTAACCAATGGCCAGATAAGCGCTACACCGTGCATAATGACGGCACAGCGACCGATGTTCGAACTGGCTTAATGTGGAAAGTTTGTAGTGAGGGACAAACTTGGAGTGAAAGCAGTGGCACGACGACTTGCTCGGACTCAGCTGGCACCTATACTTGGAAAGCAGCCTTAGAAATTGTGAATAATCACACTTTTGCTGAACATAATGATTGGCGAGTACCTAATCGTAGTGAACTCAACTCACTGGTGGCATTAAATCGGTATGTGCCATCGATTAACTTAAACATTTTTCCGGCTACGCCATCAAGGAGCTATTGGTCCTCCTCGCCCTTTGCTTCCAATAGCAAAAATACGTGGATTATCTATTTCAACTTCAGCGGTGATGGCGCCAGCGACCGCAGCACCGACCGTGCTGTTCGCTTGGTGCGTACGAGCCAGTAGTGGATTAGCTCTAAGCCAGAATTTTTTGTTTAAATCTCTAAATCAACTTTGTCCATCGCTTTAGTGCAGCAGGCTAAAACGTAGCCTTGGTCAATTTCTTGTTGGCTAATACCGCCACTATGTACCATATGAGTTTCGCCACTGTTGACTTTGACTCTGCAGGTGCCACAAACACCAACAGAGCAGGCACTGGGTATGGCGATGTTAGCACGTTTGGCAGCAGTTAGTAAGGTTTCTATTTGAGTGGCTTCAATTTCTTTTTTGGACTTAGCAAAGCTGATAAATGTTTTTTTATCTGAAATCGTGGTGCTGTAGTCTTGGGGTTGTTCGTTAGCTTCAATGGATGAAAATTGTTCTTCGTGATATTTGTTCATATCGTATCCAGAGTCAATTAGGGCATCTCGTACCGCTTGCATAAAAGGGGCAGGACCACAGCAATAAACGGCTCTGTCCATATAGTCGCTTGCCGCTAAACCAAGTATCAGTTTGTTAAAGCGTCCACGATAGCCAGTCCATAGATTTTGTGCGTCTTCTTCACATACCCAGGTTACTCTAATATCTTCACTTCGATAGGCAATGTTTTCCAGTTCTTTTTTAAATAGAATATCTTGTGGTGTTTGCACACAGCTGATAAAGTTAATGTCCATATCACTGCCGTGATCGTACATCCAACGAGTCATTGAAATCATTGGGGTAATCCCAGAGCCGGCTGAGATAAATAAGTATTTTTCAGCAGGTTTGTCAAAAAAAGAGAAGTGCCCTGTCGGTCCAAATGCTCTTAGTCGAGAGCCAACAGTTATATTTTCAAACATCCAACGGGTGCCAAAACTTTCCGCTTGTGCTTTTGCCGTGACTGAAATGGAGAGAGGGCGAGAAGGGCTTGAGGATAGGGTGTAAGTTCTTAGTGTAGGTTCTTCTGTGGCAGTGGGGAGTTCTAAAGTAATAAATTGACCAGGCTTATAGGTGAATAGGCGTGGTGGGTCGCTTTGAAAGGTAAAGGTTTTTACATTGGTGCTTTCATCTATTATCATTGTGCAAATTAAGTCGTCTATTTCTGAAGACCAAATATGACTGTCTGCAATCGCCAAGCGAATATTTTTTGCTTCAGTTAGATCACTTGGTTTATCTTCAAATTTTGCTATTTGTTCTATAAGCTCTTGGTTTTCTAATTTCTTTTCTTTATTGCTAAAGAGTTTATCTTCGTTAAAGAAAGTCGATGAGTCATAGTCAATCGATAGAGCATTTAATAACTCTTTGGCAACTTCTTCATTAACAGAGCCATATTTGGCAAAAATTTTCACCGTTAGTCTTATCCTGTCAAGGGCTATTGGGTTAGACATTAGTACCACTTCTATGTCAGAGCAATCAAGAAGGTAACAGTTTGTTGCTAATAAGGTTTGTGTGTTTATATCTAATAAAGGTAGGTCGTTTAAAATCCTTAGTCGCCTATTCAAAGGCTCACTTTCTGACGGTTGGTCTTCTAAAACGTTAGTAATGACAAGTGATGAGTGGATACTTTCTTCAGTAAAGTTAGAGCCTAAAGGTACTAATGTCTCATCTTGTGATAGATTGATAAAAATATGCCCGTTATCAATGCTTAAAGGGTATTGCTTTAGTTTAAAGTCTTTACAATTAATTTCTTCCATCATCGAATGGGCATATTTTAATTGTCCGCTTAGGTCATAGGTCCATTGATGATAGGGGCAAACCAAATTGCTGCCGTGTCCCCGTTCTGTTTGGCAAATTTTTGAACCTCGATGACGACAAGTATTGCTTAAAGCAATAATCTCATCATTATCATCTTTTAATATGATAATAGGGTAGTCAATTATTTGGATTGTGAAAAAATCGCCATTATTGTTGAGTTCATCACTGTGCCCAACGTAAATCCATTGGTTGTACCATCTTTTTATGTTTTCGATTTTGTTTTGGTTAGAAAAACGTATCGACTTTTTAGACTGTTGATTAGCCATAATTTAGTTTGGAATTGTGGGAGTTACTTATTTAGTAGGTAGCCGTTTTTGTAAGGTGTTGGAGTACCAATCAACAAATTGAGCTACTCCAGTTTCATATTCGGCTGAGTAGGGACCTGGTAAATAATCTGGAGAATTAATGCCCAGTTGGTTTTGCTCAACTAAATGTCGGTCTTGCAGATTGGTTTGGTCCCAGACATATCTTAGTCTTTCTATGGTGTAATCTTTTCCTTCAATGGCATCTTTATTTATCATCCATTTAGTGGTTAGTAGTGTCTTTTGTGCAGTAAGAGGAATGAGGCGAAAAGAGATTACTTGATCACCAAGAAAGTGATTCCAAGAGCTTGGATAATGAAAATATAATAATGATCCAATATCAGGGTCTTCAGCGTGACAAACACGTTTTTTGACTGCTGCTTTTCCATCCATTGTAAAGCTGGTAAAGCCATTGAGTAAAGGTACTCGGGTAACTCGATAAGTTCCATCTTCAGACATAAGAAAACGACTGGGCATATTCATTGCCTCACATTTTTCCCAGCAGTCTCGTAATATTTTTGGTGTTTTTTCTGAGGGAATACCAGTAACACTAGGGTCTTCTGGAAAGGTAATAATTAGCTCTGGATGGTTGCTTGAACAATGATAACATTCTCGATTATTTTCCATAACCAATTTCCAGTTGCCTTGCTCAATAATGGTAGAGCTTGAGGCAATTTTAAGTTTGTCCAGATTGTAAGGGGCTATATAATCTGAAACGTCTTTTTCCAATGGGGCAATATCATCGGGTTTTTTGGCGAGAGAAATAAACAAGTAGTAGCACACATTTTTACAATGAATCGGCGTTAGTTTTTGTGTGACTCTCTTGGGTAATTTAACTGAGCCGTTGATTTGTTCTTTTAAGGTATGTTTAATAACGGAATTTTTAATATTTCGTAAATGAAAGGCTTGAATGTCTTCTTCTTTATCAGACATTCTGATAACAACAATAGGATATTCTCCAAGCGTAAAGGTGAAGTAATCCCCCACCTTAGGTACTTCACACGGATGCCCTGCAAATACCCAAGATTTATACCAAATGTGCTTCATATCACTGGCGAAAAATTTCTCATCTTTATAAAAAGGGCGAGCCAAACTGTAGCCTTTTTTTTGTTCCTTAAGTATATTTAAAAGTGAACCCTTTGTTGTCATGATGTTGTCTGTGTATAGGTTGAAAAATATTTTTACAATCTGAATAATTGTAGTTGTTAATGTTGTGTTTTTGTGAGTTAAAATATAAAAATTTTTTGCTTAAAATAAGTTACCAATTGTAGAGTTATTAAACGACTCTTTTGCATAAAAATGTAAAAAGGTGGAAAATTAACTATATCAAGATTAAATAAATGAAATTAAAGCTAAAAATTTAGGGCATTTTTATCGCTTTAAAAATTAATTTTGTGAGTGAGACCTTTGCACAAAAGATATGACAAGTAAAAAAGCAAAAAATTGCCCTGATTTTCGTTGTGAAACTTGCGAAGACGGACGTATTGGCTGCGTTTCACGCCTCAATCAGAACAATTTTTTATCTTTTTTCTTTTGCCATACTTTTATGCAAAGGTCTCATATGGTATAAAAAATTAGAAAAATTAGAAAAATTAAAATGCAAAAACCACACCAATTATCGATTCAATCAAAGTCATTATTTTTACAAACTTTTGAAGCATTATATGAACATTCTCCTTGGGTGATTGAGCGTGTCTTTGAAAAAGTTTGTAGCGAGGATAAGTATGATGATTTACAAACCTTTCATCATTTATTAAGTAGTACGATGCTATCAGCCGATGATGAGTTGAAAATGGCGTTGATTCTTGCTCATCCACGCCTTGCTGGAAAAAAAGCACAACAGAACGAATTGACTGATTTTTCAACAGAGGAACAAAAATCAGCTGGATTAAGTGCCTGCTCGGATGAGGAGTTAGCTTATATTACAAACTTGAATGAGCAATATTACAAACGTTTTAACTTTGATTTTATTATGGCAGTTAAGGGTAAAAGTAAAGAGGCTATCTTCAAGGCTTTTGAGCAAAGGCTTTCTAATGAAAGAGAGCAAGAGATTAGCACGGCTTTAGAGCAAATTAATCAAATCGCTTGGTTACGTATTCAAGCCTTATATGAATAGGAAGGGCAGCTCTTTAGGTTGAGATAGCGTTTTTTACATAATTTGTAGGTGAAAATAGGGGGGTGTGTTAATAATTTTGCAGTATAATTTCTTGTTGGTGCTATTGTTTTTATGAGTCAGAATGGGACTATTTTTTATATTTTTATAAAGGCTTTCGTTAAAGTTGAACTAAAGTGAAAGTTAAAGTGGAAGCACGAAGAAGGTCTGATATGTTCTAACCATTTGGTTAGCTTTCTGTTTATTATAAATTTAAATGGTGGGATTCCCGAGCGGTCAAAGGGGGCAGACTGTAAATCTGTTGGCGCAGCCTTCGAAGGTTCGAATCCTTCTCCCACCACCATACCTTTGTTAGCATAGCTCTTTTAACCAATCTAATTTAATGGGTGAAGAGAATTTGTTATGATACTGGTGGGATAAGGTGCAAAGAAAGTTATATAATGATTAAAAGTATTGCTTTTTAGCGAGCGTCGTATAGTGGCTATTACCCCGGCCTTCCAAGCCGGAGACGTGGGTTCGATCCCCATCGCTCGCTCCATTGGCTCATGTAGCTCAGGGGTAGAGCACTTCCTTGGTAAGGAAGAGGCCACGGGTTCAAATCCCGTCATGAGCTCCATCTGATAAGTGTTTTATTTAATGTTTTGTTTTTTGTAGCAATTTGTAAGTTTTAGGAGAAATTTTATGTCAAAAGAAAAATTTGAGCGGACTAAACCGCATATAAATGTAGGAACTATTGGACACGTTGATCATGGTAAAACTACCTTGACAGCGGCTTTGACTATTTATTCGGCAAAGAAATTTGGCGGTGAGTCTAAGGCGTATGATCAGATTGATAATGCCCCTGAAGAGAAAGCACGTGGTATCACTATTGCAACAGCCCACGTTGAATACGAAACAGATTCAAGGCATTATGCCCACGTTGATTGCCCAGGGCACGCAGACTATGTGAAAAATATGATTACAGGTGCGGCTCAAATGGATGGTGCAATTTTGGTATGTTCTGCTGCTGATGGTCCTATGCCTCAAACGCGTGAGCATATTCTTTTAGCTCGTCAGGTTGGTGTTCCATATATTATCGTTTTCTTAAATAAAGCGGATATGGTTGATGATGCTGAACTTTTAGAGTTAGTTGAAATGGAAGTAAGAGAATTGCTTAATCAATATGATTTCCCAGGTGATGATACTCCTATTGTGATGGGATCTGCTCTTAAAGCGGTTGAAGGTGATACAAGTGAAATTGGTGAGCCTGCGGTTCAAAAACTTCTTGATCATTTGGATAGCTATATTCCTGAGCCTAAACGTGATATCGAAAAATCTTTCTTAATGCCTATTGAAGATGTGTTTTCAATTCAAGGGCGTGGAACTGTTGTTACAGGTAGAGTTGAAAGTGGTGTTGTCTCTACTGGTGATGAAGTTGAGATTGTTGGTATTCGTGAAACATCTATGACCACGGTAACTGGTGTAGAGATGTTCAGAAAATTACTTGATCGTGGTGAAGCTGGTGATAACGTTGGTGTTTTATTAAGAGGCACTAAGCGTGAGGAAGTTGAACGTGGTCAGGTTCTTGCTCAAAAAGGTACGGTAAAACCACACACTAAATTTGAATGTGAGGTTTATATTCTAAGTAAAGAAGAAGGTGGACGTCATACACCATTTTTCTCTAACTATCGCCCACAGTTCTATTTTAGAACTACTGATGTAACTGGTGCGACTGAGTTACCATCTGGCACAGAAATGGTTATGCCTGGTGATAATATCAAGATGGTTGTTGAGCTTATCAATCCTATTGCCTTGTCTGAAGGTTTGCGTTTTGCAATCCGTGAAGGTGGTAGAACAGTTGGTGCTGGTGTTGTTGCTAAAATTATTGCTTAAATTTGCTTAGAAAACAAAAACACAATACTTTTGAAGCATAGCTTTTGCTATGCTTCAATGATCAAAAGGAGCTTCGGCTCCTTTTTTTTATGTTTTACAACGGTCTTAGTTTTCGTTTAATAAGTTAAAATTAGTTACTCAGAAGTTTCTTTGTAATTCCTTATTTTTATCTGTCGTTATATGTCTTTTTTAACTGCTAATCAAATCCGTAATAAATTTATTAATTATTTTCAAAAAAATGATCATAGGGCGGTGCATTCTGCTTCTTTGGTGCCATTTTCTGAGGATAAGTCTTTGCTATTTACCAACTCGGGTATGGTGCCTTTTAAGAATCTTTTTTTGGGGTATGAGAAGAGGGATTATCAGCGAGCGGTGAGTATTCAGCGGTGTTTGCGTGCAGGGGGCAAGCATAATGATTTGGATAATGTTGGTTATACCGCAAGGCATCATACTTTTTTTGAGATGTTGGGTAATTTTAGCTTTGGGGATTATTTTAAGGAAAAGGCGATTCATTTGGCTTGGGAGTTTTTAACCAAAGAGCTTGAGTTACCAGAAGAAAAATTATGGATTACGGTGCATCATAGCGATGATGAGGCGGAGAATATTTGGCATACGCAAATTGGGGTGCCAAAAGAGAAAATTATTCGTTGTGGGGATGAGGATAATTTTTGGTCAATGGGTAGTACGGGACCTTGCGGTCCTTGCTCGGAAATTTTTTATGATCATGGTGAGGATGTTGAGGGTGGTCCTCCAGGTTCGCCCGATGAGGATGGGGATCGTTATGTGGAAATTTGGAATTTGGTTTTTATGCAGTTTAATCGGGATGCTGAGGGGAATTTAACGCCCCTGCCAAAGCCCTCAGTTGATACCGGGATGGGTTTGGAGAGAATAGCTACCGTATTGCAGAAAAAACTGAATAATTATGATACGGATGAGTTAGCAATTTTAGTCTCAACGGCTCAATCACTAACCGATTTTGAGGATAAGGAAAATCCTTCTTTTAAGGTCTTGGCGGATCATATAAGGGCTTGTGCTTTTTTAATTGCGGATGGGGTATTGCCCTCAAATGAAGGTAGGGGGTATGTATTACGAAGAATTATCCGCCGTGCTATTCGCCATGGACAGAAAGTTGGGATTGAAAAATCGCCTTTTTTTGATTTGTTATTAGCTCCTTTAGTCGAATGTATGGGGGAGAATTATCCAGAGCTTAAAAAAGCTGAGGAGTTGATTAGAGATACTTTGAGAAGAGAGGAGTTGCGTTTTAGCGAGACTTTGAAAAAAGGTTTGGCTCTTTTTCAGCAAAAAATCACAGAGTCTGAAAATATCAAACAAGGTAAAAATGTGGATGGAGAGTTGATTTTCTATCTTTATGATACCTTTGGTTTTCCTGTTGATTTAACCGCTGATGTCGCACGTGAAATGAATTTAGGAATGGATTACGAGGGCTTTGAGCAGGCGATGGAACAACAAAAGCAACGTGCTCGCAAGGCGATGCAATTTGACCAAGCTGAGGTGAGTTTGTCGATTGACCCAATTGATAATTTTGTTGCTTATGAGCATACCAGTTGTGAGACAAAGATTTATGCTATTTATCGTTCTGATGGGCAGAGCATTAATACAGTTGAAAATAAGGAGCGGGTTTTTGTTGTGTTAGAAAAATGTCCTTTTTATAGTGAATCTGGTGGGCAGGTGAGTGATACTGGAATGCTAAAATCCTCTAAAGGGGAATTTGCTGTGAATGCAATGAATAAGCAAGGTAGTACCTATATTTGTTGTGGGGAATTATTAGATGGCTGTTTGTCGGTAAATGATGAGGTGCAGGCACAAGTGGATGTTGCAAGGCGAGGGCGTATTGAAAAAAACCATTCAGGCACACATTTGTTGCATCATGCGTTGCGTAATCAACTCGGTACTGGTGTTGAGCAAAGAGGTTCTTTAGTGGATGAGAGTAAGCTACGTTTTGATTTTTCTCATTCAGAAAAAATACCACCTGAGACCTTACTTTCTATTGAGGGTGAAATTAACCAAATGATTATGGAGAATCATCAAGTAGAAACTCAAGTTTTACCTATTGATGAGGCGAAAAAAATTGGCGCAATGGCGTTATTTGGGGAGAAGTATGGGGATGAGGTAAGAGTGGTAAAAATTGGTAATTCGGTGGAGTTGTGTGGTGGTACGCACGTTGCTTATTCAGGCAATATTGGTTTAATCAAAGTCGTTAGTGAAAGTAGCGTTTCTACCGGGATTCGACGGATTGAGGCTTTGAGTGGAGAGGCGGCATTGTCGTATCATAATCAGCGTAGTAATCTTATTGAGCAGTTAAGCCTATTATGTAAAGTTCCAGAGACGGAATTGCCAAAATATGTTGGTGGATTGTTGGATAAACAGAAAAAACTCAAAACTCAAATAGATGGTTTAGAAAATACTTTAAATGCGAATAAGAGTGCCAGTATTGAGGTGCAAAAAATAGGGAAGTTTAATGTGATTGTGCAGCAGTTTGATGATCTGGAAGCTAATAAAGTACGCCAAAGAATTGATGAGTATAAACAAAAGGTACAGAGTGGTATTGTTATTGTGGCAACAAGTTCAAAAAATAAAGGGCAGTTGGCTTGTGGTGTTACCAAGGATTTATTGCCTGTCATAAAAGCCAATGATTTGGTCAATCGCCTTGCTACTTATGCTGATGGTAAAGGGGGAGGACGTGAAGATATGGCAATGGCGAGTGCCGCTCCTGATAAAATTTCTTTTGCTTTTGAGCAAATAGAAAAAATATTGTCTGATTATTAAAGGCTACCTTTATTTCATATGTGCAGTGATTTCGTCCATCTTCGAGTGCATAGTGAATATTCGCTAAAAGATTCGATTATTCGAATTGATTCTAAAAATAGAGCTAATCTTATTACGGCGTGTAAAGATAGCCAGCAGTCCGCTGTGGCTATCACCGACGAGGTTAATTTATTTTCTGCCGTTACTTTTTATAAATACGCAACGAAAAATAAGATAAAGCCAATTATCGGTGCGGAGTTGTGGGTTAAAAAAGATACACGATTATTTTTAATGCCTTTTCTGGCAATGAATAATAAGGGGTATAAGCAGCTTTGTACATTGATTAGTTCTTCGTGGATTAACCCTAAGATTAATGAGTTGGCAGTGATTGATTTTAGTGAGTTAGCTGGTAATTCCAGTGATCTAATTGCTTTATGTGGGGGGCTTGGTGGTGCTATTTCTTCTTTTGCTCTTAAGGAGGAGGTTATGCTTTCAGAGGAAGTTGATAGTTGGTTATCATTATTTGAGGGGCGTTTTTACTTGGAGATTCATCGTGTTGGTATTGATAAGGAGGAGCTTTGGATCAAAAATGCCGTTGCTTTAAGCCAACAGTATAACATTCCTCTCGTTGCCACAAACAAAGCTTGTTTTTTAGAGCCCTTAGATTTTCATGCACACGAAGCAAGGGTGAGTATCAATCGTCGTACCACTGTTGGTAGTGATGAGTTAGAGGGGTTATACACGAATCAACAATACTTTCGTTCAACCACAGAGATGGTTGAGTTGTTTGCTGATTTGCCTGTTGCGTTGGAAAACACGGTGTTAATTGCCAAACGTTGTAATGTGGAGGGTATTCTCGGTGAGGTTAAGATGCCTGATTTTGATATTGAAGGGGATGATCTGCTCGGTTATTTTAAAAGAGTCACTCAGGAGGGTTTAGAGGCAAGATTAAAAGACTTGAAAATTTCTGAGCCCGAGAAAATTAAAATTTATCAAGATCGTTTAGTTCAAGAAATCAATGTGATTAGTACGATGAATTATATTGGTTATTTTTTGATCGTTGCTGATTTTATTCGATGGGCAAAAGAGCAAGCAATACCCGTAGGACCTGGGCGTGGTTCTGGAGCCGCTTCTCTCGTTGCGTATTCACTGAAAATTACCGATATTGATCCGATAGAGTTTGATTTAATTTTTGAGCGGTTTCTTAATAACGATAGAAAATCAATGCCTGATTTTGATATTGATTTTTGTGTTGAGGGGCGAGATCGTGTTATTGATTATGTGGTTGATAAATATGGTGCTTCTCAAGTAGCACAAATTATTACTTTTGGGACTTTATCAGCAAGGGCTGTCGTGCGTGATGTCGCACGAGTGCTTGCAATGCCTTATTCCGTGGGTGATATGATTTCTAAGTTAATTCCTGATGAGTTGGAAATTACCATAGAGCAGGCTTTTGTTCTCTCTAAAGAGTTTAAAAGTGCTTATAACACCGACGAGGAAGTGGCAGAGGTCGTGGATATGTCAATTCAGTTAGAAGGATTAGTTCGCAATGTGGGTAAGCATGCTGGCGGCATTGTGATTGCTCCAAGTAATATTGAGGATTATTGCCCAATATATGTTCATCCAGAAAATCAAAGCAGAGTTACGCAATTTCATAAGGATGCGCTTGAGGATATTGGTTTAGTGAAATTTGACTTTTTGGGTTTAAAAAACTTAACGACTATTGACTATGCGGTGAAGTTAATTAATTCAATGGCACAGAAGGGCGGTGAGGAGGGTAAAAGTAGCACGCCATTTTCCATAGACAATATTCCTTATGACGACCCCAATGTTTATAAGATGTTTTCACGGGGAGATACAATGGGTATATTTCAGGTAGAGTCTCCTGCTCTTACTCGTTATATAATGATGTTAAAACCCACCAATTTAATACACCTTACGGATATGCTTGCTCTATACCGCCCGGGTCCTCTTGGGGCAGGAATGGTGGATACCTATATGAAACACCATCAAGGTGAGAAACGTGAAGATTTACCACATCCAGATTTACATTCTATTTTGGATAGCACTGAGGGAGTGATTATTTACCAAGAACAAGTGATGAAAATAGCTCAGAAGTTAGCGAATTTTTCACTTGGGCAGGCGGATGTTTTAAGGCAAGCAATGGGTAAAAAAGATCAACAAAAAATGGAGCAGTTAAAAGTTACCTTTATTAATAATGCAGAAAAAAATAATATTAATGTCAATGTTGCTGAGCACATTTATTCCGATATGAGTAAATTTGCGGAGTATGGTTTTAATAAGGCGCATTCTGTTTCTTATGCGGTAGTCACTTATCAAACAGCATACCTTAAATATTATTATCCAACCGCTTATATGGCAGCTTTGATGAGTTTAGATTCTGGCTCTCAAGAAAGGTTATTTGACTTAAAAAAAACCAGTGAACGCTTGAGGGTGAAGTTAAGTATTGCCGATATTAATACGTCTGAGCATCAATTTGTGCCTGTGGGTAAAAATAATATTTGCTGGTCTTTAGCTGCTATTAAAGGGGTAGGGAGGCTGGTGTCTGAACAGATAACCTTAGAGCGTTATGAAAATGGTAACTATAAAGATTTTTTTGATTTTTGTAGGCGCGTTGGTAAGCGTGAAAAAAGTGGCAGTAACAAGGGTTTATTAAGTAAGCGTGTTTTAGAAATGTTGATTTATGCTGGAGTTTTTGATAGACTCCATTCTCAAAGAGAGTTGCTTCTAGCTAATATTGAGCGTGGAATAAACTATACTCGGCAAGTTGCTCTTGATGAAGCAATGGGGCAGGGAGATTTGTTTTCTACAGTATCAACGGATGTACAAACTCCGAGTTATTTGCCTACGAATGATAAGTTGCACATTTTACAACTCTTAAGTTATGAGAAAAAAATCATTGGTATTTATTTAGATAAAAGTCCCTATAAAATATTTTATAAAGAGGTCAAAAATTATGGGGTTTATTCTATTGAGGATTTCTTAAAAATTAGAGAGGGTTATGTTCAGGATAAATCCCAAAGAAAAAATTATGTGGTGCTTGGAGAGATTGAGAAATTTCGTGTCAAGCGTACAATGAAGAAGGATAGAAAGCAAAAAGGAAAACATACACAGAGTACGAACGTTGCAAAGGATGTTGCTGATACCTCTACAGATAAAAACAAAGAAAAATTATCGTCAATTGTTGAAATTCTTTTAGGAGATGGTAAAGAAAATCTCGAGTGTGTTATTTACAATGAAGAATTACAAAACGATGTTATGGAAAAAAAATGGCTGTCTAAACAAAAACTTTTAGTTTTTACAGGCATAATAAAATACGATAAAGTTACCGATAGTAATGCTTTAGAGGTAACAAATGTTTGGTCAATTGAAGAGATGAGAAATAATTTACTTGAAAAAATTGTTCTACGCACTAATAGACAAAATGTTTTTTCTCTACAAGAAAAATTTGATGCAATTATGGCACAAACAAAAAGCATTGAAGAACAGGAGGCAGCAGAGGAAGTTTCAGATATATTTGGTTCTTCAACTAAGATAACGGAAGTGCCTGTTGAGGTAAGAATAAACACTGAACAAGGTGAAGTTACTTTTGGTTCAGCGAATAGCATCCCATTTAATAACTTGAATCTTTCTTTATTGCTTGCCGAGGATGGTTTAGGTATTGAGATGGCAAGAAAAGGCAGCATATAAGATGAGACCTTGTCATATCTTTTGTGCAAAGGTCTCAAGATATAGAAAGATTTTGCAGACTTTCACGATAGCTATGTTTTACAATTTATAAGGAAGGCTTAAGAAAGAACGCTTAAGTTTATTTATTTTTAAATATTTTATAATGACCGAAGAAACTCCTTTAATATTTACTTCAGAAGCTGCTTTAAAAGTGAAAGAGCTTTTACAGCAAGAGGAAAACAAAGAACTAAAACTTCGAGTGTACATTACAGGAGGAGGTTGTTCTGGATTCCAATACGGCTTTACTTTTGATGAAAATATTGTTGATGACGATTCCCAAGTAAAAACCGATGGTGTTTTATTGTTAATTGACTCAATGAGCATTCAGTATATGGTGGGAGCAACTATCGATTACACAGAGGACTTGCAAGGTGCTCGTTTTGTAATTGATAACCCAAATGCTACAACCACTTGTGGTTGTGGCTCTTCTTTTTCAGTATAGGCAATCTCGTCTTAAAACTGATAGAAGTAAATTAATCAAGGCTATACCTCTATTTAATAGAGACAAGCCCCTAAAATTTTAACAAAAAAAACAGCTAATTGAGGTTTTTTTTGTTAGGCTTTTTTTTATTATTAAAAATAGAGTAGAAAAATTATGGAATATATACCTGGGCTTGCTGGTGTGCCAGCAAAACACTCTAAAATTTCAGATATAGATGGTGAAAAAGGAGTTTTATATTATAGAGGTTATTCTATTGAAGATATAGCTGAGAATAGTACGTTTGATGAAACGTGTTTTTTACTTTTTAATGGTGAACTTCCTAACAAAAATCAATTAACTGAGTTTAAGAAAAACATCTCTAAAGGGCGTGAAGTCCATCCTGATATTCTCGCTATGATGAGTCATTTACCAAATAATGCCTCGCCGATGCACGTTTTGCAAATGAGTATTGCTTTATTAAGCGAGTTTTTCCCAGCTTTAACGGAGCAGGCAGAGGGGCAGTATTCTCTTGAGCAACAACACAGTGCGGCAATAACAATTATTTCTCAAATAGCGACTTTGGCTGCGGCTTGGGAGCGTACGTATAATAATTCTTTACAGGGGTTTTCTGTTACAGATAAAGATTATGCTGCCAATTTTCTGTATATGCTTAATGGTAATGAAGATCCTTATATGATTGAGACATTAGATAAATGCTTGATTTTGCATGCAGAGCATACGATTAATGCCTCTACTTTTACAGCGATGGTCACGGCTTCAACTCTGGCAAACCCTTGTTCGGTTATAACGGCAGCCATTGCCTCGTTATCCGGTCCTTTGCACGGTGGTGCCAATCGAGCGGTAGTCAGTATGATTGAAGATATTGGCTCACCAGCGAATGTCGAAAAATATATTGATAGCCGTTTGAAAAATAAGGAAGTTATTTGGGGTATGGGGCATAGAGAATATAAAACAAAAGATCCTCGTGCAAAAATTTTAGAAAAAATGCTAATTAAACTATTAGGGCAAGAAAAAACAAGCTCAATTGAATTAGAAACCGCAAAAAAAGTTGAAGAAGTGTGTGAAGCACGGCTTGGTGAAAAAGGGATTTATCCTAATGTTGATTTTTATTCAGGCATTCTTTACAAAGAAATGGGGATTCGCCCAGAATTATTTACACCGATTTTTGCCGTTTCAAGAACTGCCGGCTGGTTAGCCCATTATATTGAACAACTGCAAAATAACAAAATATTTCGCCCAACGCAAATTTATGATGGAGCTTCACCAAGAAAATATGTTTCTATGGAGCAACGTTAGAAGTAACCAATATTTTTATCAACACCCCTGACCACTATTTTAATGCACACAATGTTATCACAAAGAGTTAAACAAATTTCCCCCTCAATGACTATGGCAGTTTCTGCCAAAGCTGCTGAACTGAAAGCTGCGGGGGAAGATATTATTAGTTTTGGTGCTGGGGAGCCAGATTTTGCAACGCCTTTACATATTTGTGAAGCGGCATATCAAGCAATGAAAGATGAGATTACTCACTATACCCAAGTAGGCGGGCTACCTCAACTTAAAGAATCAATTATTGCAAAGTTTCAACGTGAGAATAATCTTGCTTATACGGCTGATGAAATTGTCGTTAGTTGCGGAGCTAAACATAGTATTTATAATCTTTGCCAAGTGCTATTAAATCCAGGTGATGAGGCAATTATTCCAGCCCCTTATTGGGTTTCTTACCCAGATATTACTAAATTGGCAGAAGGCGTTCCGGTGATTGTCGAATGTGATGTAGAGCAAGATTTTAAAATAACAGCCGAAGATTTAGAAAAAGCCATCAGTCCAAAAACTAAGCTATTATTCCTCAATAGTCCAAGCAATCCAACGGGTCGGATATACTCCCCAAAAGAGCTTGAGCAATTAGCACAAGTATTGCGTAAGTATCCTAATGTGCACGTAATGAGCGATGATATTTATGAGCATCTTTGTTACACAGAGGCGGATTTTCAAAATATTCTTAATGTTGCACCTGATCTTAAAGACAGATGCACAATTGTTAATGGTGTCTCTAAAGCCTATGCGATGACTGGATGGAGAATTGGTTATTGCGCCTCCTCAAAAGAAATTATAGGAGCTATGCAAAAACTACAAGGACAATGTACATCAAACCCACCCTCCATTTCACAAATGGCAGCAGTGGCAGCACTTGATGGTGGTTTAGAATGCGTACAAGAAATGCGTTCTATCTTCCAACAAAGAAATCAAGTGATGAGTGAGCGATTATTGCAAATTGATGGAATTCATACCTCCCCAGCACAAGGAGCTTTCTATCAATTCGTTGATATAAGAGAGGCGATGAAAACAATAGGGATTGAAAACGATATCGAATACGCTAAGCACCTAATAGAAAAGGAAAAGGTAGCGATTGTCCCTGGTACATCATTCGGGCTAAACGGTTATATGCGCCTCTCTTTTGCGATTGCAACCGATCGCATTGAAGAGGGAATTGAACGTATTAGGAAATTTCATTCTTAATATATGAGACCTTTATACTAATAAACTTAAAAATAATTATTTAAATTAAGAGAAATATTATGAGCAAATGTCCAGTAACAGGTGAAAGTGGTAAATTTACAGCAGGTGGTGGCACCACCAATCAAGATTGGTGGCCAAACCAATTAAACCTTAAAATCTTACATCAACATTCTTCATCCAGCAATCCAATGGATGAGGATTTTAACTATGCCGAAGAATTTAAAAAACTCGACTTATCAAAGTTAAAGCAAGATTTATATGATCTAATGACAGACTCACAGAGCTGGTGGCCCGCGGATTATGGACATTATGGACCATTCTTTATTCGTATGGCATGGCATAGTGCCGGTACTTACCGTATTGGTGATGGTCGTGGTGGAGCCAGCACAGGTTCACAACGTTTTGCCCCCCTCAATAGCTGGCCAGATAATGTTAACCTTGATAAAGCACGTCGTTTACTATGGCCAATCAAGCAAAAATATGGCAACCAAATCTCATGGGCAGACCTAATGATTCTTGCTGGCAACTGCGCCCTTGAATCAATGGGAATGGAAACCTTTGGATTTGCTGGAGGTCGTGAAGATATTTGGGAACCAGAAGAAGATATTTACTGGGGTGCAGAACAAGAATGGTTAGATGACCAACGTTACTCAGGTGATAGAGAACTTGAAGACCCCCTCGCCGCTGTACAAATGGGTTTAATTTACGTCAATCCAGAAGGTCCTAATGGTAACCCAGATCCAGTAGCCTCTGGACGAGATATTCGAGAAACCTTTGGTCGTATGGCAATGAACGATGAAGAAACCGTTGCACTTGTCGCTGGTGGTCATACCTTTGGTAAATGCCACGGTGCAGGTGATGCCGCACAAGTCGGTGCAGACCCCGAAGGAGCAAGCATTGAAGAACAAGGCTTTGGCTGGAGTAGTACCCACGGCACAGGTAATGGCGTGGATACCATCAGTAGTGGCATTGAAGGCGCATGGAAACCAAACCCAACAACCTGGGATATGGGCTATTTAAATATGCTCTATAAATACGAATGGGAATTAAGCAAAAGCCCAGCTGGCGCCAACCAATGGTTAGCCAAAGACGTGGCTGATGAAGATATGATTAGCGATGCTCACGACGCATCAAAAAAACATCGCCCAATGATGACAACCGCTGACCTTGCCCTACGTTTTGACCCAATCTACGGACCAATTTCAAAACGCTACCAAGAAAATCCAGCTGAATTTGCTGATGCCTTCGCTCGTGCATGGTTCAAACTCACTCATCGTGATATGGGACCTAAAGCTCGCTATCTTGGAACAGAAGTTCCAGCAGAAACACTTATTTGGCAAGATGCCGTCCCAGAAGTGGACCACCCAACCATTAATGAACAAGATACCACTGCACTTAAAGAACAAATCTTAGCCTCAGGTTTAAGCATTTCTCAATTAGTCTCAACCGCTTGGGCATCAGCCAGCACCTACCGTGATTCAGACAAACGTGGTGGCGCTAATGGTGCACGCATTCGACTTGCTCCGCAAAAAGACTGGGAAGCAAACCAACCACAACAACTCGCAACAGTACTGAACGCTTTGCAAAACATTCAAGAAGAATTTAACAAAGCCCAAACTGGAGGAAAAAAAGTCTCCCTTGCGGATTTAATCGTGCTTGGTGGTTGTGCCGCTATTGAAAAAGCGGCAACTAACGGAGGGCATAACGTCAGCGTACCCTTTACCGCAGGCAGAACCGATGCCTCACAAGAGCAAACCGACGTTGAATCTTTTGCCGTCTTAGAACCCATTGCTGATGGATTTCGTAACTACCTCAAAGGCAAATACACCGTACCTGCGGAAAAACTATTAGTTGATAAAGCACAACTACTTACCCTAAGTGCTCCAGAAATGGTCGTACTACTTGGCGGTATGCGTGTGCTGAATACTAATGTCGGTGGAACTCAAGAAGGTGTATTCACACAAAAAACGGACACCCTAAGCAACGACTTCTTCCTCAACCTCCTTGATATGAGCACCCAATGGAAAGCAACCTCAAGTGACGAAGAAACATTTGAAGGAAAAGATCGTACCAATGGTGAAGTCAAGTGGACTGCAACCCGAGTCGATCTCGTATTTGGTTCAAACTCCCAACTGCGCTCCCTCGCAGAAGTTTACGCCACCGAAGATTCCCAAGCAAAATTCATCCAAGACTTTATCAAAGTATGGGATAAAGTAATGAACTTAGATAGATTTTAATTTGAGAATCTAAAAATTTTTCAACACTTGCCACCAGCCCTAATCCTGCGTGGCAAGTGAAAAATTGGGGATATTGATTGCCTAAATTAGCCTCAAAGCTAACTTTTTTCTTATTTACAACGACATACCAATTATTGTAAACATAAAAATCAAAAGTGACCAGAAACTTAAGAAATAGTTGTGTACTCAACAAGCCTATAAATGTTATTATTTAATCTATGAGGGAATAGATACTTATGCTGAATCGTGAAGAAATTAATAATATTTATCTTGATTATGGATTTGAGATAAGGAAGCAAAATATAGATAATATTGCTGTTTTTTCAATTAGGAGCGGTCACTTTTTAAATGCTGATATTGTTAAATTAACAGATGATGCAGATAGCGAGTCTGCATATAAACAATTTAAGGGAGCTGGTTATGCGTGCACTGTAAGAGGCTATAAAAATATTTCAGAAGCAGCATTAATCTTATTCAAAGGTTTTTTTGGAGTAGATGGAGCACATAAGCGTCATAGCAGAGACTATTCAGAGTTTACAAAATCATTAGTAGAAAAGTATTCAAATAATGCAACCTATACATATATTGAGTCAGACTATTCAATTAATGGAAAGGATGGGGAAAAGAAGGTAGTAAATGAAATTATAGAAAGGCTAAGTAGTGATTATCCTATTCTTTTTTTGATTGAAGCAGCTGCGGGTTTTGGAAAGACATGTACATCATATGAATTACTAAATGGTCTAATTGCTTCAGAAAAAAATAAGGTTCCATTATTTACTGAATTATCAAGAAATAGGCAGGCTAAGTTATTTAAATATGTTCTTCTTGATGAAATTGATAGATCATTTCCACAACTTAACTCGCCATTAGTGAAAAAAGAAATACAGAATGGTAATGTTCCAGTCATTCTAGATGGATTTGATGAGTTGTTACATCATAGTGGAGAGCGCTCTGGATATGAGAATGTAGAGCCTATGATGGAAACAATAAGTGAATTATTAAAAGGTAAATCAAAAATAGTTTTAACGACTAGAAGAACAGCAATTTTTGATGGAGATGATTTTCATGAATGGATGGACTCTCATGAAAAAAAATTTGAAATTATAAGAATTAGATTAAAAGAACCTACTGCTGAACATTGGTTAACTAAGGAGAGGCTTGAGGAACTAGAGAAAAATAATTTCCCAATAAAAAAATTGTTAAATCCTGTGTTACTTGAATATCTTAAATGTATATCACAACGTGAATTCGGAAAGGCAGTCCGTAATCTGGACTCCCTTGTTGATATATACTATAAATCTATGCTAGAAAGAGAGCGTATAAGGCAAGATCTTCGAATATTGCCAAAAAATCAGTATAGAGTCATGAAATCTATAGCTCAGGACATGATTGAATTTAACTATACTACAGAAAACAAAGATTATATTTTAGATTTAATTATTTCGAATAACAAACTATTATTGCAAGAAGCAAGAAATAACTACCCGAGTGATCAGAGACCCACTATTGATGAATTGGCAAATAAATTAGCTAGTCATGCATTTCTTGACAGAAAAAATGATGAAAAGGGTATTTGTTTTGTAAATGAATTTATTCTAGGTAATTTTTGTGCTGAATGTATCTTAGAAGATGCAAACTTAGAATGGGCAGGTGATCAAAGATTTATTGAGCCATGTATTGTTTCATATTCATCAAGAAGCTTAACTAGCAGGAATAGATTATGGTCTGCACTTAAATTCAGAATGGAATTTGTAAATGTGGAACAAAGGGTATCGTACTCTATCGCACTGACAGATTCATTATCCATAGATATTAATAATGAAAGTATTTCAGAAATAACCATAAGAGATATAAGACTTGGTGAATTTTCAAAAATAGATCAATCTGTATTTATAAATTGTGTATTTATAGGGGTTTCTTTTTTGGTTGAGAATTTGATAGGTGTTACGTTTGTTGATTGCCGTTTGTATGATTGTAATATAGTTGGTGATATAGGTCATTCTATTAATTTTATCAGTTGTATTGATAATAATGATGTTATAGAAAGTGCAAGTATAGTTGAATTTAAAGAAAAAATAATAAATCAAAAAACAGAATGTGAAATATATATTCTTGAAGAATTCTGGCCAAAAGGTATAGAAACATTTCACAAACATAAATCAATAAAAAAAATATGCGCAAAAAATAATAATTTTAATAGCTACGAAATTCTATCAACTTTGGAACGTCTTAAAAAAACTGGAATACTTAAGGTTTCAAAAAAAATAAGCTTTGTTGAGTTGAATTTAGATAAAATTTGTGAAATAAAAAACATATTAGGTCGTGATTAATGTTGGAACAGAGTGATATTCGTATAAACAATCAGATACATAAGTCAATTGAGGAGGAGCTTTCTAAGTTGGGTTTATTATTTAGAGTATTCTCTAGAATAAAATCACCTGCTTCCTTGAAGGCAAAAGAACTACGAGGTGGCAACAAGTATAGTGGAGTAAAAAAAATACAGGATTATTTTGGCCATAGAGTGGTTTTGTATTTTCCTGATGATATTAAAATAGCAAAGAAAGTTCTTGTAAAGAGGTATGAATATGATTCTAAATCGTCGACGATTGATATTCCAGAGAAAAATGCATTTAATGCAACTAGATACAATTTAATATTTAAAATACCAACAGAATATATTAAGGAAAGTATAACCTTAGATAATGAAAAGGAGTTAATTGATAGCACACTTGAAGTTCAAATAAGAACTGTACTATCGGAAGGATGGCATGAGGTAGAACATGATATGAGATATAAATGCCAAGAAGACTGGGATGAAAATGATGATTTGAATCGAGCTTTAAATGGTGTGTTTGCAACACTAGAAACATCAGAGTGGAGTATGTTAAAGTTGTTTGAAGAATTGTCTTATCGACACTATAAGAAAAACGAATGGTCTCCTATGCTGAGAACAAAATTCAGACTTAGAATGGATGGTGAATTATCTAATTCACTCTTAGACATCCTTAATGGAGATCAAGATATTGGTAAAAGTATATTTAGAGTTGACCGAAAAAAATTTATAGAAATATTGTTATCAAACGAAATTGAGTTGCCAATAAATATGGATAATATTGTTTATCTCTGTAACCATTATTTTGTCCACTCTCCAAAAATTAAAGAACTTACTCCATCTCCAGTTCTTGAGGAGATACTCAAATCTCTGTAACCATTATTTTGTCCACTCTCCAAAAATTACAGAACTTACTCCATCTCCAGTTTTTGAGGAGATACTCAAAAACGTTAGGTAATAGAATATATGATAATTTAAATTCATTCAGTCTAGTGTTATTGCCGTTAGTGTTTGAAATATTATACTTTCAAATATAAGAATAAAAGTTAAGGGTATAGGCTACTTTTTATGATATTCATGTTTTATTATAAAAATAACTTACAATGCCCTTTAGTCTAAGAGGGGGAGACTCAAGATAAAATCTATGAAAAAAATAACCTGTCCCCATTATCCTTTTCTTTTTTGCAACTGCATACCAAATTATTGTAAACATAAAAATCAAAAGTAACTTATATTATTACTATGATTAAAAAAACTTTAAGAAAAATACTACCTGTATCTATTAAAAATCAAATAGGTATGATATTAGAAATGGCTATCAAAAAAAGAATAATAAAGCGAAACTATTCTGGTTTTCCACTTTTTGTACACCTTGAAGACCGTACAGGGTACGAGTGGTATAACAATGATTGGGATCTTTTACCAGAAATTGAGTTGTTGAAAAAAGGAAAATTATGTTCAGGTGCAAAAGTTTTTGATTGTGGAGCTCATCAAGGAATTCTTGCTTCTATTCTTGCTAATATAACCAGTGAAAAGGGACAAGTAATAGCAGTAGAAGCAAATCCTCATAATTTTGATTTGGCAGTGAAAAATCGCGATATTAATGCGCTTTCTCAACTTGAAATTATTAATAAAGCAGTTGGAGAAAAAGAAGGCGAGGTGTCATTTATCAACCGTTCAAACGGAAGAATAAAATTAAAAAATATAAATGAAAAAGGAATCAAAATCCCGTGTACTACAGTCGACCAACTAAGTAAAGAGTTTGGAACGCCTGATGTTATATTCATTGATGTAGAGGGGTACGAGGTTAACGTATTGAAGGGTGCAAAGCGCACACTAGAGTCTCGCCCAGATTGTTTTATAGAAGTACATGTAGGTTGTGGACTTGAAAATTTTGGATATACTGCTCAGGATGTGTTAGATTTCTTGCATAAGTATAAATATCAAATTTTTGTAAAACCTCAAAAAGAAAAGGAATTTAAGTTATTAGAAAAAAATAGCGAATGTCCGAAAGAGCATTTTTACCTTGTTGCATTATCAGTATAACAAAGCACTCCAACGGACTGCCTAAAGGCAGCCGCATTCCGGAATTCGATGAGTACGGAATAATAATTCACGATGGCGGCTCGGCGGTTAGTGAAATAAAGTTTTGTCCATGGTGCTGTCATACGCTTCCAGAATCAAAGCGAGATGCATGGTTTGACGCACTAGAAGACTTAGGGTTTTATGACCCTTCTGAGCAAGATATACCAAAGGAGTTTAATAGAGATGCTTGGCATTGAAACACCTAACAAGTCAAGAGGCAGTCGCCACGTCGTGGATGGACATGCTGCACGCCGCTACTTGAAGCGTTAGGTTTGTGAGATGAGTCTCGTAGCATTTGATGAATCTGGAAACACTGGTGTCGATCTTCTAAACCAGCAACAACGAGTATTCGTGCTTGCGTCAAGTGATTTATCAACACGAGAGTCAGAAGAGCTTTTATCGGTAGTTCTAACACACCAAGCTAGTGAAGCTAAGTTCTCCAAACTAAAAAAAAGTGTTGCAGGCAGACGCAGGATAATTAAGTTTCTTAAAAGCACTGCCAAATTTGCAGATAGAATAAAAACTTCGTTCTTTCACAAGGAATATATGGTCGTTACAAAGATCGTAGATCTGATTATTGAGACAATGGCGTACAGGGATGGGATAGATCTATATAAAGACGGTGCCAATATCGCAACAGCAAACATGCATTATTACTGTATGTCTACTTACTGCGGAAATGAAAGAACGCGTGAGATGTACGAAAAATTTGTCGAGATGGTTAGATTTCAAAGCATTTCGTCGATAAATAATTTCTTTTATGCCATGAGGCAATTGCATGGAAGTTGTATTGACAAATCGTATAGAGATTCCCTTACTCCGATTTTAGCTAGTAAAGAGATAATTCAAGAAATACTAGAAAGCAGTGGCAAAAACTACTTAGACCCAGCAATTCCTGCGTTCTTTCAACATTGCGCGCATTGGGGTGACAAATTTGAAGAGCACTTCGATGTTTTACATGATGATTCAAAACCGTTGTTTCAGGAAAAGGAGACATTGGAGCTTTTTATGTCTAAAGACTTAACTCATCAAATTGTGGGATATGATCGTAGAAAATACGGATTACCGTTGAAAGCGAATGGCGTTTTTTTTGGTAATTCTAAAAAAGATTCACGCTTGCAAGTGGTAGATTTGGTTGCAAGTAGCTCTGGCTATTGGGCGCATAGGACAGCTGCTGGTGAAACAGATAATGATTTTTATAACGACTTAGAAGGAGCAGGTATTCAAAAATTCGCTCTAAATTTATTATGGCCTACACCAAAAGTAACTCCTGAGGAGTTGGGTACCGACGGTGGTTATGGAGTTAATGCTGCGGATTACATGACGGAACAATTAGCGAAACATCGAAAATAAACCTAACAAACGCATGCAGTCGGCTCTTTCCACTCTCTATGCTCCTAATTTTTGGTGAGCAAGGCTTTAGGCAATAATAAGCACTAAAATATATTTTAAAATTAAAAATGGTAAATTTATGAAAGCAGTCGTTACATCAGATTATGGTTCGGTTGAAGTATTGAATATTGAAAATGTTGAAAAACCAACAATTGGCAAAAATGAAATTTTAATTTGTATTTATGCTTGTTCAGTTAATCCTATTGATTGGAAAATCAGAAAAGGATTACTCAAGGCAGTCAGTGGAAAGAAACCCCCAAAAATCCTTGGAGGAGATTTCTCTGGTATTGTAGATGAAGTCGGTGCAGAAATTAAGGATTTTAAAATAGGTGATGAAGTGTGGGGGCATATTAATGCGTTAAAAGGCGGAGCATATGCCGAATATATCAAAGTAAATACGAATAATATTTGCCTTAAACCTAAAAATTTTGATTTTATACAGGCTGCTTCCATTCCATTAGCAGGATTAACAGCGTATCAGTCACTTGTTAATTATGGAAAAATTAAAGAAAACTCAACAGTACTGATTAATGGTTGTACTGGTGGTGTGGGAAGCATAGCAGTTCAAGTTGCAAAGTTTTTGGGGTGTCATGTTACAGGAGTATGCAGTGCTAAGAATGCTGAGTACGCAAGCAGTATTGGTGTTGATGTGATTATTGATTATAAACAAGAAAATATTCTAAATTCTAATAAAACATTTGATAGCATATATGACTTTGTTGGCAATATGACATTCTCTGAGTCCAAAAAAATTATAAAAGAACAAGGTGCTTTTATAACGCTCAATCCAAGTTTTCCATTGCTAATTTTTGGTGGAATAATGAATTGCTTCCGTTCAAAAAAATACAAAGGAATGTTGGTTAAATCATCAAGTGACAATTTGAATAAGTTAAAGGATATGGTTGAATCAGAGGCATTGAAAGCGACTGTTGAGTCGGTTTTTCCATTGGAAAAAGTTCAGCAAGCACACACTCATAGTGAATCGGGTAGGGTAGTAGGTAAGGTCGTTATGTCTCTGAAATAGTCGCCTAACAAATCATTCCAGCGGATGCTAACGCACCGCTGAGTTTGGACATTAGATTGAAGGAAGTGTTATGCGAACAATAATATTTTTAACAATTTTTTCATTTTTACTGCTATGGATCGGTTTGGCGGCTTTTTTGACCGGCTATATACCAGCTGAGTATCTTCCAGAAAATTTTAGACAACTTACTCTCCCTAAGAGTACCACAGATCTTGGTGATTCATTAACCATACTTGATGGGGTATTTACTTCTATAGCAATGGTTTTGGGTCTTATTGCAATCCTGCTTCAGGGCAAAGAGTTGAAAGAATCAACAAGGGCTCAAACAGAGCAAGCACATTCGTTATCGATACAAATTAATCAACAAAACTCTTCAAATATTTTAGGTGCTTATGCTGCATGGTTACAGTTTTTATTAACAGAAGTGGAAAGACTTGAAGAGCAAATTGACAAGCTATTAAAAGAAGTAAAGACTGAAAAAATTGATGAAAAGAAAAACGAGAAATGGCAAATAATAAAGAACTCGAGAGATCTTCAAATAAATTATCGAGACCAAACCAAAGAGACTGATAATAAAATACAAGAGTTATTAAATTCAATCTAAAATATGTTTTCAGCCGACATAAAAATCAAAAATAACTTATATTAAACTCATATACGCTCTTTAAAGCAAGATTGTTGTGGTATTATTGGAGGTTTAATAAATACTTATGCCGTAAGGAAACATCATGCCTAAACATGAAATAATTCGAGCTTCATTGAAGCAAATTTTCTCTGGGATAAAACAACTCAAAGAAGCCCTACCTTCCAAAGAATTTACTATTGATGGACGTTTGGTAGGTGATATTGGAGAAGCCATAGTTCAACGAGACTATGACATAACTTTATTTGAAGGCTTAGCCAAAGATTATGATGGTCAAACGTCCTGCGGTAAAAAAGTTCAAATTAAAGCCACATTCAAAAACTCTCTAACTTTCAAGAAAATTTCTGATTATTATTTAGGTATAAAGATTTACGAAGATGGTTCATATGAAGAAATTTTTAATGGTCCTGGTAGCTTCATTGCCGAACAATATAGTCACAGAAAAGGGTTCGGAGAAAACTTGCTATCTTTTCCAAACAAAAAACTGATACAATTATCCTCAGATGTGCCAAGTACAGAACGAATCAAAAAATTGGCATAACAAAGCACTCCAGCGGACGGTAAACCGCCGCTGAGCTAGGCGTTAGGCAGTGAATGTGCCTCAAAGTCTTGACTATTTTTTTTAATTTTTTGGGTATTAGAGTTATTATTATGAAAAGATTTTTTTTATCAACCCTATCTATAATGTTTATGATATTATTAGTTGTTTCAAATTCTTTTGCAGGAACCTATGATTGTACTTTCACTCATAGAAATACTCAAAATGGTCTTGAAAAAGAAAAACTGAAACTCACATTTGCTATCAGCGAAATAGATGATAAGGCTCACGTAATTGGCAATACAGGCACTCCTTCTGAGGTTTTTCATATTGATAAAGGTTTTGGAAAAACATTCATTGAAATAACAGATTTGGGCAATGTGATGACTACAACTATTGATAAAAAAATGAAAGCTGTTCATAGCAGAAATACCGTTGGTTTTTCAGGAAAACTCATTCCTCAGCAATTTTATGGCTCGTGTACAAAAAGGCAGCTTAACAAATAACTGGGGTCAGAGTAAAATTAAATCTAAAACAATTAAGGGGGATAGGTTACTTTTTATGGTATGATTTTTATTTTTTATTATCAAGAAGATAATAGTAATACTCTGTATCCCAAGAGGAGAAACTCAAGATGAAACCTATGAGAAAAGTAGCCTATCCCCATTATCCTTTTCTTATTTGCAAATGCATACCAATTATTGTAAACATAAAAATCAAAAACACCTTATATTAAACTCATATATGCTCTTTAAAGCTAAATAAATATGTTAAAGCAAGATTATTGTGGTATTATTGAAGGTTTAATAAATAGTTACACGCTCACATGGAGTAAACATGAAAATCGAGCCTAGAGATATTGAAGAAATATATGCATTGGCTATCAATGTTTACCATAAGAAAATCGAAAAAAATGAGGCTATTGAAAAAGCGGTTGAACTCAACCTAATGAGTAAGGGATCGGCTGCGGACTATATTCAGAACTTAAAATACTTACTTTCTGGTCATACCTATAATTCTGGTCATACCTATAAGCGAACGATGAACTTGGCTGGCACAGAGTTTTTCTTGAGAAAAATACGTGATGACTTTGGGCAAAATGTGTTTGAGAGGGCTCTAAAAACATCCTATAAACACGTTAAATACTACAACGCATTAGGTCATGGCAAACAAGTACAAACCGAGCAATTACTTGACAAACTGAAAGAAGAGTTGTCACAAGAAAATTCTATGGCAGTGTATCCTGACGAAGTCAATCTGAACCCCTTATTTGAAGGGGCAATCAAAAACGTCTCTATCAATGCATATGAAAGGAATGCCAAAGCTAGAAAGATATGTATTGACTATCATAAACCTGTCTGTTGTGTTTGTTCTTTTGATTTTTCATCTCACTATGGTGAGATTGGAAAAAACTTCATCCATGTTCACCACATTGTGGATTTATCACAAATCGATGGTGAGTATGAAGTAGACCCAATAAATGATTTATGCCCTGTGTGTCCAAATTGCCATGCAATGCTTCACACACAGCAACCCGCTATGCATCCAAGTAAATTAAAAGCGATCATTCATAGCCACAATGCGCGTGTAACAAGTAAATCCAGGTGACGCCTATGGCACACCTGATTTAGGCGTTATATGCGTGTAGTAACTTTGTTTTAGGGCAAGAGAACTTACGGTGAGTTTTTCGCTAAACTCGGTTGGGTGCATGCACTAATAAGCGTTGCCCTTTTTTAAGTAACTTTTTAGTCGGCAACGCTATTAATTTAGTTCAACCTGTGGTGTTGTAGCTCAAAAGTTCAGGGTGTGGTTTTTATATAACGGTGCCCTTAAATTCGTGTCGCATTTGTTGTAAAGTATGTGGCATATAACAAGGCACTCAAACGGACTGCTAACAGTTGGCTCAGTTCGTTCCTCACTATTTTAGCCAACTGTAATCAGCCGTTTAGTGCGGCGTTATATTTTAAAATCAATAATGGAGTCATAAATGAAAAAAAAATTAATTGTCAGTATACTTCTTCTAGGGTTATCTGCGTGTTCAACTGTAACCATTGCCCCGCAAGGAGAAAGAAAGCTTGTGAACACGCCTACCTATGAAGAATCTAAACCTTTTTATTTGTGGGGTTTGGCAGGAGAGCATCATGTAAATGTCTTGGAAATTTGTAACAACAAAGAACCATTACAAATGCAATCACAGCAAACTTTTTTTGATGGATTGTTAAACTTTATTACATTGGGAATATATTCCCCACACACTGCAAAAGTATGGTGTCCTGAGGAGAAATCATAATGGTTAAAAATAAATTATTAAGTATCTTTGCTGTTATTTTAATTTCTGGGTGTTCAACTATACACTTTGATAAAGGAGAGCAAGCCCAAGTAAACCAAAAATCTCAATTATGGCACCATAATTTTGTATTTGCTTTAATTGAAGGCTCACCTGTAGTAAACCCAACAAAAGAGTGTGCAGGTACCCCTTGGTCGTCTGTAACAACAGAGTTAACATTTATCAATGGACTCTCCGGCTTTGTAGTTAACACTTTAGCAGGGCCAATTTGGTATCCAAAAACGGTTGAAATATCGTGTAAATAAAATATAACAAGGCGCTCAAACGGAAAAAATACAGTTGGCTCGCGCTCCGCGCATTATAGCCAGCTATATTTTTCCGCTTAGCTTAGCGTTAGCTTCGTATAATATACGTAGGAGAAATAATAATGAATATACATCCAGAGTATATAGTTGATGAAAAATCAAATAAAAAAGCTGTTGTGATTACATATAATGAGTGGAAAAAGTTATTGGAAGCATTAGAGGAATTAGAAGATATTAAAGCGTATGATTTAGCAAAATCATTAAATGACGAGAGTATCTCATTTGACAAGGTAGTAAATGAAATAGAGGCAGGTATTTAAATTGAAATACAGGCTTGAAATTAAACAAAGAGCAAAAAATCACTGAAGAAACTAAAGCGTAAAGATCAACAGAATATTATAGAGGCAATACAAAATTTAGCAAATGTACCAAGACCAAAAGGAAGTAAAAAATTATTAGGTCGAGATGCGTGGCGGATTAGAATTGGTAGTTATAGAGTCTTGTATGAAATCTATGATGATAGATTACTAATACTTGTAATTAGTGTTGGTCACCGTAAAGAGATATACCACAGAAAAAGCTAACAATTCATTCCAGCCGACCGCTAAAGCGTCGGCTGAATTTGAGCATTAGGCATCCAATTAATTTACGAGTAGATTTTATGAGTAAACAAGTACTACCTGATAATTTACCTATACCCAAAGATGATGGTGCATGTGATCATCTTGAAGGAACACTTTTTCCTTCGCTAACTTTTGAGTCCACTAACGGCTTTGTTACATTGTCGGAGTTGCCTGAAACAGTAGTGTTGTATATCTATCCTCGTTCTTCAGCCGATGCTGTAGATCCAGTCGGCTGGGATGATATTCCGGGTGCACGCGGTTGCTCCCCGCAGGGCTGTGCTTTTAGGGACCATCAATCTGAACTATTAGCTCTTAATGCTCGTGTGTTTGGGCTTGCAACTCAAGATATTCCATATTTGCAAGGTGAAGTTGAAAGGCTACATTTGCCGTTTCCTCTCATCAGCGATAGTAATCTTCAGCTAAATGAAAAATTGAATATCCCTTTCTTAGAAATGAAAATAGTTGGAACTCGCTTTTATAAACGCCTAACTTTAATAATTTGTGAAGGGCGCATTGTTAAGGTGTTTTATCCAGTCTTTCCACCTGACAAAAATGCTGAAGAGGTTATTGCATGGCTTAAAAATAATCATGCATAACAAACCACTCCAGCGGACGCTTACGTGCCACTGAGTTTGGTCGTCAGGTTTTTAATACGCTCTTTAAAGTTAAAGAAATATTGTTAAAGCAAGATTATTATGGTATAAATAAGGGGTTCGGGACTGCCGCTTATCCGCAATCCCGTTATGTGCACAAAAGGAGATATTGATGGATAAAGTTAAATTAATCCAACCTGAGAAAATCAATTTGAAAAATCATCCGCTCTTAAACGAGAGTTGGTTGCAAGAAGTTATAGCAAAAAATCCAGAAATATTAGGATTGGGCGATTTAGTTCTAAAAGATAAAGAACGAAAACAACCTCGCGCTGGTCGTTTGGACATTCTATTGCAAGACGCAGACATCAACAAGAGATATGAAGTTGAAATTCAATTAGGTAAAACAGACGAAAGCCATATAATCAGAACAATAGAATATTGGGATATAGAAAGAAAAAGATATCCACAATATGAACACTGTGCTGTTATAGTCGCGGAACAAATAACAAGCAGATTTTTAAATGTAATTAGTTTATTCAATGGGAATATCCCATTAATTGCGATTCAGTTAACAGCATATAAAAATGGAGAGGAATTTTTTCTGACATTTAATACTATCCTTGACGAAATGAGCTTAGGACTAGTTGAGGAAGACGAAGAAGTTAATGCAATAGCTAATAGGCATTATTGGGAAAACAGGGGAACAGCCGAGACTGTAAAAATTGTAGATGAAGTGCTTACAATTATTACAAAGCTTATTCCTGGATATGAGTTGAAGTATAATAAATTTTATATTGGACTAGCCCAAAATGGTAGTGCTGATAATTTTATAATATTTCGAGCTAAAAAAAGCTTTATGAGAATGGAAATTCGGCTTGACCATTCTGATGATCTGGAAAGAGAGATAGAAGAAAAAGGACTTGATTTGATGGATTATGACAAACGAGATCGTAGATATAGAATTAAACTATCAATGAACGATATAGAAAAGCATCGAGGGTTTATTGCTAAGTTAATTAGAAATGCAAAAGGGATTGAATCAGAGACTAAAGAAAATGATGAAGAAAACACATAACCAAGCACTCCAACGGATGCTAATGTGCCACTGAGTTTGAATCTAAGGAGGAATTAAAAGCTATGCTCGAATCTGATGTATTTAATAGGAGATCTACAGATAGCAAACTGATAAGCCCAGCATTTTACAACGTGACTATAGGGCTATGTTTGTTTTGGGGCTTTTTTGTAAATTGGTTATTAGTAGTAAATATAGACCCTGAATTTCTTAGGGCTATAAATCTTTGGGTGTTTTTTATCGGCTATTTTGCATCCTGCTTTTTTGGTGTCTATCTATTCAATTCATCAAAAAAACCAATTATTAGTTTTATAGGGTACAACTTTGTAGTGGTACCTTTTGGCTTAATTGTGAATATGGTTGTGTCTCAGTATGATGAATCGTTAGTAATTGAAGCTATCCGCATAACTGCTGGTGTCACACTGATTATGCTGATATTGGGTTCAATGTACCCAAAGTTTTTCCAAAAAATTTCAGGAGCATTAACCATAGCGTTGGTTGCTGTGTTAATTATCGAGTTGTTTCAAGTATTTGTTTTAGGTATCCATCACGACTGGATTGATTGGGCTGTAGCAGTGATATTTTGTGGATATATTGGCTACGACTGGGGAAGAGCGAATCAAATTCCGAAAACTCTGGATAATGCTGTAGATAGTGCAGCAGCTCTATATATGGATATCATTAACTTGTTTTTGAGAATCCTAAGAATACTCGGTAGAAAGTAATACAGTCATATAATAAGCGTATGTTGTCGGACTGGTTTTCCGCTGTGCTCAAAACCAGCCGCCCTTATTAAAAATGAATGCTATTTGGTTACATAGAAGCAAACTTTTAAGAGCTGATTTAATTAAAACAGCACAAGACTGGCAATATGGGGAATTAACATAGCAAAAAAGTGTAATTTGTTATCAATATTAAACGTTAGAGGGAGAGCAAAAAATTATGAAAAAAGTAGCCTGTCCGCATTATCCTTTGCAAAAAAGCAAATGGGTAAGAATCCCATTAGATGTTTTTCTTTCCCTTGGAGCAAAATGATGAATGAAGAAACTTTAAAAGACAAATTAAAGTCTATTGGAAAAGCTGTTTTTGTAGAATGCTTTTCTGTATTTAAATCTTATGCTAACAGCCAAATATCCAGAGAAGACTGTATTGAAGAATTAATGCAAAAATACCCAGATAAAAAAGAATCTGGTTGTAAAATTTGTTGTAGCCAAGCAAAATTAATTTTTGAAGCAAATATGCAATGCAAAGCAATTGGTATAATTTGTGATAATTGGGGGGAGAAAAGATTGTCAGATGAAACTATTGAACAAGCAATGCTATTGTTGCAAGATTGCCCCTAACAAATCATTTCAGCCGGCCGCTTACGCATTGGCTGAGTTCAAGCGTTAGATGTATTCCTCCCTTTTGTTTACTATGGAAAATCACCGCAAGATACGAATTAGCTATAATGATGAAAATAAATGATTTGTTGCTTTGTATATTCGTTACTGCCATTTGGGGAGCAAATTTTTCTGTTATTAGAGTTGGGTTAAATGAAATGTCGCCGCTCGTTTTAACAACATTAAGATTTATGTTATGTGCACTTCCTTTGGTTTTTTTTGTAAAAAAACCAAAGGCTTATTCAGGTGTTGTCTTACATGGCGTAATATTTGGTGTGGGGCTTTGGGGAATGGTTCATATAGGTATGCAGATAGGAATTAGCCCTGGTTTATCTTCACTTTTTTTACAATTTAGTGCTTTCTTTTCAGTGCTTTGGGGCGTGTTATTTTTTAAAGAGAAGTTAAACACGATTCAACTTGTTGGTTTTTTTATTGCTTTGTTAGGGCTTGTCTTTATATTATTTAACTCGCAAGATAAAATGGTGATATTAGGAGGTGGTTTAGTATTATTCGCTGCATTATCTTGGAGTGTATGCAATGTCATTATTAAGAAAAAGAATGTTAAAAATTTATTATCCTTTATGATTCATTCTAGTTTGTATTCCGCCATTTCTTTGGGGTTACTCACTATTTTTCTAAAGGGGTATGATTTCTCCGATCTTGTCTTAAATCATTTAAATTTTTACAGTGTATTTTCCATTACATTTCAAGCATATATAACAACACTTTTTGGTTATTGGGTATGGAATAGTTTAGTATTAAAGTACGACTTATCAAAAATAGCACCTTTTTCATTGTTTGTTCCAATTTTTGGTGTTTTAACATCAGTTTTGGTATTAGGTGAATACGTTAATAAAGTTAAAATTTTAGGGATGTGTATTTTATTTTTGGGTTTAGTGATTTTTATATTTAACAATAAATTTACTCAAAAAAATGAGTGATAACTTAAATAACACCTAACAAAACACTCCAGCGGACGGCTAACGTCGCCACTGGGTTTAATCGTTAGGCGTTAAGAGTAAAACATGAGCATCGAGAAAGATTTAGAGATCATTGAGAATTTCCAAGGAGAATCACTGACGAGGAGTCTTTCTATTATTGAGAGTGAAATTTGCGGTATTTCTTCAGATAACTTAGAAGATTTTTGTGTATCCTTCGGTGTAAATGATGAATTAATTCAATCTGTGAGAGCCGTTAAGAAAGTTGCAGGCCAAATTAATGTTATCCTGCATGCGTCAGGGATAATTAACTCTTTGCCTACCCTTCTGAAAAAAGGTGAAATTATTGAGAGTGTTTCTTTAGGTGCAGGAAATACAGGTCGTAGATTCGATTTAGAAACAAATCTCCAAGTTGCAGAATTCAAGTTCATTGATTGGCAAGGTAGCGCTGATACTATTAGACAAAATGGACTCTTCAAGGATTTCCATAACCTTGCCGAGTATGAAACCTCGAAAAAGAAAAAGTTATACGTCTTAGGCACAGAATACCCACTAAAGTTCTTTAAGGGTGGTCGGTCTTTGACCAGTGTTCTTTCTAAACAGCCTAAAATCTTGTCCTCAATTCAGCAGAAATACGGTGAAAGTGTCTCTAAAACCAGAGACTATTACGAGCTCCACAAAAACTCTGTGCAAATTATAGACATCAGTAGTCATCTATCACGTGCCTAACAAGAAATTCCAGCTAACGTTTATGGTGCAGCTGAATTGGGCGTTATGCACCAAGAGACCTTTTGCAAAGGTCTCAAATTATTTCAGAAAACGGGCAAGGATATAATGATACGAGTCCATAAACATATATCTGATTTTTAATAATCACCTAAAATAGGCTGGTGTAAGAAGAGTCCAACAAGTGGAGAACGGTTGTGGCTATGGAGGGGGGCAAAAGATACTTTCTATGCTATAATTAAAGAGAGCCTCGGGGTTGCGACTGTTTCGCGAAATCGGGGGAAAGATTTTGTATTGTGTGTATTGCATTTGGTATTGTATACACATCTGATGCCATATTTTCTCCATATCATGTCTGCCGTCCCTCGGCTCATCTTAAATTCTACTACATTTTTCAATTTATATCCATTCTCTATTCAGTAAGTAATGCAGTTTTGTATTATTTTATTGAAAAGTGATAACGATATTGTGGTTTTTTCTCTCTATAATGCTCCCCAAAGTAAGCTTTAGCTTTTTTACGTGTTGTATCTTTTTGTAAGACTTAAGACTATTGCATTAGGCTATGGAAAGAGTCGCACTTGAAAAAAATCCCATAATCGGTGTTGTCAATTTTGTTAAGACGGACGTATTGACTGCAATTGACGCCTTGATTATGAAATTTTTTTCTGCCTGCTTGTCCTCCCATAACCTAATGCAATAGTCTTGACTTAGAGATTGGCAGAATAGCTTGCTAATTTTTTCAGTGCGCCAGCATAGTTGCCAAAGGCGTAGCAATGCAAACCATTTGGCTTGATATTGGCTTGTTTCATTTCTTGAATGAGTGAGTCGCTATCATAGGTGCTGAGCATTTTATAGACATTGTGTTTTTTAACAAAACTCATTGCATTTTTAACACCTGAAATAGCGGTGAGTTTGAGTAATTGAGGTATTTTGCAAGGAGCCACAAAGCTGATAGCAAAATTGATATGCTGATTGTCAAATACAGTATTTTGTTGGATTATCGGTTGTGCCTCTAAGCAAATTTGTGAAAATCCGTTACAGTGTATCCCTTGTTCATTTGCCCATTTTATTTTTTCATTGAGAATGCTTATTCCTTCCTCTGCCTCAATATGTGGATGCCCTTCAGGAAAGACGGCAAAAGCAATTTTATCTACAGGGGCGGCATTATTATTTTCCCATTGTTCTTTGAGAAATTGAAGAACACTTTCAAAACGTTGTGGTTTATTATTATCACCGCCAAGTAGAAGTACCGATTTTGTTTGTGTATTAAGAAATTGATTGATATGATCTAAGTTGTCTTCGGTGTTAAGATTTCGCACTCCAAGGTGTGGCATTACGGTAAAGCCATTTTCAATAAGTTCGTTACTGGCATTAATAACTGTGGTATAGGGTTTGCCATTCACGTGGGGTATAAGAATTGTTAAATCATTTTTATTGAGTGAATCTTTAAAGTCGCTTTTTTGATAGGCGTTTATGAAGGCATCAACCTGGGATGCTAATACTTCGATAGATAGTTGCATTATTTAATAGAGGATCTAAGTTTGAATTTTTGAATTTTACCGGTGGCTGTTTTGGGAAGTTCTTCAAATTTAACAGCTTTAGGTATTTTGAAAGAGGATAGATGTTGGCGACAAAAATCTTGAATTTCTTGTAATGATGGCGGTGCGTTTTCAAAATTTTTTTTCAACTCAATAAAGGCAGCTGGAATTTCACCCCATTTATCATCTTCTTGAGCAACCACAGCGGCGTATGCCACGGCAGGATGCTTGTATAGAATGCCTTCAACTTCCACTGAAGAGATATTCTCTCCGCCAGAGATGATAATATCTTTAAGGCGATCTTTAACTTTTAGGTAGCTATCTTCTTGCCAAACTGCAATATCTTCACTGTGAAACCATCCGCCATTAAATGCCTCTTGGGTTGCTTTTTTATTTTTATAGTAGCCTTTCATCACAGTGTTTCCCCGAATAACAATTTCACCGTTTTGCTCTTGTTGTGAGGGCGAGTAGGGGATTAGATTTCCATTTTTATCCATCAGCCCAATCTCTTCATTCATTGGGAAAGACATTCCTTGCCAACTTTGAATTTCTGCTTGTTCATTGGTAGTTAGCTTATCCCATTTTTGACGCCATAAGCAATGGCTAATATGTCCATAGGTTTCAGTGAGTCCATAGACTTGCATTACTTGGAAATTCATTGCTGCCATACTGGCAAGAATAGGAGCTGGTGGCGGTGCGCCAGCAGTCATTACTTTAACTTGGTAATCAAGGTGTTTTATTTTTATTTTTTCATTCTCGTCGGCATTCACTAACATACCAAGAATAATAGGAGCACCACCAAAATGAGTGATTTTATGTTGAGCAATATGGTTAAAAATGAGTTCGGTGCTGATATTACGTACGCAGACAAAGGTGCCTCCAAGAAGCGCTATTGTCCAAATATATCCCCAACCATTACAGTGAAATAAGGGAACGGTATAAAGATATTTTGGGTGCATAGGCATTTGCCAAGCCGCCACGCTCCCCATTGACATCAGATAGCTCCCTCGATGATGATAAACGACGCCTTTAGGTTTTCCTGAGGTACCAGAAGTGTAGTTTAGTGCAATGGCTTGCCATTCATCTTCGGGCATTTGCCATAAATAATCCGATTCTCCTTGGGCAATAAAGGTTTCATATTCCATATCGCCTAAGTGAGAGCTTATATTTTCGTGTAGGTCATCGATCCGTATGACTGTGATGGAGAGATTATTTTGTTCAATGGCATTGGTTGCCATTTCAATAAATTGTGCATCAACGAGAAGTAGCTTGCAGTCGGAATGTTGCAGTATATACCCGATGGTATTATTATCTAAACGCATATTGATGGTGTTCAATACGGCACCAGCCATAGCGACACCATAATGTGCTTCAATAAGTGCTGGAGTATTTGGAGATAGTGCGGAAACGGTATCGCCTATTTTAATACCTTGTTTATGTAGGGCGTGTGCTAATTGACAGCTACGTTGGTAGGTTTGTTTCCAAGTAAATTTTTGCTTATGATATATGACTGAAGTCATATCAGAAAAGTAAGTCGCCGCTCTTTTGATAAAGGAGATTGGCGATAAGGCAATATGATTTGCAGGGGTTTTATCTAATTCTTGGTAGTGAATATGTGACATATTGCGTACTATTTCTAATTAAATGATTTTTCACAAACAGTAGATTGGCGTTCTCCGTCTGGGCAGTGTACAGTCAATGTTGTACCCGCTTGCCAATAGGGTTGATGAATCATAGCCAGCGCGACATTGGTATTAAAGTCAGGTGACCAAATCGCAGAGCTTACTTGCCCAACAACTTTGTCTTCCTTTGTTATCACCCAAGGATCACGACAAGCAGGGACAGCACCTCCATCAATGGAGAGACTTTTAATTTGTTGTTGGAATTTATCTTCTCTACGTTTTTTTAGGGCAGTACCGCCAATACATTCAGCAAAAATGGTTTCATCACAAAAATGTTGTAAGCCACATTCATCAGGAGTATTATCAGAGGTCATATCATTGCCATAGGAAAGTAGCCCACTTTCGACACGCTCAATATAGTTGGGTCCACCAGCACGAATATCAAATTTTTTGCCTGCTTCCATTAAGGCATCCCAAAGTTGTTCGCCGATATTTCCTTCTTTTTTATCACTCTGTACATAAATTTCAAAACCGCCTTGTTTGGAATAACCCGAACGGGAAATTAAAAAGGATTCGTTTTTAAACTTAAAAAATTTTGCTGAAAAAAAAGGCATTTTATTAATCTCACTGCCAAAGATATTTTCCATTACAGCAAAGGATTTTGGTCCTTGTACGGCAAGAGGGTAAATCGGAGGTTCATAAACTTTGACATCTAACTTTAAAGCAACAGCAATCCCCTTTATCCAAAAAAGTAAGTCAGAATCAGCAATGGAAATCCAGTAATGCGTATCGGAAAACTTGATACATACTGGGTCATTAAGCATTCCCCCAGTATCATCAACGATAGGGATATACATACAACGGTCAGTGCGTTGATTAGATAAATTACGAGGCGTTATTTTTTGTACTAAAGTGGCAGCCTCTTTGCCCTCTATAGCAATTTGTCTTTCGCAACTAACATCCCATAGTTGGACGTTTTTTTTCAGATGTTGGCAATCACTGACAACATCTTTTAAGACCGTCGGTAAAAGCATACGATTATAAACCGTATAGGCTTGAATGCCAGCTTCTGCAACTTTGCGACTAAAAGGCGTGGAACGTAGGCGCCGAGTAATTGATAATAAAGGAGCAGGGGCTTTATTCATTTTTCACCAAAACCTTTGGGTATTGTAATTGGCTCTAAGGACTCCGCTCTTTTTTGCAAAGCACGCCCAATGACTACACGCTGAATTTCAGTTGTGCCATCGACAATCTTTAACATTTGAGCTAAACGTGATAAGCGATCCAAACCATACTCTTTGAGTAACCCCATACCACCAAGCACTTGAGTGCAGACATTGGCAGCTTTTAATGCCGCATCTGGGACAAAGAGTTTAGCTTTAGCCGCAAGCAAACTTCCCTCAGGAGTGCCTAAGGCATTGGCAGCTTTTTTATAGATTAGGCGCGAAAGTTCTAAGTTGGTATCAACCTCTCCAAGCATCCATTGAATGCCATCTAATTGCAGATTAGTTTTAGAAAACATTTTGCGATCTCGTGCGTACCTTAATGCCGTATCAAGGGCAGTTTGCATCAGTCCACAACACCCTGAGGCAATCGACACTCGTGCAATATCAATTGCCATTAAGGATCCTTGAAGTCCCATACCGACAGGCAAAATAATATTCTCCTTTGGGATAGTAACATTCTCAATATACATTTCAGACATAGGTAAAAAACTATAGGATGGCGTTTGATACATCGGTCCAAAACTAAGTCCTTTGCTGTTCTTGGGTATGGCAAACATCGCCATATCCTTATGCCCTTTTTGTTCACTGGTTTTGGCGACAACCAAATAAACATCCGCAACATCAGCAAGAGATACCCATGCTTTAGCGCCATTAAGCGTGTACGTGCCATCTGAATTTTCTTTGGCAGTAGTGTACATATTGACAGGATCTGAGCCTGATTGAGGTTCGGTCAATGCAAAATTTGCTAACTTCTTGCCAGCGATAAGATCGCGTGCCCACTCCCCCTTAAATTCATCCGTCGCATAACCACAAATCGCATAAGAGCAAATATTATGCATTGATAGCGCAAAGGCATAAGCACCATCTGCCAAACCTAATTGCTCATAAACTTGAATCCCCTCGCCAAGAGACAAGCCTTGACCGCCCAGTTCTTCAGGGCAATACAATCCCAATAAACCCACTTCTCCAGCCTTTTGAGAGGCATCAAGCGGCCATTTTACTTGCTCAACCCATTGATCAACATTTGGTTTGATGACGTTCATAGCATGTTGATTTGCTACTTCAAGAATAGAGTTTAAATTTGACATAAAATGATGATAAATAAATTGGCTTAGGTTTAAAAAGTATGAGACCTTTGCATAAAAGATATGACAAGTAAAAAAGCAAAAAATTGCCCTGATTTTCGTTGTGAAACTTGCGAAGACGGACGTATTGGCTACGTTTCACGCCTCAATCAGAACAATTTTTTATCTTTTTTCTTTTGTCATACTTTCATGCAAAGGTCTCAATATTTATTTTGGGTTGATAACAATTTTCCTTATTTACAACAAATAAATCAATAGGTTAGGGGATTGAAATGATAAAAAAATAGTGATAATCCAACAGTTGCACTCTGCTCATTCTTACGCTCCTGCGCGGGAACGGCAAAAACCCAAGAGACCTAAGAAGCGAAATATTACTATGTTACAATTGAGGGTTTAATCAATAGTTAGTATAGTAGCTTATTCTAAATCCTATGAGTTTATTTAAAATTTCAGAAAAACTAGAATTAATCCCTGAAAAGCCGTTCAAATTAGAAAAGGAAATTCAGGCATTAACAGAACATAATATCCATAAGATATTAGGTTTGACTTTTGTTCAAACTGAATTTTCTATTGATAAATTTCGTATTGATACGTTAGCATTTGATAAAGAAAGCAAATCTTTTGTCATTATTGAATATAAAAAGAATAAAAGTTTTAGTGTTATTGATCAAGGTTATGCTTACTTGTCATTAATGCTTAATAATAAAGCTGACTTTATTCTTGAGTTTAATGAATGTTTAGATAAATCCTTAAAAAAAGCAGATGTTGATTGGTCTCAATCTAGGGTATTATTTGTATCACCACAGTTCACTCCTTATCAAAGACAAGCTATTAACTTTAGGGACTTACCTATTGAGTTGTGGGAAGTAAAAAGATTTTCTAATAATATCGTTTCTTATCAACAAGTAGAAACGCAAGGAGCAAAGGAAAGTGTAAAGTCTATATCAAACACTAGCTCAGACAGTGAAGTATTGCAAGAAGTAAAAGTTTATACTGAAGAAGATCATCTCAACAAAGTGGAAGATGGAATAAGCAGTCTGTATACTGACTTTAGAGATGCAATACTAAATTTAGGTGATATTGTAGTTAAGCCTAAAAAATTATACGTGGCGTTTATTTCAAATACTAACATTGTTGATATTAGCATACAAAGAAAAAAGTTAAAGATGTGGATTAATCTACGTAGAGGGCAATTAGAAGATTCTAAAAATTTGACTAGAGATGTGTCAAAAACAGGGCATTGGGGAAATGGAGATTATGAATTGATTGTTAATTCGGATAATGATTTAGAATATATTTTAAGTTTAGTGAAACAGTCTTTAATTTACAATGCCAAATAAAATCGCTAACAAAACACTCCAGAGGACGGTAAACCGTCGCTGACTTTTAGTCGTTATATTTTAAAGAGTAACAATTATGTGTCAAACAATACCAGTTAGTGAGCTTGTTAAACTTCCAATAAATTGGGTAAGGGGAGATGACGAAAGACTGAATACAATTTTTAAATCACTCAAGCATAGCCAATCAATTAATGAACCCATTCAATTATTAAATTGTGGATGTGGAAAAACCTATATGCTTCAAGATGGAGGTCACCGAATCACTGCCGCATATAAATTATTTCAGAAAACGGGCAAGGATATAATGATACGAGTCCATAAACATATATCCGATTTTCAATAATCACTTAAAATAGGCTGGTGTAAGAATAGTCCAATAAGTGTATGACACCTTTTACTACACTCATTAAAGAAGTTCGTTCTTGTACTATTTGTGCTCCTCATCTACCTAATGGAGTACGCCCTGTGATGCAAATTTCCCCTCAAGCAAAAATTCTAATTGCCGCTCAGGCACCGGGCAGAAAAGTACATAAATCAGGCATACCGTTTGACGATGCAAGTGGAGAACGTCTGCGATCATGGATGGGTGTTTCAAAAGATATTTTTTATGATGAAAAACAAATTGCCATTTTACCAATGGGGTTTTGTTATCCAGGAACGGGCAAAACAGGGGATTTACCCCCTCGTCCTGAATGTGCTCCAATATGGCGAGAAAAACTTTTAGGGCAACTTAAACAGTTACGTCTTACGCTTATAATTGGTCAATATGCGAAGGCATATCATTTGCCTGAAATAAAGTTATCACTGACCGACACAGTTAAATCATGGCGAGATTACTTTCCAAATGCGATACCTTTGCCACATCCCAGTCCAAGAAATAATATCTGGTTAAAGAAAAATCCTTGGTTTGAAGAGGAAGTTGTTCCAGCACTTCGTAGACAAGTTAAGGAATTGCTATTTTTTGCTGAGTAAAAGAATTGTAAGATAAGAGGATATGATATATGCTCATTGGAATAGGAGTTGTTGCCTTTAGAGGACTCAATATTTGCTTTTTTTTCAACAATGAAATTGTGTCACGTTTTGAAGTATAATCTGCTAATAAGTGCGTTCATAAATTCGCGCCTATTAGACTTCCATAAATCATAATAAAAATTTATATGAAAAATTTAACTTTTAAAGTAATCTTTGCTTTATTTCTTCCTGTTTTTGCAAATGCGGCAGACAATAGTGGTAGATGGTCATTAGGGTTTATACAAAGTAAAGCTAATCTTAGTACGAATGAAGTTACGACTTTTTACGGAGGATTCAATGATGGGTTAACTTACAAAACCTCCTCTTTTTCTGACAGTGGGTTGAGTGTAGGGTATAAAAACAAGATAAATAAATCTTGGCTGTCTCAGGAGTGGTTTTGGGAAACAAATTTGTTTTTGGGATCTAACTCTAACAGTGAAAAAAAGACTCTTGTATCCAATTTATCGTGTACTGACGATTTTTTTAGTGGTCCTTTTGCTTCAACTATTTCTTGTGATTTAATATCAGAACAAAGCTCGCTATCTTGGGTTTTAAATTTACTTACAAGATATAACTTACCAGCTTCTTGGAAACTTTTGTATGGTGGAGGTTTCGGGTATTATCGAATTGATCAAAAATTGCTCCTTTCTGCATCAGGTCATGAAGACTCAGAATTTGAGACCAAAAGCGAAAGTTCAATATCCCCACAAGGCAGGTTAGGACTATTATATAAAAATATAGAAATAACTTATTCATTCACTCCTAACGTAGGTGGTTCCGATACTGGTTCAGGTCATTATCAGCAACTTGGAATTTTTTATGTTTTTGGAAGTGAATAGAGAAAAAATGTACTATACACACTATTTTGTCTAGTAAAACACTCCAGTGGACGTCGTACCGCTACTGAGTTTGGACGTTAGGCTTCAAAACAACAATCAAGGAGAGATATTAATGGAAAAATGGGCAGATTACTTAATTTCAGCAGTTAGATACGATTCTGATCATCAGCATATAACCCACCTAAAAGTTCATGAGGATAAAGGCGATAAAGTAGGTGACGGAAAAGCATATTCAAGGCAAGCAGTGGTTGATGCTATCAATAGTGGAAACACCTTTGTAACTATATATAAAGATGATGGTAAGTGGCAGAAAGGGCAAAAAGTTATAGTTATCAAAGTTAATGGAGTCAGCTATCTTAAAACGATGGATAACAATAAGGAAGAAGATAATCTTGAAAATCTCCCTGAATTTTAAAAACCAAAGCTTAACAAAACACTCCAGCGGATGGTAAATAATTGTCGCTGAAATATGAAAAATAAACTTCTGCTTTCAGGGTTGTTTTTTATGTTGATTCGTGTTGTTTTCGGATTTATAGAAAATACGTTTTATCAATATATCGATGAAGATGGTTTGCTCCATGAAAGTTTTTTTATGCCCTTGGGATTCATATTTGTAGCAATTGGGTTATTGCTTATATTTGTTTTTTCAGCAATGAAATTAGCTAACTTTGCTCGCAAAAAATCCCATGAAAGATAACAATTGAGACATTGAGAAGAAAAATACTACTATGTTAAAATTGAGGGCTTAATAAAATAGTTAGGCTAAGAATCAGATAATGGAAACGGAAATTAAGCAATGGATCACATTCATCGAGAGCATATTAGTTCTTAAAATTGAACCTATCGAGTTCGAGTGCGTTGTAGATCGAAAGCACACCCATAAATTCAAATCTGGTAAATGGCATATCTACTCTTTTTGGCTTTGTGAAAACAATAAAGCTCTAAAAATTGGTGTGGCAGGACCCAATAGTGCTGCTAGGTTCGATAGCCAACATTACAATGAGAATTCTTCTAATTCAAATCTAGCTAAATCACTTCTAAAAGAAAAGATGTGTAGTGATGAAGATGCAAAATCCTGGATTAGAAGCAACACCTATAGAATAAATATTGTTTTTGACAATTTTAGCAAGCCACTAGCACACGCACTGGAGGCTCATTTGCATGTTTTGTTTGAGCCATATTTTGAAAAATAAGCCTAACAAAAACAAACAAGATGCCCAGCCATAAAGTGCTGTTCTGGGACATACTGAAAAGCTACCTTATTGCTTATTCCCACACAGAAGCATGGGAACAAGCTATTGTGATATGAAGAATAGAAACAAACAATGATACATACTAAACTAACAGAACGTTTTTCACTTAAACATCCGATTATTTCAGCCCCTATGGCTTTTGCTGCGACGGGGAAACTTGCGTCTGCTGTGTCGGATGCTGGTGGTTTGGGTTTGATTGGTGGGGGTTATGGAAATTTGGAATGGATAAAACAACAGTTTTCTATGGTTGATCCCTCTCAAGTTGGTTGTGGGCTTATTACTTGGAAAATAGAGGATAATCTTGGAGTTTTAGAAGAGGTATTAAATTTAAAGCCTCGTGCGTTCTTTTTATCGTTTGGAAATCCTAAGGTTTATGCCAAGCAAATTAAAGATAGCAATATCCCTCTGATTTGTCAGGTACAAACGTTAGAAGATGCTCGCAATGCCTTAGCGTGTGGTGCAGATATTATCGTTGCCCAAGGTTGTGAGGCAGGAGGGCATGGTGAGAAACGTTCTACCTTAACTTTGGTGCCTGAAGTTGCCGATTTAATTGCGAACCAATATCCACAAGTGCTACTTTGTGCCGCTGGAGGCATTGCGGATGGCAGAGGACTTGCGGCGGCTTTGATGTTGGGGGCAGATGGAGTGGTAATAGGTTCACGCTTTTGGGCATCAAAAGAAGCAAATGTTTTTCCGGATATGCATAATGCGGCAGTAGCCTCTACGGGTGATAATACAATACGCACCAAAGTTATGGATATTGTGCGTCATATTGACTGGCCAGAGCGTTATACTGCGAGAGTATTAAAAAATGATTTTACCGATCGTTGGCATAATAATTTAGAACAGCTTATTGAGAACTCTGAAGTAGAAGCCCAGAAATGGCAACAAGCATGGGAAATAGGCGATCCTAAAAAAAGTAATACATTTGTTGGTGAGGCGGCTGGGATAATCAATGAAATTTGCAGTGTGGACACAATAATACATAATATCAGCAATCAAGCAGAAAAATTACTTGGGCGACAATGGGAGTAGTGATTTTTTCTTTATGTTCAAATTTGGGTAAATTGGAGGATATATAAAATGAATCAAATCAATATACAGTATTACAAAACTAAAATTGGGGAAATGATATTGGGTTCTTTTGAGGGCTCTCTTTGTTTGCTTGATTTCCGATATAGAAGGATGAGGGCAACGGTTGATAATAGAATTAAAAACGGTCTCAAAGCTAAATTTGTGGAACGAGAGGATGAGCTTTTGACAAAAACACGAACTCAACTTGATGAATATCTTAGCGGAAATAGAAGAGATTTTGATATTCCTTTATTAATGGTGGGAACCGATTTTCAAAAAAGTGTTTGGGAAGCACTAAGAAAAGTTCCCTATGGTTCTACTTCAACCTATTTGCAATTAGCCAAAGATATCGATAATGAGAAGGCAGTTCGTGCCGTTGCCAATGCCAATGGAGCAAACTCTATGAGTGTCGTCATTCCTTGCCATCGTATTATTGGCAGTGATGGAGAACTTGTTGGTTATGGTGGCGGTTTACCAATAAAAAAACGCTTGTTAACGATAGAGACTGGAAAAAGTTGAATTCAACGAGAGCTGGGTACTTTAACCTTTGGACAATAAAAAAATCAATCTTCACGAGATTGGCAGAAGTTAAAAATCATTTTATATGTCTGTATCCTCTAAGCCCCTGAATAATTATAGGAAATAAAATCAAAAATCAAGAATATTAAATAGAATACAAGATCAACAATCAAAAGAAATTTAAATACAAATGTTATTACGGTATACTAGAGTGTTTAATAAATAGTTATGCAGGATAGCGGAAGAGATATATGTTGAAAAAAAGTGTACGAAATTGAATTAATGCCAAAGGCAATAAAAGACTTGAATGGATTACAAAAGTTAGAGGCTAAAAAAATCATCAAAAAAATTCAAAAACTTGAAAATGGATTGATTGGTGATATTAAGAAACTCACAAATTTCACTCCTGAATACAGGCTACGAACTGGAAATTATCGGGTGCTTTTTGAGATAGAAGAACAGAAAATTATAATTTATCGTATAAGACATCGAAAAAAAATATATATACAGAGGTAATTCTATGAATTTACATCCACAACTTATTGAAAAATTTGGCAAAAAAGAATTTGTTGTACTCCCTTTTGAAGAATACCAAGCATTAGTAGCTCTAATGGAAGAATATGAAGATTTGAAGGATCTAAGGGAAGCGAAAAAGGACGAAAGAGGTGAGAAAAGTATTCCACTTAAAAAAGTGGTTACCGATCTTGGAATATAAAAATAACGCATAACAAGGTACTCCAGCGGACGGCTATCCTATCCTTCAACAGGCTCAGGAACCTTCGACAGGCTCAGGAACCACGCCGCCGCTGAGTTTGGGCGTTAACAGTTAAGAGGACAGACTACTTTTTATTTATAGTAAAAAACGGAGGTATCCCTTAAAAAGTACCTTTTGTCTCCTTAAATTCTAATCATTCCTTGCCATCGTATTATTGGAAACAATGGGGAGTTAGTTGGTTATAGTGGTGGCTTGCCCGTAAAAAAACGCTTGTTAAAGTTGGAGGGTGGAAAAAACTCAATTCAAAGAGAGCTGGGTACTTTAACCTTTGGATAATAATAAAATCAATCGCCACGAGATTGGCATAAGTTAAAAATCATTTTAATGAAGAAAAAGATGGTTTTAGCAAAAAGGACAGTAACTAAAATAAAGAAAAAAATATGCCTGAAATAGCAAGGTTTTATGGAATCGTAATAAAATTGTTCTTTGGCGATCATCCGCCACCCCATTTCCATGTTGTCTATGGTGAACATGTTGGGCTGTTCAATATTGATACGCTTGAAATGATTGAAGGAGATTTACCAAATAGAGCAAAAAAATTGGTTATTGAATGGGCAATGATTCATAAAGACGAAATGAAAAATATGTGGGATGCTCAAGAATTTCATAAACTGCCACCATTGGAGTAAGCAATGAATTATCCAAAAATAAATAATGTCCAAGCCATTGACGAACGAACATTGAAAGTTGAATTTGATAATCAGCAAGTTAAAAAATACGATATTACGCCTTTGCTAAACAGAGAAATGTTCCAACCCTTAAAAAATCCTGCGTTATTCAAATCTGTACAAGTCGAGAAAGGAGGATATGCTGTTTCATGGAGCAAAGAGATAGATATAAGCGAATATGAATTGTGGTGTAATGGTGAGCCAGTAACATAACAAGGCACTCCAGCGGACGACTATTCTTCGACAGACTCAGGAACCACACCGCCGCTGAGTTTGATCGTTAGGCAAATGAGAAGAAAATCATGAATTTAAATCAATATAAAGCTAAGTCAGGTTATTTTATCCCAGTTTGGACAATTGAAATTCAAACACCTATAGAAGATGTTGATAAAATTCTGGATGCCGTGATGGAAGTTTATCCTCTTAGCTATGGCAGATATAAAAGGAATGCCAGTATATCGGCTCAAGGAATGGAAACCTCACAACCAGAGGAAGGGTCAACAACCACTAGACATGTAAAAGGATATAAGGCTGGCAATACTGAAACGTATCCAATGGTCGAGCTGAAAATTTCAATTGAACGGGATATGGCAATTTTGGAAAAAGTTATGGATGCCATTCACTATGTTCACCATTACGAGGAACCGGTAATATTTTTGCGCGAAGATTGGGCAAGTAGGGCTGCCTACAATCCAGATAGTGAGAATCCGAATAGATGGTGGAATAATGGAAGAGGTATGCCGAATAAAATTGAAAAAATTACATAGTAATTTGTCTAACAAAACACTCCAGCTGACTGCTATCCTTCAACAGGCTCAGGAACCACGCCACCGTTGAGTTTGGGCGTTAGCAGCTCAACATGACCAAAGTTGTTCCGATACTCACATGTTACAAAGGGTAAGACTTAGAAATACTATGAGCGGTTCGTTCGATATACAGAGGCACTATCAGGATTCGCTCGACAATGTCGATCAGGCGATAGGTGACTTCGCTGAGATTTACGAGGAAGCTTCAAGCGATAAGCGGATTCGTATTCGCCTGTCTCGTATAATCACCGAGATGCGTAAGCACCTCAACCACATCATGTCTTTTCTGGATCGCACAGACCAAGCCCATGCAAACTTTTCCAAAGGCGAACGTACTGGGTTCAACGCCCATGACATAAAGCCACATGGCAGGGCCACTGACAAATACAACGCAAAGCAGATTGCATTCCTTGATCATCTCTACGAGGAGACCAAGACCACCGTTTCGTCCAGCGACGAAGAAATCTGTGATGCGTTGAGCATTCGTACTCAGCACGTCGATGTGGCCAAATCCCTGTTGGGAAACGCCAAAAGAATAGAACTGACGAACACAGACAATGGACGCATCATTGTTCGCTATAGTCCTTTCGATCAGCTTACACTTCCCAAGTCAAGAAAGCTATCAGGGGCCAAGAAGGCAGGGCTGCTGGGTTACCTTGAGCAGCATGTGGGTGAGCTGAAAGTCTATCTGGTTGATGTGGTTACTAACGCCAGAAACACCGAGGAACATGACACGCCAATCGAAGTAACGATTGATCAAGTGCCTTACCTGCATGTCTCCACCACAGATGAACTTATTTGGCTCCTGCGTGTCGAAGCTGGTGGCACTATATCGCTCAGTGACTCATTGCTATATTTGGACCCTGCACCATCCGCTAATAGCTACCCAGCATACATCAAAAGTGTTCTCAAGTTTGGCGATGGCCGAGCAGGGAATGCTCATGGTGACAAGGAGCGATCACTGCCTGATGACCGTGTTAGGATCAATAGCAAAGGGTCGCTTTTTTTAGGTAACACAGCCATCGCAAGCGATGTTGTCTCTGGTCTGCTCGTAAGCCCTGACGCACTCATTGCAGCTACAAACGTTCATGTCATCATGGGGAATGAAGACATCCTCATTAAAGATGCTCAGAACACTGATGAGTTCCTTGCTGAACTGAATCCAAAGTCTGTGACGCTATATCGACTGACCATTGCAGGTATGGACGCTGAGGACATCTTGAATCACAGCAAATTCATACTTAAGGTGAGCAAGGCTTTTATGGACACCCTTCCCGAATAAGAATCTACATGATTGATGATGTTGATGTTCATGATTTCAGATTTTTCTGGTGCCCATTAGCGGAACTGCCAGCATGAGAATGGCATGAAATCTTCCATCGACATAGACACTTGCAGCAAAGGCTGCTAACAAGACAATCCAGCGGACGCCTTCGGTGTCGCTGAGTTTGGTCGTTAGCGGCTAATTTAATTTGTTACTTTATCCTCACAGCCAAGAGTATTATTTAGGTAATAATAGGTAATTCTTCTGGGGTACGCCAAGTAAGAAGTTCTGGATCTTCTTCGGTGATGGCGATGTTTTCTTCGTGTACCATTGTTTTTAGTTCTCCATTAAGGAGGAAAGTAATTGATGGTTCGATAGTCACTACCATTCCAGATTCTAATTTGCTATTATCGTCATTCGTGAGGGAAAATCCTTCGGTGAGTTGCATTCCTAAGCCGTGCCCGAGGCGTCCGACACCACCTCCTTGAGTGGCACTGATTCCACTTTGTTCGATTATTTCTGCCATTGCTTGGTAGAGTGTTGTAGTGGTATTGCCTATGCGTGAGAGTGAAATTGCTTTTTCAGTGGCTTGATGGAGTATTTGGTGGGCTTTTTTGCTTATATCGGGGGCGTTTTGTACGGCGTAATTTCTATCAAAATCACAGTAGTAGCCATCGTAAATGGTGCCTGTGTCAATCATTAAAATATCTCCTGTTGTAAGCGTTCTATCGGTTGGACCGGTGATGATGCTTTGGTAGCCACCATAACCCGATGCCGCAACAAGGTAGGGGGTTTCATCAGCACCTTGGTTGATTAAATCATTACGCATTGTTTGACATATTTGCCGTTCGCTAAGATTGGGTTTAATGGTTTGGTAGAGGTTCTCAAAAGCTTGTGAAGTTATTTGACAACTACAGCGAATTTTATCAATTTCGTTGCTTGATTTTATGTTTTTGAGGCTGGTTAGTAGGGGCATTGCATCAACAATGCTAATAGGTTTTATATTTTCTCTTAGCGTGGTAAAGTCATTGTTGGGCATTCTCAAGTGACTGGCAGCTCCAAGGGTCATTCCGAGGCGTGAGAATTTTGTGCAGTGTTTTTTTATTTGCTGGGTGAGTAGTGAAATTCCTTCATCTTCTGGGCAGGGGGATTGCCATATTTGAATATCGTCTATCCAAGTTTCTTCTAAGGCTTGTTGCCCGATAGAGGGAATAATGGCGATAGGTTTTTCATTGGCAGGCACAAGCACAAACCATGGGCGAGTTGGACTATGCCAAAATTGGCTGTGAAAGCCAGTGAAGTAGCGGAAATTAGGTTCGGTGGTGAGTAGGAGAGCATCTATTTTTGCTGCTCTCATTAGAGCTTGTGCTTTATTTACTCTTTGTTCATATTCGCTGGTGGGGAAGCCACGTGAGGGGAACTTTGGAGACATTGTTATGCCAATACTTGAGCTGCGGTTTTCCCTACTAATTGTTGATAGATTTCTGGATCGGTTGCGCCTTCTGTGCCGAGGATTAAAATATGGCTATTTTGATCAATCCCGAGAGATTGGCTCAGTTCCGCATTTTCAGTTGTTGCAATAAGTGCAGCAAGTCCAGCAACGGCAGATTCACCACCAACAATTGGATTTTTACTACAAGCATCTTTTGCTAAGGATTGCATTGTTGGGGCAATAAGGTTATCGTCAATAGCAAGAAAGTCGTTAGTTCCTTGTGAGAGAATATCCCAACCAATGGAGGAAACTTCACCACAGGATAAACCAGCCATAATGCTTTCTTCTTGGATATCTACCAGAGTAGGGCGGTTATTCATTGCACTTTGAATAAGGCAATCGGCAAGTTTGGGTTCGACCACAATAAAACGTGGGCGTTTTTCACTTAGATGTAGCCATAAATAGGCACATATAGCCGCAGGTAAGCCACCGCATCCACCTTGTACAAAAATATGTGTTGGGCTTGATGAGGTTTGTGCTTGAAGCTGTTGCAGTGCTTCTTTAATCATTACGGTATAACCTGCCATTACAAACCGTGGTACTTCGGTATAGCCGGGGTAGCTGGTATCGGATACTAATATCCAACCATTGGCACGAGATTTTTCAGCTTCTTGTACGGAATCTTCGTAATTTCCTTGTACGCGAATGACTTCTGCCCCAAAGGATTCCATTGCTGTTTTTCGCCCTTCGCTAACTTCTTTGTGAATGTATATTTTGCAGGCACAACCAAAGGATTGACAACCCCAAGCAACAGAGCGACCATGATTGCCATCAGTGGCAGTGACGATGGTGATGTTTTTTAGGTGTTCTTGATATTTGCCATTGCGAATATCTTGTAGAGTAACGATTTCGTTTAGTTGTTCTGTGAGTGTTTTTTGTAATTCAATTAAAACAGCGTATGCACCGCCAAGTGCTTTAAAACTTCCTAAGCCAAATCGTGTGCTTTCATCTTTATAGTCAATGCGGCTGACGTTGATGGTTTTGGTTAGATTATCTAAGTTATGCAGAGGTGTTTCAGTGTAATTTTCCCATTGAGAAATTTCCTTAATTGCATCATCACATAGTGATGAGGAAATGATAGGATTAAGTGCTTCGGGATAGTTTTCTGCAGTGTAGTTTGGGTTGTGGAAATAATTAATTTTGGCTTTTGTGTAAAGCGAATCTATTGATTTCATAGTTTGTTTTATTTCTGGTTAAAAGCTCTACCATATTGAAAACCCCAACTGAGTGTTGCGGTATCCCCAATGCTAAATGTTTCCATTGAGCAAGAGTTAGGGATTTTAGCAATAACCTCATCATTACCAGCAGCACTAAAACGCACTCGAATATGATCACCAAGATAAATAATCTCTTGTACTTTTGCATCTAAGTAGTTATAGTTTTGATTTTTTTCAGGTGAGTTGATACGTAATTTTTCTGGACGCACGGAAATAACCACCTGTTTTTGGCTATTTTCTAAATTCACTCCCAATGCTGTTATTTTTGTTTTATTGTCAGATAGTTGAATATTACAATAATCGCCTTCAACACTTTCAACAACGCCTTTAAATATATTATTTTCGCCAATGAAATCGGCTACAAAATATGTGTTAGGATGTTCATAAATCTCATTAGGTCCAGAGTATTGTTGTACTTTGCCTTCATTAAAAACAGCAACTTTATCAGACATTGTCATTGCTTCAGATTGATCGTGAGTGACGTAAACAAAGGTTTTCTTAAGAGATTCATGAAGATGCTTTATTTCATATTGCATTTCTTCACGTAAATTTTTATCCAATGCCCCAAGGGGTTCATCCATAAGAATTAAATCCGGCTCAAAAACTAAAGCTCTGGCAACGGCAATACGCTGTTTTTGCCCACCAGATAATTGCGAAATTTTACGACTTGCAAAGCCTTCTAAGCGCACCATTGCAAGGGCTTTCTCGACCTGTTCTTCAACTTTGTTTTTATCATATTTTCTTACTTCAAGCGGAAAAGCTAAATTTTGCTTGACTGTCATATGAGGGAAGAGGGCGTAGTTTTGAAATACCAAACCAAGATTACGTTTATTTGGAGGCGTGCTACTAATTGGCTTGCCATCAAGGTAAATCTCTCCATTTGTGACGGTCTCAAAGCCAGCAAGCATCATTAAACAGGTGGTTTTTCCAGATCCCGAAGGACCTAACATAGTGGTAAATTCTCCTCGTGCTATGTCAAGATTTAAGTTATCAACAACAAGTTCTTCTCCATCATAAGTCTTATCGACATTTTTAAAGCTTACGTGTACTTGTTTGTTTTCCATTCTATTATTTTCCTTAAAGTTTTTTGGTTGGTCAGATTGTGTTTTTAGGTCTAAGGCGATTATCTAAGGCGACTAAGTGAGCCACTTTACTTTCTATAGTAATAGCAATGGAAAATTATAACACGAGTATTTTGTATTTTGAGATATATCCTTATTGTTGGAAAAATTATAGTTAGATTAAAGATTAAATGTTATGTTATAATTTTGAAGTCATTAGTTATTTGAGTTTATGCTGGTATCAATTAGCAAGCATAGAGTCGAATATATGGTGAATTTATTTTTAAGCGGATATCAAAAGTTATTTTGGTATGCAAAATCATTTATATGTTTAACAATTTAAAAGAGGGTTATATGAAAAAATATATTCTTACCGCAGCCTTTGCGGTTGCACTTACTGGAGCAGCTCAAGCAGAAAGCTTGAATATTGTTTCATGGGGCGGTGCTTATACTGTCAGTCAAGATGAAGCTTATCACAAGCCTTGGACTAAAAAAACTGGCGTGAAAATTAATAACATAGACAAATCTAATAATGGACCTGCTGGTTTGCGTGCACAAGTTGCCGCTGGTAATGTTACTTGGGATTTAGTTGACGTTATTGAATACGCATCTGCTCAATTATGTGATGAAGGTCTTGTTGAAAAAATTGACTATGATAAAATTCTTGCTAAAGGTGTTGATGGTTCAAAACCTTCTAAAGATTTTATTGGTGGTTTAAATGGTTGCTTTATTCCAACAATTGTTTATTCAACAGTATTTGCTTATAACACTAAGGCTTTTTCTGGTAAAAAACCTTCTTCAGTTAAAGATTTCTTTAATTTGAAAAAATTCCCAGGACGTCGTGCTTTAGAAAAAAGACCTAATAATAATTTAGAATGGGCATTGCTTGCTGATGGTGTAGCACAAGATGACGTTTATGATATGTTAGAAACTGAAGCAGGTGTTAAAAGAGCTTTTCGTAAGTTAGACACTATCAAGAGTTCAATTGTTTGGTGGAGTGCTGGAGCTCAACCACCACAATTACTTGCGGATAAAGAAGTTTCTATGGCAACAGGCTACAACGGTCGTTTCTTTGCTGCACAAGTTAACGAAAAACAACCGATTAACATTATTTGGGATGCGCAAGCATTTGAATATGATGGTTGGGTTGTTCCTAAAGGTAAATTAAATAAAGTAAAAGATTACCTACATTTCGCTACTGATTCGCAACGTCTTGCTGATCAAGCTGGTTGGATTTCTTATGGACCTGCAAGAAAATCATCTGCTGCTTTGGTAGGCAAGCATGTGAAAACAGGTATTAGCATGAGCGAACATATGCCAACAAGTCCAGAAAACTTTAAAACAGCTTTAGTTATTAATGCTGAGTTTTGGACTGACAATGGTCAAACGTTGACTGAGCGTTTTAACGCATGGTTAGCTAAGTAGTTTAGCATTAAGTGTGGTGTTAGCTTGTGATAAGTTGGCACCACCAAAAATACTGAGAGCAATACTGAGATTAAAGAAATAAATTATTATTTTTTTACTCGTATTGCTCTTTTTATATTGAGACCTTTGCACAAAAGATATGACAAGTAAAAAAGCAAAAAATCGCTCTGATTTTCGTTGTGAAATTTGCGAAGACGGATGTATTAGCGTAACCTGTGCTGAACTTGCTTCAGTATTTCCACGCCTCAATCAGAACGAATTTTTATCTTTTTTCTTTTGCCATACTTTTATGCAAAGATTTCATATTGACTAAAAAGTTCTTATATAACTATTATGCTGGACACTGTTACTTTAAAAAAGGACTTACAACGTTCGGAAAAGAAGCTTAAAATACGGGCGTTTTTGCTGGTTTTACCATTACTTGTTTTTGTCTGTTTTACGTTTTTAACGCCTGTTTTTTCATTGATGTTTCAAAGTGTTGAAAATTCAGAAATCCCGACTTTATTACCAAATACCGTACAAGAAATTGCTGATTGGAGTGGTCAAGAGGCACCTTCAGAAGCTGTTTTTGCAGCCTTAATTACCGATCTTACTGCCGCAAAAAAACAAAACCAAATTGGAAAACTTGCACGAAGAATTAACTACAACTTAAGTGGTGCCCGAAGTGCACTCAAAAAAGTTGCTCGAAGGCTTGATCAACTCACTCCACCTTACAAAGAGAAGGTGATTAAGTTAAACAAAAAATGGGGTGATGTAAAAATTTGGAGAATTATACAACGTGAAAATAGCGTTATTACCTCCTCATACTATGTTGCTGCTATGGATATGCAGTACAACATAAAAACTGACGATGTTGAATTTAAATCAGAAGATGAGCGTATTTATCTCTCTCTCTTTGTCAAAACCTTATTAATTAGTTTAGCCGTTACACTACTGTGTTTAATGTTAGGTTATCCTGTCGCTTATTTATTGGCAGAGTTACCGCTTAAATACAGCAACTTATTAATGATTCTTGTGCTATTGCCATTTTGGAGCTCTCTATTAGTGCGAACGACCTCGTGGATTGTAATTTTACAATCCCAAGGAGTGCTTAATGATTTATTTATTTTCTTTGGCATTACCGAAGAAGGAGACCGCATTCGTATGGCATACAATATGACCGGCACCATTATTGCAATGACCCATATTTTATTGCCATTCACTATTTTGCCTTTGTATAGCGTAATGAAAGGCATCCCCAAGTCCTATATGCAAGCGGCAAGCTCGCTTGGTGGCAGATGGTTATATTCTTTTGTGCGAGTCTATATGCCTCAAACCATACCCGGAATTAGTGCCGGTGCATTACTGGTATTTATTCTTTCTATCGGCTATTACATTACGCCAGCTTTGATTGGCGGACAATCCGGACAATTGATTTCTAACCTAATTGCCTACCATATCCAACAATCTCTTAATTGGGGACTTGGTGCGGCTTTGAGCACGCTATTGCTTGCAAGTATCTTATTGCTATACTGGATTTATAACAAGATGGTTGGTATTGATAAATTAAAATTTTAAGAGTTAAGGAAAACAATGCACTATTATTCTCATTCTCAGCGTCTTGCTCGATATAGCTATCTTTTTTTCTGCGGGGTGGTTTTCTTATTCCTAATTTTACCGATTCTTATTATCATCCCATTATCTTTTAATGTTGAGCCTTACTTTACCTTTACAGAAAAAATGCTCTCATTTGATCCGGATGGCTATTCTTTGCGTTGGTATCAAGATTTATTTAGTAGTGAGGAATGGATAAGAACCATTAAAAACAGCTTCTTTATCGCCTTTTTTGCAACGATTATTGCGACCTCTTTGGGAACTCTTGCCGCACTTGGACTTTCTCAATCCTATATGCCTTATAGCAAGACAATTATGAGCATTCTGATTTCTCCGCTGATTGTGCCAATTATTATTTCTGCGGTAGGGATGTTCTTCTTCTATGCAAAATTAGGCTTAACCAATACATTTCTCGGGGCTATCCTTGCACATGCCGTGCTGGGGACTCCCTTTGTCGTGATTACAGTAACCGCAGCCCTTAGTAATTTTGATTATGACCTGATTAAAGCAGGAAAAAGCCTCGGTGCTTCAGCGTATACTATTTTTACTAAAATCACGATGCCTTTGGTATTACCCGGGGTGATTTCAGGGGCATTATTCGCTTTTATTACCTCGTTTGATGAGGTGGTCGTTATTTTATTTATCGGAGGTTTTGAGCAAAAAACTGTGACCGTACAAATGTGGAGTGGCATTCGTGAACAAATCAGCCCAACCATTCTTGCTGTAGCAACAATGTTTTTCCTCGTATCCGTGTTTATGCTGGTAACCTTAGAACTCCTAAGAAGACGAAGTGAAAAACTCAGATAGTCAATTGAGGTGACTATATCGCCTTTGTAAACTATCCCCACAATAATTAATCGCTAATACTGTCGCCCACAGTGCAATGCTTGGAGCAAGCACATAATGAGGAGAGGTGAGCATATATTGTGCTCCAATTCGTATCATTTGCCCCCAAGAAGGATCGGGCGGTTGCACCCCCAGACCAAGAAAAGATAAGCCTGCCTCGGCAAGAATGCTTCCAGCAAAAGCAAAGGTTGCCTCAACCAACAAAGGTGCCATTGTTAGAGGAAAAATATGGCGATAAAGTATAGCAGAGGTTTTTTGCCCTTGTGAAGTGGCAGCAACAACAAAATCTCGTTGCCGTAAGCTAAGAGTTTGAGCTCTTGTAATACGTGCAAAACCAACCCAGCCAACAGCACACAAGGCAATAACTACATTGAATAATCCGGGACCAAGAATACCTGAAAGAATAATCGCAAGCAATAAACCGGGAAAAGCAAGAAAAACATCAATAATTCGCACCACGACCATATCCACCCAGCCACCAAAAAAAGCAGCAATCAAACCAATGGTTACACCAATAAGCATTGAAAAAAGCACCACCAGAATAGCAATAGTAAAAGCAGGAATAGCACCTTTGATAAGCCGAGAGAAAACACTTCTGCCAAGCTCATCATAGCCCAATATTCCCTCAATACCATTGGTGTTGAAAAAGTCTGGGGGTGAAAGAATATAGGCAAGAGTAATTTGTTTGGGATCTAATGAGACATTAAAAAACCAAACACTCAAGACAAGCAAGCTAAAAGCAAGAAAATAATAAGTTATTGACGTTTTGCTAATATTCATTTTGCTTTGAGCTATGATTGAATACGTGGGTCAATAATTGCATAGAGAATATCAATTAACATATTGATAATCACGTAAGAAAGACTAATCACTAACAAGCAACCTTGTACGATAGGATAATCTCTTTGCTCAATACCCTCAATTAAGAGGCTCCCTAAACCTTGCCAATTAAAAACAATTTCGACAATTAAAGCCCCCCCAAGTAAAGTACCAAACTGCAATCCCCATACGGTAATCAGTGGTAATAGGGCATTGGGAATAATATGTGTTATCCATATTCTACTTTGGCTTAAACCTTTAGACCTTGCGGTTGTGATAAAAATTTGCTCTTTAACTTCGATTAAGCTGGCACGGAAAACGCGCGCCAACATTGCTGCCATTGCTGTGCCAAGGGCGATAGTTGGTAAGACCCAAGAATGATCATATTGATGCCCAGCCGTTGGCAACCATTTTAGCCACAGTGAAAAAATAAGAATAAGTACAGGACCTAATACAAAATTAGGAATGGATAAACCTAAAACTGAAAATAACATTGCCACTCTATCAGGCAGACGAAAAGGATATCTGGCAGCAATAATACCAAGGGGTAGGGCAATGATTGAGGCAATTAACATACTCAATAATGCCAACTGAACCGTCGCTCCAATGCGTGAGGCAATAATTTCAGCAACGGGCTTGCGGCGATGTAAAGAATTCCCTAAATCGCCTTGTAAAAGGTTTTTAATATAGGTTTTATATTGAGTCGAAATAGGTTGATCTAAGCCCAGCGTACGTCTTAAATTTTCCCTCTCGGATTGACTGCTGCGATCACCAAGCATTACCTCAACAGGATCGCCCGGAGCAAGATGCAAACTAAAAAACACAATCGTCAGCACCCCGATTACCACAATAATTAATGAGCCAATACGATTAAGCAAATAACCTATCATTAGCAAAGTTTCCTGTTTCAGAAATAATCACAATATCCCCTATACTCACAAGATTATAAAGTTCAATAATATCGTGATTACGCATACGAATACACCCTCTCGAGCCGGGAATATCAAAACAAACATCATCGGGTGAACCATGAATATAAATATAACGTTCAAATGTATCCACCTTCTTGCCTTGAGAGTTTATTCCTTTATTTACCCCTTCTTGGGTGCCACTAAGGCGTATGATACGGGTGAGAATATAATCTCTTGAAGGATTAGTTTTTATCATTCCCGATTGATAAATCTCCCCTGTAGGAACTCGCCCAACAAATAATGTATTCACTTCACTATTAGCACCAATTTTATCGGCAATCGTATGTACTCCTCGGGGAGTGCACTCGCTATTTTCAACTTCACCCACACCATTTTTTGCCGTGTTAATAGCATACCTTTTTATCTCTTGAGGATAGTTTTTTTTCTCAAGTACAAGCGTTTGCTCAATAATAGATATTTTTAGTATATACAATGTTGATTACTTTAAAGAGAATAGCTTGCCGAACATTTGCGAGTTTCTTCAATATCTACCTGATAAATCTCAATATCCGAGTTATTAAATTGCTCTGGAGCAACCACCTCAACAAGATGTTTCGCCAAATTCTCAGCTGTTGGATTAAAAGGCACCACTGCAATTGAAGTTTTATCTAATTGCTGTAAAGAAAGAAGCATCGGATCCTCATTCCAAATAAGCATACGGTGATCCCAATGACTCTCTAACCACTCACATAATTTCGAATTAATAATTGAAAAATCCACCACTCTACCCACATCATCCAAACTCTTATTCAGCTTATTTCGACAATGAAAATGAATGCGATAATTATGCCCATGCAAAAAACGACACTTATGTTCATGCCCAACAACTCGATGCCCACAACTAATATCATGATAACGAGAAACTTTAAAAGAAGTCATTGTGATTGCTTTATTGTATTGAGAGTTTATGACATTGGTTTGGAGAGAATGAGATAGGTATTTTGATTCTGGTTTCGTACTACTTTCATTTTAGTACGTGGTCGGAGTGGAGAGATTCGAACTCCCGACCCACTGCTCCCAAAGCAGTTGCGCTACCAGGCTGCGCTACACTCCGATTTTTCATTGAAACTACTTTTATTGTGAAAAATATGTTTTACCCTATAAATTATAAACGAGAAAGGAGGGAAATAATTGTTAATGGTTAATTGTTAATGGTTAAAATAATCCACAGATTACGCAGATTAACACAGATTAAGTATGACAGAAAGAGGTAGGACATTGTTCAGTAGGGGCAGACCTACGTGTCTGCCCACATGCGAGGACGCATGTGATAGGCATTTGCGATAGGCGTTCCCACGCAGAAGCACAAATAAGCTCCCTCTCCCTGAGGGAGAGGGCTGGGGTGAGGGGGGCAGATTTAATGTTCAAAAAAGTAATTATTGTTCACTGTGATATTGATAAGCCCCCATTTGTCATTCTGAGGCTTGCCCTCAGAATCTCTTGCGAGAAATCAGTATTGTGCTATAGGATGCTGAGATGCTGAAACAAGTTTCAGCATGACAGAAAAAGGAATGACATTGTTCAGTAGGGGCAGACCTATGTGTCTGTGTCTGCCCGCATGCGAGGACGCATGCAGTATGCATTCCCACGCAAGAGCGTGGGAACGAGTAAACCCCCTCTCCCTGAGGGAGAGGGCTGGGGTGAGGGGGGTACTAATGGTTAATTGTTAATTGTCAATGGTTAATGATTAGTGGTTAATGGTTCAGCACAATCAAGCTCCCTCTCCCTCAGGGAGAGGGAGCTTATTTGTGCTCCTACGTGGGAATGAGTCAATGGTTAGTTGTTAATGGTTAGTTGTTAATGGTTAGTTGTTAATGGTTAATTGTTAATGGTTAATTGTCAATGGTTAATGGTTCCCACGCAGGAGCGTGGGAACGAGTAAACCCCCTCTCCCTGAGGGAGAGGGCTGGGGGGGGTTACTAATGGTTAATGTTTAGTGGTTAATTGTTAATGATTAGTGGTTAATGGTAAAAATAATCCACAGATTACGCAGATGAACACAGATAAGGATGATAGAAAGAGGAATGACATTGTTCAGTAGGGGCAGACCTACGTGTCTGCCCACATGCGAAGACGCATGCGATAGGCATTCCCACGCAGGAGCGTGGGAACGAGTAAACCCCCTCTCCCTGAGGGAGAGG
>CAKMZV010000009.1 GCA_929200535.1 uncultured Gammaproteobacteria bacterium
AACTCGCCAAGAGTAAAAACGTTTTTTGTGCCATACTTTTATGCAAAGGTCTCAATAAGTGTTAATGCACGTTTTCTCTGTCAGCGAATTAGTGAACTTCTATAAGGATGACAGAAAGAGGGATGACATAAATGAGTCTATTGGAGTCCCCTTTAGGTTAGGGCACGCATATTTTTGTTTGCTCTATGCCTTTTTTCTTTTGTTTGAGGGTTTGGTAGATTTCTTGGCTTAGTTGCATAGTGATTTTTGGTTTTTCTTGGGTGTAGTCTTCGGATAGGACTTCGCCAAGGGTGAAAAGCTGTGCTCGAATGGCTCCGTAATTAGGGCTGAGGGTAAATTCTACTTGGATAAATTTTCCGCTTAGCATTTGTGCTATTTTGCGGTTTAGTTCACTTAGCCCAATTTTTTTCTCTGCCGAAACGGCAACGCTTAAGGGGTTTTCTTGTTCGTTTTTTTCATTGAAGAATAGGGTGTTTTCTATTTCGGTTGGGTCTTCTAATAAGTCTATTTTGTTATAAACTTTGAGGGTTGGTATGGTATCGGCGTTGATGTCTTGTAGTGTTTGTTCAACGGCGAGTTCTTTTTGTGAGCGATCTTCATCGGCAATATCAATGGTATGTAGCAGTAAATCTGCTTCTATTGCTTCTTCTAAGGTGGAGCGAAAGGCGGCAATTAAATCAGGTGGTAGGTTTTGAATAAAGCCGACTGTGTCAATTAGTAGGCAGGTGCCGACACCGGTTAAATGTACTCGTCTGATTGTTGTGTCTAAGGTGGCAAAGAGTTGATCTGTGGCATAAATGTCGGTATTGCAGAGGGCGTTAAAAATGGAGGATTTTCCAGCGTTGGTATAACCAACAAGAGCCACACAGGGGATATTTTGCTTTTTACGTTGATGGCGTCCAAGTTCGCGCCGATTTTGTACTTTTTCTAAGGCACTGTTGAGGCGTTTAATGTTCACGGCAAGGAGGCGTCGATCGGTTTCTAACTGAGTTTCCCCAGGTCCACGTAAGCCAATCCCGCCACGTTGTCTTTCTAAGTGAGTCCAACCACGAACTAAGCGGGTGGATAGGTGTTTAAGTTGGGCTAATTCAACTTGTAATCTGCCTTCATGGGTTTGCGCTCTGAGGGCAAAAATATCCAGAATTAAAGAAATGCGGTCAATAACCCGACACTCTAAGGTACGGGCAAGGTTTCTTTCTTGTGAGGGGGAGAGGGTTGTGTTAAAGAAGAGTAAGTCAATTTCTTGTTGTTGTACAAAATCTTTTAATTCTTCTGCTTGCCCACGACCAATAAAAATTCTTGCGTTGGGTAAATCGGTTTTACAACGCCAAACCTCCACCACTGTGGCTCCAGTGGATGAGGCTAATTCAACACATTCTCTTTCGCTATATTGCTGAAAATTAGGGGGGAGAGTTATTTGTACAACAAGGGCTTTTTGTGCTACTTCGAGTTGTTTTTTGCGTTCAAATAGTTCCATTTAAGTAGAGGTAAGAGGTAGTATATATAGAGGTAGCCTTACAATTATAGTATGAAATTGATTTCTCCCATTGCTGAACAAAAACGCTTAGAATACGCTTGTCGACGCGGCACACGTGAATTAGAAACCTTAGTGCGCGGTTTTTTGGATAATCATTATGAGTTTGCCAGTACAGAGCAAAAAAGTATTTTTCGTTGGTTGCTTTCTATGGAGGATGATAAATTATGGGATTGGATATATCTTTGGGGTCAAAGTGCAGTTGATAACAAAAACCAAAAAACCACAAATCATCAGGTACAGCAGGCAATAGATGATTATATACAAACGAGAGAATTCCCCTTGTCAGGACTCGAACCTGAATCTAAGGCTTAGGAGGCCCTTGTTCTATCCAGTTGAACTACAAGGAGAATGCTTATCAATTTTAAAATAAAACGTCTGAAATATGAGGTCATTGCATAAAAGTATGGCAAAAGATTTATGAATCTTTGTGATTTTGATTTTCCCCTGCCAGAGCATTTAATTGCTCAAAAACCAAGTGAGGCTCGAGAACAAAGTCGTTTGTTAAGCGTTAATCGAGAAGAGGGTTCTCTACGGCATAATAAATTTTTTGAGCTTGGGGAGTTTTTACAGGCAGGGGATTTATTGGTGATGAATAATAGCCGTACGATGAATGCACGCCTGTTTGCACAAAAGCAAAGTGGCGGTAAGATTGAAATTCTTATTGAGCAAATTACATCTTCTCATAGTGCTAAGGCATTGATCAAGTGTAGTCGTAAGCCTAAGTTGAATGAAAAAATCATTATTCAAGGTAAGGACGAAATTACTACCAAAGCACAATTAACCCAAAGAGAGGGGCAATGGTTTTGGCTAACGTTTGAACAGCCTGTTTTACAGACAATGCAATTTTTTGGGCACTTACCTTTACCGCCTTATATTAAGCGCCCACAAGGTGCCACTTTGGATGATGCCAAGCGTTATCAAACTATTTATGCTGAAGAGTTAGGTTCAGTTGCTACACCAACAGCAGGCTTACATTTTAGCGAACCCTTGTTACAACAATTAAAAGAGCAAAAAATTGATATTGGTTTTCTCACTTTACATGTCGGTTCAGGCACTTTTCAGCCAATACGAGAGGAGGTAATTGAGAATCATACAATGCATAATGAGTTTATCCAAATTGATCAAACCTTATGCGAGCAGATTAAGCATTGTCAAAAAATAGGCGGGCGGGTAATTGCTGTCGGGACCACTTCAGCAAGGGCATTAGAAACGATGGCACGAAAATATAGCACTCCAATGCCGTATAGCGATTATAGTGATATTTTCTTATATCCCGGTATGGACTTTAAAATAATACAGGGTTTGATTACCAATTTTCATTTGCCAAAATCAACGCTTTTTATTTTGGTATGTGCTTTTGCAAATACGGCTCTAATGAAACAAGCTTATCAAGAGGCGATTGACGAATCTTATCGATTTTTTAGTTATGGTGATGCGATGTTTATTCTTTAAAAGAGACGTTACATATCACGTTTCCCTGCTATTTATTCTGAAAATAAGAGTTAAGGTTTGTTATAATAATTAACCATGAAGGATAGAAATGAGAACCAAAGCAAACATATTGCTAATAGTTTGCGTGTTATTGGTATGGCACAATTTGCTGCTTTTGGTTACCCGTCTTTAGTCAAAGGCTATTTTTTATTGGTATATATGCTATTTCTGAAATAATTGCTTATCAGGTTTTAACAAACAAAAATAATAAGGAGTGAAAATTAATTAGTATGGAAACACTTATTCAAGGTGCTTTTGCATTAGGAACTCTTTTTGTGATTTACAATATTCCATATATTGTTGACAAATTAGATGCCCTTAAAAAGAAGCTACATTCATAAAACAGCTTAGAAAAATAGCCCAGCCGAATGATGTTAGTCGGCTGTGCGATATTGCACTCGTGGGTTAAACCCACCTTATCCAAACTATTTTTTGTTATTTTTATGTTAGAAAATCACCCTCCTCAAATTAAAACTTTAGATATTGTTCATCGTGGTAAAGTTCGTGATATATATGATCTTGGCGATGGTTTATGGTTAATAGTTGCCAGTGATCGGCTCTCTGCTTTTGATGTTATTTTGCCAACCCCCATTAGCGGAAAGGGGGCGATGCTCACAGATATTTCTTCCTTTTGGTTTAATAAAACCGAGCACCTTATAGCGAATCATTGTGTTGCTGATTTTGATCTTAGCAGCCGTATTACTGAGGAAGAAATGGGTGCGATTGGTGGTGCAGGCGTGGTTGTTAAAAAACTTAAGCCACTTCCGATAGAGGCGATTGTGCGTGGATACTTAATTGGTTCTGGTTGGGCGGAATATCAAAAAACTGGAGAAGTATGTGGGATTTCTCTGCCAGCTAATTTACAACAAGCAGGCAAATTGCCAGAAGTGATTTATACGCCATCAACTAAAGCCTCTCTTGGACAGAACGATGAGAATATCAGCTATCAAAAAAGCACTGAAATTATCGGCGAGGAGTTGGCGGCTCAAATTCGTGATATTAGTTTAACTCTTTATCAATTTGCGGCTGAATATGCGTTAGAGCGAGGAATTATTATTGCCGATACTAAATTTGAATTTGGGTTGGATGAAAATGACCAATTGGTCGTGATGGATGAAATGCTTACCCCAGATTCTTCACGTTTTTGGGATGCCAAAGAATATAAGGAGGGCACAAGCCCACCGAGTTTTGATAAGCAAATTGTGCGTGATTATTTAAATTCTTTAGAATGGGATAAGTCCCCTCCTGGTCCTAATCTTCCAGATGAAATAATTAGCCGAACTAAGGCACGCTATCAAGAGGTTATTTCATTGTTAAAAAGCAACTTATAGTGAAGGTTTTAACGTTTAATATTAATGGAATACGTGCACGCTTGCATCAATTAGAAGCAATTACCGAACAAATCAAGCCCGATATTATTGGGTTACAAGAAACCAAAGTTCAGAATAAAGATTTTCCGCTACAGGCAATTAAAGATCTTGGTTATGAGGTAGTTTTTCACGGGCAAAAATCTCATTATGGGGTGGCTACTCTTAGTCGCCATCCGATGCAGCTCGTTGCCAATAAGTTTATTGATGAGGATGAGGAAGCACAATGTCGTACCTTAATTACCACTCATCATATTGCAGGAAAAACCATCACTCTTTTTAATGGCTATTTCCCTCAAGGGGAAAACCAAAATCACGAGATAAAATTTCCGGCAAAAAGAGCGTATTACCAAAATCTCATCAAATTTACCAAACAAAATATTGAGGAACCTTTAATTTTGATGGGGGATTTTAATATTGCTCCGCAAGATATTGATGTTGGTGTTGAGAATCCTGAAAGATGGTTAAAAAATGGAGCGTGTAGTTTTTTACCTGAGGAGCGTAAGTGGTATCAAGAGTTACTTGAGTTGGGCTTATTTGATACTTGGCGACAATATAATCCAAATAATGACCAAGTTTTTAGCTGGTTTGATTATCGTACGCGAGCCTTTGAAAGAACCATCAAGAAGGGATTAAGAATTGACCATATTCTCTGTTCACAAGGATTAGTTAAGCAGCTTAATGTTGCAGGGATTGATTACGATATTCGTGCGATGGAAAAACCCTCGGATCATGTTCCTGTGTGGGCAGAGTTTGCTATGAATTAGGAGTGAAATATCAACGATTGGAAAATTTCACAACTAAAAGGAGGGCTTTTTTGTCTTTTTTTCTGTTTCATTGAGAGTGTTGCCTATAGTTCTCCAACAACGCCTTCTTTGAATCTTTCAAATAATAGTACCGATTCTCAAGTTGTCAAAGAAAAACCCCCACCCCATCTCTTTAAGGGCTTGCCTTATTATCAAAAAATTAAAGCAACGGCAAGTACCCCGTCTCAAATTGTTCCGCTTTCTCCCTCTACCACCACTTCTCAACCTTTTAAAACGACGCAAACTACGGTTTCCCAAGCTGTTCCCACAGGAAGTTTAACAGTTAAAATAAAAAAAGCGGTTAAGCTGATAAAAAATCAAAGTGTTAAAGGCACGACAAGAGGTAAACTTTTAGAACGTAAAGTTAGTTTTGCAAAAAATTTAGAAAACTGGATAGTTGATGATGAAAAACATTTTTTATGGGAGCTCAACAAGATACAACATTGGCAAAAAAAATCTCAAGCGACGCTCAGAAAATAGCCTTACTTAAAAAGGCACAGTCTGGTTATGGCTTGTTATTTTTATTATTGGTGGGTAGTGTGGGTTATCATCTTTTGTTTCCACTGATTTCCCACCAAAACAACACTTCTTTGCATAATTTTCAAAAACTAAAAAAGGCTAAAAAACAACTTATTGCTTACGCTCGCTCTTTTCCTTTTACCAATTCTTCAGCAGGAAATCCGCGCACTGGTTTGCCTCCTATGTTGCCTTGCCCGTCGTTAGAAAATGTTTCTTCTGATGGGGTTGAAAAAGGTAGTTGTGGGAGTTTAAATAAGGTTAGTGTTGGTTTGTTTCCTTGGAAAAGTTTATCGACGCAGCAGTTTTTTTCAGCACAGGGGGAATGCCTTTGGTATGTTGTTGCTGGGAATGTTAAGCGTAATAATATTCAAGAACAAACTCATTTTAATATCGATGGCGATCAATGGATAGAATATAAAAATTCTCGGGCAGTGGCGGCTATTTTGGCTCCTAAACAAAATCGTTCAAGAACCGCTAAAACAACCGATTTTCGCTGTCGTAAATCGTACCAGCCGAGCGATATATTTTCCTTAGATTCGAGTGCTTCTTTTGATACAGAAAGTGTCGATGTAAAAATTAATCTGGCAAATCCTGATTCTTTTGATGTGGAGCTTGTTTATCGTGATGAAATTATCAATCCCTATATTTCTGATGAGACGTATCATCAAATGCTTGACTCACTCGGTAAGCTTCTTCCAAGGTGTCTTGCACAAACAAGTAGCTTTTCTTCAAGTACTTTGACTTGGGATTTGCCCTTTGCCGCACCGATGGAATTATCAGATGATCGCAAAACTAATAATTATCAAGAACAATCAGGGAAGTTATTTGGACGTTTGCCTTATAAATTTCAGTCAGGTAGTTTAAAAGATAAATGTGGCGATTTATTTACTGGGCAAAGTACGCCTACAGGAAATACCATAGCGAAAAGTCCATTATTTAGGGTGTGGTTACACAGCAAAAACCTTTGGTTTTTACGGGTTTTTCCTGCTTGTCAGAGTGATGGTTCACAATGCCTAAAAGATATTTCCAAAAATTACCTTGCTATTATTTTCTATGCCCATAGTCCTTTTAGTGGGCAATCAAGAGTTTCTAATCGTTTTGATGCGAATGATAGAGAGGATATAGAAAATTATCTCGAGGGTAATAATTTGGCAGTGTTTTTAGGACAAACAACGACCTTAACGCAGTCCGTACAAAGTAATGATCAGCGATTTTGCTTAGATCTCAATAAACAGGTAAATCAATGCTAAAGCCTATACAAAACAAACTTCGTGGTTTTAGTTTATTAGAGCTTGCTATTGTATTAGCGATACTTGCGATTTTGTTTTCTGGTGTTTTAGTATCGCACAATGAAAGAGTTTTTCAGCAACAGGAAAAACAAAATGCAGCTCTTTTTGAGCAGATTAAAAAGCAACTATTAGGTTTTTTTATCGCCCATAAGCGATTGCCTTGTCCATCATCGGCAAGTTCTAATGGTGAGCCTGCGTTTTCTTCTGGGTCAAGTAGTGTGTGTTTTTCACAATATGGTTTTCTTCCGTTTAAAGCACTTGAGTTGCAAGGTGTGGTTAGTCCGGATAATCTTTTTCTTGATGAGTGGAAGCGCCCCATTCGATACAATATTACCGATAAGGATTACAATGCTAATGATCATTGGGATTGGGTTTATTCCCCCGACATTGTGCAAACCACGACGTTGTCAAAGTTAGTAGGTAATCTAAAAATTTGCGATACAATTGATTGCTTAAATGTGGTGTATGCAAAAGAAGCCGTGGTTATTATTCATTCTCAGGGGAAGTTAGATAAACAAACTTCTCTTGAGCAAGAAAATAGCGGAGAGGCTTCTGTAGTCGTCAATGGCAAAAGTATAGGGATAAGTAACGATAATACGTTTGTTTATCTTCCGCAGAGAAATCTGACAGAAGCGAATTATTTTGATGATTTTTTATTATGGGTGGCACCGGTAGAGTTTTATTACTATCTGGTTGATTAAAAAGGGATTTTAAAATGCTAATGAATAAAAAAGAAAAAGGTTTTACATTAATAGAGATTGCCATTGTTATTGTGATTATTGGCTTGCTTGCTGGAGGTGTGCTCAAAGGTTTAGAAATTTTAGAAGATTCGCGTACACAAAAAGCCATTGAGCAGATGCGTTCCCTACAATCAGCTTGGTTTGGTTACATTTCTCGTTATCAGCAAATACCGGGGAATGATAGCCAAGCCCAAGAATTTTTTGGTACAGATGCAACCAATGGTGATGGTGATGGAACGTTATCAGAAACAGAGCAACCCTTAGTTTGGCAACATTTACATCTTGCTGGTATTATTCAAGGCAGCGGTAATAATGCAACCTCAACCCCGTGGGGGAATGCTTTTAGTTTTAGCTATGATAGTACAGCAAAACAACACCTGCTATGCATTGCTAATTTGCTTGGCTCAAGAGCAATTATTATTGATCGCCGAGTAGATGATGGCACAGCAAATACGGGGACTCTTTTTGGCTCTGGTCAAACGGAGGCTAACTACGATGCGGAAACAACTTATACTTTTTGTAGCAAACTTTAAACTTCTTAGATTTGTTCATCCAAGATTTGTTCATCCAAGATTTGTTCATCCAATTATTTTTTTATAATTTTTATAAACTATGGTTTGCTAAGTTGCTTGCTTTTGGGTTTTACTATGGAATATAATTTCTTTTTTTGTGCGTATTTAGTGTGTATTTGTTTTTATAAAAAAACAAACAGTACAAATAGTACAAAAATGAATGGTTATGTTGAGCCTTAGTTAATTTTTTAGGTGAGGCTTTTTTATATTTATTTTAAAATTGAGGTCTTTTATTATGTTAAAAAATACTTTTAAATTAGTTATTGGGCTATTTGCATTAAGCTCAATGGTTGTAGCAAGTGCTGGTACGCTAGAAGATGTTAAGCGTAAAGGTTATGTTCAGTGTGGAGTAAGTACTGGTTTACCAGGCTTTTCTGCTCCAGACGATAAAGGATTGATGCAAGGATTAGATGCAGACCTATGTCGTGCTGTTGCAGCTGCGGTACTTGGTGATGCTTCTAAAGTGCGTTTTTCTAAATTGACTGCGAAGGAGCGTTTTGCTGCTCTTGCTTCGGGTGAAGTTGATCTATTAAATCGTAACACCACGTGGACAATGCACCGTGATACAGGGCTTGGCTTAAATTTTGCTGGTGTAAACTATTATGATGGTCAAGGCTTCTTAGTTAAGAAAAGCTTAGGCGTAAAAAGTGCTAAAGACCTTGATGGTGCTAGCGTTTGTATTCAAGCGGGTACAACAACTGAGTTAAATTTAAGCGATTACTTCCGTGCTAATGGAATGAAGTTCAAAGCGATTACTTATGACACTTCTGATCAAACACGTAGTGGTTTTGAAGCTGGTCGTTGCGACATTCTAACAAGCGATCGTTCACAACTTGCAGCTTTACGTCTTGGCTTAAAAAACCCAAGCAGTGCGGTTGTATTACCAGAAATTATTTCTAAAGAGCCTTTAGGTCCTGTTGTCCGTCAAGGCGATGACCAGTGGTTTAACATTGTTAAGTGGACATTAAATGCACAAATCAATGCTGAAGAAATGGGTATTACTTCTGCCAATGTAGATAAACACGCTAACGATGCTAATGCTACTCCTGGTGTTAAGCGTTTGCTTGGTAAAGAAGGTGGTTTTGGTGCAAAGATTGGTCTTTCTGATAGTTGGGCTTATAAAATCATCAAGCAAGTAGGAAACTACGGTGAAGTGTTCAAAAGAACAGTTGGAGCCGATTCTCCTTTAAAACTTGCTCGTGGTACCAACGAACTATGGTCTCGTGGTGGTATTTTATATGCTCCACCAGTAAGATAATCTAAATGTTGTCTATCGTTTAAGATAATATTTAGTATTTTTGCAAAGCCCTGTAGGATTTCTTAATGAGATTCTGCAGGGCTTTTTAGTTTGCATTATTCAAAATAGTAAATAGTTCACTAAGTTATTAAAAAATGTTTTCTTCTTTAAAGTTTCGACAATACGCTATACAAATCTTTTTATTGTTGGCGTTAGTTATTTTTTTCCTGTTTATAGCAAATAATGCTGAGGAAAATATGGCAGCGAGAAATATGACTGCTGGCTTTGGTTTTTTAGAAGAAAAAGCAGGATTCCCAATTTTATTTAGCCCCTTTATTGAATACAATGCCGCCATCAATTCGTATTTTGATACTTTCTTGATTGGTTTTGGTAATACGGTTCTTGTCAGCATACTTGGCATTATCACGGCAACCATTGTTGGGTTGATTTTTGGCGTTGCTCGCCTATCACAAAACTGGTTAGTTGCTAAAATTGCCTCTGTGTATGTAGAGGTGTTTCGTAATATACCTCTGCTATTGCAAATTACCTTTTGGTACTTTGCCATTATGATACCCCTCCTACCTTCTCCGAGGCAGAGTTTTACCCTGGGTGGTGATTGGTTTGTGATGAATAATCGTGGTTTTTATGTTCCTGAAGTAACTGGAGATGGACTCAGTACTCTATTGTATGCATTACTTTTTGCCTTTGTTTTAATTTATTTTTTTGTTAAGTGGGCAAAGAAAAAACAAGCAGAAAGTGGTACGGTGCTTCCAAAGTTTTGGTTAAGCCTATTGATTTTGATTATTGTTCCTACAATAGCCGTTGTTTTTTCCAGTGGAAATCTTGAGCTTGTCTTTCCTGAAAAAGGACGCTTTGCTTGGCGCGGAGGCTGGGTTGTTATTCCCGAATTGGCAGCCCTTTGGTTAGCTTTAACAATTTATACAGGTACCTTTATTGCTGAGAATATTCGAGGGGGTATTTTGGCGGTGAGTAAGGGGCAAACAGAGGCTGCTTTGGCTCTTGGATTATCCCGTTCTCAAACATTGCGATTAGTAGTTATCCCGCAAGCACTTCGTGTCATTATTCCGCCTCAAACAAGCCAGTATTTAAATTTAACGAAAAATTCATCGCTTGCCGCTGCGGTGGGATATCCTGATTTGGTTTCGGTATTTGCAGGCACAGCCCTAAACCAAGTGGGTAGAGCTATAGAGATTATTTCAATGACAATGTTAGTTTATTTAACCTTAAGCCTAACGATATCGATTTGTATGAATATTTATAACAGTCGGATGAAATTAAGAGAAAGATAGAGATTTATTATGACGTTACAAGAATTTAACCATCGCTATCAAAATCTCCAGTACCGCCCAGGAGCAGTTGGCTGGGTTTTTAAAAACTTACTCTCTTCACCATTTAATATCCTACTTACTTTTGGTGCACTTTATATTCTTTATTTGATAATCCCAACTTCATTAAATTGGTTAATTTTTGATTCTTATTGGGAAGGAGAAAGTAGTCAAGATTGTAATTTTGATGCCGCTTGTTGGGTGTTTATTAAGGCACGTTTTAATACCATCATTTATGGTTTTTATCCCCAAGAACATTTGTGGCGACCCAATTTGGTGTTGCTTTTATTGGTCATTGGGCTTTCGTTTGTGTTAATTGATCGTTTCTCAAACAAGCTAAGATTGCGTGCAGGAATGGTAATGCTATTTGCCTTTCCATTTGTTGCTTTTGCTATTTTGCATGGCTCGCTTTTTGGTGTAGAAATTTTTGATCCTATTGTCAGAACTGAGCAATGGGGTGGATTAGTGCTGACTCTGGTGCTCTCATTGGGAGGCATTGTATTATGTTTTCCGCTCGGTATTCTGCTGGCTCTTGGTAGGCAATGCAAAACAATGCCGGTGGTGAAATATGTTTGTATTTGGTTTATTGAGTTTTGGCGTGGTGTGCCTTTAATTACCGTGTTATTTATGGCAGCAGTAATGCTACCATTGTTACTACCCGAGGGAACCGAATTTGATAAATTAAGCCGAGCCTTAATCGGCATTGTATTATTTGAGGCAGCCTACATCGCCGAGGTGGTTCGTGGTGGTTTGCAAGCCCTACCTAAGGGGCAATATGAAGCTGCCGACTCTCTTAATTTTAGCTATTGGAAACAAACTAATTTAATTATTTTGCCGCAGGCATTAAAGTTAGTTATTCCGGGGATTGTCAATACCTTTATTGCACTACTTAAAGATACCTCACTAGTCTCGATTGTTGGTATGTGGGATTTGCTTAACTCGGCAATTGGTTCAACCCGTGATCCTAATTGGATTGGATATATTATTGAAGCGTATGTTTTTGCTGGGGCACTTTATTGGCTACTTTGTTTTAGTGCCTCAAAATATAGCCAACGTTTAGAGAAAAAATTAAGTACAGAAAGATAATTTGACACGATACTATGAAAGAAAATAATGACAAAATCATTAAGATTGAAGGTTTAAATAAGTGGTACGGTGATTTTCACGTTCTTAAAGATATTAACTTCGACGTTTCCAGCAAAGAAAAAATAGTTATATGTGGACCATCGGGTTCAGGAAAATCAACCCTAATCCGCTGTATCAATTACTTGGAATCTCACCAACAAGGAAAAATAGAAGTTAATGGGACAATCCTCAGCGAAAATCCACACGCCATTCAAGAAGTGAGAAAAGAAGTCGGGATGGTATTCCAACAATTTAACCTATTTCCACATTTAACCATCTTACAAAACCTCACTCTCGCACCCACTTGGGTACAACACTCCTCAAAGGCGGAAGCCGAAGAAAGAGCGATGTACTTTTTAGAAAGAGTGCATATTCCTGAACAGGCAGATAAATACCCAGGACAGCTTTCAGGTGGTCAGCAACAGCGTGTGGCAATTGCGAGAAGCTTGTGTATGAAGCCAAAAGTAATGCTTTTTGATGAACCGACCTCGGCATTAGACCCTGAGATGATTTCGGAAGTATTAGATGTTATGATTGAACTTGCCGAAGAGGGAATGACAATGTTAGTCGTTACCCACGAAATGGGCTTTGCACGAAAAGTAGCTGATTGCGTTGTCTTTATGGATGGCGGCGAAATTGTTGAAAGAAATGAACCCGAAGAGTTCTTCAACAATCCTCAAAACGAACGCACTCAACTCTTCCTACAACAGATTATTCAAAATTGATTTGCGGTTTTTTCAGCTACACATATCTAAGATTATGTGTATGGTAGCGGTAACAATTTGCTAAGTTATATATAATTAAACTTGTGAGAGCATTTGCAAAAAGATTATTTAATTATATTGAGACCTCTGCACAAAAGATATGACAAATAAAAAAGCAAAAAATTGCCCTGATTTTCGTTGTGAAACTTGCGAAGACGGACGTATTGGCTACGTTTCACGCCTCAATCAGAACAATTTTTTATCTTTTTTCTTTTGCCATACTTTTATGCAAAGGTCTCATATTGGCAATATTGGCGTTGCGTTTATTGCAACGGGTGCCATTGCGGGGTTTTTCGAGCAAGTTGGTATAGAAGCTGCTGTTAAAGTGGCTGCCATAGGGCTTGTGTTTATTATTATAGCGAGTTTAATAACTAAGGAACAATGAGATGAATGCATTAGATGCGGTGTTGATAATGGTGTCAATTGTTGCGGGTATAGGGGCAGCAATGTATTATTTTGCACCTGAAAAAGAGCCTAAAAAACATAAGCATAAAAAAGCCTAAATAACTCCTCCAGTGAACGGCGTTCTGCCACCTATGTAAGGGTTTGCCTTGTTGGGAAACTTTCTTTTTTTTTGCACGTTCTATGGTTAATAGAGGCAACCAGTTGTCTAAATTTATCAATAAAATTTCTTATTATCTCGCCACCGGTTTTGGGTCTGGTTTTTTGCCAGCACCGGGGACTGCTGGGAGTGTTGTAGCGGTTGTTATTTGGTTTTTTTCCTTACAATATTTGCCTGTTTGGGGTCAGGGGTGTTTTATTGTGATGAGTTTTTTTGTGGGAGTGCTGATTATTCAGCAGGCGAGTTTAGAGCTTTCTAAACAAAACCATAACAACCCTAATCATAACCACGATCCAAAACAAATCGTATGGGATGAATTTGTCGGGATGTGGATTGCCTTGTTATTTATACCTTCAGCCTCTTTTTATTCGGTTATTATTGCCTTTAGTGCCTTTCGTTTTTTTGATATATTCAAGCCTTTTCCTATCGGTTGGCTTGATCAAAAACTCGATAATAGTTGGGGCGTATTATTAGATGATGTTGTTGCAGGGCTTTTTGCGGGTATTTTTACATGGGTTATCGCTGCTCTTGTGTTATAATAAATAGATTACGTTTTGGGTTTATGGTTCGATACGCTCAAAATTACCAATTTAAAAAAATCAAAATAAATTATGATAGGTTATAGAAGTTTTGTAGCAACACCAAGTACGATTGAAAGTAAATGGTATGTGGTAGATGCAAAAGATAAAGTTCTTGGTAAATTAGCAACAGAAGTTGCGCATCGCTTGAGAGGTAAGCATAAGCCTACTTTCACTCCTCATATGGATTGTGGCGATCACATTATAGTCATCAACGCAGACAAAATTGCGGTGACTGGCAAGAAAAGAACAGATAAAAAATATTACCGTTATACAGGCTATGTCGGTAATTTAAAGACGATGACTTTTGAGCATTTAATGCAACGTTCGCCGACTAAAGCCGTTGAACTTGCAGTTAAAGGGATGCTACCAAGAGGACCACTCGGTAGGTCAACGTTTAAAAAACTTAAGGTTTATGCTGGAGAGACTCATACACACTCAGCACAAAATCCTGAACCACTTGAGATTTAATTATCAGCAAAATTTAGAACAATGGAACAGTTTTCAGCTACAGGAAGAAGAAAGAGCTCAGTCGCACGAGTGATTTTAAGAAAAGGGAATGGTAAAATTACCATTAACAAAAAAGATCAAGAACAATATTTTGGTCGTCCAACGGACAAAATGGTAATTCGCCAACCGCTTGAAGCGGTTGATATGCTTGAAAGTTTTGACATTTCTGTCAACGTTAATGGTGGCGGAACGACAGGACAATCTGGAGCGATTCGTCATGGCATTGCACACGCCTTAGTGAATTATGATGAAACGCTTAAATCTGTGCTACGTAAGAGTGGATACATCACACGAGATGCCAGAAAAGTTGAGCGTAAAAAAATTGGCTTACACAAAGCGAGAAAGAGACCTCAATACTCAAAAAGGTAATTTTCTCAAACAAGTTCATTTTACTGAACTTGATTATGATTCCTCCTGTATCGGCGCAGCTTGTCTGCGCCGATATTTTTTATACCCACACTTAATTTCTTTTAACTAACTCTAAAAAAATCAATAAACTATTACTATGTCATTTCTCAAAGGAAAAAAAGCGTTAGTGCTTGGTGTGGCAAATGATAAATCTATTGCCACTGGTATTACTCGTGCCATTTATGAACAAGGTGGAGAAATTGCTTTAACCTATCAAACTGAAAGATTGCAATCCAGAGTAGAAAAACTCGCCCAAGAAACAGGGAATGGTCCGACAATGCAATGCGATATTACCAACCCTGAAGAATTAGCTTCTGTCGTTGAAAAAGTAAAACAAGTATGGGGTGGCTTAGATATTGTGGTGCATGCCATTGCCTTTGCTCCACGTGAGCAACTCGAGGGCAATTATATTGACGTCACGACTAAAGATGGCTTTTTAATGGCACATGATATTAGTGCCTGGAGTTTTACCGCCTTAGCTCAAGCTGTTAAACCTATTCTAAACCCCAATGCCTCATTACTAACGCTAACCTACCTCGGAGCAGTAAGAGCAGTACCCAATTACAATATTATGGGCATTGCCAAAGCCAGCTTAGAGGCTAGCGTTCGTTATATGGCACAATCACTTGGTACTGAGGGAATTCGAGTGAATGGAATTTCAGCAGGACCAATTCGCACGCTGGCAGCCAGTGGCATTAAAAATTTTCGTGATTTACAAGATAAAGCATCCGCAATCACACCACTTGGGCGTCCAGTAACTACCGAAGAAGTCGGCAACACAGCCGCCTTCCTAAGCTCAGACCTCGCCTCTGGCATCACTGGAGAAATCGTCTATGTCGATGGTGGCTACAACGTTGTCGCTGGCGGTGCGTAGTCTTGACTTCCGCTATTTTTTCATATAAGTCATTGATATTAAGAGACCTTGTCATATCTTTTGTGCAAAGGTCTCATTTTCTTACCACCTCGTGGGAATGCCGAAAATAAATTAGAATTAAGCGCATATCTGAAGAAAAAATAAAAAATACACTAACCTTAATAATTATTCAAGGTAAAAATTATGGCGGACAACACGGAAAAAGATTTACAGGAAGTTCAAGCGTTTATCTACAACGATGAAGTACAAAGTACATTAGAAGAAATTAATAATCATTTATTGCCAATCAATGTTCTTGAAATTTCAGGAATGGGCAATCAGGAAATTAAGCACTCAAATGTTTTGGCTTGGATGTTTGGCGATAATCAACACCAATTAGATGATCAAATTCTAAGTAAATTTTTAGGCAAGGTTGCCGAATTAGAAGGCATCAACGCAGATACTGATGACGAAAATTTAAAAAAGCTAAGGCACTATGCTTATTTTCCTGAAAACAAACGAGATATAACCATAAAAAGAGAATGGAAACACATTGATTTGCTAATTGAGGACAAAGCAAACAAGGTTGTAATAGCTATTGAAAATAAAGTTTGGGCTGAACAAAGCGAACATCAATTGAAGGACTATGAAAACGTCATAGACAACGAGTATCCTAAAAAACAGGATAAAGAAAATAAAGTTTCTTGGAAAAGATATTACATTTTTTTGACCCCAGACGGTAGAGATGCCAAAATGGAGCAAGAGCAAAATACTGCCCAAGAAATATGGTTAAAAGCGGATTATCAAATAATTTACAATATCCTAAAGGGTATAGACAAATCTAATCAAGATATACCTGAGGAGGCAAAAATGATTTTAAAAAGTTATAATGATTTATTGATTAAGGAGAATATTGTGGCAAGTCAAGAATTACAAGAATTATGTGCAAAAATTTGGAGTCAGTCAAAATATAAAAATGCTTTAAATATACTAATTAAAAATGAACCAAATGGAGTAGCTGAGTTTTTAGAATCTCTTAGAAAAAAATTAAAAAATTTAGGGATTAGGATTATTGATTTAAATAAAAATACCGAAACTTATTTTGCTATAGAGACCAATAACTATAAAAAATATTTAGAGAAAGAAGACATAGAAGAACAGTCAATAAGATTTGGTTTTTATGTTGTAAAAAATAGTATAGCTTTCTGGTTAGAGCATAATTTTGGTGAATACGCAGGTTTATTAAAAGAGATAAAAGAGAAATTAAATGAAGTCGAATTTAATACTAGAAAGCTACAAAAAAATCATGCAAATATTTATATACCTGCTAACAAAATAGTAGAAGGTATTGCAGATGATTTAGGAAAATATAATTTAACAGACAAAAATAAAGCTAACGAGCTATCGGACAAATTAATTGAAATTGCAAAAACCGTTGATAATTGTTTCAATTCTTTGTTGCAAAAAAGCGAAAAATCACTCCCAATTCAAGCAGTACCCTGTTCAAACATTTTATTAGCTTATCGTACACTTGAAAAGTAAATAAAATTACCAGAAAATAGTCCACCGATGAAAAAAATCTTGATAGTAAATGGTCCAAACTTAAATCTCCTCGGCACAAGAGAGACCGCTATTTATGGTGAACTAACACTTGCCGATATTGAAAATAATTGTCAAAAATTAGGGCAAGAGTTAAAACTGGAAATAGAATTTTTGCAATCTAATTATGAGGGGCAATTGGTGGATTGGATACAACAAGCTCGTAATGATGCGGATGGTATTATTATCAATCCTGCGGCTTATACGCATACCTCAATCGCTATTCTCGATGCTCTAAAGGCTTATGATGGATTGGTGGCAGAGGTACATTTGTCTGATATTAAACAACGAGAATCTTTTCGTCATCATTCCTATGTTTCTTTGCGTGCGGATAAAGTCATTTGTGGCTTAGGTGCTGAGGGCTATGAGGTCGCAATGCGTTATATGGCAGAGCAGTTAGGTAGCCTTTAGTTGGTGGGAAAAAGTTTATTGGTATATCAAAGCCCGAAGTGATTTGGGCTTTTTTTATTTAGAGAAAAAATGAGACCTTTGCATAAAAGTATGGCAAAAGAAAAAAGATAAAAAATTGTTCTGATTGAGGCGTGAAATGAAGCTAATACGTCCGTCTTTGCAAATTTCACAACACAAAAAGCGTTTTTACTCTTGGTGAGTTTACGAACCTTAGAGTAACAGCGTTTGAACCGCTTGCGGGTAAAAATCAGGGCAATTTTTTACTTTTTTACTTGTCATAGCTTTTGTGCAAAGGTCTCAAAATAAGAGGAAATTATGGCTCAATACGTACTGACATATTTTGGTGGAAATCAACCATCTACTCCAGAAGAAGGAAAGAAGCATTTTGCAAAATATCAGGAGTGGTTAGCTGCTTTTGCAGATTGTATGGTTAGCCCAGCTAATCCGTTGAAAGATACGCACACGGTTCATCCAGACCAGAGTGTTACTGCAGCAGGCACTAAAGCAATGTCTGGTTATACGATTATTGAAGTGCAGTCAATGGAGCGTGCGTTGGAAATTGCGAAGGCGTGTCCTTTTCTTGATATTGGTGGCTCATTGGAAGTTTCTGAGTTAATTAAAATGGATTTTTAACTTAGCACATTTTGCAATGTATTTATCACAGCGATTAAGTTTTCGATATTTTAATGTTGATGATGAAAATAAACTCGAAGAGTTAGCGGGCGATAGGCGTATTGCCGAAATGGTTTCGGATATTCCACATCCTTATCCGAAAGGTTTGGCAAAAGAATGGATAGTGGGTCATGCTATTAAGCGAGAACAGGGCACGGATTTTATTTGGGCAATATGTTTGTTGGAGACTAAAGAGTTAGTTGGTTGTATTGATATTAAAAATATCTGCGACAATAAGGGTGAAATAGGTTATTGGATTGGGGCTGATTTTTGGGGTAAGGGTTATGCCAGTGAGGCAGTTAAAGCGATGACTGACTATGGTTTTTCAGAGCTTGGTTTAGAGAAAATTTGTGCACGAGTTTTATTAAATAATAAGGCTTCACAGAAGGCACTAATAAATGCTCAATTTAATTATATTGGTGAGAGCGAAGCTGTTTGCGGATGTGATAATTTGCAACAGAAAATTAAGTTGTATGAAAAAAACATACCAACAACTTAACTTGCCCGTGCAATAGTCCATGCAGTTATTTGTGTTTCTAAGGCGCTTTTTTTTAGCGTTTTTGCAGCTTCATTTAGGGTAGCACCTGAGGTGTAAACATCGTCAATAATTAAAATATGCTGTTTGCTAAGTTCGATTTCTGGGTTAATACGAAAGCAGTTTTTTACATTTTTTTGCCGTTGACTGGCATTAAGTTGAATTTGCGAATCAGTTTTTTTATGGCGAATCATTAGGTCTGGTTGATAGCTAATTTTGGTGTGTTTGGCAATTTTTTTGGCAAGCAGTTCCGCTTGATTGTAGCCTCTCTCTTTTAGGCGTTTTTTGTGTAGTGGGATGGCAATAATTTGCTCGGTACTCGGTGGGATATTAAGGTGCTCTAACATTAGTTCTGAAAAAAGGCTGGTTAGTTGTAGATGGTTGCGGTATTTAAACTGATGAATCCAATTGGAAATAGGCTCTTCGTGTGAGAAGAGAGATTGTATTTCGTTAATCTCTGCAGTTTTAAGAGTGGGCAGATGAGTCACCCAAGGGAGTTGAGTAGTACACTTTTTACATAGGTCTTGCTTTAAGCAAGGGCGATTACAGCGGAAGCAAAAATGAGGCTCAAGCATAAAAAAATGCTAAGTATTAGCTCGTTTGCGAGAACTGTTCGATAATATCTTTTCTTGCTTGGTGGCGCACGTCAATTCCTTCTTCAAAGAAGATAATATATTTGGCAATATTACGAGCATTGACGGCGATGGTTTCTAATCCCTTGGCGATAAATAAGTATGAGGACATACTATCAATATCCACCGTTTTATTTAATGCCATTAGCTTTTGAATGCTTTCTAAGTACAGGGCATTCATTGATTTTTTCTTGCGAATAATGGTTGTGGAGGCTTGTACATCATAGCTATTGAGTGCCTTGAGGGTGCGATTTAAATAGTCGCAAACCCCATTACCATAGTCCAGGAAGATATGAATAATGTCTTCTGGAATTTCATTTTTATCTTTGATTGCTTTAGCGATTTTGCCTAACTCATCAGAAATACGTTCTAAATCTGAGGTGGTTTGCAGGATGCTCATTATGGCTCGTAAATCTCCAGCGACAGGGCTTCTAAGTGCCATAATTTGATAACCTAATTCGTAGATTTGGATATCATAATTATGAATAATTTTCTCTTTTTTAAGTGTCTTTTTTGCTAACTTAGGATCTTTTTCTTCAATGGATTGTAATGCCAGGTCGAACTGGGTCATCACGGCTTTCCCCATTTTTTCTAATTGTTCAGTAAGTTGTGAAAGTTCTTCATTGAACTTTTCTGAAATATGTGAACTAAAATAATCGTTTGCCATTGTTTATAGCGAATAAATGTTTTAATGAGTTGGATAAACGTTTGTCTATTGCCTCTATTATACTTCACTACCCAAATCGACCAGTGATGTAGTCCTCGGTCTGCTTTTCTTTTGGCGTAGAAAAAATCTTTGTCGTTTCGTTAAATTCAATTAATTCACCAAGATATAAAAAGGCGGTATAGTCAGAAACACGAGCAGCTTGCTGCATATTGTGGGTAACGATGACGACGGTATAGTCTTGTTTTAATTGTAGAATCAGCTCTTCAATTTTGAGTGTGGAAAGTGGATCTAAGGCAGAGGTGGGTTCATCGAGTAGCATCACTTGTGGTTTTACGGCGATGGCACGTGCGATAACTAAGCGTTGTTGTTGTCCACCAGAAAGGCTGAGCGAATTATCATTTAGGCGATTATGTACTTCATTCCAAAGGTTGGCATTTTTTAATGCCCATTCGACCGTGTCTTGTAGTTCGGTTTTATTTTTCTTGCCTTGAATACGCAAGCCATAGGCGACATTTTCAAAAATTGATTTGGGGAATGGATTGGGTTTTTGGAAGACTAAACCGACACTTTGTCTTAGGATAGAAATATCGACTCTTGGATCATAAATATCTTCATCGTAGAGCATTATTTTCCCTTCAACGCTAACATTGTCTATAAGATCGTTCATCCGATTAAAGCATCTTAGGAAGGTTGATTTACCACACCCAGAGGGACCGATAAATGCGGTCACTTTTTTTTCTGGAATCTCAATATTGAGATTTTTTAATGCCTCAGTTTTGCCGTATTTTAGGCACCAATTTTTTGTGGTTAATGCGATTGGAGCAGCCATAATTTTTTATTCAAGTGCTTTATATTTTTCTCTAAGATTATTTCTAATGATGATCGTGGTGATATTTAATAATAGGATAATGAAAATTAACAGTGCAGCAGTAGCATAAACTAAGGGCTGTGCGGCTTCGATATTGGGGCTTTGAAAGCCGACATCAAAAATATGAAAGCCGAGGTGCATAAATTGGCGATCAAGGTGTATAAAAGGGGCGTTGCCATCAATCACTAAATCTGGGGCTAATTTTACCACTCCCACTAACATTAACGGCGCCACTTCACCAGCGGCACGAGCAATAGCAAGAATAATGCCAGTCATAATCGATGGGCTAATCATTGGGATAATAATCCGCCATAGCACTTCAAATTTTGTTGAGCCAAGCGCTAAACTTCCTTCACGAATAGCACGTGGAATACGGTTTAAGCCCTCTTCAGTGGAGACAATTACCACAGGTAGGGTGAGTAGGGTGAGGGTCAATGATGCCCAGAGCATATTGGGTGAGCCAAAAGTTGGGGAGGGGAGGTTAAATGAATAAAAAAGCTCATCAATACTGCCGCCCATAAAATACACAAAAAATCCTAAGCCAAAAACGCCATAAACAATAGAGGGAACGCCAGCAAGATTATTGACTGAAATACGAATAATCCGAACGATTAAGCCTTGTCGAGTGTATTCACGCAGGTAAATTGCAGTGATGATTCCAAGAGGAGTAACAAAAAGAGTCATCAGCATTACTAAGGCGACTGTGCCAAAAATAGCAGGGAAGATTCCACCTTCGGTATTGGCTTCGCGTGGGTCTTCGATTATAAATTCCCATAATTTCTCAAAATAAAAAAGAGTTCTATCGACAACGTCCATTTGATTTGGAAAATAAACTCGAACAATATGCCCAAGGTTAATTTGCTTGCTTTTATTATCGCTTAATACAAATGTAACATAGCCTTGTTCTTCTAATTTTTTATGATGTTTATCTAACTCTTTTTTGATTTCTTGATAGTGAGCGGATATCTTTTTTTCTTTATGATATAATTGCGCGTAGAATTTATTTTTTTGAATTTCATTGAGGGAATTATCTGCCTTAATTTTCTTTCGTTCGAGGCGGATTTCATTGAGTTGATAATTGGTTCTGCCAATATCATTTTTTTCAATGGTGTGAATTTTTTCACGAATATTTTGCACTGCTTGTAGAGCATTATCCAGAGCTTGGGGTTCATTTATCCCATAGGTTTTGCCTTGCCAATGTAGGTTGGTTATTTTGCCGTAGGCATTGCCCCATTCATAACGCTCAATAACTGCTACCCATTCAGGTTTTGTGGTGTTTTTTATTTGCTCACCGTCAAACCATTTAAAGTCTAAAGAATATTCTTCACGATTCCCCACCTTATAAAGAATTTGGGTTTTGCTTTTTTGTTTCGCATCATTCGTGATGGATTTTTCGGTATCGATTTGTTCACCGAGCCAAAGTGTCCCATTTTGGAGTTGAATTTGTTGCACATCATTGACCCAAAAATGCCCTAACCCTCTAACCACAATTAAGCCGATTAAACCAATTACCATAATTAGACAAATAGCAACGGCGGAGGCATTAACCCATACCCAGTGCTCACCATTTTTTTTCCACTGAGACCAAGAGCGTGTTTGTTCGGTTTGTTTTAAAGATGGCATTGTTTTACCTATAGTTCAGCGTATTTTTTCTTTAATTTCAAGCGAATGCTCTCGGCAACTGTGTTAAAAACAAAGGTGAACATAAAGAGCACTAAAGCGGCAAGAAAAAGGATTCTAAAATGGGAGCTATCCACTTCAGATTCTGGCATTTCCACAGCGATATTTGCTGATAGGGTACGCATTCCCTCAAAGATGTTAAGCTCCATCACCGGTGTATTGCCTGTTGCCATTAGGACAATCATTGTTTCGCCAACAGCACGTCCAAGACCAATCATTACCGCAGAAAATATAGCTGGGCTGGCAGTTGGGATAACTACCCCAATAAGTGTTTGCCAAGGTGAGGCGCCCATCGCAAGTGAGCCATTGACTAAATGTTTTGGCACGGAATAAATCGCATCTTCAGTAATTGAAAAAATGGTTGGGATAACGGCAAAACCCATCGCAAAACCAACCACAAGAGCGTTTCGTTGATTGTAAGTAATGCCGAGTTCTTGGGTGATGTATAGGCGAACGTCGCCATCAAAAAATAGATTCTGTACAGGATCCGCAATAATATAGCAAATGGCTGTCAGGGCAAAGACCAATGGAATGATGGTTATAAAACGATTTTGTAATGAAAATGCTGAGGTGGGTTTGGGTAATTTACTACTCAAAAAACCAAAGAGCAAAATCCCCAGAGGGAGAGCAAACAGCATTAAAAATAACAGCATTAGATTTTTCTCTACAAAAGGAGCCATCCATAAACCTGCAAGAAAACCAAGAATAACAGTAGGCAAGGCTTCCATCACTTCAACGGTTGGTTTAACGTATTGACGCATACGCTTAGACATAAAAAATGCGGTATAAATCGCACCCAAAATAGCAAGAGGGATAGCAAACAACATAGCATAAAATGCCCCCTTAATGGTGCCGAATAATAGCGGTGTTAAGCTAAATTTAGGTTCAAAATCTTGATTGGCAGCTGAGGATTGCCATAAATATTTTGGTTCAGAATAATTTTCATAATGAATTTTTTGCCATATCTGCTTAAAATTTCCCTCAGGATGCGGATTATCAACCTTCCAGTGATGCCATTGAAAATCCTTATCCAAGAAAAGAATTTCATCATCTTGTGGAGAAACAATCGTTTGGATTAACGCTTTATCGACAACCTTTTGAGTATTTAAATGATTTTCTGAACTGGTATAAAAAACGCCAGCATTTCCTTGATTGTCGGTAGCAACAAATCCTTTTCTCAAGCGTTCACCAGCAACGGTTGTAATAGGGTGCTTAGAGAGTTTAAAGGTGCGGATTTTTTGATATTTTTCTCTCCCCTGTTCACGGATTGGAAACCATTGCTCGATTTCTCCTTTATCCGTGCCAACCAATATAGAAAGCTCGCCAATTAACCATTTTGCTTGAGTGATTTTGCTATTCTTGCCAACTACCTCTTGTTTATGATTGGCAATATTTGATTTATAGAGTGGAAAAAATGTTTTTTCTCCATTCCGACTCAAGGCAATCACCCAACGCAAATCAAAGTTAATAAGCAAAAAATCAATCGAATGATTAACCGATAAAATCTCCTCTCTCTCTAATTCAAAGCTCATCTCGTCATCCAACAAACTTTGCTCCTTAGTGTACTCATAAAGCGTAATTGATTGCTCAAAGGCGGTGGCAACAATCACCCGATCATCATCTTCTCTTAGGGCGATTTTCTGTGTATTGGAATTAATAGGAAGTGTTTTTTCACCCCAAGGATACATAATTTCAGGTGTAATAATACGAGTATTATTCGGATAACTAATCGCATATTGATGGGTGACCACAAAAGCCTTGCCACCCTCCTCATCCTTGGTGGCAATAGCGTAATGATCGAAAGGCAGTTGAGTAATAAGGCTATGGGCAATAATGTCAGAGGAGGATAAATGGCTGGGGAGTAGGGCATCGGAAGGTGGGTTTTTACCTCCCCTAAGATCGTAATAAGAAATATTTCCGCTTTTATTGACAGAATAAAGAATAGAAGAATACTCATCAATACCACTATAAATAGGAGGAATCGTGTCAGTATGAGATTGGCTAATTTGATGAGGAGAAGTTGCCTCAACGTTAATGTTTGAGAAAAGCGGAACGACTTTATACAACAAGTATAAAAAAATCAGTACTACCGCAATAACAACAAACACGCCACCAACACGTATAAACTGGGTTGCCCCCCAGTCCAGCACCGAGCGCTTTGTCATTTTTCGGCTTTTGAGATGCCTAGAACTTAACACACTATCCTCCTCCTACAGTAAAACCGTACTATGTTAAGCGATACTACGGTCTTAAAATGAAACTCACAAAGAAGAGACCTTTGCACAAAAGATATGACAAGTGAAAAAGTAAAAAATTGCCCTGATTTTTATTCGCAAGCACTTCAAACGCTGTTACTCTAAGGTTCGTAAACTCGCCAAGAGTAAAAATGTTTTTTGTGCCATACTTTTATGCAAAGGTCTCAGAAGTAATTATAACATTTATACGCATTGGTATTTACAGGTTTTTTATGGCATTTAGTTAGCATTCAGATAGTATTTGTGCGTTATTGATATTCAGAAAAGAAATTGGGAAATAAGCGACTTCATAAGATTGATTATGCAAACAAGCAAGCACCTTATTATCCCCTCTCTGCAACCCTTCACGGATAGGTTCAATCAGCTCTACAGACCACAAACACAAAGCATTTTGTTTATAATTCTCATCACTGGCGATGACCCACTGAGTATTTTTTTCAAACACCACTTGTGCAAACTTCTCGACAAGATTGTTTGGAATATTAGGCGTATCCACAGGAAAACTAACTAACCATTCAAAACCCGATTTTTTTGCCCACTGTAAGGCACAGAGAATACCGCTCATCGGACCTTGTTGAGCAAACTCATCATCCGCAACTAGAGGTAAATTAAACCTCTCCAATTTCACCTTCTCAGATTCAGGTTGATTACTGCTAATACACAACTTATCTACTTGAGCCGCAGCATTTTCAATGACCTGCTCAATAAGCGGCTTACCTTGCCAAATTGCCCAACTCTTATCTTTATAATCAAAACGACTGGATTTCCCACCAGCCAAAATGACCCCTGCAATCTTTATAGAATTTTTCATTGTAATTCCGAGACCGTTGCAAAATGCAAAAAAACAAAAAAAAGTAAAAATTTTCCCTTGCTATCGTTATCAAATTTGGCAATACAGTCAAGTATTACCTACATCTTAAGCATTCCGAGAAAAAATTTTTCTCTTTTTTCTTTCGCTTCCTTGCATTTTGTAACGGTCTCCTTCCTTGTAATAAAATTTTAGTCTTATAATTATTATTACACTATTTGAGGAATCTATCCCTCAAAATATCTCTTAGCGGGAGTGGTGGAATTGGTAGACACGCTGGATTTAGGTTCCAGTGCCTTTGGCGTGAGAGTTCGAGTCTCTCCTTCCGCACCAAAAAGTAACATAGTTACTTCAAATAACATATTTATTGGCATTCTCTCATTACGCAACCGTATGATTATGCCGTTTTTTCTATTTTGTAACGGTCTCTATCTAAATACTATTTGATAGTTGTTCGGCTTTGTCGGTTTTTTCCCAGCTAAATTCGGGACGTCCGAAATGTCCGTAGGCGGCTGTGGCACGATAGATTGGTTTGAGTAGGTCAAGTTGCTTAATAATTCCTGCGGGGGTGAAATCAAATGTGTGACGAACGACTTCTGCCAGTTTTTCATCGTCAATTTTTCCAGTACCGTAGGAGTTGATATTGATGCTAACGGGTTCCGCTTCGCCAATGGCGTAGGATACTTGCAATTCGCATTCGTCAGCTAACCCGCTGGCAACCACATTTTTAGCTACGTAGCGCATCATATAGGCAGCTGAGCGGTCAACCTTGGATGGGTCTTTGCCCGAGAATGCTCCTCCTCCATGGCGAGCGGCACCACCGTAGGTATCGACAATAATTTTCCTGCCAGTAAGTCCGCAGTCACCCACTGGACCGCCGATAATAAATTGCCCTGTTGGGTTAATATGATATTTAATTTTTTCTTGGGTTAGATTTTGTGGCAAGATGGGTTTGATAATTTCTTCAATAACCGCTTCTTTCAAATCGTTTTGGTTGATGCTTTCATCGTGTTGAGTGGAGATAACAACGTCAGTAATGGCAACGGGTTTGCCGTTTTCATAGCGTAGGGTAACTTGAGATTTTGCGTCGGGACGAAGCCACGGGAGGGTGTTGTCAAGCATCAATTGTGCTTGTTTTTGCATTAGTTGATGTGAGAGCAGTATGGCAGCAGGCATTAGCTCTTGTGTTTCCCGATTGGCGTATCCAAACATAATGCCTTGATCGCCAGCACCTTGTTTGGCATCATCTGTGGTGTCGCGATCAACTCCTTGGTTAATATCGTTGGATTGCTTGCCAATAATATTCAGAAAAATAATATCACTATCGCAAAATCCAAGTTCCGGCTGGCGATAGCCAATATCACGAATAACTTGGCGTACGAGGGGTTCAAAGTGATGTTCGTTATTGGTTTTTAATTCACCAGCGAGGACAACGAGTTGATTTTTCACTAAGGTTTCTATGGCAACCCTTGCCTTGGGGTCAATGGCAATGACTTGATCTAAGATGGCATCAGAGATTTGATCGCAAATTTTATCGGGGTGTCCTGCTGAAACTGATTCAGAGGTAAACAAATAAGAGTTTGACATATTTTTTATAGTTTGAGAATTAAAGGAATTTTTAAATTTTTGATTTATGGCTACCTCTATTAAATTATAAACATCTTAAAGGGGTAGGACGTCGCTTTAGGGTTAAAATTAAATATATGAATATTGGAATTGATTTAATTAGCTTTTATACCCCTCCGTTTTTTTTAAGTTTGACTGATTTGGCAGCTCAACGGAAGATTTCTGCAGAGAAATACACCATAGGTATTGGGCAAGACGAAATGAGCATTCTACCTCCGGATGAGGATGTTGTAACGATGGGCGCTAATGCTGCCCAATCGTTATTGGATAAAGTCGATAAAACTCAGATCAAGGCACTTATTTTTGCGACTGAAAGTGGGGTGGATCAGTCTAAATCGGCTGGGATGTTTGTGCATAGATTATTGGGTTTGTCAAAGGAATGTCGCGTTATTGAGATGAAGCAGGCCTGTTATAGTGGCACATTTTCTTTGCATTCAGCTATGGGGTTAATTAGTTTGCAAAAAAATGCAAAGGTGTTGGTGATTAATTCCGATGTGGCTCGTTATGATTTGAACTCACCGGGTGAGCCGACTCAAGGTTGTGGGGCAGTTGCTTTAATTGTTTCGAATAATCCTCGCTTGTTGAAAGTTGAATCAGAAAGTGCTTATATTAGTGAGGATGTAATGGATTTTTGGCGTCCGAATTATCGTTCTTCAGCAATTGTTGATGGTCAATATTCTACTAAAATTTACTTAAAAGCATTAAATGAGTGCTGGAAAAAGTATGGTGAATTAACCAAAAGATTGCCAGAGCATGTTCATCATTTTTGCTTTCATTTGCCTTTTACTCGAATGGCAGAGAAAGCCCTTAAACAGTTGTTCCGTTGCAAGGAAGAGTTTCAATCTCGTTTTATCAAAAGCTCGCCTGGGTTTCGTTATAATAGAGTCGTTGGTAATAGTTATACCGCTTCTCTTTATCTCAATTTGTGCTCATTGTTGGATTGCAGTGCAGAAAATTTAGAAGGGCACAGAGTGGGATTGTTTAGTTATGGTTCAGGCTTTGTGGCTGAATTTTTTTCTGGGGTGATACAGGCAGGTTATGGGAGTCACTTACTCAAAGATTTACATTCTCGGCTTATTTCTCAAAGAAAAAAAATAAGTTACCGAGAATATTTGGAGTTTTATCATTATGCTTTGCCAGAACAGGGCGAGGTTTTTAATGTGCCTCATTTTACCAATGGGCATTTTCGATTTTCAGGCTTAGATAATCACAAGCGTCTTTACGAAAAAACAGTCTCGTAGTACGTCGTATATTTTATTTTCATAATTTTATTTTTGTATGTTGCCAACAAGTCGCATAATTCATATTAGCCACAACGATCTTGATGGTATTGCTGCTCAGTTTGTTATCTCGCGAGTGTTTTACAACGTGAGTTGGTTTAATTGTGATTACAAGGATATTGAATTTACAATTAGCCATGCTATTAAGCAAGTAAAAATGGAGACTTTGGCAGGTTCTCCTCCAGAGCTGTTTTTGATTACGGATATTAATTTAACTGTTGAAATAGCAGCTAATTTACAAAAGCAAATTAATAGTTTGCCAAGTCCGCCTAAATTGTTATTGCTGGATCATCATGCAACAGGGGCAGATTGTGCTAAAAATTTTGATTGGTACCATTTGGATGTTTCTTGTTGTGCGACACGCTTGACCTATCAGTGGGTGAAATCATTTGTCCCTGAGGAGCTGGGGAATTATTTGGATCGCCTTTCTGCGTTGGTTAATGTGACTGATTTATGGCAAGCGGAGGACGCTCGTTTTGCAAAAGCTAATTTGATTGCGGATCTGATGTTTGAAAAAACACAGATGATTGCCGATATGCAGGAGCATAATCGAAATTACTTTTTTCATCTTATTGAACAGTGTTTTAAGCGTGTTGAAGAGGGTAAATCAGTGATGCAGATTGAGCGTGATTTATATCAAATTCGTTTAGATTATTTGCTTGATGCAGGAGTAACTGAATCTATTGTTTTGGATGAAGGGAAGACTCTTGAAGGGAAGTATCATCATTTGATTTTAGATTACATTACAGCAAATAAATTACCACAAGTTAAAATTGAGGGTTATCGAACGGCACTTTTTTATCGTTGGAATGGGACAATCTTTCAACATGTGAGTTCAATGTATTTAGAGAAAAATCCACACATTGATATTGCCATTAGGGTTGGTACTAATGCTCGGCTATCTATTCGTAGCCGCAATAAAAAAATAGATGTTGGACAGTTGTCAAGGCGTTATTTTAATGGGGGAGGGCATCCTCAAGCAGCAGGTGGAGTGCTTGATGTTAGGGAAATTAAAAGCGTCGCCAAGGCAATACAACTGATCGAACAAGCACAAAAATAATGTAATCGTAGAGGCAGACCTATGTGTTTGCCCCTACGCTTATTTTTATTCAGTCAAATACTTCTCAACAAACCCTTCGTGCAACTTTAATTCCTGTTCGCTAACAGTTACAGTAGGTAGCTTAAGATGGCTGTAATCTTCAATTGGTCCTAAGGTTTGTTGTTTGTTTTTTTTCTTAGCTTTTTTAATGAATAATTCTTGCTGTCCGCTGGTTAGTGCCGTATAGACATGAAATAATAGTTTGCAATCCGTGACGGCTGAATGTACTGTTCGCTCACTTCTATCAATATGAAAGCGATCGCACAAGGCGTCAAGTGATCGTTTGCCTGATTTAATTATTTTGCGTGCCATTTCTAAGCTGTCAGTGATTTTACAATAATCACTTAATTGTCCATAATTCTTTTCACTTTCTTTGGAGAGTAGATTAAATTCATTATTTATCATCCCAACATCAAAAGGGGCATTATGAATAATGATTTCTGCATCCTTGATATAGTCAATAAAATCATCAACTACCTCAGCAAAAATAGGCTTATCCTGAATAATTTCAAAAGTAATATTATGTATTTTCATCGCATCCTCATCAATCGTCCGTTGAGGATTGATTAAGCGGTGAAAGGTATTCTCCGTCATTTGCCGATCAATTGCCTCCACAGCACCCAACTCAAGAATACGATGATCACGCCCAATACCGGTAGTTTCAGTATCAAAGAAAATTTGCCTTAGAGGTTTGTCCATTTTTATGAGAGGTTAGTGTTTATTATGTTTTTTTATCATCCTTTAATAGATTGTAAAGGTTGATGGTTTTTCATAGAATACAAAATAATAATATTTTCTGATTGTAGTGGGGTAAAATCAGTTTTCAATGTTATATTTAATTACTTTGTGGCTGAAAATAAGATGAGACCTTTGCACAAAAGATATGACAAGTGAAAAAGCAAAAAACCGCTCTGATTTTTATCCGCAAGCGGTTCAAACACTGTTACTCTAAGGTTCGTAAACTCACCAAGAGTAAAAACGCTTTTTGTGCCATACTTTTATGCAAAGGTCTCAAGATGTGTGATGTAAAAAATATATGAGGGTATTTTTTCTTGTTCTAAGCCGAGTGATAAATTTTAAAATTTTGTTTTATAGAAATGGCTTTGCTAATCAATAAAAGTTGTGTCAATTGTGATATGTGTGAGCCTGAGTGCCCGAATGAGGCAATTGTAATGGGAAGTGAATATTACGAGATAATTCCTAATAAGTGCACTGAGTGTATAGGTTATTATGATGAGCCTCAATGCCAAAAAGTTTGCCCGATTAGCAAGTGTGTCGTTCATGATCCAAATTATGTGGAGAGTGAGCAACAATTGTGGGATAAATTTGCTAAATTGATGGATGATTAAAGTAAAGTATGCTTGATGTTTAATTCTCTGTGCTTTTAGTCGTGAAGGTGGTAAGTAGAGAGATAAAATCTTGGTTTTCTATGTACTTCCGTGGTACAATTAATAGGTTTCCTATAAGACTTTAATGTCTTTTTAGATTAGAATTTTCGAGTTTGCTTTTTGTGTTTTTTTAGTGGAGCAAAAGCCTCGACTTATAAATTTAAGTAAAAATTGTTATCAAACTTTATGTCAAAAAATCCATCGCCTGGAAGGCGTAAATTTTTAACGGCAAGTGCAAGTGTTGTTGGTGGTCTTGGTGTCGCCACAGCAATTGCCCCGTTTTTAAGTGCTTGGCAACCAAGCAAAAAAGCTTTAGCTGCAGGTTCTTCTGTTTCTGTCGATGTGAGTAAAATGCAAGAAGGACAGTTAATTACCGTAGAATGGCGTAGTCGTCCTATTTGGATTCTGCGTCGTAATCAAGAACAACTAAGTACGTTGAGCAAGGTCGTTGAGTTGATTTCAGATCCGAATTCGGATGATAGTAAGCAACCATCCGATGCCAAAAATGATTATCGCTCAATCAATCCAGAATTTTTAGTATTAGAGGGAATTTGCACTCATTTGGGGTGTGTTCCACTTTATCGTCCAAATAAAGATGTGGAATTGGGTGCTGATTGGGAAGGGGGTTTTTTCTGTCCTTGTCATGGCTCTAAGTTTGATTTAGCTGGGCGTGTTTATAAAAGCGTGCCTGCACCCACTAATCTGCCTATTCCTCCTTATAAATTTGTCGGGGAGAATAAGATTTTAATCGGCGAAAGTAAGGAGGCTTAAAATAATGAGTGACGTAAAAAATCAAGAATTAAATTCTTTTGTTGCATGGGTTGATAAGCGTTTTCCTTTGCTGAGTACTTGGCAACAACATCTTTCGGAGTATATGGCTCCGAAAAATTTCAACTTTTGGTATTATTTTGGCAGTTTTGCTATGTTGGTTTTAGTGATTCAGCTGGTTTCCGGTGTTTGGCTGACGATGTCTTATAAGCCAGGTTCAGCAATTGCGTTTGATTCTATTCAATACATTATGCGAGATGTTGAGTGGGGTTGGATGATTCGTTATATGCATTCAACTGGAGCTTCGTTCTTTTTCTTAGTGGTTTATTTGCATATGCTACGCGGTTTAATGTATGGCTCTTACCGTGCACCGCGTGAATTGCTTTGGATTTTGGGTTGCACTATTTACTTAGTAATGATGGCAGAGGCGTTTATGGGGTATTTACTTCCTTGGGGGCAAATGTCTTTTTGGGGTGCTCAGGTAATTATTTCTCTGTTTTCAGCGGTTCCATTGGTTGGCGAGGAACTTGCTGTGTGGATTCGTGGTGACTTTGTGATTTCTGATGCAACGTTAAATCGATTTTTTGCTTTGCATGTAGTTGCTCTGCCTTTGGCATTAGTTGCATTGGTTTATGTTCATATTGTTGCTCTACATAAGGTTGGCTCAAATAATCCTGATGGTATTGAGATTAAGGAGAATAAAGATGCTGATGGGAAGCCTGTTGACGGTATTCCTTTCCATCCTTACTACACAGTTAAAGATTTAATGGGAGCTACCGCTTTTTTAATTGTTTTTTGTGCGGTGATGTTTTTTGCTCCTGAGATGTTTGGTTACTTTCTTGAAAAACCAAACTTTGAGCCAGCTAATCCATTAAAAACCCCCGAGCATATTGCTCCAGTGTGGTATTTCACTCCTTATTATGCAATGTTACGTGCAGTTCCTGATAAATTATTGGGTGCGATTATAATGTTTGCGGCAATTTTGATTTTTTATTTCCTTCCGTGGCTCAATCGCTCGAAGAATAAATCGATTCGCTATATGGGGTGGATGTCAAAGCTATCTTTGGCAGTATTTATAATTACCTTTATAATTCTGGGCTGGTTGGGTACTCAACCTGCTTCTGGAGGTTATGTTTTAGCGGCACAAATATTCACCGCTATCTATTTCCTTTATTTTCTTTTAATGCCTTGGTATTCTAAATGGGATAAGGCTAAAGAATTACCTACAAGATTGACTTAAGATATGAAAAAGATTAGCTTTTTATTTGCCACTTTTGTGTGTGCATTCTTTGTTGTTAATAATGTTTCTGCTGCTGGAGGATCTTCAATTCCTTTATTAGAGTCCTACAACAATTTGAAAGATACAGCCTCTATTCAACGTGGAGTCACTTTGTTTGCTAACCGTTGTGCCAGTTGTCATTCGCTTAAATATTTGCGTTATAGCTCAATTGCCGATCGCCTTGGTTGGGATGAAAAAACGATTGACGAAAAATTAATTCGTGGGCGTGCGAAATTCCATGATACTTTTGTGGGAGGGCTGAGCAAAAAAGATGCTCTTGCTACTTATGGTACAGAAGTTCCAGATCTTTCTTTGGCTGCAAAATATAGAAGTCCTAATTATCTATATACATATTTGAAAGCATACTATACCAATGAAAAAGGGAAGACGGATAATTATCTTTTCCCAGGTACAGCAATGCCTAATATGTTAGCCGGAGAGTTGGGAGGTCGTGCACCAATTTATAAAGAGGTTAATGGTAAAAAAGTGATTGTGGGCACCAAGCCATCACCAGCCCCTAAAACACAAGCGGAAAAACTTCTTTTGGAAGAGAAAGAAGCCAAGTTTAATCAAATCGCTCGAGATATTGTTAATTTTCTTGAATTTGCTAGCGAACCAAATAAATTGGAACGTTATGATCTCGGTGTTAAAGTGATTTTATTTTTGTTGTTTTTGTTGATAATTTTAGCTTTCTTGAAGAAAGATTATTGGCAGGATATTAAGAAATAATTTCCTATCCTATTTTTTTATTTTATACTTTTGAGTCTTTATGAACGCTAATCTTCTCACCTTATACTCTGATCCCTTAGATCCTGATTGTCATCGAGTACGTTTACTCGCGGCAGAAAAAGAAGATTTAGTGGAAGTTATTGAAGTTCATCAGCACAACATTCCTGAAGAGTTATTGAGAATTAATCCAACAGGAAGTTGTCCAACGCTTTGCGATAAAGATGTGATGTTAACTGAGGCACAAGTTATCATGGAATATTTGGATGAACGCTTTCCTAATCCTGTACTTTTACCCATTGATCCAACAGAGCGTGCTAAGATTAGAATGGTTTTGGCAACAGTGAGAGATTTTTGGTTTCCGAGGATGAAAATTTTGGATGATGTCGGAGCAACTTTAGAGCAAAAAGAAGAAGCCCGAAAAATCCTTAAAAAAAATTTATTGGAATTACGCCCGGCCTTTGCTCATAATGAATACTGTATGAGTGATGAGTATACTCTTATTGATGTTACTTTAGCACCTATTTTATGGCGATTGAAAAGATATGCTATTCCTATTGATGATTTTGGAATAGAATATGAGTTATATATGAAGAAAGTTTTTACAAGAAAAGCATTTGCTAATAGCTTGTCTCTTTTTGAGGAAGGTATGCAATGAAAAATGAAGATGTTATAATGAGTCAAAAGCCCTATTTGATTAGGGCAATGTATGAATGGATGCTGGATTTTCGTTATACGCCACGCTTAGTTATTTGCCCTTTGGTTGATGGGGTTGTTCTTCCTGGGCATTTAACTCATCAGAATCAAGTTACTTTAGATATTTCTCCACATGCGATAACAGGATTAATGTTAGGTAATGATAAGGTTGTCTTTGAAGCATATTTTGATAAAGAGCCTTACGAAATTTCTTTACCGATGAATTGCATAGGAGCAATTATTGCCAAGGAAAAAGAAGTTGGCTATGTTTTTGATATTGATGATTTTATTCCTGCAAATGCAGCAAGGGATATGGGCAGTGCCACTGAGGAAATAGCAACCTTAGACTCTAATCCTACTGCTGGTGTTGTTAAAGAGAGAGGCTCTGAAAGACGTGCCGAAAAATCTGAAACAAAGCGTTCATCTGCTCGCTCTGGTGAGAAAAAGAAAAAACCTTCTCTAAGTAGAAAATCTCAAAGCTCTAAAAATAATTCCTTTTCTTCAATACTTGGTGGAAAAAAACGACCTGCACGTTTAAGTAAAAAATCAAAAAATAGCGATAGTCAACCATCAAAGAAGAAAAAAACTACTCAAAAAGACAGCCTTCTATCTTCGCTTCGTAAGAAAATTAAGGTCTGATTTTTTTATCGTTTTTTATGCTTCTAACGAGGCAACAAAGAATGTTTTTTACTCTTAGCCAGTTTTAGAATAACCGTGTTTGAACAATCTGCTAATAAAATTGGAAAGGTTCTTCGTTTTGTTACATAGGTCATATTTTAAGATAACCTAATTATTTCTCTTTAATCAATCAAATTTTTTTCTGTGAGTTCTCAGCGGGCTTTAATTGTTGGTTGTGGTCTTGTTGGTAATGCAGTTGGTATCCAGCTATATAAAAAAGGCTTTACCGTTTATGGTATTCGCCGTAACCATCGGCAAATTGCCACTTGCATCTCTGCCCTTTCTATTGATTTAAACTTACCACTTAATCAGTGGCAAGATTTACTTCCCCAAGTCGATAAAATTTTAATTTCTTTAACACCTAATCAGCGTACTCCCAAAGGCTATCGGCAATGCTATGTTGAAAATGTAAAGAAAATAATAAAAGCGTACGATGGGCATAAAATTGATTTTTATTTTCTTTCCAGTACAGCGGTTTATAGTAATAATGAGGAAGTTATTACATCAACCTCAAAAATCAACCCCTCTGATTGGAATGGGGAAATTCTATCTACTGCGGAAGAAACTTTATTGCAACAAACATCAGCGACTATCATCAATAGTGCTGGTATTTATGGGGTAATGCGTTGGTGGCTTTTTGATCGTGTTAGTGGTTTGAGTAATCGCCCTTTAAATTGGAATAAGGTGAGTAACCGTATTCATCAAGAGGATTTAATTCGTTTTATTGTGTATTTAATGGTATGCTCTAAACAGGAAAAATTAGACAATAGATATATTTTATGTGATGAGTATAGTTGTTCATACAATGAAATTATTGGTTGGTTATGTGAGCAAAATTTCCCTGTTGAGAAGTCAATTGCTACAAATGCACAAAAAAATCTTTCTTTAAGTGAGGGGAAAAAATGTCAAAATAATCTTTCGCAATATTCTGATTTTGATTTGTATTACCCAACCTTTAAACAAGGGCTTCAAGAACAAATTCCATTATGGTTAGGGTGGCAGAAAATGACGGATTTTCAAAAAAAGATTTTATTCCAAGTGTGGCAAATTCCTTGGGGGCAAACTAAGAGTTATCGAGAGCTTGGTGAGATAGTAGATTCGCGTGCTTATCGTGCGATTGGTCAGGTTTTAAGAAAAAATCCTTGTGCTCCTTGGATTCCTTGTCATAGGGTTATAGCGAGTGATGGAACAATTGGCGGCTTTATGGGAGCTAAAAATGGTGATGCAATTGATACAAAACGACAATTATTATTGGAAGAAAATATTGTTATTTAAGATTTTAAGGTAGGTTGCTTCGTTTGTTCAATAAGATGTTTTATGTATGGGTGTTTAGCCACCTCCAAGTAGCGCCATTGACCACGTTTGAGGCTGGAGGGTAGCGTAAATTCTCCGTATTGAATGCGCATTAATCGTCCAACTTCGTGCCCCAGATGAGAAAATAGGCGTCGAACTTCACGGTAATGCCCCTGGGTTAAGGTAACTCGGTACCAAAAATTATTGCTCTGTCCACCGGCAAATTCAATAGCCTCGAATTTTGCAACTCCCTCTTCGATTTGAATTCCCCTTTTGAGTTGTTGCATTTCTTCTTGTGAGAGTTTGCCATGCACTCTTGCCATATAAATACGCTTGACTTCATTTGATGGATGCATTAAGTAGTTAGCTTGTTCTCCATTATTGGTGAATAAGAGCAATCCAGAAGTGTTAATATCAAGGCGACCAACGCTAATCCAGCGTCCATAGCGAGGGCGTGGTAACTGGCTAAAAACACTTGTTCTACCTTGTGGATCACGTCGTGTTGTGATTTCACCTTCGGGTTTATGATAGGCTAACCATTCAACTTGGAATTTATTGCGTTTAGAATGAACACGTTTGCCATCAACTTCAATGCGATCACTGGGCGAGACTCTATCACCAATTGTTGCTTTTTGTCGATTAACTTTGATACGACCTTGCTCAATCCATTGCTCTATGCGTCTGCGAGATCCTAAGCCAAGGTCGGCAAGATGTTTTTGTAGTTTAATCAAAGTTTAAAATAGCTTTTATATAAATAGTTGAATAATTTGTGTCCCCACGAAATAAACCCAAGGACTCAAGAAACGTTCAAACATTCCAAGGAACATTAGCCCAAGCAGAATAACAAAACCATAACGTTCTAATAGATTGTACTGATAGGCTAATTTATTATTCATAAAGCTGGAGGCAATACGACTACCATCTAATGGTGGAATGGGGAGTAGATTAAAGAGCATTAGCATCACGTTAATTAGCACTCCAGCCTCACCCATTAGTTTGAGTAGCAGGGCAATATCACTACTGAGCCCAGTTGTTTGTATAAAGCCGCTATGATAGCTTAGGGAAAAGACGGCACTCCATAGTATCGCCATTATCAGGTTTGAGAGGGGACCTGCGAGGGCAACGAGTGCCATATCTCGTTTGGGGTTTCTTAGGGAGCTGAAATTAACTGGTACGGGCTTTGCCCAGCCAAACATAAAGCCGCCAAGAAACATTAAAATTGCAGGCACAATAATTGTGCCAATTGGATCAATGTGCTTTAGTGGATTGAGCGATACTCTGCCGAGAAATTTTGCGGTGCCATCACCGAGACGCCATGCCATCCATCCATGGGCAAATTCATGGACGGTGATTGCAAAAAGCACTGGGAGTGCCCAAACGGCAATTTTTTGAGCAATACTAAGCTCCATAATTAAATTTCTCCTATACCTTGACGAATAATCTCAGGCTCTGTTTGGCAACAGTCTATGACGGTTGTTTCTCCGACAATAAACTCTCCTGTATCAACAAAAAAATCGATATGCTTCTCTAAGTATTCAGCAATTTCTTCAGAGCTATTTTCATAGCTTTTGGTTAATTCTAAAAAAGAGAGTGAGACACTCATTAAAGGTTCTTTGTTCCAATTAATTATATCTCTAATGACGGTGCTATCTGGTGAACGAATACCAATGGTTTTACGTTTAGGATGGGCTAATCTTTTGGGGACTTCACGAGTGATTGGCAGAATAAAAGTATAAGGACCAGGGATAAGACGCTTGATTAACTTAAAATTAGCATTATTGACATTTGCATAGGTTGAAAGGTCTGCTAAACCAGCACATAGCAAGGTAAAAAAATGATTTTCATCTAATGAGCGAATTTGGATAATTCTTTCTCTGCCTTTACTATTATCCAAAGAGCTTATTAAAGAATAGCCAGAATCTGTAGGAATGGCTCCAATCTCACCGTCCATAAGCCTATCGGCAATTTGCTTGGTTAGGCGTTCTTGAGGGGTTTTAGAGTGTATGGTGAATTTTTGCATAAAGAGCGTGTTAGGGAGTATAGGCTACTGGCATTTGAAAAAACTAACGTTTTGTTTTATTATTCTTAACAAATTTCATTAGGCGTCTTTTCTTTTGTTGTTGGCGTGTTGAAAGGCTACGTTTATGACCAGCAAAGGGATTTTCGCCTGCTTTAAAAAGTATTTGAATAGGTGTGCCATATAAATCAAAAGCACGTCTAAAAACGCCTTCAAGATAACGTTTGTAGCTACGAGGTAATTTGCTTAGGCTATTACCGTGAATAACAATAATTGGTGGATTATGTCCACCAATATGAGCATAGCGTAACTTTGCTCTTTTTCCTCCAACCATAGGAGGAGAGTGATGCTCAACCGCTGATTGGAGAATGCGATTAAGATCGGTGGTGGCTATTTGTGCAAATGCTGAAGCATAGGCTTGTTGAACTGCTCCAAATAGAGGCTTCATCCCCTGATTTCTAAGTGCGGAAATTGGAATATGCTGAGCAAAATCAAGAAATTCAGCACGCCTTGAAAATTCTTGTTTAAAGGCTTTTTTCTCATCGGCATCTAAGGCATCCCATTTGTTGAGGGCAATCACTAAGGCACGCCCAATATCGATAATCATTGCTGCCAGTGTAATATCAAGATCATTGATGCCTTCTATTACATCAATCATTAAGATAGAAACTTGTGATTGCTCGATGGACTCAATAGTCTTGATAGCACTAAATTTTTCTATTTTTTCATGTACCTTGGTTTTGCGTCTTAAGCCGGCAGTATCAATAAGTTGGTAGGCATTCTCTTCAAGACTAAAATCTACGGTGATACTATCTCGAGTGGTGCCAGGCATATCAGAAGTTAAGACTCTATCCTCTTTTAACAGGCAATTCACTAAGGTTGATTTTCCAGCATTGGGACGACCAACAATAGCGACACGAATTTTATCCTCATCGATATCCTCTTCATCATCTTTTTGTGGGGCAAACCACTGACAAAATTGTTGTGATAAAGAGATAATTCCTCGCCTATGTACTGCAGAGATAGCAACAATCTCTTCAAAGCCCAATTGGCTAAATTCTGCAAGGGCTTCGTATTCATTGCTTTTATCGGATTTATTGAGGACTAATAAAAGAGGCTTAGAACTTTGCCTTATTTGCTGGGCAATTTCTTCATCAGCAACCGTTAAGCCAGCACTTGCATCAACCAAAAATAAAACGATTGTTGCCTCCTCAATGGCTTTTTTAACTTGTTCCTGCATCATATTCTCAATGCTATTTGAGGTATTGCCGATTAATCCCCCTGTATCGATAACAATATATTTTTTTCCACCAACCTGCCCAAAACCATATTGCCTATCACGAGTTAGCCCAGCAATTTCTGCCACAAGTGCATCACGACTACGTGTCAGACAATTAAAAAGCGTCGATTTACCAACATTAGGTCTACCGATAATAACAACAGTAGGGAGTGATTGCATAAAATGGAAATTACAATAGAATTAGGATATAACGCAAGAGAAACGTTGGCGTGAAGGCGATAAATTTTCAGGGAGAATCTTGCATTCGCTAAAACCTGCTTGATGACTTATTTTTTTTATATCCGAGGGCTCAATGTGTAATAATTTTTTATCATTTCTATGGATAGCCGCTTTGAATAAATGGATAAACATAGGAGTAAGTAAGCCATTTTTTGTAGCAACATACAGGTTTTGCAATGCATCAATTGCGAGATTACTTTGAGTGGAAACAACATCAATAAGATAAATTTTTCCATTAGTATTATGACGAAACAATGATTTAAATAAAATAAGAGTATCCAATAATTCATTGAAATTATGAAAATATTGGACAACTCCATTTAGGATAATGAGATCATAGTTGTCTTTTTTTATATCCTCTATTTTTGAGGAAATAATAGCCTGACTGTTTAATCGCTTTTTTTTATGATTAGCGTAGTCAATTCCCGGTTCATAAGGGTCATAACCGTTGACCTTATTCGCCTCAGCTTCAAGGGCAAATCCGAGATCAAAATAGCCACACCCATAATCTAAAATATTGAGTTTCGTTATATTCGGTTGAGTTAAAAAATAATTAACCGTTGATTTCACCCAAAATTCACTCATCCGAGTGTCTCTTTTATTCTTATCATTATAATTTTTCCAGTCAGTCATCTGTTTTTTTTATAAGGGATTTATAATGGCGTTTTATCTATTTGGTAAACTTTAATCGTATGAGAGAGGTATTTTTGAGTATGCAACAGGTGGCTTTGTTTTGAATCTAATAACTTAATGGTACTTTCTCTTAAGGGTTGATATTTCTCAAACTCTAAATCTCGAATATAAATAAGTTGATTTGTTTTTTGCCACGATGCGGTTTTTTCGCCAGTGTGAAAGTTTCTTATAGTTGTGTTGTTTTCTCTGTCATTGAAGGCAAACCAATGATTTGGATGCCCCCAAATAGGTAAGTTGTTTTTTGGAGTGATATTATGAACAATTTTTGTATATTGTGCAAAATCAAAGCCTTTAAATTTCCAATAAACAAAGGCATATTGAGGGAGCATTAGGGCACAAAAAAATAGCAGTAAAATAGTGAGCTTTTTATAGTATTGTACAACACTGAGAGTGATTAAAATAAAAGCTGGATAGAGGTAAAGCCCGTATTGTTTGTTGCCATGTGAGATAAGCAGAGAAAATAAAAATACACTGATGAGAGCAATGAATGCAAATTGATAATTTTTAATTGTATAGAGTTTTTTATAGAGAAAAATAAATACGACAAAAAGCCAAATAAAAAACTCAGGCAAATGACGATGAAAACGTGATTCAAAAAAATGTTGGTATAAAAACCATTTTTCTTGGATATTGGAGCCATCTCCTTGCTTTGCGTGAGTCAATAAATTATTTAAATGCTCCCCATGTAAAATCAAATAAAATACAGCACTTGCGACTAATCCAGCTGCTATTTTTAGCAAAATTCTTTTCTGTTTTAGAAGGCTTTTGATACCATACTGAGAAAAAATAAATGCCAAGATATAAGCAAGTGAAATGGCACCCATAGGATGATTTTCAATGGATAAACCAGCGATAATTCCTGCCAGTAAAAACTGTTTGCGGTAAAGGCTGTATATAGATAGTGAGAGTAGAAAAAATGTCAGTGCCTCAGGGCGAGCTTTATGAGCGACACTCATAAAAGGGTCTAATAGCAATATCAAAACGCCTACTGCCATTGCATAATATTTTTCGTACCCACAGAGAAAAGCAATGCGATACCATAACCATGCTGAGGCAATAATTAACGTTATGGAAATAAGTTGTGCATTAGCTCTTTTCCAACCAATAACATCAAGAATAGTACCGTATAAATAGGCATGAATTTTTCCAAAGTAGGCAACAATTCCCAACCCCCTCTCAAAGACTCTATCAAATTCAAAGCCTTCATAATAATAGAAGTAGTCAAAAGAAAGTGTCCATGCATCATCAATGGCGTGGATACCATATAAACCAAATACTAAAAAAGAGCAAAATAAGGCAATAATCAGTGTTATTGAAATACTGACTTGATGAGGAATACGTTCTAAGTGTTGAATAATGGGGAGCATAGGTTAAATGCCTAAATATTTTTTAGCTTATTGGATAAGGGTGTCAATTTTGAATTAAAGTCTTTTAAGGCAAAGGTATCTTAATGTTTGATGGCGTCAATATATAAAAATACCATAGACAGAGTAATTAATGAAAAAGCAATAATTTTATTCGCTCCTATGGATTCGTTAAAAACAAAATGACCTATTATTGCCGATGCAATGATGCTAATAGAAGATACAGGGATTGCAATTGAGAAGTGAATTTTTGATAAGGAAATAAACCACCCGACAAAGGCTATAACATAAAGAAGTAGAGTAACAAACGTTAGTGGGTCAAAGATTGCTTTAAAGTAATTTTCTTGATGGTTGGAGGAGATTATTTTAAGCAGAACTTGCACAGCAGAAGTGGTTATTGCAGAAAAAATCAGCAAAAAGAAGTAAATTTTATTTGTCATTTTTTTGAGGTCTTTAGTGAAACCGTATTTTGGATAAAGTTATTATTGTCTCCTTGAAGTTTGAGAAGCGTTTGTTGTTCCTGTAAACGGTCCGAGGAATAGTAATATTTTAAAAGTTTAGGATAGTATTTCCAAAAATGCTCTTCGCCTGCCTTGGCTTGTCCGGGATGAAGGAGTATCTCTAATGTATGAATATCTGCGTTATTTTTTATTCTTTGAAAGCAACGGTTAATGGTTTGCATATTCTGCTTTCCGGTGTAGAGTAAGCCCCAAAAAAGGTTATTGTTTTGTTGTAGGTATTGATGAGTTAAGGTTTTTCTTTGGTTAATTAGATGTATAAATCTAAGAAAAGTATTTTTAGCAACACTTAGGGGGCTTGTAACAAATAAATCTGACAGACGAGCTGGATCAGCGGCACAACGAATACTCTTAATCCCCAGTGATTTACGATGTTTAATAAGGGCGTAGAATAACCATGGAACCATATGGTAATGTTGATGGCTATCAAGTGATATTGTTTGCATAGATAAAGTTTGTCGTATGCGTAAAATTTGTGCAGAACATTCTTCAAAAATTTGTGATTTTAGTTTCTCATTGGCTTTTAGCATAGATACAAAAGTTAAATTCAATAGACCTGAGGTTTGATTGATTAATAGGGGTGCTTTTGTTAAAGGACTTCCTTCTATTAAATTTAGATGGACGCAAACGTCCAATGATTTGCGTTGTTTTAACTGCTGACAAGCATATTCGTAATCATAGCCGTTGGCAATTAGACTTACTCTATTGAGTACTCCATTATCGTGACATAGCAAAATATTATCTGTAATTCCTCTGCTTAAGCCGTAATCATCTGCATGAAAAAGAATTTTCACTTTGCTGATAATTGTAGAGACTTTTGCATAAAAGTATGGCAAAAGAAAAAAGATAAAAAATCGTTCTGATTGAGGCGTGAAATGAAGCTAATACGTCCGTCTTCGCAAATTTCACAACGAAAATCAGAGCGATTTTTTGCTTTTTTACTTGTCATATCTTTTGTGCAAAGGTCTCTTGTAATATGTCAGAGAATTTTTTCATTTATAATGGCAGGCGTATATTCTGCATTTTCTTCGACGTAATAACTATTATCAGGTTGAATATTTTTTGGTTCAGTTTTACTAAGGCAAGCTTGTAAGTAGTTAAATACATTAATATTACTTTTCAATTTGTCATTTATCCATTCACATTTTTTAGGTAGCTTGCTGGCATAAAGAACACTGAATACACTAGGGTCTCGTACAAATTGTCCGTGGTCTGAAGATAAAATGATTATTGCTGTTGGATCTTTTTGTTGGATACGATTAACCATTTTAATATAAAAGTCATTCGCACACTCAACAGAGGAAAAATATTTATAATAGTCGCCTTGGTAATCACTTTTTATACATTCTTCATACCAAGGATGATAGCCATGAATATAGCCTACGTGAGTGATTTCATAGTGTGTATATAAAAAAGTGGGTTGATTTCTTTTAGATGCTTGATCAATTTTTAATAGCGTTTGGTCTAACATTTTATAGTTAACGATTTTTAATAGTTGTCCGTATAAGCTATCTAAAATGGGGATATGTGGGAATATTACGGCTAATTTAATGGTGTGTAAAAATCCAATAATAGTTGAAATTCCTGGGGAATAACATTCATTGTAAAAACATCCATGTCCTCGATAAAAATCACTTAATTCAGAGATTCGCACAGTGTGGTAATCGTTATTTTGTAGATTGGCATTCCATCGATTATCTCCCGCAAGTGAATCAGCAAAAGTACTCAATGCATCGTATGAAAATTGATTTTCATTAAGCTCCATATTAAACATAGAATGAAAAGAAGGTAATGTGGTAGGGTAATTTGAGCGAAATTTATGGTGTATAAAAAACCCTTTATTTTCAAGTTGATTATAAAATAAGCGATTCTTGAAATTCATAATACGTAACTTTTCTCCTCCCGGATACATATCCATTACAAGAAAATAAATATTGGGTTTTTTCTTAAATGCAATGCTATCATCGGCTTGGTATCTTCGCTGACTTTCTAATGTTTGCCATGAAAAAGCGTTGAGACCAAACCCAATCAAAGAACTTAAATTAAAAATTAGTAAAAGGACGATGAGATGCTTAATATTAATTTTTTTGAGTATATGTAAAATTGTGACTACACATAGCACCGTAGCAACACTAAGGCGAAGAATCCATTTCCAATGATTATCTGGATCGGTTCCGATATTTACCCCATCAAGCCCTGAAAGTAGCCCTAAAAGGGGGTTATATAAAACTAATAAAATTGTTGCGACAGCAATAAAAAAAATAAGATTTTTTGCCCAATCTCCCAATTTTAAAATTAGCCAATTAAATAGACTAAACCAAAGAGATAGCACAGCTATAGCCACCGCATGCCATCCATAATAATTGACATCGACAGAGTAAGGTAATTCAGAAAATATAGAAAGAGCCGGCCATAAAAATAATAGCCAGGGAAAGAGATAAAAAAGTTTGTTATTGACCATTATCCTTATCTTTGATAAATATATTTTTTATTTTATAATAATATTTTTTGATAAAGAACCCAATACCAGCAAAAAAACCGACAATAGCTGAAATAATAATGCTTCCAGTACCTGGATCAACATAAGCATAACTGGGTGTTGAAAACACGATAAGAAAAAAAATTATAAGAGGCTTGTGCATAATGATTATATGTATAATATCAGAGTAGGATTTGTCTTTATTTAAAGACAAAAAATGTACTATTTTTTTATTTAATTATAACCTTATAGAGACGTTTCTACGTAACTTGAATTCGTGTGAAAAAGCGAAAAATTGATTGTTATTAGTAAGCTATAAGACTATTGCATTAGGTTATGGGAGGACAAGCAGGCAGAAAGAAATTTCATAATCAAGGCGTCAATTGCAGTCAATACGTCCGTCTTAACAAAATTGACAACACCGATTATGGGATTTTTTTCAAGTGCGACTCTTTCCATAGCCTAATGCAATAGTCTTTATTTAAATACTCTCACATTTAAAGCTTATAAGCTCACTGAAGATAAAAACGTTTTTTATCGTTTCATTGAGATTTTTTTCATCATGCCGTGGAGGGGATAGCGGCTAACTATTTTAAATTTTTTATGAGAAACCATAAGCCAATATTATCTTTAGTGAGTCCATGTTACAATGAGCAAGAAGTATTGTTACAGTCGGTACATATTTTGGCTGCTAGATTAACACAGCTTATTGATAAACAAATAATTCATAATGATAGTTTTATTTGCTTGGTTGATGATGGAAGTAATGATGATACTTGGCAACTTATAGAAAATTGTTCACAGAAATATCATTGTGTCAGTGCATTGAAGTTAATGCATAATGTTGGACATCAAAATGCCCTGATGGCAGGATTAAATTTTGTTGCGGATAAGTGTGATTGTAGTATTTCATTGGATATTGATTTACAAGATGATTTAAGCACCTTTGAGACAATGTTAGAGCTTTACGAACAGGGGAATCATTTAGTTTTTGGTGTGAAAAAGAATCGCCAAAAAGATTCCATTTTAAAACGTATGAGTGCAAGACTATACTATCGTCTCTTGCAACTTATGCAAATTAAATCTGTCTATAATCATGCGGATTTTCGTTTGTATAGCAAGAAAATTCTGCAACTTCTTCAAGATATTCCAGAAAGAAATCTTTATTTAAGGGGTCTTTGTGCAAATTTAAATTGCAAGGTTGGTTATGTTGAGTACGATATAAAAGAACGTCAGGCAGGCACTTCAAAATACACTTTAGGTAAAATGTTGTCTCTTGCTTGGGATGGGATTAGCTCTTTTAGTATTGTTCCTTTAAGAGCTTTCACTTTTATTGGTTTTTTTGTATTCTTGATTTCAGTTGGATTATCAATTTATGTATTAGCGAGTGTTCTTTTTAGTGATTCGGTGGTTCCTGGGTGGGCATCGACGGTATTACCCATTTATTTTTTAGGAGGGATTCAATTGCTTGGTCTGGGTATTCTGGGTGAATATATTGCCAAAGTTTATTTAGAGGTAAAAAAGCGACCAAGATACATAATTGAAGAAAAAATCACGACACAAAAAGCCCCAGTGGCTAAATGAGTTTTTTTGACACCATAGGCATAAGCAAACGATAATAAATTCCCAGATAAATTGTCACAAAAACTGCTAAGCCTATTAACGTAAGTGCTGAGCTGTGGTAGGTAAAAAGTGTTGTAATCATTGGTATCAGGCATAAGCCATAGAGTATTATAGAGGTCATCATATGTGCCCAACGTTTGCTTTTTTTCTCTCTTCTTGCTTTGGGTAAAATAATTCTTTTATAAACGAGCATATGTAGATGCAAACCATCAGGTTGTCCAGCGGACATTTTACGGAGGATTTTTTTGCGATACATTGAAAATAAGGTTTCTACAATAGGGTATGCCATAATTAAAAACCCACTCCATGGGGTGATTTGGTGATGGCGTGCAACTAATAATACAGCAATTTCTGCCAGAATAAAGCCGATGGTATAGGAACCTCCATCGCCCATAAAAATTTTTCCCCAAGGGTAATTCCACAGAAAAAACCCAAGGATAGCAAAAAAAAGTAATAGGCATAATTGCAGAATAAAAAAATCACCTAATTGCCATGCAATGATGGCAAAAAAAGCAGCTGCCAATAAGCTAACGCCTCCCATTAAGCCATTATACCCATCAATAATATTGACCGAATGAGCGACTCCACCGACGGCAAACATCGTAAAAAGTAACGATAACCACCACCAAGCAGCCAACCAATCGTCAAAAATATATACGCCAACTCGATGCAGTTGAGCATCGATAATAAACCAAGCAATTCCAGCAGAAATAAAGGTAAGCCATAGGCGTATTGTTGGAGAAATCTTTTCAGTTATATCTTCCCCAACTCCCCCAATAAAGGCAGGAAAGGCAGCACATAGCAGAAAAACAAATAAACTTTCTCCCGAAATTAATGCCCCCCATAGGAGAGAAAAATAAATAGCAATTCCGCCTAATCTTGGAATGGCTGTGGTGTGAAATTTTTGTGGTGAGTGAGTAGGAATATCTAAGCCAATGGGGACTTTTTTGGTAAACCATAAAATCAACCCACACAGAAGCAGGCTAATAATGGTTACCGATAATAGAAGGTGTAGAGTAAGCATTTTTTATTTATGGGGACTAACAAACTCTTTGCCAGCGATTGCCACTTAAAGATTTGATTTTTCCTTGCAATTCCAATTCAAGTAAGGCAGTGCTGAGTACATCCACCGTGAGTTTGGTGAAATTAGCAATCTCTTCTGTGCGGATGATTTCATAATTCATTGCTGCAAGAATTTGGATATGTTGAGGGTGCTCTTGTATGGAAGTACGAGATGAAGTTAAACCTGGGGAGTCTTTTATGGAAGTATTGATTCCAGAGGATGGAGAGAAATTTAATTCTTGTAAAATATCAGTCGTATTTTGCACTAATTTAGCCCCTTGTTGAATCAATAAATGACAACCTTCAGAGAGTGGGCTTTGAATGGAGCCAGGGACAGCAAAAACATCTTTTCCTTGTTCATTAGCGAGCCTTGCGGTAATCATTGAGCCGCCTTTTGCTTTACTTTCAACCACAATGACTCCATAAGATGATAATCCACAAATAAGCCGATTTCTTGGCGGGAAATTATTTGCTTTGGGTGGCGTTCCAAGTGGGAATTCGCTGACTAATAAACCATTTTTTTGGATCATTTCTTGGGCAATTTTTTCATTGGTTTTTGGATAAATAATATCAACCCCAGTACCCACAAATGCGACAGTACCCCCATTTGCCGATAATGCACCGAGATGGGCACTGGCATCAATTCCCAAAGCCAATCCACTACAAATAGATAACCCCTGAGAGGCTAATTGATAAGCAAATTTTTGCGTGGTTTTTAAACCGAAAGGCGTTGCTTGTCGGCTACCGACCATAGCAATAGATTTTAATTCAAGCACATTTATATTACCTGCTGCATAAAGTATGGCAGGAGGGTCGATTAGTTTTTTTAATAAATCAGGGTAATATGAGCAATCATAGCCAATAATATGATGGTTGGATGATTGTGAGAGCCATTTTTCAATTGTTTTTAGAGTGCTTGAAGAAACTGATTTTTGGGCAGAACGATATATTTTTTCTGAGAGCCCAAGCTGCTGCCAGCTATGGATATCTTGTTGGAGGGCATTTTCAGCACTACCAAAGGCTTCCATTAAGCGACCAAAGGTTAAATTGCCCAATCCACGAGCACCCTGTAATTGCAAACAGGCAAGCAATCCTAGTTGATTAAAATCACATTGCATAGTGTTAAAAGAATAATTGGTGCCTCCTCATGGATTTGAACCATGGACCAATCGATTATGAGTCGACTGCTCTAACCACTGAGCTAAGGAGGCGAAAGGTAGAGATGTCGTGCTATATTTTAATGACGTCTCTTAAAAAATTATAGCACGAGTAATATGGCTTCTTACGAAATAATAGCCCTACTATTTTTTATCAATCAGCTGTAGCCATGTTTCGATGACCGAATCTGGATTGAGTGATATGCTGTCAATTCCTTGGTCGAATAGCCATTGGGCAAAATCTGGATAATCGGAGGGTCCTTGACCGCAAATGCCGATATATTTTCCTTTTTTGGTGCAAGCTGAAATGGCTCTTTCAAGTAAGAATTTAACGGCTGGATTGCGTTCATCAAACATATGAGAGATAATGCCAGAGTCTCTATCAAGGGCTAAGGTAAGTTGGGTCAGGTCGTTTGAACCAATTGAGAAGCCATCGAAATATTCTAAAAACTCTTCGGCGAGGATAGCATTGGACGGGACTTCACACATCATAATAATTTGCAGTTCATTTTCGCCTCGTTTAAGCCCGTTTTTCGCAAGTAAGTTAATGACTTTTTCGGCGCCACGGAGGGTTCTTACGAAAGGTACCATTATTTTGACGTTGGTTAAGCCTATATCATTACGAACTCGTTTGAGTGCGGTGCATTCCATTTCCCAGCATTCTTGGAAGGAATCGGCAATGTAGCGTGATGCGCCTCTAAAACCAATCATCGGGTTTTCTTCATGAGGTTCAAATAAATCACCACCCACTAATTCAGCGTATTCATTGGATTTAAAGTCAGACATTCTGACAATCACTGGTTTGGGAGCAAAAGCGGCAGCAATTGTTGCAACGCCTTCAACAATTTTGCTAATATAAAATTCTTTAGCACTGCCGTAAGGGGCACTGAGTTTGTCGATTACTTTTTTGATTTTTGGCGGAACATTTGGGTATTTGAGTATAGCACTTGGGTGCACGCCAATATTGCGTGCAATAATAAACTCCAAACGAGCCAAGCCAACGCCTTTATTTGGCAAGCGAGAGAAACCAAAGGCTTTATCGGGATTGCCCACATTGAGCATTAAATCAACGGATAACTCGGGTAGGCTTTTTAGTGGTGTTTCTTTAATTGAGATGCTAGCTTTGCCTTTATAGACGAATCCAGTATCGCCTTCACAACAGGAGACTGTTACCATTGAATCATCAGTTAGCACCTCCGTTGCTTTATTTGTACCGACAATAGCAGGGATGCCAAGTTCACGTGCAATAATAGCGGCGTGGCAGGTGCGCCCTCCACGATTGGTAATAATGCCAGCAGTGCGCTTCATTACGGGTTCCCAATCTGGATCGGTCATATCGGCGACGAGTACATCGCCAACTTCTACACGATCCATTTCATTTGGTGAGTTTATGATTTTGACTTTACCAGATCCTACGAGTTGCCCGATGGCTCTTCCTTCTAATAAAACTTCTTGCTTATTGGTTAATTCATAGCTACGAATAACTTGAGCGTATTTTTTGGATTGCTGAGAGGCTACCGTTTCAGGGCGTGCTTGAACGATAAATAATTCGCCATTTAAGCCATCTTTTGCCCATTCAATATCCATTGGTCTTTGGTAGTGCTTTTCAATCATCATTGCGTAAGTAGCTAATTGTTCCGCTTCGCTATCACTGATAGAAAATTGACGACGACGATGTTTAAGTACCGGGATGGTGCTAACTAAGTCATTAGCTCCAGGCGAGGAGAAAACCATTTCATTACTTTTTTGCCCTCTGACACGACGAATAACGGATTTTTTTCCTTGTTGGAGGGAAGTTTTATAAACATAAAATTCATCTGGGTTTACCGCACCTTGCACGACCATTTCTCCCAAACCATAGGCGGCAGTAATAAACACCACATCTTCAAAGCCTGATTCGGTATCAATCGTGAACATGACTCCGCTGGAGGCAAGATCACTGCGTACCATCAATTGCACTCCTGCTGAAATTCCAACTTGCGAATGGACAAAACCTTGGTGCACTCGATATGAGATAGCACGATCATTATACAAAGAGGCAAACACTTCGCGTATTTTAAGCAACACCTGTTCAATGCCACAAACATTTAAGTAAGTCTCTTGCTGGCCGGCAAAAGAGGCATTGGGTAAATCTTCGGCAGTGGCAGAGGAGCGCACGGCAACGGCAAGCATTTCATTATCATTGCTGTGCTTGGCACACATTTGTTTGTAGGCCACTGTGACTTCATTGCTGAGTGATTGGGGTAAGGGTGCATCAATGACCTTTTGCCTAATGTCTTTGCCGACTTGGGTAAGTTGTGCGATATTATTGGTGTCCAAGTCTTTTAAGGCGTTCTCAATATAAGAGCCTATGCCATTTTCTTGTAGATGCAAATTAAACGCCTCAACTGTTGTTGCAAAACCGCCAGGGACTTTAACGCCTGTTTGGCTTAAATTGGAAATCATTTCTCCAAGGGAGGCGTTTTTTCCACCGACTGTATTAATATCTTTAAGGGTGACTTGTGATAAATTTTTAATGTACTGGCTCATTGGGGTACTCTGAGTTAATATAAAATTTAGTACTATAAAAAAATTAAGGGTAAAACTTTGAGACCTTTGCACAAAAGATATGACAAGTAAAAAAGCAAAAAATTGCCCTGATTGTCGTTGTGAAACTTGCGAAGACGGACGTATTGGCTGCGTTTCACGCCTCAATCAGAACAATTTTTTATCTTTTTTCTTTTGCCATACTTTTATGCAAAGGTCTCACTTTTTTATAGTTATATGAAAAAAATGGGTTAATTTAAACCCTGCCTAGTTGATTATCTCATAAGCGTGATGATTATTTATAGATTAGCCCTAATATCTCTGTATAAACTTTTTGTAGGGAAGCTAAATCATCAATATTTAAGCATTCATTGTTTTGATGAATGGTTTTATTTAAAGGTCCAAATTCGATAACTTCCACTGGTTTTTGCGTGTCAGGATGGGTTAATGTTGCAATAAAACGTCCATCAGAGGTACCGCCAGAGGTTGAAACTTTAGGTTGCTTTTGACAAACATTTTCAATGGCTTGGATGCAATTTTTTACCAACACACTCTCTCGTTGGCTTAAATAGGGGAGGGCAGAGTTTTTCCAGCTAAGCGAAAAATCTTTTTCTGCAATGCCATTTTGCTTTAATAAATCAAGTACTCTGCTTTGAATATTCTGCACTGTAGAAGCAGTACCATAGCGGACATTAAATTGAATGCTTATATCTGGAGGGATAACATTTTCAGCCCCGACACCACTATTTAAATTTGAAATTTGCAGAGTTGAGGCATCAAAATCCTCATTGCCATTATCCCAATGTTCATCTCTTAAAGCTTGTAAAAAATTTAAGGATTTAAAAACTGGGTTTTCTGCCAGATGAGGGTACGCCACATGCCCCTGAATACCACGAATTGAAAGAGTTGCTCCAAGTGAACCACGGCGTCCAATTTTTAGTGTATCGCCCAGTTTTTCAGCACAGGTTGGCTCTGTAACAACACAATAATCGACAGCAATTTTTTGTGGCTTAATAAAATCATTAACCACTCTTTGCACGCCATCCATCGCTGGACCTTCCTCATCAGAGGTTAAAAGCATTGCGATGGTGCCAGGATGATTGGGGTTATTTTTGACATAATCAATGGCAGATAATGTGGAAGCAGCAACACAGCCTTTCATATCAGCAATCCCTCGTGCATAGAGGTGGTTATTGCGTATTTGGGGTTCAAAAGGTGGGCTATCCCAAAAAGATAACTCACCAGCAGGAACAACATCAGTATGCCCGAGGAATAACAAAAAAGGAGCCCCTTGCCCGTGTGTTGCCCACAGATTAGTCACTTCATTATATTGCAGAGTTTGGCATTTAAAACCTTGCTCTTTTAATAAATGACTAACAACCTCTTGGCATCCCTTATCTTCTGGAGTTACTGAGGCACGAGCACATAACTCAATGGACAAATCAACAACATTTATAGACATAATAGGGATTTAAGTTTTGTTTATTCGGCTCGTAAAAGCTCATTGATACCCACTTTAGAGCGTGTTTTTTCATCAACCGTCTTAACAATAACAGCACAGTATAAGCTGTATTTGCCATCCTTTGAGGGTAAATTTCCTGAAACAACGACTGAGCCGGCTGGAATACGCCCATAAGTAACTTCATCTTTTTGGCGATCATAAATACGCGTGCTTTGTCCAATATAAACTCCCATTGAGATCACCGAACCTTCCTCGACAATAACGCCCTCTACCACCTCCGAGCGAGCCCCGATAAAGCAATTATCTTCAATAATGGTAGGACCTGCTTGAATAGGCTCTAAAACGCCACCGATACCGACACCACCTGATAAATGTACATTTTTACCAATTTGAGCACAAGAGCCAACAGTTGCCCAAGTATCGACCATCGTACCACTATCGACATAAGCCCCGATATTCACATAACTTGGCATCAAAACCGTATTTTTGCCAACAAAACTCCCTTTACGAGCAATAGCCGCTGGCACGACTCGGACTTGATCCCGAATAAAATCTTGCTCGCTATAACTGCCGTATTTAGTTTCAACTTTATCGTAAAAATTAAGCTCTCCCGCCTGCTGAATGCGATTATTTCTTAAACGAAAAGAAAGCAACACTGCTTTTTTTGCCCATTGATTTACCACCCAATCACCAATACCTCGTTGCTCAGCAACGCGTATTTTTCCTTTGTCTAAAGCATCAATGGTCTCTTCAATAGTTTTTTGTAGGTCTATTTCTTGACTAAAATCAATTGAATCTCGATTTTCCCAAGCGTTGTTTATGATTTGTTCTGCATTCATATTTTTAATAGTAAGCTAAGATTGATTTTTTTTACTCGCACAAATAAATTTTATCTCAAAGTAAGCGATAGATAAGTTATTTAAAATTTTTGCTTATCTCTTTATATAGCCTAATTGAGAATTTTATTATGGGATTTTGCAATAAATTCGGTGTAATGAGAGGTGTTTCTTATAGTGAGCTTAGAATGTTTTTAATACGTGTGAGTAGATCGAAATGAGCTTGAGAGTCGGGGAGAAAGAGTTTTGCATCTTTTGATCCAAATACAAGAAAGGACTTTATATGGCGATTTGTTCGTGGTTTTTTTTGTTTGAGTGAAGTGATAAAAGGAATCATTCCTGCGGAGCGTAGGGAGGGATGGGCAAAGATTTTTTGAGAGATGGTGCTATCGATGGGTGCAAAGCTGATATTTTCTTCGTCGAATAGATCTTGCATTCTCTCATCCCAAAAAGATTGATGGGTGAAGGATGTGGTAAACTGGTTTGCACGAATTTGTGATGAGGTGTAGTTGAGATAAATAATACGAGATTTGTTAATTTGAAATAGGGTATTAAACTCTTCGACAAAGGTATTTAGGCGTTGAGAAAAAAATAGCAAATTATTTTTCTCTTCATTTTTATTAAAGGTTTCGGTATGTAATAACCGATTAAAAATTCGATACACATCATCGTACACTTTTTGATTTTCTAAAGCGTTTGCTCGCAATTGTTTGAGTTGCTGCTCAAGTAATTCTTTCTCGATTTTGTACTGCTTGGCCTGTTCTTGAAAAAAAGAGTGTGATTTGGCAAATGTATGCTCCGTTTCCACATTAGGATTTATGTTAGTGGGTGATTGAGACATACGAAAATTGAAGAAAAACTAAAATACCCGTGTTACACAACAAATTTTTTGCGTAACCGATTATTTATGTGACGTTGATAACAACATGAAGATTATTACCATCACCGCCAGCATCGTTGAAATAAACATGATATTGATTTGTAGCTATAGCAGTACTATCATCTACACGTACAGTATTTGTACCATCGTTTGTGAGAGCTAACCGTTTATCATCAGCATCTTCTGTAAAAGATGATGTTTGACTTGATATAGTTGTTGAAGATGTTGTTGATAAGTCAAAGCGTATATCTGACCAATCGCTGATGTCACTATTTTCAAAGTTTAGTTGAATTTCTCTTCCAGAGAGAGTCGCCCCAGCATTATCTATTGATGATGTCTCTGCCCCTGCCCAATCATATAAATCAGTCACTTGGAATGTCAGTTTTTCTCCAGCAGTCAAGGTATTTATTCCAGTAAAATCAAGGTGCTCTACATTAGAAAAATTAGCTACATCAGCATTGTTAATAGAGTCATTAGCAACAGAACCATTGAATACGATGGTATCAATGTCCGTATTTGCGACATTTTCATTCATATTTATTGCCTCTAACTGATTAGTGCTACCATGAGTTATGGTGATTTGATCATTGACCGTACTGCCAGTTAAATCAAGTCGATCTCCCGTAGCTAAGGTAGCCAGAGAATCCCTTTCTGCAAAAGCACCTCCACCAGTAGAATCTATTTCTATGGTCGTGCTTGCACCATCTAAGTAGGTCAGCTGTATAGCGGCATCTCTATCAGAAAAATCGATTAACTCATCATTAGTAATATCATAGCTATCATTGCCAGCTCCCCCTATCAAGGTATTATTTCCAGCACCTCCAGTTAGGACGTCATTGCCAGCATTGCCATCAATTACATCTGCTCGAGAAGATCCTGTGATGGTATCATTGCCAGCACCAGCGTCTATATTTAGAGCAACTGTATTTCCCAATCCAGTTAAATTCCATGAGTCAGCTCCACCACCACCATTGAGGGTTTCTATATTCATTAAGTTATATACATCATTATCTTGGTTAGTGATGGATAAACTTGTACCAGTGAGCGTTGTAGCTCCTGTAAATGCGGCGTCAATGGTTAGAGAGTCGGAGCCTCCTCCGCCATTAAATATCATCGTGTCTGTACTACTATCCCCTGTGGCACCAATACGGAAAATATCATTTCCAGCACCAGCCAAAACGGTGTTAAAATTACCCTGATCAATGTTTTCAAATGTACTGGCATTGCCATTATTGTTGCCATTATTATCAATAACTTCCATATTATTGAAATTGATTGTGGCTCCATCCACTGTGACAGCACTCCCATCGACTAACATACTTTGTGTAGAGGTTAGAATATCTATTCCAGAGCCTCCTGCAGTACCATTAATATTTTCTATTTGGCTAAAAGTGGTCTCGCCTACATTTCCAGTAGAAATGGTGTTTATAGCATTGAGTGCACCATTATTAAATCTAACGTTAATTCCTGTATTATTTGTGGAATTAAAAGATAGAGTATCTCCAGTTGTTAGATTATTGCCACCAACAATGGTATTATCTGCATTAAAAGAGCCTTGAGAAATGGTAATATTATCATCTCCACTTTGTCCATCAACACTAATTAGAGTGCTGTGTTGATCGCCGAGGGTGATAGTATCATCATTTTGACTTCCTGTGAGTTTTTCAAAGTTGTGCACCGCTTGAGTGTTGGTGCCCCCTCCTGCTGCTGTTAAAGTAATGCGACTATTTGCTGAAAAATCTGCATTTATGCTACCAGTGCCAGCAGTAAAATTTTGATAAGTAAGCTCATCTTGACCTGATGAATTATTGGTGCCACCGTCATAATTATCGTTACCTATATTTCCATATACAATATCATTATCTGCACCAGCAATAATTGTGTTTTGAGTGGTTGCAGAAGCATGGATTGTTTGATTTCCAAAACCAGTAGTAACATTTTCTATATTATTAAAAGTGGTATTAGAGAAACCGTTTGCTGCATGATTTGTTGTATTAAGATTGATGGTATAAGCTGTCGTTAAGTTACTTAAGTTAAGCGTGTCTGTATCAGCTCCTCCGTCAACACTTCCACCGGAACTCACAGCATAGTGAATAGTATCATTTCCAGTGCCACCGATAAGTGTATCATTCCCAGCATTGAGACCGCCACCGTCTAAAATATCACTACCAGCTCCGCCAGCTATAACATTTCTAAGAGAATTTCCAGTCAAGGTATCAGCACCAGAGCTACCCGTGATATTTTCAATATTGTTAATAGAGACACTTGTGCCATTATATGTTGCAGTAGAAGAGAGACTGATATTATCGTTTAAATCTAAGATTACTCCAGCATTATAGGCAACGTCTGAAAAATTCACCGTATCAAGCCCTTCGCCTCCATCTAAAGTATCCTCTCCGCCTTTTCCATCCAACATATCATTACCTGCTCCAGCTATGAGCACATTTTGTGCTGTTGTGCCGGTTAGTGAATCATTTCCTGATCCTGTAATAAGATTTTCTATATTAGAGAGAGTATCTGTTCCCAGAGAACTACTTACCAGTTGTGCGTTAGTGTTACTTAAATCCACGGTAGCATCGCTACTGGAAAATTGATAAGATGCCCAATCGTTACCCGCTCCTCCATCGAGCGTATCATTGCCTACTCCACCGACTAATATATCTGAACCTTCATTTCCATTAAGAACGTCATTTCCGCCTCTTCCAGCAAGAAAATCATTGCCATCTCCGCCTGATAGAGTATTAGCTTGAGTATTTCCAGTGATATAGTCATTTCCAGATGAGCCAGTTATATTTTCAATTGAATAGAGCCTATCCGTTCTAAAAATCGCACCGCCTCCAGTAATATTTTCCGCATATTGAACTTGATAATAAGTGTTAGAAGAAGCATCTGTTGTTACTACTGACATATCCGCTCTAATACCGCTTAAATCAACATTGTTAGTATTGTATTGCAATTCTGAGGCTAAATTATTAGTACTTAATCCAGCATCATCTCCCAAAGCAGAACTTCCATTTGCAACAGCTACGGGAGAGGCAAGTTGTGCTAACTTGCCAGTAGAATTAACAAATCTTTCGTCTCCTACAACGGCAATTGAATAATTAATAAAATCACTTCCATCATCGCCAAAAATGATGTCTTCCCCTAAAGTTGCTTGGATTGTATCACTTCCTCCTAATCCATGAAATATATCCGCTGCGGCACTTCCAAAAAATTGATCAGTCGTAGTTGAACCAAAAAATTCCTCTGCATTCAGTACAAGAGTAGGGTTAGCTGTACTACCGGACGAATTATCAGTTACATTATAGCGACTATGAGTGCTATCATAGTTAATAACAATCCCAGAAGTGGGCGAGTTAACATCAAATCTAACTTGATCATTGCCCTCTCCACCGTCAATAACGTCCTGTCCGCCACCACTCGTAATAGTATCATCGCCTGCTCCTCCAGCGAGATAATTACTTCCTGCTGTACCCGTAATAGCGTCTGATTTGTCTGAGCCGACAATATGTTCAACTCCAGAGACCGCTTGTTGTACAGTAGTGCCAGCTGATGTATTATTTAGGGAAACATTATTGCCGGTACTCGAAAGATTAATCTCTGTTGATCCTATAATTCCAAGGGAACTGGCATCCAATCTTGATAAATCATAAGTATCTCCACCTTGAATTGTTATATCTTCATTCGCGATGGTAAGATTGACCGTATTATTTCCGCCTAAACTGACAGTATCAGCACCATTCGTTGCATAAACAATATTATCAGCGGATGCGGACGAACTACTTATTGTATCAGCAACACTTGTGCCTAAGGCATTTTCAAAGCCAGCTTGGGTTCCACTAATCGCTCCTGAGATTGAGCCTGCGTCTAAATTCAGATTGATTCCAGTTGTGGTAACTGTTAGACCTGAATTATCTGTTGTATCTCCTGCGACAATGGTTGTAGTGTCTGCTGTAGAGTCTATATTGATTTGAAAATCACTATTTCCTCCACCATTTAAAACATCATTACCTCCGCCTCCAACAATCCAATCGCTTCCTTCTCCGCCATTTAAATCCTCTATTGCCGTTGTTCCCGTGATTGTATCGTGCAAACTACTCCCTACAACACTTTCAAAATTACGGACAGTATCAATTTCTTGGGTAGCTCCAAGGGTTGCGGCAGTATATGTCGTTCGTCCTGTATTCAAATTAATGTTATAACCTGTAGCGTCTGTATTGGTGTTATAAGCGTAAGATAATGTATCCACATTCCCTTCACCGTCAAGCAAGTCATTACCATCTCCACCAGAAATAACATCATTTCCATTACCACCCAATAAGGTATTTGCAGAGCTATTGCCAGAAATTGAATCATTACCTCCAGAACCTGTTACATTTTCTATAGAAAATATAGCATCTCTTTCCACTTCACTACCAGCCCCAGAATTAACGACAATTTCGCCTTCTGTTTGATTATCTTTAAGTTCAGCGGTAATCCTACTTCCAGCTGCTTGATTAATGTAAGAAACTGAATCAGATCCACCACCACCATCAAGAGTATCATTTCCTAAGTTACCGTTTAGGAAATCATCACCTTCACCTGCGGTAATAATATCAACTCCGATACCACCGTTAATGGTATCGTTTCCGGCACCAGTAGTAATCTCATTTCCAGTAGGGTTTGTGGTTAATACATTACCTGTGAGATCCTCTTCTTTAGTTGCATCCGCAAAAACAATAGGATAAGTCGCCTCTGTTGATAGTGTTGTTTGGTCAGGTGTGGGGAAACCTGATGATGAAGAAAAAGTTGCTGTTGCTGAAGCGTTGAGTGTAAAGTTTGGTGAATTTGTCGGGTAATTGATAATAAACTGAATACTACTATCACTTGAATTGAAATGCACACCACTATTCATATTAAATTGATTCGATGTACCGTTTAAAGTCGGCGTTGAGTTATTAATAGCCGAAGGATTTGGTGACAAAAATAAAGAATAAATATTAACATCGTTAGGTAATCCAGAAAAGCTAATAGTCGATATACTAAAACCATTGGGTAATGCAGGGGAAATAGAAATGGTCTGTGTCATTCGGATTGTTTCCCCATTTTGTACTGGAGCTAACTCGGGATTATCTGCATTGACAATGGTATCTGCGTTTGATGATGCCGTGTTAATCTTCTCAGGAGCTAACCTCACAGCAGGATCACTATTACTCGCACTCTCACTACTGCCTGAGCCTCCTTGATATGGATTACTCAATGAAGGGGTTACTCCTGGTGTAACAAAGCCACCTTTAACACCCAAAATCTCTATTTTATCAATACTTAAAATTGAAGGAACATCAACAGTAGCAGGGCTTACATCTGTTTTTGTATCGGGTTGAGGTATAGAAACAAGATTTTGGCGACTTGGGTTATCTGCCTCGGGAATAGTTGTGCTTTCTGGGGCTGTAACTACTTTTTCTACAGTTTCTTGGACAAACTCAACAGTTGTTTGTGTACCACTTTTTTCGTCGCCCTGATCGTTTGTGCTCTGTTTTGGTCCAGCGACTGCGTTATTAGAAACCTCTGATACATAATCATTGATTGTTTCTAATGTGTGTTGTAGGCGCTCCTCTTGACGAGATAATCTTTCTTGAGTCTCTGTTGGCTCCTCACTTTGTGGTTGAAATTCTAAAAATCGCCTCTCTATAGGTATATTCTGATCGGAAAGCTCAGATATTTCGGCAACATTTAAAACATCAATATAATTACCAACTTGATCAAATAATTTAGGTAACTCAGCCTGATCTGTTGTCATGGACATAGAGCCCAAGGATAAAAACACGAGCTGAGCACCATTCTTTAGAATGGCAAGAATGTCCCCATCTACAATTCGAAAGACAATATCATCTGTAAAATCTAAGGTAATTTTATCGCCAGGTCTAACATAAACAAGATGCCTTTCCCCCTCCTCAGGTCGAAATACTTTTAAGCCTTGTTCTGTGTACTCTACAATATTTTTAATAGCCATTTTTTATTATCTTATCTTATTACTGTTAATTCTTATTTGATAACCTAAATTTACTACTTGGATACCTCTAATTAAAATAAGAAATAAGTAAATGTATCAACTCCTAATACTTAATTAATCTTAAATTTTCCTATTTTTTTAAATAGTTGTCAAGTTTTTTTAGCAATTGGGCTATTTATTTAAAGTAAATTATTAAATTTTGTGCACAACACATTTTATTTATTTTATAAAAATGTTTTGATTTTTTGCCGTGTTTTAGCACAAAGTTATCAAATTGAAAATAAAATGGTAAAGGGAAAGTGTAAAAAATAAATTTACAAAGCATATCATAAAATGAACAAAAGCTATATTGCAAAAAATTTGCAAAAAACCAACCAAATGTTGGCACTAATGCAACAAGATCAAATACTGATTGATGCTATTGATAATGCTATTGAACTTATTTATAACAGTTTTAAATCTAAAGGGAAGATTTTATTTGCTGGCAATGGAGGGAGTGCTGCCGATGCTCAACATATGTCTGCAGAATTTGTTTCGCGCTTTTTATTAGAGCGACCTGGACTGCCATCGATTGCCTTGACTACCGACACCTCCGCACTGACGGCAATCGGTAATGACTATGGTTTTGAGCAACTATTTGCACGTCAAATAGAAGCCTTGGGGAGGGCTGAAGATGTGTTAATTGCATACTCCACCTCAGGTACCTCGCCGAATATTTTAAAAGGACTTCAACAAGCAAAAACACAAGGGCTAAGCACTATTGGCTTAACTGGTATTAAAAAGCAAAGTCAAGTTATGGCAGAACTTTGTGATATTACCATCCGCATTCCGAGTGAATCCACACCTTATATTCAAGAAGGGCACTTGATGGTGGGGCATATTTTATGTGGGGCAGTAGAAAAGAAACTATACCCGTGATTTTGTCGCTAAAAAAAGCACTCTTTTTAGATCGTGATGGGGTAATAAATAAGGACTATGGTTATGTGCATACTCCTGAGCGATGTGAGTTTATTTCAGGGATACGGCAGGTACTGGCAAAAGCAAAGCAAAAAAATTTTGTTATTATTGTGGTTACGAACCAATCGGGTATTGGTAGGGGATACTATACCGAACAACAATTTCATCAATTTATGAGATGGATGAACCAACAATTAGATAATGCTTTTGATTCTGTGTATTTTTGCCCCTATCACCCTAAAGCAGGCATTGGAGACTACAAAAAACAAAGTCCCAACCGCAAGCCTGAGCCGGGGATGATATTGCAAGCCATAAAAGAACACCATATTGACCCGGCTCAATCATTGCTAATAGGGGATAGTGAAGAAGATATTATTGCAGCCAATCGAGCCGATATAGGAAAGGCTTTTTATTTATCCAATCAAGAAATATTAAATTCCTCCCTCAACGGTACGACGATTAGAAAATTATCTGAAGTTTTGAGCCATCTATAGTTAATGGTTAGTTGTTAATGGTTAATTGTTTACTCATTCCCACGCAGGAGCACAAACAAGCTCCCTCTCCCTGAGGGAGAGGGCTGGGGTTAGGGGGGTTATTAATGGTTAATTGTTAATGGTCAATGGTTAATTATTCGTTCCCACCCAGTCATCCCTCTTTCTGTCATGCTGAAATCTCTATTCTGTCATCCTGAGACTTGTCTCAGGATCTCAGCATCTCATACTCACCTCATACTCCATAAAAAGAAACGAGTAATTCCCCTCCAGTGGAGGGGTGCCACGCAGTGGCGGGGTGGTTATTAATGGTTAATTGTTAATGGTTAATTGTCAATGGTTAATGGTCAATGGTTAATGGTTAGTTGTTAATT
>CAKMZV010000010.1 GCA_929200535.1 uncultured Gammaproteobacteria bacterium
TGATTTCTTGTTTTATATAAAAGACAAAAGCCATCATCATTGCATTTTTGGATAGGGGCAATCTCTTTTCGACCAATTGTGCTATCATCTGTGTAAGTGCCACTGGTATTTTTGTAATAGAATTGTAATGTTTTATAACGTGAATTCTCCACATCTTCTTTAGGGTGTTTGATAAACCAAATATCCTCAATGGGTATTTCTTTGTAGCTAATATTATCACAATATATTGGGATAAGGCGATCACCAAATGCTGCTCGTGTGTCTTTGTAATAATCATTGGATCCTAAGCGTGATCTTGGTCCTTTGTAGTCGGGATTTTCATACCAGTCAGTGTTATGGAAAAAGCCTCCGCCCGTTTGTCTTAGTCCATCTGGCCACGTATAACAACTTGAAAGGAGCATTGAGATCAATATGACGAAGAGATAACGAGTGATTTTTTTCATTGTTGTTTGTCCTTTTTGTTTTTAAAATAGTCTGAGTGCCCTGGCTGGCTCCAAGTATAGGGCTTAAATATATTAAGAGGATAGCTGACATAATCGCCATCATTACGTATTGGGAGTTCAACATTGTTTCCACCCCCAAACCGTGCTTGTATATCCTCCTTACTATTCTGAAACGGTCTCCAAGGATTACCAAAGGTGTTATAGGTATGCCCTCGATTGGGGTTGTTTTTTGCTCCTTGTTCCAGAATGAGTGTACCTTGGGAGTGTGCGTGAACTTTAAGGTTTTCTGTTTCACTTAGCCATTGATCGGCTTGTTTGCTATTGGCTGAGCCAATGCCGATATAGTCCACTGCGGATTCGATGACATCGTATAAAAGACCGTATGTGGGATTGTGCCAAATTTGCGGGTCTTTATTGCCTGTCATTTTTTGCGCTGCTGTTTTGGCGTCTTTATCATCGTTTAGTATCCCATTGATAAAGACATCATCACTATGTAGATTGCCTATTTTCTTTAAGGTAGGGGTTATTCCTGTGCCTTTGGCAAAAATATCGAAATCGTTTTTGATTTGCTTTTGTCCATCTTTTGAGAGTAGGCGGTTATCCACGTTTATATTGGCATCTAAGCCCCCGGTTTGCCAGTCTCGGTCGATGGTTTGGGTGTTGTTGAGGTCATTATTGCCGCCGATTAGGGTGCCTTGTTTGGTTTTGCCGATGGTGGCGAGGGTGGTGCCTTGTTTGTCTGTGCCGTTGTTGTTGGCTCCGAGGGTGAAGTTGCTTTGGCTTAGGCTGAGGTTAATGCCATTGCTGTTGCTTTTGTCGGTGTCTTTGAGGTTTTCTTCGGTGTAGGTATTGACTTGCCAGTCGAGGTTGCCTTGGTCGGTGAGGGTGCCGTCGTTATTGATGAGGGCATTGGCGATTAAGCCCCCTTTGTTGTGTAGGGTGTTGGCTTTGATGCGGGCTGAGTTGGTGCCGATCAATTGGGTTTGTTGTGCAGTCCATGTTTTGTTTGAGGAATTTTCACCTTTGCTGATGCTGAGGCTGTTTGGTGCACCACTTTCATTCAGTCCTGCATTTTGACTTTGGTTGGAGCCTTGGCTTTGTTCGGTGTTTTGCACGCTGGCGAGGGTGAGCTCATCAATATCAACGGTGAGGTTGTCGGCAATGACGTTGGCTCCTTGAATGAGCCCTGTATTGGCGGTTAGATTGATGTTGGTAGCGTTGATATTGCTCAGCGTATGTTGGGTGCCTTCGGTGCGTTGTCTGTTTTTGCTGAAGCTGAGACTACCTCCAGTTATTCCTTGGTCACTGGCAGTGATGGTTTGGCTTTTGGAATCGCTGCCGCTTTCACTGCTGTTATGGCTGATGCCACTGAGGATATTGAGTTCATCGGTTTGGATGGATAGGGATTCGGCGTTGATGGCACTGCCGATTAGGGAGGTGCGTTCGGCGGTGCGGATGGTGAGGTTGTTTTTAATGTTGAGGTTGCTACCTTGGTAGGTTTGGGTTTGGGTGCGTTGGTATTGGTTTTTTTCTTCGTTGGTAGCACTGCCTGAGACATAGAATCCAGCACTACCTGTTTTGCCAGCGGCATTGGCTCCGTTTTTAGCCGCTTGTAGGGTGGCGTTTGCGAGTTGGGCCTCAGCTGCGATGAGGTTGGCTGTAAAGTCTTTGATACTATCTGGGTCTCGTTTTCCTGCATCAATTTCTTTTTTAGCTTTTTCTAAGGCTTCAGTGGCTTTGGCAACGTCTTGTGTGGCTTGGCGTACGTGGTTGGCTGATTGAAGTGTATCGACATAGGCATTTTTGATGCCAATTTCTATTTTTTGGGTGAGGGTGCGTTGTTGTTCTTCAGTGCTTTGAGTGTTATTAACTCCTTTGATAGTAAGGTTAGTGGCAAGGAGTTGGGCATCATCGGCTTCTAAATTTAGGGCTTGGAGGGTGAGGTCGTTGTCGGCATCAATAATCAAGGAGCCCGCTTGAATGTTAGCATTTTTATGGGTGGTTTTTTGGTTGATAGTAGTTTTGCTGTTTTCTGTGCGTTCTACTCCTGCGACACGTAGGGTGGCTTTGTCTTTGTCTAATTTACTACCAAGTCCATTGATACTGGTTTGGCTTTTTTTGGTTTTGCTGAGTTGGCTTTCTTTGGCTGCAAGAATATTCACATCGGTGGCTTTGAGGTAGGCGTTTTTATTGATGTTTAGCGTGCTTCCTTGAATCAGGATTTCATTGTTTGCCATGGCGATAAGGTTATCGGCTTTGAGGCTGGTGACGGCGGCTTGGGTTTGGCTGTTGTGTGTTTCTTCTGCTTGATCGGTGATGATGGGTCCTGTGTGTTCAAGGAGTTTTTCACCAATTAAGCCACTGCCAGCAACGAGGGTTGTTAGCCCTTCTGAAAGTTCTCGTAGCCCACCTGAGAGTCCGCTTTTGTTATAGCTATAGTTGCTGTTTTTAAGCTCTAAGGCTTGCATTTTGATATTATCAGGTCCATTCTTGGCAAATTGTATGCGTCCGAGGTTGTCTTTTTTAATGGCACCTTTGTCATCTTTTAGGACGGTGCGTTGTCCGATAATGGCTTGTTGGTTGGCACTGAGATTACCGCCGATAAGGAGAATGTCTTTTTTTGCATTGAGTTTGAGTTTGCCACCTGAGTTGAGGGTGAAGTTGGCAGCACGTTGATTGCTGGCACGGTGTCCTTTGTTGCTGTAGTCAAAGGCTCCTTCACGGCTTTTGCTATAGCTGTGGTTGCTTTGGTTTATACCACTAATAAGGTTGAGGTTTTTGCCCGCACTGAGGTTGAGAGTGCCGGTGGTGTTGTGGATAGCGGATGCGAGGAGGTTGAGGTTGCCTGCGGTTTGGATGGTGATGCCGTTGGCACTGTTGATGGTGCTGGCTTGGTGGGTGGCTTTGTTGTTGGTTGCAGTGTAGTCGGTGGTTTCACTTCCGTCGAGGAAACTGCCACCTGAGGTTTCGGTTTTTTTGCGGCTTTCGCTTTGGGTGTTGATGACTGATTGTTGGGTGTAGTTGCCACCAACGATGAAGGTGCCTTTGTCACCAATATCAATGTCGGTGCCTTGGAATGTGAGGTCACCTCCAGTTTGGATTTGCATAATTTTTCCAGTTTTGAGGGTGCTTACGGTGTGGTCTGTACGATTGCGTTGAACTTCCCATTTACCTTCGTTACTGAATTTGCGTTGTTCAAGGGCGAGGCTGTTAAATTGCATATTGCCGGTGAGGTTGGCGATGAGGTTTTGATCGGCTTGGATGTTTCCTGCAGTGTCGGTGAAGCTGTTGCCTTGGATGTGGAGATCACCTCTTGATTGAATGCTGGCAATGGCATCTATGCCACTGCTTTTGAAGTATTGGCTTCCTTCGGTAGCACTCCATGTGGTGCGATTGGTAAGGGTGCTGGCTTTTAGGAGGGCGTAGCCTTGGCTTTTGATTTCACTGCCGATGTTGTCGAGGCGTTTTTGAGCAATAAGGTTTAAGTTGCCGCCTGAGCGAATACCAGTTTGAGTTGCCTTATCACGGGCACCAGTGAACCAGCTGATGCTGTTGGTGGTGCTTTGGTTGAGGATGTTTTGAGCTTGGAGGGTGAGGTCGTTGCCACTTTCGATATTGCCGTCTATATTGCGAATGTCGCCTTCGACTTCTAAGTTGAGATCATTGGTGGCAACGAGGTATCCAGAGTTATTGACATCACCTGAAATGTCAAGGTCGATATTGTCTGCCATCATAATGGCACCGTCACGAATAATGATGCGATCGCGGGTGTTTTGAGAGAGGTGGATTTTGGGGACGAGGACGTTTTTACCGTTAATGTGTTCATATTCGTACCAGATTATGTCTTTTTTTAGAGCGGCGATTTGTTCTGCAGTGAGTCTGATGCCGACTTTGAGTTGAAGATCTTCAGAGACATCGATTGCGTTGTCGTAGAGGCGTTGCATTTGCTCGTCCATGGTGTTGATGTCGTCTTCAAGGTAGGGTTTGTGGCTGAGTTGGGCGATGGTTTCAGAGAGAATTTGTTGTTCGGTGTAGGCATCGGCAAAGACGGTTACTCCAGCTTCGTATGGGTTGAAGCCGATACGCTCAAAGAAGTAGGCAGAGGCAAGGAATTTTTCATTGTCAGTAAAGCGGGTGCGTGATTCGATGAGGTAGAGGCTGTCAGGATTACGGTTGGCGGCGAGTTGGTAGGCGGCATTGAGGCGTTGGGCACTTTTTTCTCGTTGTGTTTCGTCAGTGAGGGGTTTTTTTCCGTCAACTATTGTGTGTTTTTTGGTGATTGTTTTTGTGTTTTTTTTCTGGATGCCAGTTATGGCAGTATGGTCTGAGAAGGTATAACCATCATTATTGCCATTTGAACTAAGCAGGGAAATGGGGTCCAGTGAGCCTTGTTCTTTGGCAACGGAAGCAATGGATAGTGTGTTGGCGGTGAAGTCACCGCTACGAGCATCCACTGCATTAACAGAGGGAGGCGTGATGCCATTTTTGATATTTTGACTGTTGCCTGTAATACCATCTGAAGCACTAATTGAGCCACCTATTTTACTATTTCGACCTCTTATTTGTATAGAAACAACGTGGTAACTAATCCAGCGCGTATGATATTTTTTCTCACATCCACACCATCCGCCATTCCATTTATAGTACCCATCTAACGCCGCTTTACTCTCTTTTAGCCAATATTGTTCTTGTAATTCTTGGGTTGTGTTTGAAATGGTATTGACGTTAGCCATAGTTAAATGCGCATTAGAACGAATAATGCTGAATTGATTATTTACAATGTTACTATCAAGAATCATATTGCTGTTGGATATGATATTCCCTTTTTGATATGGGTTGACTCGTTCAGTCCATAGGCTTTCGGATTTATGTGTTGCATAGGGAGAATTTCTTTGCCCGTTATCGTAACCTGGATGGGCAGTGTAGTATACAGTTTTGGTTTGAGTGGTCTTTCTTATAAAATTTCCGGTATAGGTATTGGTTAAAGTATTGGTTCTGAGAGTCATTGTTCCGGCACTTTTAATTGCCGCAGCTTGGTTGTAAATACTACTGTTACGGGAGTTGTTTTTATGAATATGTAGGTTGCCTGCACTGTAGATGGCTGCGTTTTCATAGTTGTTTAGTGCATTCACATTAAGATCCATATTACCACCAGAGTAAATATACCCGTTGGCTTGATTATTAAGAGAAGAGGTTGCGTTAATGGAAAGATTTTTTTGAGCGGCAAGGACGTGGCTATTTGTGTTAATGGTATGAGCATTTAGGGTAAGGTTGCCACGGCTGTTGAAATCTTCTGTGAGATTGAAGTTACCATTGAATGTCAGGTTGTTGGTGCCTGTGCCTCCGATTAGCTCGAGTGTGGATTGCTGAAATGCGTGGTTAAGGTTGAGTGTTAAGTTATTATCAGAGCGTATGATTCCTTGTAGGTTGTTTTTATCGGTGCTATCACTTTTCAATGTTAGGGTTTGTTTACCGTAGATGGTGGTGTTTGATGTATTTTTAATAGTGGAGACATCGAGGTTTAATTGGTTAAAGGCAAGGTTGGCTTGGTTGTCAATAGTATTGGCGTTGATATTGAGGGTGTTTGTGCCGTTTTGCTGTGCTTGGTTGGTGAAGGTGTCGGTGATATTGAGAGATATATCACCCTGATCTCGGAACCAGTTTGCAGTGGTGAGGATGAGGTCGTTGGCATTTAGGGTGAGTTTGTTTTGGACATTGATGGAGCCTCCTGTTTGTAACCATTCGCCAGTTAAGGCGAGATTTTCACCAATGAGGGCTCCTGTATTCCCTTGGTTGAAGGTGCTTGTTAGGGTGATGCTGTCTGCTATGATCTTGCCGTAATTGTTGACGCGTTTAATGGAATTATCAGCACGAATATTTTTGGCTTTGAGAGTGGCTGAGTTGGTGTTTTCTATGGTGGCTTGAGTATGTTTAAGAAGGAGAGTTTTATTAAGGTTTAGAGTGCCTTGGTTAGTGAGATTAGTGCCGCCAAAGGTGAGGTTATCAGCGTAGAGTTTGCCGCTGTTGTTTAGGGTGGTTACTGCTGTGGCTTGAATATCGCCGATGGTTTGGATGGCTCCTTTGTTGATGAGGTTTTGTGTTTGAATGGTTATGTTATCTCGTGAGAGCCATTTTGCTGTTGTTGAGTTAGTGATGGTGTCATTTATATTCCAGAGAGCTGTATTAGTGATGATAAAGCCATTATTGTCGAGGCTGTTTGCTTGAATACTGGCTTGCCCTGTTGTGGTTAAGTTGCCTTGATTGTCAATGGTATTGGCTTGGATGGTTGCATTGGTGAGCTGTAATGAGCCTTCTCCTAAGTTATTAAGTTGTTGTGTATTGATTGTGTTTTGTCCAAGTGAGAGGAATGTGCCGTAGTTATTGATGGTTTGAATGTTGTTGGTTTTGAAGTGCGTTTGTGAGAAGAGTTGAGCACCACGATGATTATTTAAGTTTTGACCTGTGAAGGTGAATTGTTTTTTAATACCAAAGTTACCGTGGTTATTTAGTGTGCCAGAGAGAATGGCTGTATCATAGGCATTGATGGTGCCGTGGTTAGTGATGTTGGCTGGAGCGTTTAGTGTGCCATTAGATAGGATAATTCCTGAGGATTGATTGTTTAGAGTGGTGCTGTTAAAGTTACTATTACCTTGGGTGTAGATTGTTCCTGAGTTTGAACTGTTGGTGTGGTTTAGGGTGAGGTTTTGAGCGGTTTGTAATAGACCTTGGTTATTAAGTTCTTGCCCATTGAGTGTGAGGTTCGTATTGGCAAGGATTTTTCCAGTTTGGGTGTTTTCTAATTGATTGGCATAGATTGTTGAGGTGTTGCTGGTTTGTATGCCGTCCGAGTTAATAAGGCGAGTGGTAGTGGCGTTGAGGGTTTGGGTAAAGAGGATGCCTTGGTTATTGAGTTGGTTAAGGGTGAGTTGGCTGTGATTGCTTTGCAGATGTCCATTATTGGTAAGGAGATTGGCATTGATTTGTTGATCCTGAGCAATCCAAGTGCCGTGGTTGGTTAAGGTGCCTTGGGTGTTATCATATTGGCTGTTGCCTTGGGTATTTAGGTAGCCTGTGTTGAGTAGGTTATTTCCTGTGAAATGGCTGGTGCCGATAAGGAGGATAGTGCCTTGATTGTTTAGGCTATTGTGGTGGGTGCTGTTACCTCGGATAATGATTGTGCCACTGGTGGCGTTGGTGGTGTGGGCTTGGTTGTTGAGGTTTCCTACGGTTTCGAGATGGGCATTGTTGTATAGGTTAGTACCGTTAAAGAAGCTATTTCCTTGGGTGTATATGGTGCCTAAGTTGGTGCTGGCAAGGCTATTTATGTAAGTATTATTGGCACTCTGAATAAGACCGGTATTAAGTAGGTTAGCACCAATTAGACTGAGATTTTGATTAGATAGGAGGCGTCCGGTATTATGGATATGCTGAGTGTTGAGTGTTAGGCTAATAGTGGAATCAATAATGCCGTGGTTAGTGAGTTTATCGTCAATAGTAAGTTGCCATGCTCCGTTAAGATCATTGAGGGTGCCTTGTTTTTGATTGGTAAATTGCTTGGCGTTGAGCGTTAGTGTGATGATATCCCAGTCACTATTGTTGGTGAGTTGTGTGATGTTTAGGGTAGCTTTTTTTGCTTGTAAATCTTGCATTTGTATTTGCAATTCCTGTGCCTGAATATTGAGGGAGTTGCTTATTATCGATTGGTAGAGGGTGCCACTGGTCGTTTGAATATTAACGTGATCTGCTACTATGGTGTGATTAATTTTGGTGTTGAGGGTATGGGCGTTGAGTTTGAGTTCGTTTGGGGTATATATGTCTCCTGTAATGTTTAGGTTGCCGAGTGTATTTAGGTGGATTTTTCCTTGTTTACTGTAGGTTTGGTTAGTTTGAGTAAGGCTTGTCGCATTGACGTAGATGTTTTTTTCGCTGAGGAGGTTTTTATAGGTTAGGTTGCCGTTGGCATCTATGTGGATATTGTCTTCGGTGGCGATGAGGGTGTTGTCGAGTTTTACACCAACTCCTTTTTCGGTGGCTATTAGGCGGATGTTGCCAGCGTACATTGAGCCGATGGCTTGTATTGATAAATCGCCTGTTGCGGTGCGTTGGAGTGAGTTGATTAGGTGTTTGTCGTATTGGTATTGCCCATTACCTGCTTGGATTTCTAAGTTTTTTCCTGCGTGTAAGTCGCCTCGGATTTTGTGGATTTGTGAAATAAGACGTAAGTAGTTTGCTCCGCGTGCATCTAAGCCAAGGTTACTGCCTTCAGCTCCTTCAATAAGGAGTTCGCCTTGGGTGATTTGATAGAGATCAGGACGTCCATTATTTAGGATTGCCCTGCCTGTAATGAGGGAGATATCGTTGGTGTTGATAAATCCAGCTCCTTTGGCGTATATGCCATTAGGATTTGCTAGGATGAGCGCGGCGTTTTTACCAAATATTTCTGTGTAGCCGTATAGGTGGCTGATTTTATCACTGGTTACTTGGTTGAGGATGAGACTGGCTCCGTCTCCTGTATTAAAGTTAGGGTTGGCGTAGGTGGAGCCACCGAGGTGGCTGATACCGACTTTGTCGCTGTTGTTGATAATTAAGCCACTGGGGTCAACGTCAAATTGATTGTAGTTATTGACAGATACGCCTTGATTGTTCGGGCGAGCAATATTGATTATCTCTACTCCGTTGGGCGCTTTATCTACCTCTGTGTTGGTGGAGCCATCGATTTGTACGGCTGCATTGACTAGCATTGTTTGAAAGAGAAAACAGCAGGCTGTTATGGCTGTTGCAAAGCGGTGTAGTATCCCTTTTTGAGGAGTGGAGGATAGCAGAGTGAATTGAGGTGGATGTTTTTTCATTTTAGATTTTGTCAGTTTAATGATTAGTAGCTAAGGGTGAAAAGAATATTTTGACTGCTGCCGTCTTCTTCGTTTGGTGAAAGCGATTGAGCATTGTGGGTAAAACCGAGCTGCCAGTGTTTTCCCGATAGGTTGAGATTAATGGCGTGCGATGATATATCGAGTTCGTTTTTGGTGTTTGAGTTTGTTTCGTAGCGAAAGTAATCCCATTTTGCAGTGTATGTGAAGCTGGAAAGTAATTTTTTAAGGTAGTGGGTTATATGGTTTTTAGCGGTAAAAAATTTGGCAATTTCTTTTCCTAATAACCATTGGTATTGCGGTTTGATTAGTAGTCCAGTATCAGCACTTGAACTTGCGTAGGAGAGCCTTTCTTGATTGAGGAGTACATCTTGGGATTGTTGACCGTCAATTTGTGCGGAAAAAACTCCTCCAATCCAACGAAGGTTGTTAACATAGCTGTAGTTAATGGAGATTTTATTAAGTTGAAACTGGCGTTTAGGGGTGAGGTTTGTTGTGACAGAGCTGTCTTTATCTGCATCAAACCAGTCTGTACCGCGGCGGTGTGTTAGTTTCCAGGTGAGGTTTTGAGGAGAAAAATAAAGGTTGTGTTCAAGCCCTATTTCAGCCGCTGAGTTTTTATGGCTGCTTACTTCAGATAATGTTTGATTTATATGCACTGTGTTAATTCGATGATCTGCTCCAGTGTGCATATATAGGCGAGTGCGGGTATTGCGGTGGAGCGTTTTCTTAATGAGTAGAGTGCTGTGTTCGGTGTCATTTTCAATGAGGAAAGGGGTGTTGGCTGTTCCTGATTTTGATGCGGAAATTGTGCGGGAGTGATTGATTTTACTTTCAAAGGAGCGATAAGGGATGGTGAGTGAGGCTTGGTTGTTAATGCTATGGTTTTCTGCTGTATCGGGTGAGTTGATTTGACGTGAGAAAGACCAGCCATCATTTATGCCTAGTAATTGGTTAAGGTTTCCCTGAATTAATAGTGAATCGTTACTATTTTGCAGTAGACCGTGAGTGTAGGTTTGGCTAAGTGATATTGCTTTTAATATGCCGTGTTTGGTGTGGATATTCGAGTAACCCACTCGGTCTGTTGGGATAATATCTAAAGTTGTTTGGCGTAGTGATAGGGCTTTTAGTTTTTCAATGCGATCATCAAGTTGGTGGATTTTGAGAGGCTTGCCTTCTAAGTCCTTAAGCATCCAATATAGATGGTTGGATTTTCCTTCTGGAATAGGGTTTCCTTCTTGGTCAAAAAATAGAAATTTGTTTAAGATTCCATCTGTAACAATAATGGTAAGTAGCCCATTAGAACTAATATCTTGTGGTAGTTTTATGGTTGCTTTACTTGTGATATAACCTTCCTTGAGTAAGTAGCCGTTGAGGTAGTGGATTAATTTTAAAATCTTTTTTGTATCAATACATTGAGTATTTTCCCAGTGTTTATTTATGATCGGAATTAATTCTTCTCTTAGGGATGTGCCAACTATATCTATTGAACTTATTTTTAGACAATTCGTGTGATAAGTTGCAAATGATTGAGGGGCTAGCATAGTGAGTGGTAAATACAATGAGAATACTCTGATGGTTATTAAGAGCTTGTTCAAAAATTTTTGATTTAAGGGTTATAAGTTTTATAAAAAATTGTATTTTTTATGTTGATTTTTTTAAGAGATTATATTATTTTGTATTGCTTGTCCAATGTTTTTTCTGCCAACTCTGTGCTTTTTTTTGAGCGTTAGTAAGTTGTACTCGACTCATCTGTTGTGATAGTTGGGCAAGTTTTCTTTGGGCTTGTACAGCTCCTTGACTGGAGGCTAAGTTGTAGAATTGATGGGCGGTGATAAGGTCCTTTTTGTTGCCAAGCCCTTCTTCATTAATTTTGGCATAGGCAATTAATGCTGGAATAATACGTTTTTTTGAAGCGGCAAGATACCATTGTTTTGCTTTTTTAGTATCTTTTGAAACTCCAAGCCCTGAAAAATAAGAGTTTGCTAAGCTGAACTGAGCAGGTCCATAGTCAAGCAGAGCTGCTTTTTTGAATAGTTGATGGGCTTTGGATCGATTTATAGGGAAGAACTTACCATTAAAGAGTAGGTTAGCGTATAAGGTCATTGCTTCTGGGTTTTTGTCAAGGATAGCTTTTTCAAAATATTGTTGTGATTTTTTAAAATCTTGTAAAACGCCTACACCTTCGATATAGTTCATTGCACAGTATTGATAGGCTTTTATGTAGTTACCTATGCAAGCATTTTGATAGAGAGAGGCAATTTGTATAGGGGGTATATTGTTTGCAAATTCAGGTGATGAATAGGCTTGAGCAAGTAAGTAATAACGCTTAGGTGTGTTTGTTAGTGAGTTGTTAGTGAGTATTGTTAGTGCTTTTTTTGTTTCGCCTTTTTTTAATAACTTTTCTGCTTTATTAAGTTGTGTTGAGGAGGTGGGATTTGCGGGGCTTCCTTGTTCGCTAAGAGGTCTATTTTCTGCATAAATATTGGTTATCAAACAGGAGAGTAAAAGTGCCGTAACACAGTGTATTCTTTGATGGGTTGTAAGCAGTTTTTTTTCTGTTTTAGTTTGAGTGCATTGGCAGTGGCTTTTAGACATAATGTATTTTTTTATTGTTTTTATTATTTTAGGGTTTAAGGAAATGCTTTATGTGTAATTTTTATCGTCCAATCGTCCAAATGTAGTTTAATTCAATCATTATACCACATAAATTTTTTGTAAAAAATAATTGTTATGCAGTCGACTCAGTGCGTTGGCGGATGCTTTCGAAGAGGGCGACTGTGGTGGCGTGGGAGACGTTTAGGCTTTGGGTTTGTCCCATCATTGGTAGGTAGGCGGTTTGATCGCAGTATTTGAGCGTTTTGGCTCTGAGTCCGCTTCCTTCTGCACCCATTACAAAGGCGGTGTGTGAGCGTAAATCGAGTGTAAATAGGTTGTGGGTTGTGGGAGGTGTAGGAGGTGTCGGCTGTTCTGTGTTTTGTTCTGTATTTTGTTCTTCGGGTGAGTCTAAGGCGATGCACCATATCCCTGCTTTTTGCAGGTGCGATATGGCTCGTGCGATATTGCTTACTTGATAAATGTTGATTAGTTCAGCGGCTCCGCTGGCAATTTTTCTGACAGTTTGATTGAGGGGGGCGCTGTGGTGATTGAGCATAATAACCCCATCACAATCACAAGATTCTGCATTGCGTAGAATGGCACCAAAGTTTTGAGGGTCTTGAATGCCGTCAAGAATAATCCATAGTTGTGGTTGTTTTGGTTGTTGTGGATTTTCGATTATTTTTTGGCAGTGTTTTTGTAGTTGTGTTTCTGTAAGAGGTTGGTTGGGTTTGGCGATGATAATAATCCCTTGGTGGACCGTTTTTTCATTTTGTTGTGTATTAGTATTAGTATTAGTAAGGTGGTTAAGACGTTTGGCGGTTTCATAGTGAGTTTGAATGCCGAGAGATTGGGCGAGGGTTTGAATTTTTTGTAGGCGTGGGTTGGTGGTGTTTTGTAGAGTGTGTAGAGCGTAAATATCTTGGGGGCGCTTTTTTATAACTGCTTCGCTGGCGTGGATGCCGTAGATAGTAATTTGCATTTATGTTTTTTGTTTGTTTGGGTTGTCGCTATTAGAGGTGGCTTTTTCTAAATAAATTCTTCTATCTTCAATGCTAACTCGTGAGATGCGGACGCAAATTCTTTCGCCTACGGTGTAGGATTTTTGGCTGTTTTCGCCGATTAGGCGGTGATGAATTTCATCATAGACAAAGTATTCTTTTCCTAAGGATGAGATGTGGAGTAGTCCTTCGGTGTAGATGGTGTCTAAATCAACAAATAGCCCGAAGCTGACGACGCTACTTATGGTGCCTTCAAAGGTGTCGTTGATGTGGCGGCTGGCGTATTCACATTTTAGTCTTTCTGCAACTTCTCGGGTGGCTTCATCGGCTCGCCTTTCGGTTTGTGAAAGGTGGTCGGCAAGTTGTTTCATTTGAGCGATTTTCCCTTCGGTGTGGTTTTCTTGTTGTGGTTTTAGGGTGTCTTTAATGGCTCGATGGACAAGGAGGTCTGGGTAGCGGCGGATGGGGGAGGTGAAGTGGGTGTAGGAGGGGTAGTTTAAGCCGAAGTGTCCGATGTTTTCTAAGCTGTATTTGGCTTGTTTAAAGGAGCGTAGGACGGCTGTTTGGATAATGTGTTTGTAGGGTTTTTTCTTGGCTTGTTTGAGTATTTTAGAGAGTTCAGTAGTGGATAGGTTGGCATTTTTGCTGAATTTTATATCGAGATCGTCGAGTAGTTCACGTAGGGCTTGTATTTTTTCTGGTTTGGGTTGGTCGTGGATGCGGTAGAGGAATGTTTTGTTGTGTTGTTGTAAAAAACGCGCCGCACAGACGTTTGCCATTAGCATACATTCTTCAATAAGGCAGTGCGATAGTTTGCGTTTTTGTAGTTTGATTTTTTTGATTTTTCCTTTGGCTGAAATGCTAAATTCAATGTTGTTGGTTTCTATATCTATGGCTCCGCGTGCTTGTCTTGATTTTTTTTGGATGGCATAGAGGGCGTTTAAATTAAGTAGCGATTTTTTTAATTTATTGGGGAGTTCTTGCCAATTTTTATGGTTTTTATTTTTGAGTAAGGTGTTTACTTTTTTGTAGGTTAGGCGAGCGTTTGATTTAATGATGCTGGTGTAGAAGTGGGTGCTTTTGATGTTGCCATTTTTATCAATAATCATTTCACAGCTTAAGCAGAAGCGGCTAACTTTGGGGTTGAGGGAGCAGAGCCCGTTTGAGAGTTCTTCGGGCAGCATCGGGATGACGGTGCCGGGGAAGTAAACGGAGTTTCCACGCTTTTGTGCTTCTTGGTCTAAGGGGTCGTTGGGTTTTATGTAGTGGGATACGTCGGCAATGGATACAATGAGTTTCCAAGATTCATCAGCAAGGGATTCGCAATAGACTGCGTCGTCAAAGTCTTTTGCATCTTTGCCATCAATTGTGCAGAAGGGGAGGGCGCGTAAATCTTTTCTGCCTTGTTTTATTTCATCTTGACATTCGGGTTGGGAAATTCGTTTGCGATAGGTTTTGGTGTGTTTGAGGTGGGCTTTGCTCCATTCATAGGGTAGTTGATAGGATTTTATGGCGAGGAGGACGTCGATGTTTTTTGCCTTGCTTGGGTTGATGATTTCAGAGATTTCTCCCATCGGGGCAGATTTAAGGGTCGGTTGGTGCGTTATATCTACGCAAACATAGTCACTGGTTTGCTTTTTTGGTGGGTTGATAATAACAACATCAGGTTGTTTTTTGTTAAGGGGACGTAGGAAAGTTACATTTCCTTCGGTGTAAATTTTGCCAACAACAGAGTGGGTGTTGTGTTGCAGTACTTGGTCGATAATTACTTCGGCTTTGCCCGTTTTGGATTGTGAGACTACTTTAACGAGTACATCATCACCATGTATTACTTTGTTCATTTCACGGGCTGAACAAAATAGTTTTTCTTTTGTTTCACTGCTGATAATAAATCCATATCCACCGGGATGTCCAACAACTTTGCCTTTGAGGGTGGGTAGGGTGTTGGCGATTTTGTATTGTTTTTTCTTAGTCTGGACTATATCACCATCACGAAGCATCGCTTTAACTCGATTTTTAAAGCCCTCTTGATGTTTAGGCAATACGCCAATAACGTCAATAAGTTCTTTGATTTTAAGGAGTTCTTTTGATTGAGTGATGACTTGTTTAATGTATTCTCTGCTTGGAACTGGCTCTTTATAAGAGGCTGCCTCTTGGTTTGCGTTTGGGTCGGAGGGGTAGTTGTTTTTGGTCATTGAGTAGGTATATTAATCTGTTTAATTTTATTAGGTAAATGAGTATGATAACCCATTGCAGTATCAGCAAGGAGGTTTTTTCCAAAAGAAAGTTTATTTAAGTGTTTTAGTACGGATGGGCGAATGTCGGTAATGGCTGAATTTTGAAAGAGAAAATTGATGGTGTCCATCCCTGTTTGTAGTAGTTTGTATTCACTGCGTTTTCGGGCATATTTTCGTAATATTAAAGGTTCGTTGATGGCGAGTTTATGGTCGTAGGCGTAGCCCATTATTTCTGTAAGCACAGAGGCATCACATAAACCAAGATTAACTCCTTGCCCTGCCATAGGGTGAATGGTGCGTACCGCATCGCCAATAAGGAGTAGGTTTTCATTATAAAGGGTGTTTGCATCTGAGCGAATAATGGGGAATGCGTTAATTTCGTTTATCTCAGAAATTTTACCAAGCATTGCTCCAGAGGCTTGGTAAATAGTTTGTTTGTGTTGTTCGGATGTTTGTTCAAGGATTTTTGTACTTTGGTTTTCATCGACGTACCAGGCGATGGAGCAGGAGCCGTCGGCAAGTGGTAGAAAGGCAAATGCTAAGCCGTTATGATAACGTTGCCAAGCGGTGTGTTGGTGAGGTTTTTCGGTGCGAACGTTGCCAACAATGCAGTGTTGATGATAGGGCTTTTGGGTACAGAGAATGCCACTCCATTGGCGAATGGTGGATTTGGCTCCGTCGGCTCCAATAAGTAGTTTGCTTTGTATTTTTGTTGCTGAGGGGGAGTCGGCTGTGTTTATGGTCATTTCCATCCCTTGTTGGGCTGGTAATTTTTTAATTTTTTGCCATTCGCCAGTAATGATTTTACACGAGCTTTTGGCGAGTAGTCGCCAGCAAATATTTTGGATATGATTATTTTCTATAATCCACGCAAGGTGTTGTTCGGGGTGTTGTTGGTTAAAGTGTAAGGAATGTTCCAGGTCTTTTTCCCATACTTGCATTGTATGTACTGGCTGAATGCGTTGCTCTAAAAGTTCTTGCCATACGCCAATTTGTTGTAAGAAATTTCTGACTACGGGAATAATGGCACTCACTCTAAGAGCATAGGGTCCAGTAGCGCCAAAGGGTTCAACGCTGGGTGGTGTTTTTTCAATTAAGGCAACCGAGAAGCCGATTTTTGCAAGCGATAGGGCAGTGGCAGCACCAATGATATTGCCACCAACAATGGTAATGTCAACGGTTTGAGTTTTGTTGTTTACGTTTGTCATAGTGCTGATTTTTCTCGTAAAGAGTTGAGGCTTTTAAGAGTTTTCCAAAACCAAGGTGGGATTGTTTGTACGCCAGATAGGTGATGTAAAAAAGGTCGTCTTAAAGGAGTGGCTTTTTCAAAGCCAATCATCAGTAAGGTTCTTTGTAGGGTAGCCAGTTTACTGGGGGATGAAAAACGATCTAATAAATCATTCACAAAACGACGAATATTTTCAAGCGATTTTTGTTGGGTGTGAGCAAAACGCTGTAGGCTTTCTACGGTGCAGTCTGAAAGGGCAATTTGTTGTGCGATATTTTGCGCATCTTGCAAGCCTAAATTCAGCCCCTGTCCAGCGACTGGGTGCAAGCTGTGAGCTGCATTACCAATTAATAGTACGTTGTGTTTTTGCGTTTTGGTAGCAATGGTTTCTTTCATCGCATAAGTGGAGCGTGGGCTTAGGTGGAGAAATTGTCCATACTGCTTACCAAATAATTTTTCTAAGGTGGTCGTTAGTTGTTCTTCTGAAAGTTGCTCGTTTTTTAGTGTGTCGGCTTGAGTTTGTAACCATACAGCGGAAGAGACATAGCCATTGGTTTCTTTTGTGGAAGATTTTGGGTTGCTAAGATGAGTGGGTAAAAATGCTAAGATGCCGTTGTTTAAAAAACGCTCGTGGGCGATATTTTGGTGATGATTTTGATGAGTGATTTTGGTTAAGGTAGCTATTTGCTGATAATCTTTAACCGTAACAGGAAAATCAAAATACTGGCGAACTTGTGATTGTGTACCATCGGCAGCAATTAGGATTTTTCCTTGAAGAGAAATCGCTTCTTCATTTTTTTTCAGCGTCATACTGACCATAGAATAATCATCAGATAATTCAATATGCTCAAAATCAATCCCATCAAATAAAGAGAAACCTTCCCCTTTTGCACATTCAGCAAATAGGCTCTCTTGCATTTTCTTGCCTAAATCAATAGAATTAACCGTGATGCCAAAATGGCTAAGATGCTCCCTTTCACTCTCCAATAAACAACTACCAAAATGCCCTTGCTGACTGACTCGAATTGTTTTAATCGCTTGGGTGCTATCAGAAGAGGGCAAGCAATTAATAGAATTAAGCAAGCGAGAGCTCTCTAAATTCAATGCTAAAGTACGCCCATCAAAGCTGTTAGTTTGCTGGGTCGGTTTAGTGGGTTTTTCCCGTAAAGTATTTTTTTCAAGCAACGCACAACGCACCCCTTGCTGACTCAGCAACAAAGCTGCACTAATCCCAACAGGACCTGCACCAACAATAATGGCATCAAAAAGCATTGGATTAGCTTGAGTATTCATTTTTTAGATTCTTAATTCTTTAAACTTTGAAGCGATAGATTGCTTAGTGAGTAGTAGAAGGGATTTGATCAATCAAGTTTGTATAGTTATCAGTAACGACATAGCGTGCTTCGGTTCCTAAAGCTTCAAAGTGTTTCCGACCACATTGAATTTTGGCATTTTCTACCACACGCAACTGATCTTCTAAAAGCTTTCCTTTGCTTTCAACGACAAAATAAAGTTTTTCCCTGCCATCCATCTCTAAGAGCACTGCCCAATCTGGGTTATACGAACCAAGTGGGGTATCAATCTTAAACCAGTTTGGAAGTTTGGTGTACACTTTAATGTCTGAATTTTTTTCAAAGGACTGCGCAAGATTAGATTCAATATCTGAATCATAGACAACATAATTATAGGTTGATTTTTGAGCCTCAAACATATTTTTATTCAAATATCCAATCAGCTCTTCGCTTTCAAAAAGCTCTTGTGCATAAAAATGTTCATCACCGATTTTTTGATACTTGATACCATCAACAATAAAGTTTTGCATCTCACTCTGAATCAATTGCTTAGCGCCATCAATAAATTTTTGAGGATTATTTTTAAAATCCTCAAAGCGCCCACTTTTGATTAGAATATCGACAATAGATTGCCTCTTAAGATTTGTTTCATTTTGCAGATAGCTTAAAATATCTGGAATTTGATAATCACGTGCATCGTATATATGTGTGCTTTCGTCGACTTGTTCAGCACTCACGCCACCTTTGCTAATCTCAGTTTTTGCACGGGAATACTCAAACTTAGTTTTGCCGACAATTAGATTTTCCCGAATGCTTTCCGCACATTTTTCAATAAGTTCCTCGGGATTGAAATTCACATTATAGACCGTTTTATATTTAATGCGATCCCACAGTTCTTTAAATTCAGGGTTATCAAATACCGCTTTATTTAGTTGTATCGTGCGCTTATTGTCATTATTCTTGATGTTAAGATCACCTGCCACTTTCTTGAGTGTTGCTGTGATGGCTTCTCGCTGTTTTTCAAATTGTTCTGGGAGTACAATCTTATCCTCTTTCAATGCCTTTTTAAGTTCATCAGTCACTTTACCACGTTGATCAATATATTGATTTTCTAAGAGGGCGTTCCAAATATTCTCAGAACTTTCTATACCCAAAAATACTTGTTCTCCATTATCTGTTTCAATCAAAATATTGGCAAAACTATGCTCTTCAATAACACCGAATTTAATGCCTTCCTCTTGCTCAATTTCCCGCTGTAATCCTTCAACAAAATTTTCATAGGATTCATTCGTCATAACAGTCAAGGTATTGACCTCAAAGCCATGAACACGTTCACCACTTTGATTGACCGCTATACGCATCCCTCGTCCAATCTCTTGGCGTTTCTTGATGGTTGATTTGGTTTCATTTAGCGTACATATTTGGAAGACATTTGGATTGTCCCAGCCTTCTTTTAGGGCAGAGTGAGAAAAGATAAATTTCAACTTGGAATCAAAGCTAAGCAACTCTTCTTTTTTCTTCATAATCAGGCTGTAGGTATCCGCATCATCTACAGTTGTTCCCTTAGTATCTTTAAAATTTCCTTTTTTATCTTGTGAAAAATAACCATTATGAACATTATGAACCAGCTCTGGTAAAGTTTCACTATCTACTTCTTTGAATAAGCGATTGTATTTTGGTTTTTTGATGGCTTTGGTATATTCTTCTTCAAACATAATGGCATATTTGCCTTTTTGATTTGGTGCATCATAATCACGATAATTAGCAACTTTATCAATGAAAAACAAGCTCAAAACCTTAATCCCCATTGGTGTGAGTCTGAGTTCTTTATCCAAATGCTCCTCAATGGTTTTGCGGATTTGTAGGCGTTTATACTCATCCTCATTCACATCGCCAATAGAGTGGTGTAGGCGAATAATATCCTGTTTGCTGGTGAAATCGATATATTCGTTGCCCTCTTCGCAGTGAATATCATTCACTATATAACCATCATAAATAGTTCTACCACGAGAAAGGCTAAGAAAATCATCGCCTTGCTTAACCCATTTTTCAGTGCGTTTAACGTCATTTTTTTGCTGAATATCAAATGCTACCTTGGCACGGTGCCCGTTTCTGTTATCGACTGCGAGTAGCTTGATATACGCCTTATTATGCCCATCTTGCACTTGAATAGAGGCGACTTCAATTTGTTTTACTAATTTTTGCTCATAAGCATCAATAGAATCCAGTTTATATAACATATTATGCTTATCGGTGTGCGTGGCAGAGTATCGGAAGGTACATAGCGGATTAAGGGACTGGAGTGCCACGGCTGCTTTAGGCGTAGTATCCACACTTTGTGGCTCATCGATAATGACAATAGGATTGGTCTGTTTGATAAAATCAATTGGCACTCCATTCATTTTATCATTATGACGATGAATAATATTGGCATTGGTTTCTTTGGATGAATCGGCAAAGCTTTTGCGGAACGCATCAATATTGATTACCATAATTTGGATAGAATCATTGGTGGCAAAACTGCGCACTTGCTCTAATCGCCCAGAGTTGTAGACAAAATAATCATACGGCACATTGTCATAGTGCTCCCGGAAGTGCTTTTCTGTCATTTGTAGCGATTTTAAAACGCCCTCTTTAATCGCAATACTTGGCACAACAATGATAAACTTAGTCAAGCCATATTTTTTATGCATCTCAAAAATTGAACGTAGATAAACATAAGTTTTTCCAGTTCCCGTTTCCATCTCAATCGTGAAGTCTCGGTTTTTCAGCTCTTTCGTTTGCTTTAAGCCATTATTGAGCTGAATTTTACGGACGTTTTCCTGTATTTCATCATCAACAAGCTTGAGCTTATTGCCTGTACCATATTCATTAGCAAAATTTGATAAACTATAGCGTGTAGGCATCGTAAAAGTCGATTTATTCAACTCCTGTCCCTCAAATACTCTTACGGCAGATTCCCATGCACGGCGTTGGTGAGGTTGGTTTGGATCAAATTTAATCTTCATACTTCATCTCCTTTTTTACAACCGCGAAAGTCGCTAAAATCACGAAATTTTCCCATGGTTTTACAAACCTCAAAAGCCCCTTGAATGGCGTAGCATTCTTCCTTAAAAAGAATTTTTTCTACCTTTTCGTGCTTTTCGTGTATTTCGCGGTTCATCACAAGCTTTTGATATCTTCAATGCCGAGGCGTTTGAGGGTTTGTAGAGCATTGGTTTTGACGACATCATCCTTGAAACCATCATCCTTAAATACAACATGCATAATTTCAGGTTGTAATTCTTCTTTTAATGCACCGATACCATTGACAAGTTCCATCGTAATGCTTTGCTCTAAGCAAACAACTAAAGCTCCCAAGCCGATAGAGTAAACTGTTTTTTCAGCAATGGTGCGTGCCTCAATTGGCAAGGTGAGATCAAGGCCGTATTTTAAGAGTAATTCATATAGTACATCTTCGCTGGATCGATCCTGCTTGATATAATCAACAGCATTGAGAAGATCTTGCTCAAGCGTATCAAAACTAGGATCCCAGTGTTTGATGTTGGAGCTGTCGAGTTTGAAAACCTTAAAGCCAAGATCTCCTTTGTAGTCCGGTTTTTCTTTGGAAACTTCATTTGCAGATAAACGCATTCTTTCTTTTGATAATTCAGAAATATTTGAAAAACCTGCTTTGTAAGCCTCTGATTTAGGGTCGCAAATCTCAGGGATTTGCACCATTATATATTTAATATTTCTTTGATACTCTGAATTGACTTTCATAACAGCATGGGCTGTGCTAGCTGAGCCACAGAAAAAATCCATTACTATAAAATCATTTTCTTCAAAAAGTGTTATTAAGGTTGATAGCAATCCCGTATTTTTTGGGGCTGGAAAAACAGCATCTTTAGTTCCAAATAATTCTTTTATGTGGGTACCTGCCGAGGTTGTTTTGACATCCAGTTTAAAGTTAACTTTTTGGCCATTTATTACTGCCTCGTAATCTTTGTTTGTAAGAATGCTTTTGATACGGATTGAGCTGCTAAAGTTTTTCTCAAAAATTTTGTCTGACTTGAATTCTAAAGCTCGATCTTCAAATAATTCTAGGAGCTTATTTTTAGTATATGTATTCTCAATAAAAGAACCGTCTCGAGAAGAAATATAACGCACATATCCTTTTGAGATTAGATCTTGATTAAGGCTGTCAATGCTAGATTCTTGTTCCAATAGTATATGTTCTTTTTCAGCATTATAGTATGTGGAGTAATGCTTATCGGATGAAAAGTTAGTGACGTTTTTATTAAAACTATTCTCTCCAACTAGAACGCGCTTTCCACTATTGTGAACGAAGTTACCATCCTCATCTTCTTTCATATCAGAGGCACTTTTAGGAATGTTCTCTACAAAAGAGCTGATTTCTTTATTTTTTGCGTAAATCAAGCAGTAATCATTACTAACTGAGATGAATCTAGAGTTCTTACGCCCTTTAGGGTTATTTTCAACAGATAATAAACCAACGTAATTCTCTTCTCCGAACACGTCATCAGAGAGTTTGATAAGATTACCTAATTCATTATCATCAATCGAAATAAAAATCACCCCATCATCACGCAAAAGATTTCTAGCAAGCTTCAACCGTGGGTACATCATATTGAGCCAGTTGGTGTGGTAGCGTCCGGCGGTGTTGGCGTTGGTTCCCATTTTCTTGCCTTCGCTATCAAGCTGACCCGTTATTTCAAGGTAGTTTTGCACGCCGTCTTTGAAGTCGTCTTCGTAAATAAAGTCATTCCCTGTATTGTATGGTGGGTCAATATAGATCATCTTCACTTGGCGGTGGTAGGATTTTTGTAGCAGTTTGAGGACTTCAAGGTTATCGCCTTCAATAAATAAATTTTGCGTGGTGTCCCAATCAACACTTTCTTCTTTGCATGGACAGAGCGTTCCCGTGCTTGGTGTTTGTGCCAATCTTCCAGCCGCCCGTTTGCCATGCCAAGTGAAGTTGTAGTGTTCTTCATCGTCCACCACATAATTGCCAAGTAGTTCTTGCAATTGGTCAAAGTTGATTTTTCCCTCTGCAAAGATTTCAGGAAAGAGTTGTTTGAGCTGTTCAATATTTTGTTCGACAATATTGGCACTCTTGCCGTTTAGTTTTTCCATTGTTCCATTTTTTATTTATTAATTGAACCGCTATCAAAGAGGGTAATAAGATTCTTCTTTTTTGGTAGCCTCTGCTTTGCGTTAGCCATCTTTAAATCAGAATTTCCATTACCATTGGAAGAGACAGATACATAGACTTGAGTTATTTTACCATTATCATTGATAGCATCCCAAATATGGTTATCATTTTCAGATAAAGATACGCCATAAAGATAAATATTTCCTGTGATTTTTTTAAGTTGCTCTAATGCACTTTTCATATATTGATTGTTATTAATATCCTTTATCTTGTCTGTGCTTTTAAAAATAATATCCAAAGGTTTGCTTTCATCAATACGTTCAATAATACGTGATTTTAGAGTGTCTAATCTACCAACAGAGATTTTTTTAATTTCGCTCGTATCTTGATAGATATGTAATGCTCCATGAAGATAAAATAAGTTTTGATTTATATCTTCTTGCCATAAAAAATCTTTACGCTTTTTTAATGAAAAACCATCGTTCATTTTCCAACCTGTTGTTTGAGATGTTCCTTTTTGTGATAGATAAGTCATCGCTTCTTTAATAAAAGCAGTTTTTTTACCTTTTGCGCTTAGACAGGCAGCGTATAAAGTAGCTTTCTCTGTTTTATTTAAATCATCAAATAAACAATCGTTTGGAAGTAAAATATCATCAAACTCCTGTTCATGACCACTAATCAATTGTCCAAATTCAGATGTTATTTGCTTATTTTTTTTTGCTAAATAGAGAGCGATCTTGTACAGAAATGGGTCGTAATTTAATGTAAATATGTTATTAAACTTACTTATAAAATTCCCCGCTTCTTCTTTACTATCCTCTGCATTTTGAACGATTCTCATCAAGGCTTTGATAAAATCAGTTGTGATTGCTTTTTTTGCTAATGGTTCTTTATACTTGTCTAATAATTTCTCTAAATCATAATCTACTTTTTGCAAGTTACGTAGTTGATAATTATTTGGGTCATTACTTTCCATAGCCTCAAATAAATTGCGATAGCCAGAATCATAACCAAAATTTAGGTTAAATCCGTTTCCAGTTAGAAGGGTATTAGTTTGTTCAGCTTTATAAATCTCTGAAAAATTTTTAATGGTATCATTCATAATAGTTCCTCAATTATTTCTGGTTGTTTTAGAAGGCTGTCATTTTGCCATCTTTGGCAGTTGTCAAGAAATCCTTGACAACTGAATTTTCCGATAATTCATTGTCTTCAAAAATATTTTTCAGGTGAAGGCTAATATTCTGTTTTGTTGTATTGAACAATTCAGCCATCTCTCCTTGTGTTAGCCAAACAGTGCCGTCAATCGCTTGCAGGCTAATTTCAGATAGTCCGTCTTCCGTTTGATAAATAATGATTTCACCGTTATTCATAGTATTTCCTTCCTATAAGCTCTGCTCTAATTGTTTAATGGCATCTTGCCGTTCTTTAATTGAAATATTCAGGCTTAGTTTTTTGTTAAATTGCGTTTCTTTTTTTAAGGTGGTTCGCAGTTCAGCAATCTCTCTTTCTAATTTTATTATCTGGGTTAGGTTTTGTTGGCGCTCTTGTGTTTTTTCTGATGAGACAATTTGGTAATTACCATTTCGGGTGGCACTATTCAGTGCAATCACACGATTTTTAATATCAGTGTAAAAGGAGTAGAAGTTGACGAAAGATAAGTTCTTTATGCCCATATCTTGCATAAATTGTTGCTGTGCTTCATTGGGCATATCGGGGTTAAACCATTTGGTCATCCAAGCGTCTTCCACCACCCATTTGGATTTATCAGCTTGATTGATACGTTTGTCTGCTACGCTGATTGCAATGGTGTTGGAGAGGTTGAAAATAAGAATAATCGGGTAGGGAATGGCTTTATTGATAAAGTTTGCTATGCGTTGAGCACGGTTGACATTGGATAGGTTAATTTGGATGATGGCAATTTCATCATATTCACGTATAGTATCCCGATAGGGGGGGATATTGATTGTAGAGGTTTTTAGCGTATAGATCCAGTGGATTTTTTCAATATCATCCTTTAGGGCTTTTTTATCTGTGGTATCAAGTTCGGTATGTTCTTGAAATAGTTTTTTGAATAACGGCTTATTCAGCAGGCATTTTTCAGGGATTTCCATATAGTCATAGAAGGTTTGCATTGGCATTCACCTCCTTGATAATTAGATAGCTTATCACTTCAAAGTCTTCAAGGGCAGAGAAGTTATCTTGTGTTAGTGAAGTGCCGCCACGGCTGAATAGGCTTTCAATGCCTTTTTCTTCTGTTTTGCCAATAATGGATTGAATGGTTGCTTCTAACATATATTGATAGGTGCTCATATTTTTGCCGTTTTGGGTGGTTTTATTTAAATTGGCAACGGCTTGAGTATCAATTGTCTTGTTTATCGAGCAGAGTTTTTTAAAAATGTCGAGGCTTTTTTTGCTTTGTAGGTGGTTGTAGATAATGGTTCCATCTTCAGCTACATACACGATGTAGTAAGGTGAAAGTGCATAGTGTGGGTCAAGTTCAACTTTGCCGTGAATGTCTTTTAGGCAGAATATGGCTCCTGGCGTTATGTCCTCTATGTTCGTGCCGTTTTGACTAATAGTAGCATAGAATCCAGAGGGAGTGCTTTCAAGCTGTTCCATATTGTCTTTCATAAAACCTGATAGGTCCATACGGAAGTCATTTAGGGTCATATCCGTGATTGAGACGTTGCCGTCCATATCCTCTAGGTCTAATACAGAATCTTGAAGTTGTTCCATTTGGTGGCGTCGATATTCCAGATCGTTCATCTGTTTTTTTTCATCATAATCAATGAGGTTTTCTTCACCCGTGGCAGAAATATCAAGAAGTACCATACGCCCACTGACACGTGCTTCAAGGTTGATGTATTCATCTAATTCTATATTTGGCCAGAAGTTGGCAAGCTGAATCTTGGCATTGTGAGAACCAAGGCGATCAACACGTCCAAAACGTTGGATAATACGCACTGGGTTCCAGTGGATGTCGTAATTGATAAGCATATCACAGTCTTGCAGGTTTTGCCCTTCAGAAATGCAGTCAGTGGCAATGAGAATATCAATCTCTGTGGTGGCGTCGGGGGTGGTTTTATTCCGTTCTTTGGAAAGGGGGGAGAAGTGGGTAAGGAGGTTGTTAAAGTCTTTATCAATTTTTTGTATCGTGCATTGACGGCTTTGTCCTGTAATCAGTGCAGATTCTAAACCTAATTTGTCCTTTAACCATGGGGATAATTCTTTATAGAGGTATTCAGCAGTATCGGCAAAAGCAGTAAAAATAATGGCTTTGTTGTTTCCAGTGTTGATAGGTGTTTGAGTTTTTTTCTCTAAAAATTCTTTTAGTTTTAAGAGTTTTGCATCTTTTGAGGGGGTGATTTTTTCAGCTTGTTCCCAAAGTGTATCTAAGATTTTTCTATCTTCTTGTAAGTCTTCTTTCCAGCGGATTAAATCCATATCTTGGATTAAGACTTTTGTTTTATTGCCAATGAGATGATCTTCTAAGTATGGGTCGTCAATTTGAATATCTTCAATGCGCAGGTCTTCAAAATTAATGTCTTTATGTTCTTCAATTTTGGTGAGGAGGTTGTGGTTGATGTCGCTGAGTTTCATCAGGGATATTCCAAAAGAGTCAATGGAGCTTTCTAATCGTTTTAAAAGATTGACGCGCATTAGGTGGATTAAATTTTGTTCTCGGTCGGTTTGGCGAAAGGTGGATTTTCCGTCTTTAATTTTTTGGTCGTATCGGCGATTATATTCTTCTTTTTTATCCATACGGACGTACTTAAGGGGTGTGTAGGCGGCAAGGTTGAGTTTTTTAATGGCTATATTGACTTCGTTTAGTGGCGGGAATTGAGCGTTGGTGTCAATGTCCGCTTTGATATTGATGGGTTTTAAACGTTCGGGAAATTTGCCAATTTCAGCGACATCATAGTATTTTTCAATGTGCTTACGTGAACGGGCAATAGTCAGTAAGTCGAGTAGTTTGAAATAATCAAAATTTATATTCTCTAATAAAACGTAGGTTTTACGCTGATTTTCGGATAATTTAAGCCATTGATTGAAGTTCGTTTGTGCTTTTTTTAGGGTGTTGTGAATACTGGTAATGCCTTGTTCTTTATAGGCAGTGTCATTTCCTTCTGTGATAAAAGCAATTTGATTTTTTAAATCGTTCATTCGATTGTTTACAGGTGTTGCTGAAAGCATTAGGACTTTTGTTTTAACACCTGATTTAATAATTTTGTCCATCAGTTTTTTATAACGTGTAACGCCTTCTGCTTTGGTGCCACTGTTGCGAAAGTTGTGGGATTCATCAACTACCAAAAGATCATAATTTCCCCAGTTCAATGTTTCTAAATTAATTTCACCTGATTTGCCTTTTTGGCGTGATAAGTCAGTGTGGTTTAATATATCATAATTAAATCGGTCTGAGGCAAGAAGGTTGCGGTTATCGTTGATGGTGTAAACACTCCAGTTTTCACGCAATTTTTTAGGGCATAGTACCAGCACTCGATCATTGCGAAGTTCATAGTATTTGATAATGGCAAGGGCTTCAAAGGTTTTTCCCAAGCCCACACTATCAGCAATAATACAGCCATTGTATTTTTCTAATTTGTCAATCGCTCCAATAACGCCATCGCGCTGGAATTTATAGAGTTTATTCCAAACAAGAGTATTTTTAATTCCAGTCTTTGAGCGGATAAGGTTTTCTTCATCAATATCTGCTAAATAATTTTTAAAAATGTTATAGAGGGTAATGAAGTAGATTAAGTTTGCAGGTTTGTCTTGAGCAAGATAATCTAAGTGCGTGAGAAGTTCATTTTGAATTTCCTGAGTGGCAGTATTGTCGTTCCAAAGGGTATTAAACCATTGAAGAAGTTGGTTGGTTGTATCGGTGTCATAGATGCCCATATTAATTTCAAGCATATCTGATTTGATTTCCCCTAAACCGCTTGCGGTAAAATGCGAGCCGCCTTGGATAACAAATGATTCATTATTATTTTGGAGATGAAACATGTTTTGTGGTGGAAATTCCATCTTTTCTTTTATTGCACGCGCATTTACATTTTTTTTAATCCACGTTGCACATTCTTTTGCTATATGGCTTTGAGTTAGTTTGTTTTTGAGTTGTGTTTCTTGGATTGTTCCCGAAAGGGTATGTAATGATTGTTTATCCCAACGTGAGTACATTAATCGAATGGTATCGAGTGCTGAGAGTTCTTTGCGTAAGGAGTGAAATCCGTAAATAGAAAAAAGCCCAGTAAGAATAGCAAGTTTAGAGTTTGCTTTTATGTTTTTTTTTAATTCAGAAATGACCGTTCCGTGTGCTCTATTATCCAGTAGCATATTTAATCAATTTAAGATTTGTTTGTATCGCTTAGGTAAATCATCAGGAGTCATAAAATTATTTGTGTTGCATAAGTGAGTCACAAAATTGTTTGTGTCGCATAAGTCAAATTGTATTTTCACGTTTAGTTAATGGATTGTTTTGAATGATGAATTGTTAGGTGATATCAATTCTGAGACTTTTTAAGGTTTTTAATAAATGATCAAAGCTTTTAGATTTATTTCTATCTGAATTTAAATTGAGATGTTTTCCAATAAGCCTTGAGCCTTTTATTTTTTGATACTTATTTTTCGTGATTTTTTGCAACTCTTCATTAGCGTTTTTCAGCTTATTATCAGGGTTTCGATAGTTTTTATTTTGTTGTGAGGGGAGTTTACACTCAAGGGCTTTTTCAACTGCTTTGAGATCGCCCAGATAAAAACTTTCTAATTCATGACAGGCAATACGGACGATGGTTTGATCTGCTTTTCCTGCCTCTTGAGCTTTTTGTAATAATTGTTGTTTCAGTTCCCTACAATCCGATGAATCTTGATCTCTGAGGATGATAAATTTCGCATTAGGGTTAGAGTATCCTTTGAGTCTTTTACCTACTTGCTTATCTAAATCTTGTTTCCCTTCAAAAACAATGTAACGAGTTGAGATATTGTGAAGAGATAAATTTTCAAGCACTTGCTCAAGCATTGCTTTGGCGCTATTTTCTTCTAATAGAAAAACGACTTCTGTTGTTCTCTGAACTTGATTCACTTGAATTATGGGGCGATTTTTCCAAAAAACCCTTGTTTCCACAAATAGCCCATTTTATCTCCATTTTTCATATATTCAGCAATTTGTGAATCTTCACTTGCTTTTACAATGGAGGTATAACCCTCTTTTTTTTCTAACCAAAAAACCTCATCTAAATTAACAGCATTAAGAAAATCAGGGGAGTGAGTGGAAACAAATACTTGTTCTCCACGATTAGCGTATTCTCTAAACTCTTCTGCAAGTTCTTCTAATAAAGAATGGTAAAGTTGATTCTCAGGCTCTTCAATGCAGAGCAATGGGTGTGGTTTGGGATCGTGCAGTAGCACTAAATATGCTAGCATTTTTATCGTCCCGTCCGAAACATTTCTTGCTAAAAAAGGATCTTCAAATGCACCATCTTGAAATTTTAACAACACCCTTCCTTCCTCGGTAACTTTTGATTCAATTTGACTCAAGCCAGGTATGCGATCTTTTAACGTGTCAATAATTTTATTAAAATTGGGACGGTAATTTTTATATAAGTATTGAATAACAATAGAAAGATTATCGCCCTCTTGCGATAAATGCTCTGCATAGGAGACTTCTTTTTCAGGGCGTGCTTTATCAATGTGTAAATCAGAAATGTGCCATTTTTCAATCAAAGCCCCTAAGGCAACGACTGCCGGAAATTTTTCAAATTGAGCTAACCCTTTGATGGCTAAAATATCGTCTGATTTCAATTTTTGTGTTTCACGTACAAGTTCTGTATCATCGTTGACTTGTTCTAATTCATTGGTAACTGCATTTCCTGAGCCCTTAGAAAAATCTAAAAATTTCCATGGTTGCCCTTTTCTTCCACGACGATATTGTAAGGTTTCTTGCTTAATAAAAGCCTGCCCTGTTGTTGGTCTTTCATCTATTTCCAAAATATAAGTAATCAAGGGGTTGCTACCACTCTTATTTTTAACTTTAGGGCTTCTAAACTTGATGGTTATTTTGATAGGGTCCTCGGAGCCTCTACTACGCACATCTTGAAAACCTCTTAAGCCACCGAGTTGATTAAGTGCGGTAGAGACATCCCCTATCATTGCTTCATGTAAAAAGCTAAAGACAGAAAAAATAGTGCTTTTCCCTGTTCCATTTGCACCGACAATTACGCAAAAACGACTAATATTATCCATTTTCGCATTTTTAAATGCCTTGAAGTTATTTAATTCTAATGATTCTATTTTCATTTTTTTTCCATCATCTCATATTTTAATAGAGGTAGCGTAAAGATTACACAGATTATTATCCGCAGATTACACAGATTTTCGCAGATTTTTTTTGTGTTTTTAATATTTTTATCTGCGCTCATCTGTGTAATCTGTGGATTATTTTTATCTGTGGATTAGTTTGTGTTGAGGTACGTTTCAATCTCTTCAATTGTACGTGGTAAGCCAGCGGTTAGGTTTTCGTAGTCGTTTTTGGTGATGAGGATGGTGTCTTCTATACGTACGCCGATGTTCCACCATTTTTTATCGACGTTTTCATTGGGAAGAATATAAATGCCGGGTTCAATGGTGAGTGCCATTCCTGCTTCAAGGGGTTGCCAGATTTCTCCTTCGCGATAACTGCCGACATCGTGTACATCACGCCCGATCCAATGCCCAATGCGGTGCATATAGTAGGGTAAGTAGCTTTTTTCTTCGAGGAGTTTTTCAATGTCGCCTTGTAAAATATCAAGATTAACTAATTGTTCGCAAATGTGGTGGCATGAAAGTTGGTGTAGGGTATCGAAGTTTTGTCCCACTTTGCATTGGGATAAAACGGCTTGATGGGTGGTTAATACGGCTTGGTAAATGGCTTTTTGTGCGTCATTAAATTTGCCTCCGGTGGGGAAGGTGGTGGTAATATCGGAGGCGTAGCCTTGGTATTCTGTGCCAGCGTCGATAAGCATTAGGCTATTGTCATCATAGGGTTGATTGTTGGCTCGATAGTGGAGCGTACAGGCATTTGCTCCGCTGGCGACGATTGAGCCGAAGGCACAGCGTTCTCCCCCTTCTTGACGCATTGTGTATTCTAATTTGGCGGCAATTTGTGCTTCGTTATTTTGCGTTTGTGCATAGAGCATCGCTTTTTTATGGGCGATAACGCTGATACGTCCCGCTTCTCGCATTAGTGCTTGTTCTTGGTCATCTTTGTAGAGCCGCATTGCACTGACGAGAGGGTTTAAAAAGTGTAGTGATTGGGGTGCTTGTTTGCCTATTCGGCTTTGTTTTTTAATTTGTTTAATCCAGTTAAAAATCTGTTGGTCGAAGGGACTGTCATCACCAAAGTCAAAGTAAATTTGTTTGCAGTCAGTGAGTAAGTTTGGCATTTTTTCATCAAGCTCTTTTAACTCGTAGGCTTCATCCATTTGATATTCGGCACACATTGCTTTAGTGCCTATTCTGGCACCTTCCCATACTTCTATTTTCGGGTCTTTGGTTTGGCAGAAAATTATCGAGCGAGTTTCACCGCTTATATTACTAATAATAAGAATGGCTTCCGCTTCATTGATGCCAGTAAGGTAGTCAAAAGTGGAGTCTTGTCGCCATTCGTTTTCTACATCAGCATTGCGAAAAGTGTAGTGTGCGGCTCGTGCAATCGCAATGCTTTGAGGTGCTAAAGCTTGCGATAAATGTTTTCTTCTTTTAATGTATTGGTTTGTTTTTTTCATAAGACCAAATTTCACGACATAAATAAATGCAAGTACGCATAAATTCTGTGACTTCCATTAAATCTAAGTCAAATTGTTCAATGTTGAGTTGTTTTTCTCTTTTCTCATCAGTGCTCCCAAGATAGCGGTGCAGTTGTCGTTGAGTTTTTTGTAGGATGTTTATCCATTCTTCAATTTCAGCATTTTTAGCAGCTGCTTGGATGGCGTTACTGATAGCGTAGCAATAGGTATAGCCATCAATCCATTGTGCGATTGATTGGATTTTTTCAATAGTGTCCTCACTTTCAAAGGAGTTTGGCATTTTTAAAGCAAGGTCATTATTTTGCAGTTGTTGATCAATTTTTTTAGCGTATTCAATGAGTGCTTTTTGTTCTTTTTTAGATAAACCATCGGTCATTGATTGTATTTGTTCTAACCAATGGTTGTTTTCCATTTCTAAGGGATGGCATAGGAGAGCACAGAGTGAACCATGTAGCATACTTTCACTTGCTAACGTTGGCGAGTGGTTAAAGAGGAGCTGTAATTCTTGAGTCATATTATGATTTTTCAGCTTCGATCATTGTATTGATGTCCTCTTTTTTTAAGCGTTCAGTAAGGGGGGAAAAGAGATTAAGTTGATGATCCGTTGGTAGTATTGGGGATTGTAAGTTGTCCCAACTGATATTTTTAATATTGAGATAATTTTGACTTGTTTTAGTGAGGTTGGGCAAAATCGGTTGAAGGTAGATAATTAGGCTATAAAAGCTATGAATACAGGCACTTAAAATCGCTTGTAAGGTTGCCAGTTTGGGATCATTTTTGCTTTCAATTTGTTTGGCGATTTTCCAAGGTTGATAGTGATTAACGTATTGATTGACTTGATCGGCAATGTTCATAATCTCACGTACTGCCATCGCATATTCTTTGTTTTCGTAATGGTTGGCAATGGTATCTTGTATAGATAGGCAGGTGGTAAGTAATTGTTCACCTTGCTCATCTAAGGCACATAATTTATTATCAAAAAAACGTTGTAAAAAACCACTGCAACGGCTGGCTATATTGACAACTTTACCAACTACATCGCCATTAAATTTCTGCTCAAATTCCTCTAAATCTAAATCAAGATCTTCGACACGTGCATTTAAGCGTGAGGCAAAGGTGTAGCGTAATGGTTCTGGATCAAGGTGCTCTAACCACGTTTTTGCACGAATAAAGGTGCCTTTGGATTTTGACATTTTTTGCCCATTGACGGTAAGAAAACCATGGGCGTGAATTTGTGTTGGCAGACGGAAATTAGCCGCTTTAAGCATTGCTGGCCAAAAAAGTGAATGGAAATAAATAATGTCTTTGCCAATAAAATGGTGCATTTCAGTGTCCGAATCGGCATTTATCCATTGTTCAAAATCAATGTTGAGATTGGGGTTGTTTTGGCAATAATTTTTAAATGAGGCAAAATATCCAATGGGTGCATCGACCCAGACATAGAAATATTTTTGATTATCAGTATCAGGAATTGCAAAACCAAAATAGGGTGCATCACGGCTAATGTCCCATTGCTGTAAGCCTGTAGAAAACCACTCTTCTAATTTATTGCGAATTTCTTTTTGCAAGAGTTTGGGTTGCTTAGTCCATTCTTTAAGAAAGTCCTCATAGGCAGGGAGGTCGAAAAAATAATGTTCGGATTCTTTAAGAATAGGGGTACTATCTGAAAGTGTAGAGCGTGGCTCAATTAACTCCGTTGGAGCGTATGTTGAGCCACAGTTTTCACAGTTATCCCCATATTGATCTTCTGCCTTGCATTTAGGGCAAATGCCACGAATCATACGATCCGGGAGAAACATTTTTTTAACATCGTCAAATGCCTGCTTGATGGTTCTTTTTTCAATATTGTCATTCTCTTTGGCACGATTATAAATTGTTTCAGAGAGTTCTTTATTCTCTGGTGAATGCGTACTGTAATAATTATCAAAGCTAATATAGAAACGCTGAAAATCACTTTGGTGTTCTGTGTTTATCTGTGCAATTAGTTGCTCGGGAGTGATATTTTCACTTTCTGCCTTTATCATAATTGGCGTGCCGTGTGCATCATCGGCACCGATATAAATCACTTGATGACCACGCAAACGTTGAAAACGCACCCAAATATCGGTTTGAATATATTCCACAAGATGCCCAATATGAATAGGTCCGTTGGCATAAGGCAAGGCACTGGTAACTAAGATTTTTCGTTTTTTTTCTGACACGTTAAATATGTTGGAAATTTTGGTTAACTGAGATAAGCGGGGAGCAGATGAAAATTAAAATTCTGCAAGTATTAATTATAACCATCAGCATCATTCCAAGGGGGTTGGGGTGATTTATGGAACGGTCTTTTAAATGGAGTAACATTGACAACATCTATAAAGCTGTATATAATGCCATATATAAGTATGTTAATTTACTACTGGTTAATTTTTATTATAAGCAAAATTATGGAACTAACATTTGACAAAAAAACCTTTAACCTCAACAGAGAATATAGCGATTTAATGAAAGCCATTATTCCCAGCAGAAAACAAACAGAGTTTGTCAATAGAGCTATCAAAAAGGAGCTTGAACGGGAACAAGAGAAATTAGAAAGGCAAAAAATTCTTAAAAATCTTGAAACACTGAGAAAGAAAAGAGAAACTATGCCAAAATCAACGCTGAAAAGTGAAGAGGTCATCAGAGAACTTCGCGAGGGCTCAATTAGCGAGAAGTATAAAATAGCTACCAGTTAGGCAAATGATAAGTAGCAACTGTGTTTTAGATTCTTCTGTCTATGTAAAACTCCTTATTCCTGAGGAGGACTCAATACAAGCTGAAGCCCTGTTTGCTAAGATAGTGAGTGAAGGAGGCTATATTTTTGTTCCTGCTATTTTTTTATATGAAGTCATAGGCGTGTTTAGAAAATATGGCTACGAGCAAGAAATAATAGAAGAGTTTATCAATAGCTATTGCTATAATCCCTGTATTAAAGTTTGTGCTCTAACAGCAGAAATTATCAGCGAAAGTCTCAAGATAAGCGGTTCAGGATCAAAGCAATCAGGCTTTCCTTCTTTCTACGATGCAAGCTATCACGCCCTCGCGATACTCAATAATTGTGACTTCATCACAGCTGACAAAAAACACTATGAAAAAACTAAAAAATTAGGCAATATCAAGCTGCTATCGCAAATAGCTATCTAAGGAGACCTTTGCACAAAAGATATGACAAGTAAAAAAGTAACAAATCGCCCTGATTTTCTTTGTGAAACTTGCGAAGACGGACGTATTAGTACTGAACTTGCTTCAGTATTCCACGCCTCAATCAGAACGATTTTTTGAGTTATTGGTGCTTTTCCCCAAGATATGGGGTAAAGAATTACTGGCTTTTACAGCTGTTTTGTTAGATCAACTAAAATTGATTTGGTTGCTTTTGATGGCAGTATTATTATATTTGGGACTTTATTTGGTTTATATTTATGGTGAACATTGTAAAAAGAAAGAAGTGCCTTTTGTAAAGAAAGATTATACTATTGCTTATTGGAGGTGGGTTTTTTAATGGGAAAAATTAACGAAAATCGATTGTCTTTGGTTTCTCTTGCGGTGCTTGGCAAGCCAGTTAGCCATAGTTTATCGCCAGTGATTCATCAGCATTTTGCTGAGCAGTTTGGGCGTGCTATTGATTATCAGAAAATTGAGATAGCGTCTAAAGAGGCGTTTATTGAATTTATTGCTAAGTCCGCAGATCGCTATTGTGGTTTTAATGTGACGGTGCCTTATAAACAGACGTTATTTGATTATGCACTTGAGAAGTGCGAGCAGTTTTCTGTAACCGCTATTGCCGAGCAGGCTAAGGCAGCCAATACGGTTGTTTATTCTGCTTCTGAGGGAAAACCGCATTTTGTGGCGAATACCGATGGTGAGGGTTTTTTAAAACATCTTGCGAAACTTGCGGTGCCAGTGCATCAGCAAAAAATTTTAATCTTGGGTGCAGGAGGGGCTACGATGGGTTTATTGGCTCAATTTTCTGTGCTTGCAAGGAGTGCTGATTTCCAAGGTGAAATATATTTGTGTAATCGCACGGCAGAAAAGGCGAAGAGCATTGCCGAGCATTATAATATTCATTATTGGGGTTTGGCAGAAGATGAAGGTGTCGATGTGCAGTTTGATCTTGTGATAAATGCCACGGCTCAGGGTTTGGATGGGAGTGCTTATCAAAATAATCATTTTACAAAGGAGCATATTCATCCTAAAACGTATTTTTACGATCTTTTTTATCAAAAGCAAGAAAATACATCATTTCTAAATTATGTGCGTAAAAATTATCCACAGCATCCGTATAGCGATGGCTTAGGAATGTTAATTGAACAAGCTGCATTAAGTTATCAATTATGGTTTGGTGATGAACCAACGACAGATTTGCTATATGCACAGTTGCGTTTGTAAAAAAAATGAATAGCGAATTTATCCAAATAATCAATAACTCGCCTGTTTTTGAAATTGTGCTTAATAAGCCTCCGGCGAATGCGATTGACCATGGGCTTAGCTATGATTTGTATAATGCGTTTAAGCAATTTAATGAGGACGATAGTTTACGGGTTGCGATATTGCGTGCCGAACCTAATCCAAAAAATATTTTTTGTGCTGGATGGGATTTAAAGGCTTTTGCTCAGGGTGAGGGGCAAGGCGATAAGGGAGGGTATGATCTTGGACCTGGAGGGATTGGCGGTTTGCCAGAGTTTTGGGATTTGTATAAACCGGTTATTGCGGCGGTTAATGGGGTAACTGCTGGTGGTGGATTTGAGATGGTGCTGGGGGCGGATTTAATTGTGGCAACAGAGAATACGGAGTTTTTTCTTCCTGAAGCCTATCTTGGTTATCTTGCTGATGGTGGAGGCATTCAAAAATTACCTCGGCGATTACCTCATTATGTGGCAATGGATATGTTACTTACTGGGCGAAGAATGAATGCTTTGGAAGCTAAGCAGTGGGGATTGGTGCGTGAGGTGGTCAGTGATGAGGCAGCTTTACTGATTAATGTACGTGCTTTAGCCGAGGAGCTTGCAACAGCGGCTCCTTTGGCACATAAGGCAATTAAGGAGTTTATTCGTTTTAATGGGCATAAATCGGTTGAACAGGCTCATCAGGCAAGCCATGAGGCTTGGAACGGGCAAGGGGAGCTATCCGTTTATAAGCAAATGCTAACTTCTGATGATTTTGATGAGGGGGCGAAATCTTTTACCGAAAAACGCCCGCCTAAATTTACTGGAAAATAAGATTAAAGGCTATAGTCCACAATGGAGGATTATAAAAATCACCGCTTAAATGCTATGTTTGAGGCAAATTCCATTGCCTTGGTTGGTGCATCCGCTCGTCCTAATTCTTTTGGGCTTAGGTTGGTAGAAAGTGTTCGGGTGTTAGGATTTGATGGCTTGGTAAGTTATGTTAATCCAAGTTACGATAAAATTTTTGATACCCCTTGTTTCCCCTCCATTAAAGAGATAGATAATCCGCCAGATCTTGCTCTTTTAGGGGTTGGACCAAGGCATCTTGAGCAGGCTTTGATGGAGGCAATTGAGGCAGGGGTTAAATCGGCAGTGATTTATGATTCTTGCTATGGTGTGGCAAGTGATGGAAAAACTGCACTGTTATCACGTTTGCGTGCTCTTGCGAGAGAGAGCGGTATTGCGGTATGTGGTGGCAATGGTATGGGTTTTTTAAATGTGCCTGGCAAGAGAATGGGTTGTTATTATTCAATTCCTGCTCTGAAGCCAGGTGGGATCAGCCTTATTGCTCAGTCTGGTTCGGTTTTCTCGGTGTTAGCATTTAATGATTTACGGTATCGTTTTGATATTGTGGTTTCTCCCGGTCAGGAAATTAGTATTGGTATTGAGGAGTACATAGAGTATGCTTTAATGCGTCCGACAACCAAGGTGATTGCTTTATTTATGGAGGGATGCCACAACCCACAACGGTTGATGCAAGTGTTGGCACAGGCTCAACAACAGGGGATTCCGATTGTGGTTTGTAAGGTGGGTAAAACCGAAGAGAGCAAAAAAATGGCTCAATCTCATACCGGAGCTTTGGCAGGTTCAGAAGTGGCTTATCAAGCGATTTTTGATTATTATGGAGTGATTAGTGTCGATTCAGTGGATCAGCTAATGAATGTTGCATTACTATGTTCACAAGGGCGTGATTTTCCTGAGGGTGGGGTTGCGATGCTGACTGATTCTGGAGGCTTGCGTGAGTTAATTATTGATCGTGCCGAAGTTTTGGATGTGCCGTTAGCAAAGATGACTGCAAAACTTAGCCAACAAATTAAGGCGGTTTTACCGCCTTCGCTTACGCCCTCTAATCCTTTAGATTGCTTGGATTCATTGGACGCTGAATATCATATGATTTATGAAAATGCGTATCGGCGATTTAGTGATTCCGATGAGGTGGCTATGTTGGGTTTAGAGGCTGATTTGCGTGATGATTATAGTTATGTGCCAGAGCTTTTTGAGCTTAGCTGTCGCTTGTCTAAAATAAGTTCAAAGCCTTGTTTTTTCTATTCAAGTTTCTCACAAGCGAATAATAAAAAACTTGCACAGGAATTAGCACAAGTGAATGTCCCAGTGATTAACGGTACTGAGGATATGCTCCATACGGTTAAGTATGTATTGAATTGGCGAGATAGCAAAAAAGCGTTTGCCCAATATCAACAAGAATGCTATTATTGTCCAGAGGCTCAAGTGGTACAGAAATGGCAACAAAAATTATCCCAATCCTCAACAATAAATGAGGCAAGTAGTTTGCAAATGTTAAGTGATTTTGCCATTCCCACAATTGAACATTCTATTTGTGAGAATTGGCAGGAGGTGCAAAAGAGTGCAGCCCAGCTTAGTTATCCTTTGGTATTGAAAACAGCTATGCCAGAAATCAATCATAAGAGTGATTTGGGCGGTGTTATTTTAAATATCCAAAATGAGAATGAATTGGAAGCGGCCTACCAAAATTTACAAAAAAATCTTGGTAATCGGGTGATTCTTCAGCCGATGTTGGGTGTACAAAAAAATTCAGTTGAGTTAGCTTTTGGGTGCGTGATGGATAAGGATTTTGGTGCTATTGTGATGCTGGCTGCTGGTGGGATTTTGATAGAGGCTTTGCAAGATCGTCAGTTTGCTTTAGCTCCTTTTGGGATTGCAAAAGCCAATCAGATGATTGAAAAACTCACAATAAATAAATTGCTTAGTGGTTATAGAGGTAAGCTTGCCATTGATAAACAGGCTCTATCAAATGCACTTTCTAATTTTTCAGTGATGTGCGATAGCTTAAAAAATCACTGTGAGGAAATTGATGCCAACCCAATCATCGCCAGCGAAACTGGGGTGAGGGCAATCGATGCGTTGGTAATACTCAGTTAAACAGCTTATTGAAATGAGAGTAGTGAGTATTTAATATCGAGATATTCTTCGATACCCAGTTCTGATCCTTCACGTCCGATGCCTGATTCTTTTACGCCACCAAATGGTCCAAACTCGTTGGAGAAAATTCCGGTGTTAATACCAATCATCCCAGAACGTAGGGCTTGATTGACGCGGTTTATTTGGCGGTAGTCTTGGCTACAAAAGTAGGCGGCTAAGCCGTGTACTGTATCATTAGCAATGGCAATGCCTTGTTCTTCTGTATCAAATTTAATCAGTGGGGCAACCGGACCAAAAATTTCTTCACAGTTATAAGGTGAGTCTTGAGGTACATTACTTAGGATAGTGGGTTGGAAAAAGGTAAATCCAAGCTCGTGAGGTTTGCCTCCGAGTAAGCATTCCGCACCTTTTGATAGGGTATTTTGGACAAAGGTATCCACTTTTTCAAGCGCTTGCTTATTGATTAATGGTCCTATAGTAACCCCCTCTTCAAGTCCATTACCAACTTTGAGTTGTTGAGTTTTTTTAATGAAACTATCAACAAATTCATCGTATATTTTGCTTTGTACAAGAATCCGATTGGCACAGACGCACGTTTGCCCAGCATTACGGAATTTACTTGCCATTAGTGCTTCAATGGTGGTATTAATATCGGCACTATCAAAAACAATAAAAGGGGCATTTCCGCCGAGTTCCATTGAGGTACGTTTTACTGTATCGGCACTTTGTTTCATTAAAATTTTTCCGACTCTTGTTGAGCCCGTGAAGCTGATTTTTCTGACTGTGGCTGAGGCGGTTAGAGCATTGCCAACGCTTGCCGCATCATCCGTTGGGATAATATTGATTAAGCCTTTGGGCATTCCTGCTTGCTGTGCTAATTCTGCTAAAGCAAAGGCACTAAGAGGAGTGAGTTCAGAGGGTTTGACGACCACGCTACACCCAGCGGCAATAGCTGGTGCTACCTTGCGTGTAATCATTGTGAGAGGGAAATTCCAAGGGGTAACAATGCCGACGACGCCAACCGGTTCTTTGGTGTATTTTAATTCAGCGTTGGGGGAGAATGCAGATTTGACAACGCCGTTCATCCGCTTGCCTTGTTCGGCAAACCATTGAACAAAGGTGGCAGCATAGATAACTTCTCCAGCAGCTTCAGCATAGGGCTTTCCTTGCTCAACGACCATTAATGTTGCCAAGTCTTTTTGGTTATCCATAATCAATTGATACCATTTCATTAAAAGGCTATAGCGTTCTTTAATAGGGCTTAATTTCCATTGTTGGAATGCGATTTCAGCAGCTTCAATGGCTTGGTTGGTTTCTTGTGCTCCCATATTAGCAACCTCGGCAATGGGTACATCATTGGCTGGATTGGTAACGATAAAGGTTTTTTTGCTTTGCGCATCTACCCATTCACCGTTGATAAACCCTTGGGTTTGGAAGAGTGATTTATTTTGAAGTTCAATGTTTTTTGTCATAGTTTTTTATTGTATGGTTTTTTAATTGAAATGAATATCGATATTGGGTTTTAGAGTTTGGCAGCCTGTACTTGAAAATCTTCCCACCACCTTGCAGCCTCTTTATGTTGGGGGGCTTCATCGCTTTCTACCCTTAAACATAAAAAATCATAAGCAGCACGAAATTTAGGACGATTAAAAAGTCGTTCTGCTTGTCTATGATCATCAACTTTGGAAAAATGTTGAATAAGTTTATCGTGTAAAAGCCAAATATCAATGATTTGTTGTATCCAAAATTTAGATAGTCGGATAATTTGTTTTTGTTGAAAGCAAATGCTTTGTAAGGAGAGATATACTTCGTTAGGTTTTTTATTTTTCGTTTTTTGTGATTGTTTATACTGCACATCCGCCCACAGAAAAAAAGCAAACAGAAATGGAATACTAACAGGTTTTCCTTCATTAACACGTTTGTCTGTATTAATAAGAGCACATTCAATAAACCTATTGTAAGTTTTTTCAAATTCTGGATTATTTTTTAATCGCTTATCAATGCTTGGAAATAGAGTATAGAATAAATTATATTTACGTAAGTTTCGATAGTTTTCAAGAGAATGCCCTTGAAGGAATAATTTGCGGCTTTCATCCAGCATTCTTGCTGGTGGTATTGTCGATAGTCGATGGCTCGATTCATTAATGCTTTTAACGTCTTCTGGACTAATGGTTAATCCAGTTTTAGAATGTAGGCGGATAGCACGAACCATTCGTAGAGGGTCTTCCGCAAAGCGTTTTTTAGGATTACCAATGCTCCGTAAAATGCCTTTTTCAATATCTTCTATTCCAGAAGTGTAGTCAATACATTTATCTTTAATGGGATGATAATAAATAGCATTGATTGTGAAGTCACGTCGCTGAGCGTCTTCTTTTATTGATGTACCAAAAATGTTATCTTTTTCAATTCTTCCTTGACGGTTGATAATACGTCCTTCATTGCTCGTTTTTGTTGAGCTCATTGCTCGCAAGGTGGAAACTTCTATGGGCTCTTTTGAATTCATATAAACATGTGTAATTTGAAATCTCCGACCAATAATAAGGCACTTGCGTTTAAAAATTTTCTTTATTTCTAAGGGCGTTGCTACGGTCGTAATATCATAATCTTTGGGCTCGCAATCTAATAAAAGATCGCGGATACAACCACCGACTAACCAAGCATCAAAACCGTGTTTATACAGTATCTCGCATATTTTTATACTATCTTGATTGAGTAGTTTTATATTAAAGGTGCGTTTTTGATAATTATCTTGGTGGTTTAGCATTGAAAAAATTAAAGGGTTTTCTGGTTAGTCGTTAATTAAATCGACAAATTCATCTCGGTAAGAGTCTAACTCTTCAATCAAATATTCTTTTTGTTCAGGAGTGATTATTTGTATTGAAGAAAGATTTGCATATTGAATGATTTGGTGATTTTTAGCCGCTGCAATGAGATAGTCACTGGATTTTTTAACAGTAAGACGCATCATTTTTTTCTTAAATTCTGGCAGGGGAAGTGTATGATTTTTGCCACCTTTTAAACGACTTTTAAGTAATGTTATCCACTGTTCTTGTTTATTCTTTCGATGTGCCAACAAGGGCTTCCTTAAATCAGATAGCTTGGCGACTTGTTTGTTAATAATTTTATATTGTTGTTTCGTAAGGTCATCAATCCATTTTTCAAGATTTTCTGCTGTAATCTCTGCCACCTCTTCAAAATATTCTTTTTTATTAACTTTAAAATTTTTTTCACTTTTTTTATTGAGGGTGTTAAAATGTGCTTGCAACTCTTTAATTTGCTTAGGCGTTATCTCAGTAGAAAGATGGGCAAATTCATCAATCACTTTGTTGAGGACAAGCCTCAATTCATTATCAAATATTGATTTTACCCAAATCATATCTGGCATTTTTAAACCTTTATTCAAGCGTTTTTTATATTCATCAATCCATTTAATATATTGAGGCAAGCGTTCTTTACGATGCCATAAAAGGATATTTTCAAAGATGGGTTCTACTTTATCCTCTTGCTCATCTGATAGGGTGATAATATCAGTGAGCTCGCTCATTGCGAAGTGTGTCAAATTATTGTAAAAAATGGAAAAAGCAGAGCACCCAGTGAGCGTGGTAATAAGCACGAATACTAAGGCTAATCTTTTAATGTAAAAGATTAGCTTGAGATTTTTTAAAATGTGCGCCATGGAAAAGTAAATATAAAAGACTAATGAACTAAAATTATAAGCTATAGTTGCTTTTCTCTTATGTGTAGAACCTCTATTGTGCAGTAAAATTATCCAAGAACTTGAGATTTTTTTAATTATTTAACCCTAAATTTTTATGAATGTACTTCGCACGGAGAATTTATCTGTTAATTTTGATGGTTTTCGTGCTGTAGATAATTGCTCAATCGCTATTGAAGAAAATAAAATAACAGCCCTGATAGGTCCTAATGGTGCAGGAAAGACGACGTTGTTTAATTTACTTGCAGGTACTTTCCCTTCCACCGAAGGAGCAATATTTTTTCAAGAAAAAGAGATTACCAAAAAATCTCCGAGAGAACGATTTCAATTAGGAATGGCTCGTACATTTCAAATCCCGCATGAATTTCACCGTCTAACTGTATTAGAAAATTTAATGGTCGTGCCTCTTGAGCAACAAGGTGAATCTTTATGGGCTAATTGGTTTATCCCTCTATCGGTAAAAAATAAAGAAAAGAAAGTGCAACAGCAAGCCTGGGAAACCTTAGAGTTTTTAGAGCTCACTTCTGTTGCTAATGAACTTGCTGGCAAGCTTTCAGGTGGACAAAAAAAATTATTAGAATTAGGACGTGCAATGATGAGTGGTGCGAAATTTATGTTATTAGATGAAATTGCTGCTGGGGTTAATCGCACCTTACTGCGTAAATTAGAGCAAAAAATTATCGAACTTAATGAGCAACGTGGCTATACTTTTTTGCTGATTGAGCACGATACTGAAATGGTGCAAAAATTAAGCAATAAAGTGATTTGTATGGTCGCTGGGAGCATTCTTGCCGAGGGCTCATTTGTTGAAATTTGCAACCATCCGACTGTGCTTGAGGCATATCTTGGTGAAGCAGTTTAATAAAGTGAGACCTTGGAAACAAAGATATGACAAGTGAAAAAGAAAAAAATTGCCCTGATTTTTGTTGTGAAATTTGCCAAGACGGACGTATTAGCTGCATTTCACGCCTCAATCAGCACAATTTTTTCTTTTTTTCCTTTTGCCATACTTTATTACAAAGATCTCAAAGCACAATAAAATGGCATTATTAGAAGTTCAAAATATCCACGGTGGCTATGGTGATAACACTATTTTAAATGGTGTTAATATTGAAGTTATGGAGAATGAAATGGTGGCTATTATCGGTCCTAATGGGGCAGGTAAATCGACCGTAATGCGAGCCGTTATGGGAATGCTGAATATTCATTCTGGAAAAATAGTTTATGCTGGAGAAGATATTACCAACCTTCCCACAAGTGAAATTGTCAAACAGGATATATCCTATGTGCCTCAAGTGGCAAATATATTTACCGATATGAGCATTTATGACAATTTACTGATGGGAGGCTTTTTAAATTCCGAGAGTGCTAACAAAAAAGCCTTACAACGGGTATTTGATTTTTTCCCCGATCTTGCACAAAAATCCAAAACTCTGGCAGGCAATCTTTCTGGTGGTCAGCGTCAAATGTTAGCCATAGGGCGAGCCTTGATGCTTACCCCTAAGCTAATCTTACTGGACGAACCGACAGCAGGCTTATCTCCCAAATATATGAAGCAAATTTTCACCATACTCGACACGATAAAAAAACAAAAAATCGCGGTATTATTAGTGGAGCAACACGCCAAACAAGCTCTTGGTTATGCCGACCGAGGATACATTCTCACCCTTGGCAAAAATCGCCATGAAGGCGACAGTGATTATCTACTCAACGATCCAGAAATTCTAAAGGTTTTTCTTGGTGGATAGGGTCTATTTTAGGAAAAATAATTATGCCAATTTTTAATGATTTAAATTTGGATAAATGGAAAGAGTCAGAGATTTGGACGGATAGTCTTTGGATAATTCCTGAAAGAGATAAGACTGGAAAGCACAGTGCTTTTTATCACGGCAATTTTGTCCCGCAAATTCCTCGTCAGTTGATTTTAAGATATACCAAGAGGAATGAAGTTGTTTTTGATCCCTTTTTAGGAAGTGGAACAACAGCTTACGAAGCAGAAAGTTTAAGTAGAAATTTAATCGGAGTAGAAATTCAGAAAAATCTTGTTGAACAGGTAAATGTAAATCTTGAGCCAACAAACAATTTTTCAGAGTTGATTGTTGGTGATAGTACAAAAAAGGAAACTTTTGAAAAAGTAAAAGATAGGTTAAACTGTTACAAAAAGAAAAATGTTCAATTGGCAATTTTACATCCGCCTTATGCAGATATTGTAAAATTCAGTGATTTAAAAGATGATTTATCAAATGCAAAGTCATTGAAGGATTTTTTGGGTAGATTTGCAGAGGTTCTAAAAAACACAATCGATATTTTGGAAAAAAAACAGGTATTTAACAATCGTTATTGGTGATAAATATTTTGCTAAACAGTGGATACCTTTAGGATTCTATTGTATGAGCGAGGCACAAAAATTAGGATTAACCTTGAAGAGTGTTGTCGTTAAAAATATGGCAGGTAATAGAGCCAAGCAAAATAGGGAAGGTATTTGGCGATATAGGGCACTTTCAAGCGATTATTATATTTTTAAACACGAATATATTTTAATTTTCAAAAAATAATATGACAACCCATGTTTTTATTGTAGATGTAACGATATTCAGTGTCCATTTGGAATACCTTTTTGCGGGCACTGGTGCAAAAGATATGAATGTTGATTTTAATAATTCAGAAAATACAATACTTCATCATACAAATGAAAATCTACTTGCCAACATGATGGCAGATGCAAGTCGAATACGGGCAGGTGATCAAATAATTTTTTATCTACAACAAAATTTTTCTAAAAAAATATTTGAGGGGAAATTTTATGGGATATTTAAAGCACAAACAGATTGGTCTTTTTTAGATCATAATGATGGCGAGCAATATTTGACTAAAGAATTAAAAAAATCTCTGACTTTTAGGCTCTTAATTCAACCGTATAAGGTTTATTCCGAAGGCGTAACAGAATGGGAGGCGTTAGACGAAATTAAAAATATTCAATCTCCGAACCAAATGCTTTGGAGTTTAATCTATCGTAAATTAAAAGGTAATCGTGGCAACACAATGATAACCATTTATGAAACCGAGAGGCTGTGCCAGTTAATAAGAGATAAAAATTCAAGACAAGAAATTAATGTTGGTAAAAATAAGTTATCTTTTGACCAATGTAGCCAACAGATAACTTTAACAACTGAAAATTCAAATATTTATGCCGGCAGAAAAGAATCGATTAACCTCCTTCCGAGATTAGTTGCTAAATATCAAGATAACAAATCGTTTGAGGTACATTTACAGGCTTATATTGTAAAAAATATTGGTAAAAAGATAAACAATTCTCTTGATAATAATATTTTGGGAGAGAAGTTTGATTTTGAATGGTTGGGTAATGAGGTCTCCTGTGGTGTTGGTATGCAAAGAATTGATGTAATGTTGTCAGTAAAGGAAAATTCTCAAAGAATTTTAATTCCAATTGAACTTAAGGCAGTTGAAGCGAGTATTATAAATGTTAAACAAATTCAAAGATATATTGATTGGATAGAGCAATACTATACTCCAAACAGACAAAGTGATATTAGACCTGTTTTAGTTTCTAAAAAAATAAAAAACAAAGAATCAGAAAGGTATCGAGAAATCATTGCCGCCTTTAATGAATTTAATTCTGTAAATTCCAGAAGGTGTGAGAACTTAAAATACATAGAATATTATTTGGATAATAATGATTTCGTTTTTGACTCTATAACTTATTAATTATGAATTATATCGGTAGCAAATTATCCTTATTGGAGTTTTTAGAAGACGCAATAAAGCAAGTAGTTGATGAGAATTGCAATATTTTTTGTGATTTATTTGCAGGAACAGGAATTGTTGGGAGTCATTTTAAGAAAAAAGGTTATAGGATTAGAGCAAATGATATTCAATATTATAGCTATGTTCTAAATAGGCATTACATTGGTAATCATAGAGAACTTGTTTTTGAAAAATTAACAAATGAAATTTCAGAGTTAAAGGATATTAGCATTGAAAAAAGAAAAAATTTTGTTTGCACGTATCTTTCAAATATAGAAGGCTCTAAAGGTTTTATTTATAACAATTATTGTCTTGGAGGCACAAAAGATAAAAAAGAGTCAAGACAGTATTTTTCCGATGAAAATGGAATGCGTTGTGATGCTATTCGTCAAAAAATTGAAAGCTGGAAAGAGCAACGTTTAGTTTCTGATGATGAGTATTATTTTTTGCTAAGCTCTTTGATAGAGTGTATAGATAAGCATGCAAACACGGCTTCCGTTTATGGGGCTTTCTTGAAAAAACTAAAAAGGAGTGCTCAAAATAGCTTAGTTCTTAAACCAGCTGAATTGATTGTAAACGATCAAGAACATGAGGTTTTTAACGATGACATAAATGAGATTGCTGGCAAAATTAATGGTGATATTTTATATTTGGATCCGCCTTATAATCATCGTCAGTATGCAACAAACTATCATTTGTTGGAAACAATTGCCAAGTATGATAATCCCAAAATTTATGGGAAAACGGGGTTACGTAATTATGATAATCAAAAATCTCTTTATTGTTCAAGATTGCAAGTTAAAAAAGCATTTAGAGATTTGATTTTGAAAGCAAAAACAAAATATATTTTTTTGAGTTATAACAACGAGGGGCTAATGACTCTAAGTGATATTAAGGAGGTGTTGAGTTTGCGTGGTGAATATGGCTTTTTTACGAGAGAATATAACCGATTTAAGGCTGATAAAACAGAAAATAGGCAGCATAAAGCCAGCAAAACTGTTGAGTATTTACATTATGTGGTTTGTGAGGAGTATTAACGCTCTAATGTTTTTTATTTTTCCATTACTCTTTGTTTTGTGTAAAGGTTTTAATGTTTAAATAACGTATGGATTTTTTAACATTTATTAATTTTTTTATTATCCCAGGTCTTATTGTTGGGGCTATTTATGCCAGTGGGGCAATTGCCATTAATTTGCTTTTTGGGGTATTGAGATTTGCTAATTTAGCGATTGGCGATATGATTACTTTGGGCGCATATTGGGCGTTGATGGCTAAGGTGTTGGGAGCTCCATTGTGGTTGGCGTTAATCTGCTCTATTGTGTTATCGGCAATGTGTGCTCTTTTGCTTGATAAGTTATTTTATGCGTATTTACGACCTAAGCCACGTATTATGATGGTGATGGCATCACTCGGGGTTGCCTTTATGATTCGTGCGGTGGTACAGGTTATTTGGGGGGTTGATCCGCTTTCGTATAGTACAGGAATTAGCCGTCCAGAGCGTTATGCTGGCTTGTTGTTGAAGGATAGGGAGTTATGGACTCTTGCGGTTATTGTGTCCGTGTTTGTCGGGTTGTTTTCTTATCTTAAATTTAGCAAATGGGGAAAGGCATTATTAGCTTATGCCAATAATCCTGAGTTGGTGAGTTTATGTGGGGTTAGCGTGACACGTTTGATTTTTATTACGTGGCTTATTGTGGGTACTTTGGTGGCTATTTGTGGATTTTTTATGGGGCTTAATACTGAATTAAAATCAATGATGGGGTGGCATTTATTACTTCCTATGTTTGCGGCAGCTATTTTAGGGGGAGTGGGACGTATTGAGGGGGCTATTATTGGTGGTTTTATTATTGGGTTATTGGAAGAGATGTCTGTTTTAGTGTTCCCTGCTGAGTATAAATCTGCAGTGGCGTTTGTGGTGTTAATTGCTATTTTATTATTACGACCGACTGGGTTGCTTAAAGGAAAAGTTTTGTAGGATATGGAACTTATTGGAATTTTAAATTACGCTTTATTTATCGGCATTCTCGCAGGGATTTATGCCTTGCTATCATTGGGTTTAAATATGCAGTGGGGTCTGGCTGGACTTTTTAATATTGGTATTGTTGGTTTTTTTGCGATTGGGGCATACTCGTTTGGCATCATTAGTGGTAAGGTGAGTAATTATCATATCGGCGGCTGGGAAATGCCGATGGTCTTGGGGGCTATTGGTGCAATGTTGATAGCAGCTTTTTTTGCGTGGATAATCGGTAAATTGTGCTTGCGTTTGCGCTCAGATTATCTTGCTATTGCAACTATTGGTTTGGCAGAAACCATTCGCCTTGTGCTTAAAAGTGAAACTTGGCTAAGCGGTGGACCTCGTGGAATCACTGGTATTCCAAGACCTTTTAGTGATTTGGCTTATACCGAATCACAAATGGCATTTTTTGCACTTGTAGTTGGTTTGGTTTTCCTCACCTATCTTTTACTACAACGGCAATTAAAAGCCCCGTGGGGGCGAATGATGAGGGCTATTCGGGATAATGAAATATCGGCACGTTCTATCGGTAAAGAGATTGAGAAAAAACGCTTGCATGCCTTTATTTTGGGCTGTGTATTGATGGCATTGGGTGGAGTGCTGTTTGCTATGTTCAATCGCTCTATTACCCCTGAGGCGATGGACCCTATTCATATGACCTTCTTAATTTGGGTAATGCTTATTCTTGGTGGGTCTGGCAATAATAAAGGAGCAATTCTTGGGGCATTGATTGTAACGACTGTGTGGTCTGTTAGTGAAATTATCACCGATCAACTACCTCATGAAATTGCGGTTCAGGCAAAATATGCCCGTGTTTTCCTTGTTGGTTTAGTGCTGCAATTGATTTTGCGTTTTCGTCCGGAAGGCTTACTTCCAGAATTTAGATTACAGGCTAATTCTAAGTAGCCTATAATCTAAACAGGAGTTATAAATCGAATCTTTATATAAAAAAATGCGAATCGCTATTATTGGTGGAGAGGTTGTTAATCCTGTTGAAAATACCATTAAACCCTTAAATATTTATATTAAGGGCAAAAAAATTGTTGCTGTGGATAGCCAACCACCGCCAAATTTTCAAGCAGAACAAACAATTGATGCCACTAATCGATATATTTTTCCGGGTCTAATTGATTTACAAGTTCGCTGTCGCGAACCCGGTTTTGAGCATATTAGCACCATACAATCAGAAACCTATGCTGCTTTAAGCAGCGGCATTACCACCTCAATTTGTCCGCCTGATACCAACCCAATTATTGATAATAAAGCTGCTGCTGAGTTAATTATTAAGCGAGCACAAGAAGCGAATGTGGGCAGAGTTTTGCCAGTTGGGGCAATGACTAAAAAATTGCGCGGAAAAAAACTTTCTGAAATGGCAGCCCTTAAAGAGGCTGGTTGTGTTGCGGTCTCTAATGCGGATGTTCCAATTAAGAATTTGGGTGTATTATTAAAGGCATTCCTGTATGCTAAAACTATCGATTTACCGGTGATATTACGCCCCTTTGAGGCTTCTTTGCAGCATCGTGGTGGCGTCAACGACAGTGCTGTGTCAGCGCTGACAGGTTTACCTGCCATACCAAGAGAATCCGAGCTGATTGCCTTACAAAAATATCTTTATCTTATCAAGAAATCTAAAGTACGTGCCCATATTTCCCTGCTCTCTTGTGCCGAATCGGTAGAGCTTATTCGCCATGCAAAAGAGCAAGGAGTTGAAGTGACTGCCGATGTTGCTATTCATCAGCTCTTTTTTACTGATGAGAAAACCAAAGACTTTAATTCATTATTTCATCTTAACCCTCCGTTGAGAGAAGAACGGGATATTACTGCTCTGCGTAAGGGATTGAAAGATGGTGTGATTGATGCGATTTGTTCAGACCATCGCCCGTGGAATGATGAAAATAAAAATCTTCCCTTTGGAGAATCAGAAATCGGCTTGTCTGGAGTAGATACTCTGCTTTATTTATCGCTATTGTTACAGCAAGAAGAGGGTTGGGAATTAAGTGAAATAATTTCTCTTTTAAGCGATAAAGCAGCTCGATGTTTGGGTTTAGAAGCAGGTACTTTGAATGCAGGCGATCGTGCGGATCTTAGCATTTTTGATGCTAATAAAAAGCGTGAAATTCAAAAACAAGATATTCGTAGTAAAGGAAAGAATAATGCCTTTATAGGATATTCGGTAAGTGGTGAGATAACGCACACCTTTAAATCAGGAGAGTTGGTTTACTTAACCACCTAAACTCTCCTTCAAATTAATCAATAACAATAATAGGTGAATATATGAAATTAGAAACAGTAGCTTTACATCAAGGATATAAGTCAGAGACCACAACTAAGGCAGCAGCGGTACCTATTTATCAAACGGTGGCATACACTTTTGATGATACGCAACACGGGGCAGACTTATTTAATTTAGCGGTACCCGGGAATATTTATACTCGTATTATGAACCCCACGACCGATGTATTAGAGCAACGCATTGCCACTATGGAAGGAGGCATTGGGGCATTAGCGGTGGCATCTGGAATGTCGGCAATTACCTATGCTATTCAATGTATTTGTGGTGCAGGGGATAATATCGTTAGTACATCGCAACTGTATGGCGGAACCTATAACCTTTTTATGCACACATTTCCTAAACAAGGCATTGAAACTCGTATGTGCTCATACGATGATTTTGAGGGTTTTGAAAAAGCGATTGATGACAAAACCAAAGCGATTTTTTGTGAGTCGATAGGAAACCCAGCAGGAAATATTGTTGATTTAGAAAAATTATCTAAAATCGCACATAAGCATGGCGTACCGCTTATTGTTGATAATACAGTTGCCACCCCATTTTTATGCCGTCCTTTTGAGTTTGGAGCAGATATTGTGATTCATTCCTTAACTAAATATATTGGTGGACACGGTACCTCTATCGGTGGAGCGATTATTGATTCTGGCAAATTTGATTGGGTTGCCAATAAGGCACGCTTCCCTGTATTAAATGAACCTGACCCCTCCTATCATGGTGTAGTTTATACGGAAGCTCTGGGCGAGGCAGCTTATATTGGTCGTTGTCGTGTTGTTCCTTTGAGAAATACCGGTGCAGCTCTTTCACCAATGAATGCTTTTCAAATAATGCAAGGCTTAGAAACCTTAGGTCTGCGGATGGAGCGTCATTGTGAAAATGCTGAAAAATTAGCCCACTATTTACAACAGCATAAAAAAGTAAATTGGGTCAATTATGCGACACTATCGGATAGCCCATATCAAAATAATTGCCAAAAATACACCAAAGGAAAAGCCTCTGGAATTTTAAGTTTTGGTATTCAAGGTGGCTTAGAAGCAGGCACTAAATTTATTGATGCACTTGAGATGATACTACGCCTTGTGAATATAGGCGATGCAAAATCCTTAGCCTGTCATCCAGCCTCTACAACCCATCGCCAACTTAATGAAACGGAATTAGCGACCGCTGGCGTCAGTGAAGATTTAATCAGAATATCAGCCGGAATTGAACATATTGATGATATTATTGCCGATGTTAGTCAAGCCTTGAATAAAGCATAAATAATACTGTTGGTTGTTAAGGATAAGAAGTTATAGGACGAAACAATAAAGATGCCCAAAATATATGAATACCTTGGGATTTTAATTATTTTTTACAGCAATGAACATGAACCCATCCATGTGCATGGGAAATATCAAGGGCAAGAATCAAAGGCAGAGTTTACAATTGTTAATGGTAGGGTGATAGAAATCACCATTAAAAATGTAAAGGGACGCAAGCCACTACCACCAAGTAGCTTAAAGCATTTTAGCCACTTCGTTAATGTGTATTCTGATCAAATAGTCAAAAAATGGATTGACTATTTTGTTTTGCATAAACAACTTAAATGTGAAAAAGTAGAGAGGCAACTCAAATGATTGATGAAAGCAAAGTTATAAATATAGAAAAAGTAAGATACCTCAATGAATATAAACTTGAACTTTTTTTTAATGATGGGGTAGAGCAAGTGATTGATTTTGGTCCATTTTTGTCAAATTCACTTAACCCTCTTATTAACAAATACCTTGACTTAAAAGAATTCAGGAAATATGAGTTGGATAGTGGTGATTTGATTTGGAATGACTATGATCTCTGCTTTCCTATTGCTGATTTATACGAAAATAAGCTCAAGTCATAAAAAAATCAATAATAGTCTTGAGTGTTGCACCATTCAAGCGACGTTCCAATGGCACTCCTTATCTTGAAGTATACCATATTAAGCGACTTGCCGATGGTGGTGAGGATACAGTGGAAAATGCCGTGGCTCTTTGTCCCAATTGCCATCGTAGAGAACACTATGCTTAATAAAGCACTGCACTCCAGCGGATAGTCTCTTATTGTAAATTATTAATTTAACTGAGGTATTTATGAAACTTTTAATTGGTGGTCTTTTTATTTGGTCTTTTGTTCATCTTATTCCGTCTGTAGGTCTTTCAGTTAAGAAATCTTTTATAAATCGTTTTGGTGATACGATTTATTCGATAGTCTTTTCCTTGCTTATTGTATTATCAATAATTTGTATGGTTTTTGGTTGGCGTAGTGCATCCTCCGTGTATCTATATACCCTACCTGCAATAACCGAACCCATAGCATCGATTTTAATTATTGTCGCATTTTTGCTTTTTGGGGCATCTATGTATCCAACAAGAATTAAAAGATTTATCCGTCATCCGCAATTGGCGAGTATTGTTGTCTGGTCTTCAGCACATCTACTATTAAATGGCGATTCTCGCTCTTTAATCCTTTTTGGATGGTTAGGTTGTTGGGCTATATTAGAAATAATCTTAATCAACAAGCGTGAGGGTTTATGGACGAAGCCAGAAGTGCCAAGCTGGAAACGAGAAATAAGGGGTAGCCTTATTAGCATAGCAATATTTATAGCTATTCTTTTTCTCCACCCGTATATCGCAGGAGTTCCAGCGATATAAGACATATAATTATTTCAAATTGATAGACAGTAACTGAGCTGATTTTGAACCTTATTTTTGGCAAGTAGGGCAATAAAAAGTAGCTCGTTGTGCTTGAATAATTTTTTGGATGGATTGCTGGCATTTGTGGCAGGGTTCTTTTTCTCGACCATACACATTTAGAGAAAGCTGAAAATAACCGGTTTTATTATTTGGATTGATAAAATCTTTTAGCGTTGTTCCGCCTGCCTTAACGGCTTGATTTAAGACACAAATAATTGCCTCGACTAATTTTTCTAATTTTGCTTTGCTAATGCGATGTGCTAATTTTTTTGGATTGATTCCTGCGAGAAACAAAGCTTCATTCGCATAAATATTTCCCACCCCAACAATAATTTTTTGGTTCATTAGTGTTGGCTTAATGGGTGTTTTTCGGTTTTTTAATGCTTTTTTTAAAAAATCTATATCAAAGTCATAAGGGAAATTAGGGTTTTCAATGGGCTCTATTCCAAGATGAGAAAAACCTGTATGGTTAGTGGCTTGTCCCTCAATCCATTGAAAGCTCCCAAAGCGTCTGCTATCGTTATATCGTAGGCAAAAATCATCAAAATCAATTTGTAGGTGATCATGCTTTAAACGCTCGGCAGATTTATCGGTCAGTTTCCAATGCCCACTCATCCCAAGATGAGAAAGCAAAAAGCCATTTGAGGCTTGAAAAATCAGATATTTAGCACGTCTTTGTACATCGCAAATAGTTTGCTGATATGCCTGCTTAATCACAGTACCATCAACTTTCCAACGTAAGTTAGGATTGTATAGATTGATATTGGTAATTTTTTGCCCTAAGATATGGGGCAATAACGCCCTACGTGTTGTTTCAACTTCAGGCAGTTCAGGCACAGGGTGAGTTAAACTAACGAGTAGAAAAAAGAACTAAGCGGCTAATAGATGGTAGCCTGTTTCGTCATATTTAATATTAATTGAAGTAGTTTCTGCCACTTTAGAATATGTGGAAGGGATTTGGCTATTCTGTTTCCAGCACGGTAAATTTTGATTTTCTTGTTGATATTTGTGTTTAAAAAATTGTCGAAAAGTAAAATCTAATTGATCGCTAACACAATCTGTTTTTTGCCACTGTAATAAGGTGGTGGAATCAACCGATAATTGCTCAGCAATTGCTTCTATACTCATACCCAATTCAGCACGGAGAAAATAAAATTCTTTTCCAGTAAGATTTCTTTCCTCTTCAAGTAAAGATTTTGCGATTAGACAGTGCAACTCCCCTATAGCAGGAATATGTATGTAGCTATGTCCGCCATCATCTTCAATTTTAAGACCTTGAACGTAGATATTCTCTAATCCACATTCGGTATATTGATGCAATTCAGTATTCATAGTTACATTATATTATTTAATTTTTACTGTAAAAAGCTGTAATAATTTTATATCCTTTTTTTCCTGGGATAATAACAATTTCAATTTTTTTGTTATCAAAATCGTTTCCTATAACACGAAATTTGAAACAATTTAGGCGAGTAGAGCGTTGTATGTGTTTTAAGTTGAATTTGTTCCTAAGAATATATTGTATTTGCCCAGTTTTGATGCTTCGTTCAATGTATTTTTCTTCTGCATGCTTAGAAGGTGTTATCACCAAGTCAGTTCCTAGATTTGTTGATAACTCAATTAAATGGCTCTGCCATTCAGTAAACAAAATAGTTGTTTTTTTGCTAAGTGCAGAAAAATTTGCCATAACTTTGAGTTAGATAACACAAACTTATGAAAGCAACCTTTGCTGCTTTGCACTCAGGTTATTTAATTTTGCTTTCTTTGTAGATAGTATGTTTGCGAACAACGGGATCAAATTTTTTAATTTGAATCTTATCTGGGGTATTTTTTTTATTTTTAATTGTGGTGTAAAAATGCCCAGTTCCTTCGCTTGAAACTAATTTGATTTTTTCTCTCATAATTTACTAAACTTTAACGCCGTTAGAACGAACTTGTTTTAATACCTCGTCAATGCCATTTTTATCGATTAGGCGCAAACCTTTTGAAGACACAGTGAGTTTAACCCATTTATTTTCACTTTCGACCCAAAAGCGGTGAGAGTGTAAATTAGGTAAAAATCGACGTTTTGTACGACGATGTGAATGGGATACATTGTTCCCAACCATCGGCTTTACGCCAGTAACCTGACAAATTTTAGACATTTTTTAAGACCTCATAAACATTTGTAAATTTCAAAAATTAAGGCTATCTCTATTTAGATTAAGAAGTGGAAAAAGCAAATAATAACGCCGACAGAGCCCCGTTTTTTTATGCACTTCATAACTAAGAGATGTAACCCCAATCAATAAATTATCCTATAAACTCCTTATTATTGCAATCCATTTAGGGTATGCAACGGATAAAATTTCGCTTTATTAGAGAAATAGACAGGGCTATTTTTTCAGAGTTATTTTTATTTTTTTAGAAGTTTGTAATAGTAAAAATTTATTCGATAGCATTGAAAAAAATGATTACTAACTATTAAAAGGGCTACTCGTTTTCGTTTTCTTGCTCAAAACCCTTATTGCGTTTTTTCACGCTGACAAGATAAATTCTGCGACTATCGGCTTTGAGGATTTTAAACATCATATGTTCAATGGGGATTTTTTCCCCTTGATTAGGCACTCTTTCATAATGCGATAAGATAAGCCCGGCAACCGTCTCCCCTTGAGATGGGGAGAAGCTGCAATTAAAATGTTCATTGAATTTTTCTAATGGGGTTAATCCTTTGACTGTCGATTGGTGTTCATGATCTAAAATCCACATTATTTCATCATCATCATATTCATCACGAATTTCTCCCACAATTTGCTCAAGCACGTCCTCAATCGTAATTAAACCTGTGAGTTGTTGGTGTTCATCGACAACGAGGGCGAGATGATTTTTACCATTACGAAATTGATTGAGAAGTACGGATAGACGTGTTGATTCAGGGACGGTCTCATATTGTCTGGTCAGCTCTATGAGATTGAAATCTGCCCAAGGGTCTATTCCTTCAAGGGTATTTTGTAAGAAGTTATTTTGTCTTTTAAGCAGGAATTGCACTAAATCTTTAACATACAGCAACCCTTGAGGAACGCCAGAATCATCAACCACAGGATAGCGAGAATGTAAGCTATTTGAGATATGTTGTTGCACTTCAAGAGCGTTAGCAGATAGCTCTATTGTTTGCATAGAGGGTAATGGGATCATTATATTGCGTACTCGTAAATCATCAATGGCGAGCACGCTTTCGAGCATTGTTAGAGTTTCACTGCCGATAACTCCTAATTCTTGCGACTCTTGCAGATGAGTTTTGAGAGTATCAAGATCTTCAATTTTAATATCGAGAAGATGGATAATTTTTTGTCGTAGCCAAGCGAGCAAACTTCTCGAAGACGGAGGTTCGGCTTTTTCTTTTTTTGTCATTTCAGTTTATTTATTAATCTCCCAAGGGTCATTGAATTTAAGGTCTTGCATAATTTTACTCTCTAATTGCTCCATTTCTTGTTGATCTTCAGGTAATTGATGATCATAACCGAGCAAATGTAGAACACTATGAATAACAATATGTGCCCAATGATCTTGTAATTCACAGTCTAATTTTTTAGCATCTTCTTGTAGAACGTCAGGACAGATAGCAATATCACCAAGGTAAGGTAAGCTTGGATTGATTTCTTGTTGATAATCATCATGGTAAGGAAATGAGAGCACATCGGTTGCTTGTTTTTTTTGCCGATATTGAGAGTTTAACTCAATCATTTGTTCCTTGCTGATAATTTTTATAGTCAGTTGTGCATCTTGTCCACCTAAGGTAGTGGCTACCCATAAATCAAAGAGTTCTTTATGTGGTATATCGGTAGAGTCAATGCTATTATCAAGTTCTAACCAGTGCATAGTTTATTTTTTAGGGTTTGAGGCCTTTGCACAAAAGATATGACAAGTAAAAAAGTAAAAAAACGTCCTGATTTTCGTTGTGAAACTTGCGAAGACCGACGTATTAGCTACGTTTCACGCCTCAATCAGAACGATTTTTTATCTTTTTTCTTTTGCCATACTTTTATGCAAAGGTCTCTTAGTTTATTGCTTAGCGTGCCCTTCATAGGCTTGGGTAATCAATTGAACAATTTTATGTCTTCTTACATCTTGGGGTTGAAGATGGATAAAATCAATACCTTCAATGTTTTTTAAGATAGACTGGGCAGAATTTAAGCCAGATTTTTCTGCTGGTATATCAAGTTGAGTGCTATCTCCAGTAATAGCAACCTTAGAATCATAACCCACCCGAGTAAGGAACATCTTCATTTGCTCATTAGTCGTATTTTGTGCCTCATCAAGGATGATAAAACTTTCACTCAACGTACGCCCACGCATAAAAGCCAAAGGGACAATTTCAATAATATTATTTTCAATCATCTTATGCACCTCTTGTTTATTAATGATTTGATACATTGCATCATAAAGTGGCTGTAAATAAGGAAAGGTTTTTTCAATCAAATCACCGGGAAGAAAACCGAGCTGCTCACCAGCCTCAACCACTGGGCGTGTCAGAATAATACGCTTATATTTCTCTTCTTTAAGCATTTTTAGTGCCATCACAATAGCAAGAAAGGTTTTTCCTGTGCCAGCTGGTCCAATAGCAAACGTAATGGTATTATTTTTATTTTGTAACGCCTTGAGATAAGCAATCTGGTTTGGGGTAGTAATTTTAATGGGTTTTTTATTCACTTCAATCGTAATGCCTTTGTGAATATCTGATTTTGCAGAATGATTATCGGCAGATTGCGTAGCACCATTGCTATTATCTAACATTGTAAGATGAATTTGTTTACGATTAAAAGGGGTGCTTTTAGCATTTTTATAGAGGGCTTTAAGTGTTTGTGTTGCTTGCTCTACTTGCGGTTTTTCCCCCTGAATTTTAAAATTAAAACCTCGATGATTGATCTGTACGGAAAAATGATGCTCTATGGTAGTAATATACTCATTATGATAACCGCATAGATTTTGCAATAGCGTATTATCTTCGGGTTGTAGATGGAGCGTTTGTTGATGCATCCTCAAAGCAAAACTCCCCTAAAAGAATTTGTTAATCGTTCGGTGATTTTCACCTCAACAAACTGCCCGATTAAATCGGTATCAGCAGAAAAATTAACCACCACATTATTATCCGCTCTACCAGCGACTTGATTATCACTCTTTCTTGATAACCGCTCTATTAAAACGGCTTGCGTTGTCCCAACGAGTTGATTTTCAATCTCTTCGGTTTGCTGAGCTAACAATTCTTGAAGACGATAAAGCCGTTGTTTTTTGGTTTCTAAAGGGACATCATCGGGCAATGCAGAAGCAGGTGTGCCGGGGCGTGCGCTATAAATAAAACTAAAAGAACGACTAAATTTAACTTCCTCCACGAGGCGATAAGTTTGCATAAAATCCTCCTCCGTCTCTCCTGGAAAGCCCACGATAAAATCAGAAGAAAGATGAATATCTGGCTTGATTTCACGCAAACGGCGAATAATATTTTTATACTCCAAAGCCGTATAACCTCTCTTCATTCTATTTAAAATACTATCTGATCCTGACTGCACAGGCAAATGGAGTTGATTTGCCAATTGAGGAATAGATTGAAAACATTGGATAATATCATTTGTCATCTCCATAGGATGAGAAGTTGTAAAACGTAAGCGATCGATATGTTCAATCGTTGCCACCTCCGTGAGCAACGTTGAAAAATCACAAGGCGAGCCATCCTCAAATTCGGCAATATAAGCATTAACATTTTGCCCAAGCAAAGTAACTTCACGTACCCCTTGTCTTGAAAGCTCACGTACCTCCTCCATTACCGAAAGATAAGGGCGGCTAAATTCTTCCCCACGAGTATAAGGGACCACACAAAAAGAACAATATTTGCTACACCCCTCCATAATTGAAACAAAAGCACTCACCCCATTTGCCACTGGAATAGGCAAACGATCGAATTTTTCAACCTCTGGAAAGGAAATATCCATACTCAATGGAATTTTCAAATGGCTCTGCTTACCCTTAATCGTTTGCTCTAATAACTGTGGCAGACGATGCAAGGTTTGTGGTCCAAAAACAATATCCACAAAAGGAGCTCTGCGGCGAATAAGCTCACCCTCTTGCGAAGCGACACACCCCCCAACACAAATAATTCTGCCTGCTTTTTTTTCCTTCCATTTTTTCCAACGCCCAAGCAATGTAAACACCTTCTCTTGGGCCTTCTCACGCACAGAGCAAGTATTCACAATAGCCACCTCAGCGGACTCTGTATCATCCACAAGATTTAGCCCATGGCTTTGTTGCAACAACTCACCAATTTTTTGTGAATCATATTCATTCATCTGGCACCCATAAGTTTGCACAAAAAGCCCCTTATTTTGATAATCCTTATTGGTAATTAAAGCGGAGCCACCCCCTTTTTCTGAAATAGGGGCAAGCGAAATTGTTTGAATACTCATCTATAAAGTTGGTCGAAGATTCAATTTAATAAAAAGAAAAATCAAAATTAACGCAAATATAAACCACTGTAAAGCATAAGCATAATGCTTATCTGGCGAACCATAAACAGGCTCCCAAAGAGTGCTTAATGACGAGCTTGGTGATTGCTTAACAAGACGAAACTGCAATGGCACAAGCGGATGATTAATTTCTTTAGCGATGCGTTGATGAAACACCTCTTGCACTACTTTAGGAAAACTCTGCGGATAAGGTGTATCGCTAAGGGTAAAACGTCTCGTAGGCAAAACCCAAACCCCCTCAAAAGTTTGTACTTCATTACTATCTACAAGAACCTTTTTAGATGAATAATGCCGCTTACTTATCCACCCTCGATTGACTAAAAAGACCGTTCCGTCCATTGCTTGAAAAGGCGTCAGCACCTCAAAACCTGCAACCCCATCATACGTAATATTATCTTGCAAATAATGATACTGTGCTACCCACTTTCCTTTAACTACATTTCGACTATAAACAACCTCCTGCCACTGCTCTTCATCGCGATTTTCAAATAAACGGCTTGGATCAATCAATTTTGCAGGCTGCAAGGCTTTTTTTTCGGCAAGGGCAACAATTATCTTTTTTTCATCGGCACGTGATAACTGCCAACTGCACAAAGCCAGAAAGACACACAAAATTAGCACAAACAAAAACAACATAACATAACTTGTTTGCCATGTTTTAGAACCAAAGTTTAGAGAAATAATCGGAGAAATAAGCAACAATTAAGTGATTACAAAGTGGAAAGAGTAGAATTATAATTTAATCTTAAAAAATTTTAATTTATCTAATGAAACTTGTAGTAATTATAATACTGTTGGTGATTATTGTCAGTTTATTTTCAGCGGCTTTCTACCTTATCAAAGGAGATAATCCAGATAAATTAGTTCGTGCCCTTATATGGCGTGTTGGACTATCTATCTTTTTAATGACTACTCTTGCAATAGGCTACTATATGGGTCTAATCGTCCCCAACAACCCCCCGTTTTAATCGAATTATTAATAATTGTCAATGGTCAATTGTTAATGGTCAATTGTTAATTGTTAATGGTTAATTGTTAATTGTTAATGGTCAATTGTTAATGGGGGACTCTGGCTCCCTCTCCCTGAGGGAGAGGGCTGGGGTGAGGGGGGGTTATTAATTGTTAATGGTTAATGGTTAATGGTCAATGGTTAATTGTTAAAAAAATCTGTGTAATCTGTGGATAATAATCTGTGAAGTCTGCGGATTTTTACTTATTTTACTTAAATAAATAATTTGTGCTATAATGATTTACATCACGT
>CAKMZV010000011.1 GCA_929200535.1 uncultured Gammaproteobacteria bacterium
TTGGCGCCTACCCAACGTTAAAGAACTTTATTCTTTGCTGGCATTAGATCGCTTTAAACCCAGAATCAACTTATCCATTTTTCCGAACACCCTATCGGATGAGTATTGGACCTCTTCGCCTATTGAGAATACCCATGGGTGGGTCGTCGATTTCCGTATTGGCTTTCATCACCAATTAATACGCACCAGAAGTGGTTATCGAGTACGTCTTGTTCGCTCCACCCTGTAATTTTTTTACTCTTTCCCACTTTACTTGTCATATCTTTTATTGCAAAGGTCTCCATCTATAATTCAATGAGGATATAATAAAATTGGGGAGTTGGTTAGGCAATCGCTGTTTATTCAGTAGTGGATAAATGGAGGAAAGTCCGGGCTCCATAGGGTATGATGCCAGATAACGTCTGGGCGGTGTGAGCCGATGGAAAGTGCCGCAGAAAAAATACCGCCATAAAAATTTTTTGTGGTAAGGGTGAAAAGGTGTGGTAAGAGCGCACCGCACGAGTGGTAACATTCGTGGCAGGGTAAACCCCATCAGGAGAAAGATCAAATAAAGAAATATTGAGTTTGACTCAACAGCACGACCCGTGCTGGTTTCTGGGTAGATCGCTATAGCTTGTTAGTGATAATAAGCACAGATGAATGATTGCTCTCGACAGAACCCGGCTTATCGACTAACTTCCTTTTTAAAATAATATATTATGAACGATGAACGAGCAGATAATACTTAACATCAAAAACCATATTGACCCTAAAGCAGAGGTACTCATTGATGGTAGTGATTGTAGTTTACAGGTGACTGTCATTAGCGAAGTGTTCACAGATTGTAATACAATCAAGCGACATCGAATGATTAATGAGCTTTTTAAAGAAGATATTTTAAGCGGCAAGTTGCACGCTTTATCTATTAAAACCCATACTCCCGCTGAGTATGGAAACATAAAATAATTAATAATAATGGATAAACTTTTTGTTAATGGAGGGGTTGCACTAAAGGGTGATGTCGAAATTGCTGGAGCAAAAAATGCCATTTTGCCGATAATGATGGCTTCGGTGATGAGTAAGTCATCTATACTCATTCATAATATCCCGCATCTTCGCGATGTGACAATGACTTTGCAATTGCTTTCAAAACTTGGCGTTAAGTGTAAATTGAATTATTTGAAAAGCTTAAGTGTAGAAATTGATTCTACTTCTTTACAGTCCACTTCTCCTGATGTCGAACTTGTTCAATCTATGCGGGCTTCTATTATGTTGATGGGTCCTTTGCTTGCACGTTATGGAGAGGTTAAATTATATTATCCAGGAGGGTGCGTTATTGGTTCAAGACCAATCGATTTGCATATCCAAGGGTTACAAAAAATGGGGGCAGAAATCACTCAAGATGATGAGTATATTTTTGCTCGGGCTACCCGCTTAAAGGGGGCTGAGATTACTTTTCCTGTGGTCAGTGTAACAGGTACAGAAAATATAATGAGTGCTGCAGTTTTAGCAGAAGGGGAAACCATCATTAATAATGCTGCCTTAGAGCCAGAGGTTTCTAACTTGGCAAATTATTTAAATCAGATGGGCGGGAAAATTTCTGGTATTGGCAGTAATCGTTTGATTATTAAAGGTGTTAAAGAGCTTCATGGTGCTGAATATCCTATTGTTTCTGATCGAGTTGAAGCATCAACTTATCTTGTTGCTGGTATTATGACTCAAGGAAAAGTGCGTGCAAAGCATACGAATATGAATAATTTTCAAGCAGTAATTGATGTTTTAAAGAAAACTGGGGCAAAAATTTCTTCTGGTAATGATTGGGTAGAGGCTGATATGCTTGGCAAAAAACCAAAAGCGGTAGATGTGGTAACACAACCTTTTCCTGGTTTCCCGACAGATGTTCAAGCTCAGATAGTTGCCCTTAACTCAGTTGCTGAGGGGTCTGCTTATGTGGAAGAGACTATTTTTGAGAGTCGCTTCCATCATGTTTCTGAGTTACAAAAAATGGGAGCAGATTTAAAGCAAGTGAAAAATAAAGTGTATAGCAATGGCGTAAAGCTACACGGAGCAGAGACCATCGCCAGTGATTTAAGAGCATCCGCAAGTTTGGTCTTAGCGAGCTTAGTGGCAGAAGGTAGTAGTGTTATTGATAAGGTGCAACATATTGACCGTGGGTATGAGCTAATAGAAGAAAAATTTTCTTGTCTGGGGGCAGATATACATCGCCTTCATGATAATCATTTTATTGCTAAGCAAAAATCTGTAGTTGGAGTCTAGTGTCTAAGCCAATTATTATTGCACTTGCTAAGGGCAAGGTCTGTGTAGAAAGTTTGACTTTTTTAAAGGCGTTGGATATTTATCCAACAATTGATTTGGATTCTCGTAAGCTCTTAATAGATACCAATAATCCTAATTTTAAATTGATTGTTGTGCGTTCTTCAGATGTTCCTGTTTATGTGCGGCATGGCGTGGTGGATTTTGGTATTGTTGGTAAAGATGTATTATTAGAGCAGGTTCGCTATGGTTATTATGAGATAGTAGATTTGAAGTTTGCCGCTTGTAAGCTAATGTTAGCTACCTTAGAAAATAAAACACAGTGGCAACAACAACATTATCTGACGGTAGCAACAAAGTTTGATCAAACTACCGATCGTTGGTTTGCTAAACAAGGCAAGCAGGTGGAAATTATTCATCTTAATGGAGCGATTGAGTTAGCAGCTACCAGCGGCTTATCTTATGCTATTGTCGATTTGGTAAGTACGGGGAAAACTCTTAAGGCTAATGGGCTTGTCGGCTTAGAAACAATTGCCGAAATATCTTCACGTTTAATTGTTAACGAACAAGCGTATAAGTACCGCACAACAGCAATGAAAGAGTTCATTGCTCAATGCCAACAACAAGAGACCTTTGCACAAAAGATATGACAAGTAAAAAAATCTCAATGAGGTGTTGAAAAATGCAACGTATCGATACTCAAAGTAGCGATTTTGAAGCACAAATCAAAGAAGTTGTTTTCCCTGCTCACAGTACTGATGTCGATCTAAAAATTCACACAAAAGTCAGTAATATTATCACCAAGATTAGACAAGATGGTGATGCAGCTCTTATCGAGTTTACCAAGCGTTTTGATAACAATGGTGTTGGCAGTGCCAGTGAATTAAAAATTGCCCCCCATAAAATAACACAAGGATTAGAGCTAATTGATGCACAGAGTATTGCTGATTTGCAGTTGGCTATTGAGCGTATTTCTCGTTTTCATCAAAAACAACTTGTTCAAGATTGGTTTTATACCGATGAACAAGGTGTTCTTCTCGGGCAACGAGTTTTACCTATTGAAAGTGTTGGAGTTTATGTGCCTGGAGGCAAGGCGTGCTATCCTTCTTCTATTTTAATGAATGTCATTCCAGCACAAGTGGCAGGAGTGCAACAAATCAGTTTAGTCACGCCAGCAATGAATGGTGAACTTAATCCAATTGTTCTTGCTACTGCAGCGTTACTGGGTATTGAAAATATTTATCAAATTGGCGGTGCGCAGGCAGTTGCTGCCTTAGCTTATGGCACCGAAACGGTGCCGGGGGTCGATAAAATTACTGGTCCAGGAAATGCCTATGTTGCCGAGGCAAAGCGACAAGTGTTTGGAGCCGTTGGTATTGATATGATTGCTGGTCCATCGGAGGTGGTAATTATTGCCGATAAATCCGCAAATCCTACCCATCTTGCGATTGATCTTTTTGCACAAGCAGAGCATGATGAATTAGCTCGAGCAATTTTAATTAGTGATAATCAAGAAATTTTAGATAAGACCGTTGAGGCAATAGAGCACGAAATAACAAAAATGCCTCGTCAGGCAATTATTCGTGAGTCCTTAAAAAATCACGGTGCATTTATCAAAACCCAAAATCTCGATGAAAGTATCGAAATAAGCAATCAAATTGCCCCTGAGCATTTGGAACTTTGCATCGATAGTGCCGAGGAGGTGATGACCAAAGTGCAGTCAGCAGGGGCTATTTTTCTTGGCAAACATACTCCAGAGGCTTTTGGCGATTATCTTGCTGGGAGCAATCATATTCTACCTACTTCTCGCAGTGCTCGGTTTTCCTCTCCTCTGGGGGTGTATGATTTTCAAAAACGGAGTAATTATATTCAAGCAAATGCCAGTGCCGCACAGCAACTATTCCCAACAGTGAGTCGGTTGGCTAAGGTTGAGGGTTTGCATGCTCACAGTCTTTCCTGTGATTTACGAGTTGATAGCAAATAAACCAAATGAATCATTTAATTCGTGATGAAATTCGGCAATTAAAGGCGTACGATGCACAGCATAGTTTTGAGGGCGTTAAATTAGATGCGATGGAAAGCCCTTGGAGTGCAATTGATTTTACCGATGCAGAGCTTATTACAGAAATTCAAAAAAACAAAATTAACTTATATCCAGATCCTTACCAAAGTGAGTTACGTCAAACGGTGGCAGAGTATTTTTCTCTTAATACTGATGAATTACTATTTGGTAATGGTTCCGATGAGTTAATTGTATTGATAATGATGGCAATTGGCAGAGTTAGAGATACCATTTTGAGTGTTAATCCCACTTTCTCTGTTTATCAAATTCAAGCCATTGCCAATCAGCGACGCTATATAAGTGTGCCGCTGAGGGCGGATTTTTCTCTGAATGTTGAGCATACAATAAAACAAATACAAGAGCATCAACCAATTATTACTTTTATTGCTTATCCAAATAATCCAACGGGAAATTGTTTTGAGCGAGCCGATATTGAAAAAATCATTCAAGCAACGAATGGTTTAGTGGTGCTTGATGAAGCGTATTATGCTTTTGCCAGAGATCAAGGATTTTTACAAAGTATTCAAAAGTACGAGAACCTTTTAGTAATGCGTACTTTTTCAAAAGTCGGATTTGCAGGTCTGCGCGTTGGTTTGTTAGTAGGACATCAACAGTGGCTATCACAGATTAACAAGGTTCGTTTACCCTATAATATTAATACATTATCACAATCGTTATTAAGTTATGCCTTAAAAACTCCGCAATGTTTTGAAGATAGGGCACGGCTTATTTGTAAAGAGCGTGAAAAGTTATACTCGCAGTTGCAAGCATTGTCGGCTGATTTAACGGTAAAAGTGTATCCCAGTGATGCTAATTTTTTATTATTTAAAATAGTTGATAAGACCAGAGACATTGATGAAAACCACATTCATCAGCTGGCTTTATTGGTGCACCAAGAACTTAAAAAACAAGGCATTTTAATTCGTTGTTTATCCACTCCCAATGGATTATTAAATGGTTGTTTGCGTGTGAGTATTGGGACTTGCGAAGAAAATCAGATATTTTTACAAATATTAAAGCAAATAATGATAAAATTTTGTGAAAAATAGGCGACAATTAAAAGAAAAGAAAAATATTTTTTTTAAGGAGAGATAGATATGATAAATAAAGCAATTCTTATTGGTAATGCAGGGGCAGACCCAGAAATTCGGAGATCAAATAATGGCAATGCGGTTGTTTCCTTAAGCATAGCAACTTCCGAGCGTTGGCGCGATAAAACTTCGGGAGAAATGCAAACACGCACCGAATGGCATCGAGTGGTTTTTTTTAGCAGGCTTGCAGAAATTGTTGGTGAGTATGTGCGCAAGGGTAGCAAAATTTACGTAGAAGGTAGGATACAAACTCGTAAATGGGTTGCTCAAGATGGACAAGATCGTTATACAACAGAAATTGTGGCAGATTCAATGCAACTATTGGATCCCAAAAATAGCAATCCAACTGGTGGTTCCACAGAACAATATCAGAGTGCACCACCTCCAGCTCGTTCACCATCACCAGCCACACAAACACAAGAAACGAATAATTTTGATAATTCCTCGCCTGATAATGGTATTGAGGACGATGATATTCCATTTTAATCCGTTATAATTAAAAGGAGACCTTTGCACAAAAGATATGATAAGTAAAAAAGCAAAAAACCGCTCTGATTGTTGTTGTGAAATTTGCGAAGACGGACGTATTAGCTTCATTTCACGCCTCAATCAGAACGATTTTTTATCTTTTTTCTTTTACCATACTTTTATGCAAAGGTCTCATTGAGACCTTTGCATAAATAAAGTTATCAGGGTATTTTTGCCCTTTGTTTATACTTTTTTGTAGAAATCTCAGACTGGATGAAAAGCGTTATCTGAAAATTTTTCATTATATTTCAATTACTAAAAATTTAAAAAATAAATATGGCAAGAATTACCATCGATGATTGTGTGGATAAAGTTGAAAATCAATTTGATTTAACTTTACTCGTAGCACAAAGAGCAACACAGATTAGCGAAGGTAGTAAACCTCGCCTTGTAGGCAAAAAAGATAAAGCAGTTGTCATTGCTTTACGTGAAATTGCGGCAGGAGTTACCGATGAAGCTGCTGTATTAGAAGAAGAGAGAGCTATTTTAGATGCTAACCGTACCATACACGAAATTCGTACTAATAAAAAATCTGAAAGTTTTCAAGAGGAAACCTAATCTTGCAATTCTATCAAGAATTATCACAAAAAACTTCTTACTTAAATACTAAAGATAAAAGACGCCTTAAAGAGGCGTTTTTGTTTGCCGAGAACGCCCACAGTGGGCAAACCCGAAAAACCGGCGAACCCTATATTACCCATCCAGTCCAAGTCGCACAATCTCTTGCTGATTTACGCATTGATACGGATTGTCTAATCAGTGCGTTATTGCACGATGTTGTTGAAGATACTCACTTTACTCTCGAAGATATTGAAAAAAATTTTGGTTATAAAGTAGCCACTATTGTTTCTGGTTTAAGCCATTTGGAAGGCTATAAATACTCTTCTATTAATAAGCAGCAAGCAGCTAATTTTAGTAAAATGCTGATTACGACAGCAAAGGATATGCGAATTATTCTCATTAAACTTGCTGATCGGATAGATAATATCAAAACAATTGATGTCTTTCGTGCGGAAAAACGCCAAAGAATAGCCCTTGAAACTTTAGAAATTTATGCTCCAATTGCCGCAAAAATTGGGCTTAACTCTTGGGGGCTATTTTTAGAAGATAAATCTTTTAAGGCTCTTCATCCCAACCGTTATCAGGTTTTAAGTAAAACGATTGCTCATATTAAGGGGGATCGTCAAGCATTGGTTGATGAAACATTAGAGACAATTAAAAACGAGCTAACACAAAATAATATTCATTTTATTGACGTTTCTGGGCGCGAAAAACAGCCGTATAGCGTTTTCAAGAAAATGACTCGCAAGAAGATTCGTTTTGAGCAATTGCAAGATTTATTTGCTTTTCGTGTTGTTGTCGAGGATGTTGATTCTTGTTATCTTACTTTGGGTATTTTGCACCGTCTATTTCGCCCAGTGCCAGGAAGATTTAAAGATTATATTGCACTCCCTAAACCAAATGGCTATCAGTCGCTTCATACGGTGTTAATTAATCAAAAAGGAGTGCAGGCAGAGATGCAAATTCGCTCAAAAGAAATGCATTATAATGCAGAGCATGGCATTGCGGCTAATTGGATTTATAAGAGCGATAGCCCAGTAAAAGATGAGAATTTAATTTCTCATGAATGGCTCAATAATCTGTTAAATCTTTATGATGAAAATGCCGATAATATTGATCTTTTAGAATTTGCAAAATCAGATCTTGCCCCTAAGGAGATTTTTGTTTTTACCCCCGAGGGTAAATTAATTACTTTACCTGCAGGGGCAACTGCCCTTGATTTTGCCTATGCCATTCATTCCAAAGTAGGTAATCATGCGGTTTTTTGTGAAATTAATTTACAACGCAAGGAGCTTAATTCGCGCTTAGAAAATGGCGACATCATCAATATTATTACCAAAACACTTTCTTATCCAACCCCCAGCTGGTTAGAGTTTGTAAAAACTACCAGAGCAAGACAACATATTCGAAATTATTTGCGCCATCGAAAAAATAAAGATTCCATCGCATTAGGCTCGGAATTACTAAAGGTCGCATTAAGAGCTGAAAAAATTTCCTTAGACCAATTACCCAAATATGCCTTACAGACGCTATGTGAAGAAAGCAATGTTGAAACTATTGATCAATTATTATTGGAGCTTGGGCAGGGTTCACGTTTTTCAGCTTTGGTGGTAAAACAAATAATGGATATTATTGGGAAGCAGAAAAAAAGGATTTCTACTACGAAAAATAAAAAGCAATCGATAGAAGAGAATAAGGATTCTGATGCATTAATTGTTGGTGGTGTTGAAAGTCTTGCTATCGAATTTGCTCGTTGTTGTGGACCGATTTATGGTGATTATATTGTGGGTTATTTAAGCCGAGATAAAGGTTTGGTAGTGCACAGGCAATTTTGCCCAAATATTAAACACGTACGTAAAACTCCAGAAAATTTAATTAATGTTAAGTGGAATGCGGAGAAAAAGTTCGCCTTGCACACACGGTTAAAAATTGAGGCAGAAAAGGGGGCTGGGATTTTGGCACAGCTTTCTAGTATGATTGCCCATCAAGGAGTAGATATTGTCGATATTGTGGTTGCACGTGAGATAAATTTTGTATCGGTTGAATTTGAAATTAAGATTGATAGCCGATACAATCTTGCTGAGCTTATTCGTAAATTACGTAATACAGTCAATATTAAAAAAGTACAACGGGTGATGAATTAATGAGACCGTTGCAGTAAGATACTGCTTAGCAACCAATGGATGGGAAGCACAAGGAATTACATCGGTAGATTGAGTGAGAGAGAGAAGTTTTCACTATTTTGTTTTTCATCTTCAGTCCATCCTTTCGCATAGCCTAACAGTAAAGGTAACTTATAAATATAGCCTATATTTACATCAAATAATAGATTGAATTCGTAGTTATACAGGGTTTGTTTTTCTTTTTTATCAAAGGTTTGTAGTTGTAGTGTTCCTGCTTTTGTTTGTAGAGAAAGTTTGCTCAAGCCGATAGGCGGGAGATAAAACCCATAGTCTATAATCTTAGCGGCTGATTGCCAACCAAGATGAAATTTTTGTAATTGATTGGCATTAATTGTCGAAATAGCTTGGCTTCCCTTAAATTGATAGGAGCGATTACCAACCGCTACGGCAGTTTCGTACTCTCTTATTCCGATAGAATTGGTCTCTTTTAAATCTTTGGCAAAGTCTGCAAAAGCGAATGCAGAATGAGTGCCTATTGGTAGAAAAAATTTTAAATTGGCAGAAAAAAGTTGCGAGGGTTCTTCTTTTTTACGGTTTATAAGTGAGTCAATACCGAGGGCAATTTTGTATCCTTGATGGGGGAACATTTGTTTTTGCCATTGCAACAGGTTGCGATATTGTAGGTTTGTACCTACGTAGGTTTGTTGTCTATCTTCTTTTAACAGAACATTGGATTTTTTGGTGTCTTTAAAATAATCGTGTTGCTGGTGGCTTAGACCAAATTTTTGGTGTAGTTTGGCAGTTAGAGGGTGAAGTAAATTAAAAGATAATTCACGCAAAATTTTAATTTGCGGATTGCTTTTGCCATTTTCTTGATCATCAATACGCTCAGGAAGCTGTCTGGCATTTATAGACCAGCGTTGATCATAAAGATATTGTAAAAAACCAGATAGAGCAAAATAGTTTTGGTAGTTATAGAGTGTCGCAACAAGTTGATAAGTATGAAACCCTAAGGCATCTTCTCCATAAGTTTGTAAACCATAAAAACTTCCGCCATCTATACTGGATGATAATACTGGCAACCAGTTGGTGGGTTTTAGCGTGTTAAGTGGTGAATAGGGACGTTGAGTAGTGTTTGTAATTTGTTGTTTGCCCAGTTCAGAAGTATGATTAAAATCAATGTTTTGAGTAGATTTGATATTGTGATTTTGCGGTTTTGAGGTAGTGGTTGATGTATGAAAGTAACCCGAGTTAAAGCCTGATGGAGCAAATTGACTCACAACAAAATGGTTGGTTTTTGTGGATGGTAAAATATCGTAATCAACAATGCCTCCGATGGTGTGCGTGAGCTGATATGATTTCTTTGTTTTTTGGTCATAACGATAGAGATTAAAAACATTATTTTGATCGCTTATGTAGTGTAAATTATTTTGTGCATCAAAGCGGACTCGTAAATTTTGATTGAAGTTTTCAATAAGTGGCGTTAGTTTGGATAGTGTAGGGGCAGATTGAGAGTTGTTTTTATAATATAGAGTTGCTTGATAGAGGTTGTACCCTTGGGGCGTTTTTTTTATTGAAGCAGCCAGTTGATTATCAGCAATATCAAGAGATTCCATCACACCATCATAAGGAATATCAAGCAATTTAGAGAAGGTGATTTTATGAGGGTTGAATTTCCTTGGGTCGGTCGATAATCCATAGAGTAATTTACTTTTTAAAAGGGTTGATTGGATGGCAATAATCCCTCCTTTCTCATCCCAAATAGCACGCCTAATAGATTGGCATTGGGTTATCTGTGTGGTTTTTTTGGTATGAATATTAAGGTGGTATAAATCAAAACGAAGACCATCATCAATACATATGCTGGCTTGAGTGAAGAGTAAACCATATTGGGGATGATACTCATAGCGTATGGAATCAATTCCATATCCAGTTGAAGTATCATCAAAGCTGTACCAAGTTTGTTGTTTCTGATTTTTAAGGTTATGTTTAATAAGTGTTGGAGGCAAATCTCCATTATCTTGAAAATATATTATTTCATTTGGGTTGATAAAAAAAGGTTGATTATGTTTTTCAGAGGAGCTATTAAAAATTGGCTTAATAAGCTCTTTGGGTTGGCGTAGGTCAGTTATTTGGGTAGAAAATTTTTGATTCAGCCAGTGGATAAAATTAGCCCATTCAAAATCAAGAGAATGCCCACCAAGATGCTTTGTATTGCTATCAATTCTAAAGGGGATAATGTTGTTACTGTAGGTGGTAATCCAACGTTGAATTGCCTGTTCGCCATATTTTTCAGCGAGATATTCATAAAAATAGTAGCCGTATAAATAAGGATTATACGTGCCTGGATTTAGAAAGGGGTTGATTTTATTTGGTAATCCCTTTAAGGTTTCCATTCGCATTCTCGCTGGATACCAGCTATTTCCACCTCGCCCAAAGCCTTGTTTTTTATCCGTTTCTAAATAGACTGCTAACCCCTCAATAAATAAAAGAGGCTGGAATAAGGCTGGGAAAGTGAAAATGTTTCTCCCTAAAAGACGACGTAGTAATTGGCTATTACCAGAATTTTTATCAATATGAAAAAGATGGACAAGTTCGTGATTTACTAAGCCACGTGTTTGGCTTTGCCTATCAAGGAGGGAGCCCATTTCATCATAAACAGTCATAAATAATCGATTGCTATTGAATGGATAAGGGCTTGATGAGCCATTAAAAACATCAAAATTATTAACTAAGCTAACGTGAAATTTTTCCTTTGGTGTCCAACGAAAAAAGGCTTGATGTTTGGGGTAAAAGTGCTGATACCATTTGGCGTAGGTATCGACATTTTGTTCAGCTATTTTGGGATAATGAATAATAAATTTCTCATATTCTTTGCTAAGCCATTGTTGCTTAGATAGGTCGTTTGGGTTATTTGTGGACAAAGCGATGCTTGTATGAAAAATCAAAAGAGTAAGCAAAAATATTTTTGAGAGAAGGTGAGGCATTTTTGTAAATTTTTAATATTTTGAGACCTTTGCACAAAAGATATGACAAGTAAAAAAGATAAAAAATCGCCCTGATTTTCGTTGTGAAACTTGCAAAGACGGACGTATTAGCTGCGTTCCACGCCTCAATCAGAACAATTTTTTATCTTTTTTCTTTTGCCATACTTTTATACAAAGGTCTCATTTTTTGTGTTTTTTGAAAAAATTGATGATGGAGGTTGTTGCAGGTATTCGGAAGGTGTCTTCCTCAATTAATAATTCGTGATAGCTACCTTTTAAGACTTTAGGTGCCCCATCTTGACAGCCTGGGTTTTTAGTTTTTTTGATATTCTCACAAAACGCATTTTGAGCGGATAAAGAAACAATCGTATCTTCACTTGCTTGAAGAAGCAAGAGTGGCGTTTTTATTTTTGTGAGAGAGGTTCTAATGGTTTGCATTGCGTTGCAGGCTTGTACTAACCACATCGTTGTTACACCTCCTAATTTGGCTTGAGGATATTGCTCGTAGAGGCTAAGTGTGTTGAGGTGGTGAGCCTTACTATGCGTTTTTAGATTAGGGTTATTCTCCTCAAATACGACAGCAGTATATTTTTTTTGCGTTAGGGCATAATCAGGTTGTAAGCCAAAAACTCCCTTTATCCATTTTATGCTCTTGGCAAGTGAGCACATTGCCATCTCATTATTAAGCCCAAGCATCGGAGCTGATAGGGCGATGGCGTTAATGGTATTTGGGTATTTTTTTGCATACAGTAGCGAAACAGTACCACCCATAGAATGTGATAAGATAAACGTTTTTTTGTGTTTTTGTGGGGTTATTTTAGTTTGATAAAAGGTAGCTAAGTCTTGCACATAGTTATCAAATTTTTTAACATATCCCATTTGTTTATCGGTGAGCATCCTATCTGAAAGACCTTGCCCACGATGATCATAGAGATAAACTGAGTAGCCTATTTGATAAAACTCATAAGCTAATAGCTGATATTTTATATAACTTTCTCCACGCCCATTGATAAGAATAATTGCGGCTTCTTTCTTGGGGTTAAGAAATTGTCGGTAGCTTATTTTTATATTGTTTATCCCTAAGAAAAAATTGCTATTTCCTCGTTGCCAAAATTTCTTAATATGTGGAGCCTGATTAGTGAGCTCTTTGTCTGTAATCAGGTTGTAGGGGTTGGGTGTAGGCGGTTGTTTTGTCTGAGCTTGAGAAGTTAGCGAAATGCAGATTAATAAAAAGATGATAGACCGTCCCATAAGGAGAGGGTAGGTTATTTAAAAAGAGAAAGCAAAATAATAAATAGATTTTCGTGCAGGATCTTGCCCAGCAAATACACCCACTTCTTCACTGTATGAGGCATAACCCAAGTTTATAGAGCTAAATAAAGTAAGATTCCCTCCATAAGTGATTTCAGCTTGGTGCATTCCTGCTTGTACTCCGAAGTCAATATCATCTGATTGGAATACCCTTAAATCAACGCCATAGTTAATACGTTTTTTAAGATCACCTTCATCTTTATAAGCATTGCTTATATCGATAAAATCTAAGGCAAAGGTTAGTGGACTATAAGAGGTCAATTCGTATTCTGCGAGCAAACCTAAATCAAAAGTTGTTGGAATGTAGGCACTATGTATAGAGGCATTGCCTATGCCTCCAAGGTTAGCTACCACTAATCCACTTTTGACATTCCAGCCATCTCTTTTAAGAAACTCCCAATTTATTCCTATATCTGCGACGATAGCTGTTCCCTTTTCAAGATAATTATTGCGCACATTATCGTCCCTATCTTTATCAACAAGTTCGGCAACAGTAAAAGATTTACTTAAGACATAGTATCGCAGAAGTTTGGTGTTCATTCCAATAGTCACATCGCGATCAAACCATAAATTATCAAAATTTTTTGACATACTATGAACTAATCCAACATAATTAATCGAGTTAATTTCTAAGACCCCAGCACTCCCAAAACCACTGTGGGTTTTAGTGTTTCCTTGTAAGGAGGTGACTAATCCGATACCTTGAGCATTAAGATCGAAAAAATCAGAACTAAATGCTATAGCAATGGGTGTAACATTCAGACCAAATAAAATGTTTTCACCAACATACTCATCAAGAACGGTAATGATCTTGTTGTTTTTATCGACGTCAGTACCCTCTTTAACGGCATTTTGTAAGTCGCTGATAATGTTGGTTAGGTTATCACCAGTACCGATTACGGTACCAAAGAGTTCCCCTTGTAGTTTCTCTTCATCAGAGAAGCTTTGAAGATTTGCAGGATTAGCAAACATCCCCATTATGGAGTCTTTCTGCACAATGCCAGCACCTCCCATACCAAAAGATTTAAAGCTTTTTTGAAAGCGAAAATGTTGATGACTTTCTGCCATAGAATTTGAGCTAATAAGGGTTAGCAGGCTGAGCAATATAACACCTAAAAAATTACTTGTCTTCATTCCTGCTTTTAATCCTTAGATTGAAAATATTCGATAGCAATACTCGGAGGGATATAAACTTTTCCATCTTTTAATGTGCATTTCCCTAAATTGACTGTTGTGGTTGGAGTGCTTGCAGAGCCTCCACAAATTTTATTTCTTAACTCCTGTTCTTTTTGTGCGTCTGTTTTATCATCACCTGTGGACTCTAAAGTAGATGCCAACGCTTTGAAAGAATCGTCATCGTTGAGTGTTTGATCGATAGAGTCATCTATTGTTTTTGTTTTGGTGGCACCCTCTTCAAAAGAAGGGCAGGAAAAACACGTCGTTCCATCGACTGCCGACTCATCACAAGCAGATAAATCAGCTTTGCAGAATCCTTCAGTGTTTATGGTTGTAATTTCGGTACTATTCTGTATTTGTTGTGCTAAACGGTAAAATGTGTTTGAGTTCGTGGCTCCATCACTAATAATGACTCGTACGCTATAAATGTCATTTAAAAAACTTTTTCCTGAATTACTAAATGCATTTGTTGCTAATTGAGCGGGGGTGGCATTTTTTACGGTACAATCGTTATCCACAAAACTTCCACTGTTATAGGCATCAAGCACACACGTAGTTGCATCTAAAGCATCGTTAATGTTATTATTGTTTTTATCTTTATCATTTGGTGGGTCTTCTTTGTTGATGATATCAACAACTTCTTCTATGCTGATTTCAGGAGCAACTGTGGTCAGTGTTTTTCTGTAGTTAACAATATCTTCTAAGGAAACTGCAACATCAGATTTTCGTGATGTGCTATTTTCAGCCTCATCGCGCAATAAATCCCTTAATAAAATTGGGTTAGATGCTAAACATCCTTGTGCAACAAAGCGTCCATAATTGGTATAACTCGATTTAGTACAGAGCCGATTTTTCAGATTTGGATCAGCTTCTTCAAGCAACTGATTAATAACATCAATACCTTTTGCAACAAAAGCATTTGTTGTTTTCTCTATTAATAGTTTTGTAATATCTTTTGAAAGGGCGTCCTCGGTTGTTTTACTTTGTTCTAATGCTAACATTTCTTGACCTATAGATGATAGTTTAAACCCTCCTTTTGCCATATAGGCAGCACCCAAATCAAGTAGGCATCTTTGTCTGTTTTCTCTAAAAAATTGGCTACAGTCGCCAAGTGAGGAAATAACTGCATCATAATGCTTTTTATCTAAATCTAAGGTGGCTTGATACCTATCGGCAAGGTCACTATCTTGAGCACCGCAACTAATAAGCGTCAAAACCATTAAAAATAGTAAACTCCAATTTATTTTTTTCGTAATTTTTTTCATCATCTTTGAGTTTTCGTTCTGCAGTATCGAATTATACCCTTTATAAGAATCTATTTACAGTGTTGGTTCTAACTGTTTCCAAAATATTTTTAATTTTTCAGCATTATTTTGACGAATTTCTTCAAGACTTTTTTTAATTCGCTTTTTTGCCTGAGAATCAGTTTCTTGTTGCGTTGTTTGGATTAGAGCATTGCTTAATTCTGTACTATTTTCACAAATAGTGATTGCCTTATTTTCTATAAAAGGATTAAAGATAGGCAGTTGATCATAAAAATATTTTCCTGAAATAATCGGTACTGAATAAACCGCAGGCTCTAATATATTATGCCCTCCATGAGGACATAGACTTCCACCAACAAAAGCCGCTGTTGCAATGGTGTAGGCATCGCACAGAGCACCCATTACATCCAAAACAAGGATATCAATATCCGCGCAAGGTGAGGGGTCTTCGCTGTAAACAACAGTGTTTAACTTATGTATGGCACAAAAATCTTGTACCGTTGAAATAACGGTTTTAAATTCGGCAGGTTTTCTCGGTACGAGAATAAGTAGACTGTTTTTTTTCAACGTTTTTTTAACGGTAAGATGTGCCTGTAATAAATAGTCCACTTCATCGTGATGTACGCTTCCGCCTACCCAGCAAAACTCAGTTTTTTGCCTCCAATTTTCTAATTGTTTTTTGGTGTTTGACTCTGTTTCATCAACTCGTGGTATGGATTTTAAATTTCCAATGACAACGATTTTATTATCATCCACTCCAAGTTCTAATAATTTCTGCCTGTCTCTCTCTGACTGCAATCCCATCCAATGAACTTGCTGAAACATTATTTTCCCAAAGGAAAAGTAATGATAATTTTTAAAGGATTTATCGGTTAAACGTGTGTTGAGTAAAAAAATCTTTATGTTGTATTTGTGACAATAGTAAAATAAATTAGGCCATAATTCAGTCTCCATTACAATCAGCACTTTGGGCTTAAGTTGCTTTAAAAAACGCTTGACATAGATTGGATAATCAATAGGCAACATTGTTTTTTGTAAGGCAATATTGCTGACAAAATTATGTGCTTGCTCTGCTCCGTTGAGTGAGGTGTTGGTGAGTGTTATCGGGGCATTTGGTTGTAACTTAGCGAATTTTTCTAAAAGTGGAAAGACACTGCGAGTTTCTCCTGTGGAGGCGGCATGTATCCATATACCACCTGTTTCTAAAGAGGCATTAATACCACGCCGTTTTGCCCAGCAGTTGGGTAACTTAAATTTTGGATGCTTATGGCAATGCTTGTATGTCAACCCAAGTAGAATAGGGGAGAGAAGGTGAAGTATAAAGTTATATAAATGCCGAATCATTGCTATGCTTTTTCATAATGTCGTATAAAACACATAAAAGAAGCAATCGAGAAATGAAAGAATAACATTCTGATTTGCAACCTTATTAGGCACTGTTTATAAAAGAAAATTGGAAAACAAACTAACCACCGCAATAAATAAACTGGTTATGGTAATTGTCCATTGAATAATTGATTTTTTCTTGCGTTTTTTGTAGAGAGTGATTATTGGGTCAAGGCTATTTTGCAAGGTCTTTCTGTGCTCAAGGAGATTATGAAAATGTTTTTGGTAGAGTTCAACTTCGTATATTTCCTCTCTATTTTCAATGTTTTCTCTACTTTTTGCAATAAGCTTTTGCACTTCATTTAACGTGAGGATTATATCCTGACGAGTTGCCCCCAACACATCAATTATTTCCTCTAAGTAATTTTCCGATAACTCATCTAATCTTTCAGTTAAATCTATACTCAAACCATCCAGCAAGTCATGATACATACAGTGTAAAGCATGATAGGCTCGCTCCTCTTGGTATCTAAACCTTTCTTCGTCCTTTTTTTCGCGAGCCACCTCGCATTCTAAAACAGCTCGCAAGGCGTACTTAAACTCATTCAAAAGCTCTGCAGGCAGAAGTTCTGTAGTTAAATTTTCATACTCTTTAATGTTTTTTGCGATCTTCTTATGAAGAGCAATAACCCGTTCAAGGCTAAATGAGAAACCCTTAGTCATATAAAGGGTGTGTTATGAATATTTTTCGGGATGCAGGCGATGACTTATTTTAGCCAAAAGTTGTGGATGATTTTTTTTTCTCTCAGCCCACTCTTGTGAATCTACTATCTTGCCTCTTTGTAAAAGAAGGTTTCCTCTACCAAGTTTTTTAGCCCTATTGCGAGCAATTTTATTTTCTAATTCCCTAATAATGGACTCAATTGATTTTTTTGATTTATTGAGTATCATTTTTATTTTTTCTCTTTTTATCTGTATATATATAGCGATATTATATTATTTTGAATAATATCAACTATGATCTCAATTGTATCACAAAAATGTTTCACGAGAATATCAATACTTAGAGTGATTTATAGAATTTCACATTATGTGATTTGAAAAACAACAAAAAATGGTCTCAATTTCTTTGTTTCAATTAACATGTAACGTAATATATCCCTTAAAATTTTATGGCTTTTAAAAATAATTTACAATTTTTTTCTAAAGTTTCTGTGCTACCACTATTATCAATGACAAATGTTGCTTTGGTTTTTTTCTCTTCTATATCCATTTGGTTTTGCAGGCGGTTGATAGCGTCTTTTTCACTTAATTGACTGCGAGCCATTAGGCGTTTTTTTTGTATGGATTGAGGTGCGTAAATAAGCACGGATTGAGGGATATTGTACTGATTCGTTTCAAAAAACAGCGGTATATCGATAAAATAAAGTTTCTTTTTTTGTTCTAATTTTTCTGCCCGATGATAAATTTCGCTCCGAATAAGAGGGTGTAAAAAATCTTCTAAGGCTTTTTTTTCAGAGGGATTATTAAAAATAAGTTGTCCCAGTTTTGGGCGATTTACTGAGCCATCATCATGTACAAAGTCCTCGCCCCAGTGTTTAATAACGTAATCGGTATTTTGATTGAGTAGTTGATGAGCAATCTTATCGGCATCAATACACTCAAAGCCTTGTTCTTTAAAAATAATTAGAGCGGTGCTTTTGCCACTGGCAATACCACCGCTAAGGGCAATGGCATATTTTAATGGCGAGGTCGAAGTAGTCATTGCAATTCTTTCCAAAAGCGTTTTTTTGTTTGGGCATCTATTGGGCTTGGTAAATCTAACATAAAGGCGTGATTGTATTCGTATAATAAGCTGTTATTATTAAATTTTTCCTGATGATAATTATCCTCATCTCCACCAGCATCAATAAAAAAAGCAAAGCTACTACCACCATGATAATCATTGCGTGGAGCTTGTAATTGATTTTTTTCTATATGGTAATTATCCTTGCCAGCAGAGTCAAGAAAAACGCTATGTCCATTATGAGCGGCGACCCCAATACTAAATCCACGAGCCGTTTGACGATAAGAATCATTGCCTTTTTTATCCCAAAAGGCGGCTAAGGCAAGATCCCAAGCACTACCAAGCAAGGCAATATGATTACCCGAATAATGATCATTTCCACCATCCTCTATAAATACCCCTGCCGCTGAGTGAGCACTGGCACCAATGCCATATCTTGAGGCAGCGTAAGTATCGTCCTGCTCGCCTAAGTCACGCAGAATGCCAAGGGCGAAAAAATATCCTGTTCCTTGGGCAAAATTTCCTGCTTCATAAATATCTTTTCCTTGCTGATCGATGAGCACCCCAGTGCCACCCGGTGCGTATCCACGAAAACCAACGCCAAAACCTTGACTTGAGGATTGGAAATTGCCGATAGTATTGTAACTTGAGCGACCCTCTCCAAGTGCATGATAGCGATCATCCCCTTGTTTTTCTAATAATAAGCCAATTCCACCAACACCCCCAACGCCCTGAGCGTAACGCCATGCGTGATAGCGATCATCGCCATTGCCATCGTGCAACAATCCGACTCCCCAAAACCCTACGCCTTGAGCAAATCGCTGTCCCCAATAATGATCATCTCCTTGCTCGTCATAGAGCAGTGCAACCCCACCAATAGCGACTGCCTGTGCATAATAACTTCCGACATAGCGATCATTGCCTTGATAATCAAAGAGCAAACTAACGCCCAATAAGGTAGCCGCTTGTGCATAGGGTAAGGCAGAGCTATAAAAATCATCTCCGGCTTGATCAACCAGTAAATTAATAGGCGTTTTTTGAGGGTTATTTGCTCCATAATATTTATCATTCCCCCCAAGATCAATAATCACAGCAGCAGGCTGAGTATAAATATTATTTTCTTCAGAGCCAATAATAACTCTCCCGTAAGTGCTTTCATATTGGGTAATGACTGAATTAAGGGTGCGTGTATTTTTAGTATTGTGCTTTTCAGATAGCCATTTTTTTGAATGTTTATTCAGCTGGCTAAGCCACTTTTTATCGGTGAGTTGCAATAGATACGAAGTCGCTGTAAAAAAAGCACTTAAATCTACTTTTTGTAAAAATTCTAATAACTCGCGGTTTTGCTTATCCGCAGCAGTATTATCCTTATCATCTCCCTGATGGATATAAAAGGAATTGGCGAATCTCCCCATTAATTGAGGTAACTCTTGTTTGAGTTTTGCAATTTCTTCGTCTTGCAATTTGGCAAAAGCCTTTTTATGGGCTTGATGTGTCTTCTCTAAAATTTGATTGATAAAATCAGTATGTTCGTGTAACTTATCAGAAAGAGGGAAGGTTAATTTTTTGAAAGTGTTTTGCGGTAAGTTACTATCAAGTTGTTTTGACAGTAGCTTTAAAAGTGATCGATGTCCCTTTTCGCTCTGTGTAATAATCTGATCCGTTTGATGTTGTGTTACTGGTAATAAATCAAAAGGCGAGCGATGTAAGTATTGAAAACGTTTATGGATAAAACGACTTTGTATCTTTTCATCCTCTTCATAGCGTCCTAATAAATCCGCATAATCGGCACTTAAATTAAATGTGCTAATCAACTCTTGCGGTAAACCATAAAGCGGATTTTCCAAATTAATAGCATCCTCCTTCCCATTTAACAACCCCTTAAATAGAGTTTTTTGCTCAGGTAATTCAATATCATCCTGACGTTTACCAAGCGTGATAACCTTATCGATTTTTTCTGCCTTATGCGCAATGCGTAAATTTTTATCAAGATTCTTTTTAGGATGCTGTAAATAAGATAGCCATTGCTTTTGTGTGGCTGGGGTTAACGTTTGGGTGGAATCTCCAATATAACTTGTGTAGCGAATCAAACTAATGCGTAATTCATCACCCACCCTTTTGTGCATTTTAAGATAATCCCTCAAGGCACTCGCTCGACTACTCGTACTAATAGCATCCAAATGATTACCATCCCAAGATAATAAAATATCCCCCACCTTTATCCCTCCCTTAAAAGCGGCAGAATTTGGCAAGATAAACGAAACTCTATACGCCCAACGAGGGGAGGCGCCTTCTTCCTTACGCTCAATAAGATGATGAGCAATGCCAATCAACGCCTTGCCATCGCCACGAGTTTTTTTTGTGCTTTCTTTAGCGAACCCATTGACTGCAAAACACAATAATAGTAGTAACCAAAAAGATTTTTTTATCATAACTAATGGGTTTTTAAATCCTCAGCCAAGCAATCAGTAACCTCTTGTAACTCACTTGGAAGAGGGGACTTAAATTCTACCATCGCTCCCTCACTCGGATGGGTTAACTGTAAATAATGTGCATGCAGTGCTTGACGTTTTAACTGCTGCAATAAGGTAATTGTCTCAGGGAGCATATTCGGTGCTAATAATACTCGTTTATTATAAACAGTATCACCAACAATCGGATAACCCAAGTGGCTTAAATGAACTCGTATTTGATGAGTTCTACCAGTCGATAAAGTCGCCTCTAATAAACTATGTTTGCGATACTTTTTAACAATTGTAAAATCCGTGTGGGCATCCCTCCCTCCGTGATCTAAAACAGCCATTTTAATCCGCTGGGTAGGGTGTCTGCCAATTGCCTTTGAACAACTAAAAGACGTAATCGGCACATTACTAACCACCGCAAGATACCGCCGCTTAATCGCCCGATTCTGCAACCCCCTAACTAATGACGTCTGAGCAGTCATATTTTTCGCAATTACCATCAAACCCGAAGTCAGCTTATCCAAACGATGAACAATCCCCGCCCTCGGCAATTGTGAAAAACAAGAAGAATGATTTAACAACGCATTTAATAACGTATTATTCGGCTGCCCAGCTCCCGGATGAACCGTCAGCCCAGCCGGTTTATTAATAATCAGAATATCCTCATCCTCATACACAATATCCAAAGCAATCGCCTCAGACTTATCCTCAACCTGCTTTTCCTCAGGCACACAAACCGCAATCTCCTGCTCACCCTGCACAGCATATCGAGGAATCCTCGGCTCACCATCAACCAACACCTTCCCCCCCTTAATCCATTTACTCAACTGCGATCGAGAATACTCCGGCAAAAGCTCCGCCAACACCACATCCAAACGTTGACTATCACTCTCCAAAGGAACGGTTAGATTAAATTTTTTCATTCTTAAGCTTGGCTTATTACAAATTATCCAAAGGGCTTTTTAAACTCTCCTGACTCAACCCTTTAACGATATGCGTATAAATCATCGTGGTTTGTAAGCTACTATGCCCAAGCAACTCTTGAATAGTGCGAATATCAATACCGTTTTGCAACAAATGCGTGGCAAAGCTATGGCGAAACGTATGAGCGGTGATTTTTTTAGGAATTCGACTTTTTTGCACAGCCGCCTTGATATTCTTACTAAAAGTTGTTTCCAAAATATGATAGCGAATTTGTTTGCCTGATCGTGGGTCAGTTGAAATTTTTTTCATCGGAAATAAATACTGCCATATAAATTCCCTATTGGCATTTGTATATTTACGCTCTAAACCAAAAGGCAAATTAACATACCCAAATCCATCTTCTAAATCTTGCAAATGGATACTCTTAACCTGTTTGATATGAATGTGCAAATCCTCCACCGTTTTTTGTGGCAAAGGCACCACTCGATCACGCTGGCTTTTGCTATCAAAAATCACCACATTATTAAAACCAAAATCAATATCCTTAACCCGTAATCGTAATAATTCATTCATTCGTAAACCACACCCATAAAGCAACATCAGCATCAACTTATAAATACCAGACATATAAAACAAAACCTCTTTAACCTCATCCTGCGTTAAGACCACAGGAACATACACCTTCTCCTTTGCTCGAATTGCTTGAATATTTTCATCTTTAAGAGAAACTCCAAGCACCTGATTATACAAAAATAACAAGGCATTAAATGCCTGATTTTGAGTCGCTGGAGCCACCTTCCTCTCCACCGCAAGATGCGATAAAAACTGCTCAATCTCAGCCTTACCCATCTCATTCGGATGCCGCTTATTGTGAAATAAAACATAACGGCGAACCCACCCAAGATAACTCTTCTCCGTGCGATAGCTATAGCCCTTAACACGAATCTTATCAACCACCCTATCTAATAATTTTTTCTCTGCCATAATAATAATTATTATAGGAAATAAAATCAAAAATAACAAATATCAAACTAAATATACGCTTTTTATAAACAAAAAAAATCATAAAAGCAAAACTTATTATGCTATAATTGAGGGTTTAATAAATAGTTAGGTTTAATACTGGAGGAGATAGTTTATGCGTACAATAGTTTCTTTATTTATATTTGTTTTTTTTCTCTTAGGATGTTCGAAAGATGAGCCAAAAATTTCAAATAGATGGTACACACAGCCACAAGTGGCTATCGGTCAAAAAGTATTTCAAAATAATTGTGCTGCGTGCCATGGATATAATGCACAAGCTACTGTTAACTGGAAAAAGCCTCTTAATGATGGTTCTTATCCACCACCACCATTGAATGGCACCGCGCATACTTGGCATCACCCAATGGGTGTTTTGAAAAGAACCATAAGAAAAGGTGGTGCTCCTTTAGGAGGAAAAATGCCGCCCTTTGAAGATAAATTATCTGAAGAGGAGATCGAGGCGGTTATTGCATACTTTCAAAGCAAATGGGAATCAGAAATTTATGAAGTTTGGAAAAATAAAATTAATAAATAGACTAGTAAATAGCCAACCTAACAAAACACTCCACCTGACCGCTAACGCGGCAGGTGAGTCTGGGCGTTAGCCAGACTTCAATAATTATATGAGCTTTAAGTGCCAATTACTCCAAGCGATGGGTAGAGATGCATTGATTCGTATTGAGCGTAGCAATTTGGAGGATGGTTCAATCGAAGGCTATGTAGTTGCTCTTGGTCCAGATTTCTTCCTTATGGAGGTGATTGATGATTCCATCCGAATGGATGGGCATTATTGCTTGCGCTATCAAGATATCACTGATTGTGAAAACCCTTGTTCGAGAATGGGCTTTGTAGAAAATGTCCTTCAGTTGCGGGGGATTGAGAGAGCGGAGAAGCCAGAAGTCGATCTGTCTTCCATTGAGGCAATAGTTCAATCAGTTGGTACTAGTCAGTCCATTATTACGATTCATCCTGAGGAGACCGATCCAGGAACTTGTTTCATCGGGAAATACGGAGGAATGGAGAACGGGTTCTTGAGTCTCCTTGAGCTCACTACTGATGGTAAATGGAGTGAAGAGCCTGGTAAATATGCGATTGAGGAAATCACTAGGGTTGACTTCGGTGGAGCTTATGAGGGAGCTCTGTTGCTGGTAGCTAATGCTGGCTAACCAGGCGTTGCAGCGGACGTGCTTCGTGCACGGCTGGGGTTAATGGGACTGCGAATTGTCATCCACTTGTATCCCGAACAAGCACGGGCTAACAAGCGGATTAAACGGACAGTCTTATAAAAATACATTTTTAACGACTGTCGCTTATCCGCAGTCCCGTTATATTTCAAAATGAAAAACTCACTCTTAGCCCACATCGCCAGTCATTTCATATCCGAGTATGAAAATGTTGCAAATAGCAGTATCGCATACCTATTAAATCATTATTCTGCTGCAAGAAAAGCACTACAAGCTATTTCACTTTTGGATGATGTGCCTCAGTGTTTTGTTACTGAATTAGTAACAAAATCTAACGGTAGACCAGATGTGACAGGACTTAATGAAGAAGGCGATAAACAAGTCATCATCGAAGGAAAGTTTTGGGCCAATTTGACAGATAATCAACCTACAAACTACCTAAAAGAGTTAGCAAAAAACGGAAGAGTTATCTTTCTGACTCCACATGCGAGGATTGAATCGTTAAAAATAGAGCTAAGAAAACGAGCAGGGCAAGATTTTGGAAAAATTATAATTTGTTCTTGGAGTAATTTTCTAAAACAAATTGAAACGGAAAATAACAAAAATAGCATTCCTCAATTAACATCGGATTTATTCCAAATCAAAGAGTTATGCCAAAAAATGGATACAGATGGCATGCCTCCTTTGAGTAACTCCGATTTAGATTCTATGAATGGCAAAAGATTGACATATTTTGCTGATATTATAGATGAATGTAACCAAGTGTTGAGACAATGGAAGTATGCAGATTTTAAAGGAGTGAAAACCGTTAGCACTAAATATGGTCATGGATTTTATTTTCGAGCTTATCATTTTGGTTGCTTCTTGGGCTTTGATTGTAAAAGGTGGTACAGAGGAATAAGCAAAACACCTTTTTGGTTGGTTATTGCAGATTATGATTTTAAAGAATCTATGAAAATTAATAATGCTTTAAAATCAATTGAGTTAGAAAAAGTAGAAGATGATGAAACAGACCACTATAAAACCAAACTTGCATTAGTATTGCAATCAGGCATGGATAAAGAACAGGCAATCAATGAAATTGTCAACCAAACACAAAGCATTTTAGGGTTTCTCAATGAAAAAGTTACCTGAGCACCTATTTTTATGGTATGATTTTCATTTTTTATTATCAAGAAGATAATCGTAATGCCCCATATACCAAGAAGAAAAACTCAAGATGAAATCTATGAGAAAAGTAGCATGTCTCCATTATCACTATTTTATCTTTTCTGCTATCTGGCATATCATTTCCACATGCGATTCGAGCCAATCTGAGTCAGTATTGGCACCTAAATTAAATTTCCTAAAATACGGCACTGCAATTGCTAATTCAACTAATTGCCGAATCTGAACATTGGGACGCAGTTCGCCTCTAAATTCAGCTTCAATAAATAGTTCTTCCACAAAGCCCATTCGTTCTTCCATAAAATTATTCATCACCTTACGAATTTCTTTATCGGTGGCAGCTACTGAAATAACTTGCGGAGCAATTTGCCCCCAAGCAGTTTCATTGAGTGCAGTTAATAAAGTGCTTAAAAGCCATCTCAAATCAGCACGTAATTCTCCCTTTTTAATCTGATTGATTTTTTCAGGAATTGCTGCTCGTTTGAATGCATCATTTCGTAGTTGGTGAATCTCAGGCCAATGACGATATAAAGTACTGCGAGAAATTCCTGTCTGTTTGCTAATATTAGCATGAGTAACCGCCAGTACACCTTCTTTTTGTAAGATTTCAATCGCTTTTTCAAGGGCGTGATTGCGTGTTTCACTTTTTCTGGGATCTTCTTTAATTGCCATTTTAATATTTTTTTAGTACAATTTGTAGCTTTGCAGTACAAATTGTACTACAATTGAAAATGTATAAGTTTTATTCCTTATACAGTTGAAAGTCAGTTTCTTAATAAACGTGCTCGTTTAACCGAAACAACTTTTTATTATTAACTATAAATTATCATAACAAAATGTTTAAAATAAGTAAAATATTCGCAATTGTATTAATTTTTTCTACAACATTGGTATCAGCAGGTCCTGGAGATAAAGAAAAAGTTCAAAAATTCTATGATTTTCTAAGCAACCCAGGCTCCTCTGCTGCTGCAAAAGCATTCACCCAAGCTACGCATGATGATTGGCAGAGTATAGGAAACTACTCTGGTAAAAATAAATCACGTGATGCATTTATCGGGCAATTGAAAGGTTTTTCAAAATTAATTCCTGATTTAAAATGGGCAGTAGAATCAATGCATAGAGATGGCAAATCTATCGTAGTCAGAAGCCGTGCAACAGGAACCCCAAAAGGACCATTCTTCGGTGTTGATGGTCAAGGGCGCAGTTTTGATATCATGACCATTGATATTCATGAATTAAAAAACGGCCTCATTCAACACACTTACCATGTAGAAGACTGGAGCACTGCCTTACGTCAACTAAAAGGAAAAAATTCAAAACAACAACAAGGAAAACAATCACTAAAAGTTGTGCAAGAATTTATGGGAGCAATGGGAAGTGGCGATATGAAAAAAATGACTGCCCTGATGTCTGATGATATGGTATGGCTTAACGAAGGAGATTCTAATATGCCGTGGATTGGTCCATGGAAAGGGAAAGATGAAATCCTTGGATTTTTAAAAGTTTTTTCTAAAAACGTCAAAACAGTTCTATGGAAAAATGAAGATATGATTGCCTCAGGAGATACCGTTGCAGGATTTGGAAAAATGAAATTACTAACGACAAAATCAGGAAAAACAACCGATGAGTTTACTTTTGCTCTCCGAGTTAAAGTGCGTGATGGAAAAGTCATTCTATGGAATTGGTTTGAAGACTCCCTTGCCGTCAGCAATGCCTATAACGGCAAATAAAAAGTTCACTTTATAAACACTCCTTTATAAATTTGAAATTCTCGTTCCCAACTATAAATGGGAACGAGTTTTATATAACCACCCACCATTGCTCGTTCTCACTCTCCTGCATGGAAATGTAAAAGGTTAAGGGACAGGCTACTTTTTATGGTATGATTTTCATTTTTTATTATCAAGAAGATAACCACAATGCCCCATATACCAAGAGGAGAAACTCAAGATGAAATTTATACGAAAAGTAGCCTGCCCCTATTATCCAAACCATAAACACAAAATTTACTATGGTACAATTGGGGGTTTAATAAATGGTTATGCTACAAAAATCAAAGAAAGGAGAATTTATTCTGTCTAAGAAGATATATTTACTGATATTGCCTTTAATATTGTTTCCATTTGCTACCTCATCATCTGATAGACAAATTGAATGTAACGGAAAAGTTGTACCGCAAGGTGAAGTCTTTATGAAAAAAACCGGAAATGAATTTCAGTTTGCGTCTAATGGGGCAAATTTAGTCACAGTAGTGGAAGCCATAAGAAAGGAATCAAGAATAAAAATAGGAATACCTCAAGCGAGACAGGCAGAAACGGTTACATTTTGTATAAATAGAAAACCTATAATGGGCATTCTAAAGTCTGTATTAAAGACAAATTATGTTTTGGTTTTCGATGGAAATAATAAAGTTGTTGATGTTTCAGTCCTACAAGAAGGTACTGAGGAGAATACTAATTTACCGAGCACCTCTCAATTCAATGGAAAAGTTGTGGTGAAGGGGAATGTGGCAAATATATTTCACGTCCCATCTACAGAAAGTAAATATGATATTGAACAATACATTTTGTCAAGACATCAAGTTTTAGATGGGTTAAATAAGAACCATCCTAAAACAGATTTTAATGCACAAATATCTTTCAGCAGTGCCTTATCAAAGGATCAGCTACTTGAGGCATTGGAAGATTATGATGTCGTTGTTTCTAATCTTAATACTATCAATGGGGAGTATGTTGGAGGGAATGAAGTAGCTGATGGGATGACTTTACGTGAGGCCGTTAATAAAGCTGATGCCGCCGAAATAGAATTTCTTAACGTTCACTGTATGGAAGAGGCCACATCGGATCAAACATCAGTTTCTGAAGAATGCACTAAAATGAATGCATCACATAATAATATAGGAACCATGTTTTACGGTGCGATGGTCACTGCGAAGCCTGAAAAACTTCAAGCCATTAGAGATAAAAGTAAATATGCAAGACTGGTTAACCCTATGTGGAGTGGCGCTGTTAATGATGCACTATCACGCGAGTATAAAGTAAAAAATACTGCTGTACCTTTAATCCCAGAAAACAAATAGGAGATTTATGCGATGAAAGTTTTGATGACATTGTTTATATTGAGCATTATTTCTGTTAACACAGCAATTGCGAGGGAGGCATGGGCACCAGAAAATGGGTATTGTTCAGTCAATCAGAGATATGCATATAATAAATTTCGATTTAATGTAGCGGAAGGTACTTTCTCAGAAGATGCAACTTACGAACATGAAACACAAGTCTATAATATAGAATTCGCAGATTATGGTGGTAGCTGGAGAAGCAATCTGCCTCGTGCTTATTATGACACGCCTTTCTTAGACGATATTGATAACTTCACTATTGGTTCAGCACAAGCCTCAAGTATTAAAAACAATAAAACTTATACAACCTACATGAAATTGAGAAAAGGCAATAATTCTGATTGTCGTGGCTGTTGTTCTGGACACAGAGGTGTTTGTTTTTCAAATGGTGTTACTTTCTGTTGTGATGGAACTGCTTTACTTTATCAGAAACTTGTGTGAACAAAGGATGTGATCAAAGCAAAAACCATTCTACTGTAAGGATAAAAGGTCAGCTCGGACAGCAAAAAGTGGTGTGAGGCGTTAGGCGTTGCAATTCGTCTGATGCTTGGTTATTTCGGTTAACGGGACGTTTTTGATGAGGTAGTAAAATGGATGAAGGATAAATCCAGTGTGCAAATTGTTATTGTACAGATGGAACATCCTATATTACTGGTGAATGATGTGCCTCATATCAAGAGAAGGAAGTGATGATTATTAAATATTAAAAGGAGTATGTATGATGAAAAAACAATTGACTGCAGTAATTGAACGAGAAGGAGATTCTTTTGTGTCATTATGTCCACAGCTTGATATAGCCAGTCAGGGTGATAACATAGAGCAAGCCAAAGCTAATTTAACAGAGGCGATAGAATTATTTTTTGCAACAGCCTCTAACCAAGAGGTAGCTAAAAGATTGCATAATGAGTTATTTATTACTCAAGTAGAGGTTGCTATTGGGTAGATTTAGGAGACTTTCAGGTAAAGAGGTTTGTACAATTTTAGCTAATAATAGTTTTGTTAAAATAAGACAAAAAGGTAGTCACATTATTATGCAAAAAGCTGTTGGCAACTCCACAATTACTGTTCCAATTCCTAATCATAAGGAAATAAAAATTGGAACACTTCAATCTATTATTCGTCAATCAGGTATTCCAAGCAATGAATTTGAAGTGTAACCTCTTAACAAATTATTCCAGCGGACGGCTATCCTTTGACAGGCTTAGGAACCACGCCGTTGCTGGGTTTGGTCGTTATATTCACATCAGAAGCTAAACTATGTCAGAGACAAGACAAACAGCAGTTCCAACAATTCAAATAGAAAATGATCGAGTTATAGTTACCGAATGGAAATTTCCGCCTGGTGCTGAAACAACTTGGCATACCCATGAATATGACTACGTCGTAGTCCCACAAACATCTGGCAAACTATTAATAGAATCGGAATCTGGCGAAAATACTTCGGAACTTACGGCCGGGCGTTCATATTCCCGACCAAAAGGGATAAAACACAACGTTATAAACAGCAACGAGTATGAATTTATCTTTATAGAAATAGAGTTAAAATAGCTTGAATTTACTAAAGAAATATAACCAAGTGCTCTTGTCGGAATCGCTCTCCGCAAAGCGCGGCGTTATACAAAAACAAGAGAGCTGTGAATATCAAACTACCGCAACATACACTGGAAACTTCAATCAGTTTAGAAGCTGCACTTAGTCAACGTGAGACAAAAAGAGAATATTTGGATGATCCATTATCTCTCTCAAATCACATCATTAATAGAGGCATTACAGTATAAAACAATGTTGATGCAAAAGGCGTGTATGAATTTGTTTCAGTGCCTCCTACTGGATTAACTTTACAGGAAAATACTGGTAAAATGATATAGAATGAGACCTTTGCATAAAAGTATGGCACAAAAAACGTTTTTACTCTTGACGAGTTTACGAGCCTTAGAGTAACAGTATTTGAAGTGCTTGCGAATAAAAATCGGGGCAATTTTTTGCTTTTTTATTTGTCATATTTTTTGTGCAAAGGTCTCAGTTATGCCGAATACTAAAATAAAAATAGAAAGCGAATATGAGCAACAATTCTTGGATAGACAAAAACGAATATCCCTTTCAGTCACGTTTTTTTGATACTCCTGCGGGTCAGATGCACTATGTTGACGAAGGAAAATCTGATCATGTTATTGTAATGGTGCATGGAAACCCAATCTGGTCTTTCGCTTATCGACATTTGATTAAAGGGCTTTCCGACACATTTAGATGCATTGCTGTTGATCATATTGGTTTTGGTCTTTCTGATAAACCGGAAAATTGGGATTATCAGGCTGAAAGCCATGCAGAAAACTTGAAAAATCTGCTAGACAGCCTGAATATTCAAACATTGACTTTAGTTGTGGAAGATTGGGGCGGTCCGATTGGTTTATCTTATGCTTTGAATTATCCCGATAAAGTGAAATCTTTGGTTATTATGAACACTTGGTGTTGGTCGGTGAAATACGACCCACATTTTGAAAAATTCAGCAGTTTTATGGGCGGTGCATTAGGGCGTTTTTTAGTGAAGCGGTTTAATTTTTTTGCACGGGTTGTTCTCAAACAAGCTTTTGGTGACAAATCAAAATTAACAAAGCCTATTCATAGGCATTATCTGAATGCGTTACAAGAACCACAAAAACGAAAAGGGTGTTACTCTTTTCCAAAGAGCATAATCGGTGAATCTGCTTGGTTGGATATTTTATGGCAGCAAAAAGAAAAAATAGTTAACAAACCAGCAATTGTATTTTGGGGAAAGAAAGATATTGCCTTTCGTGATAAGGAACTGGGTATATGGAAAGAATCTTTAACCAATGCTGAATTTTATGAGTTTGATAATGTGGGGCATTTCCCGCAGGAAGAGATAGGAGTCGAACTCTGCCCAATCATCAATGAGCATGTCAATAAACATTCACCATAATATGGTGCTTTAGCGGAAGACTATCCTTCGACAGGCTCAGGAACCACGCCGTCGCTGAGTTTGGTCATTAGCAATAATCAGGAGGAAGTATTATGCAAATTGAAACATGGTTAACTTTTATCACAGTGGTATTTGTTTTCGCAATAATTCCCGGTCCTACAGTGATATTAGTAATGGGGCAAGCTATCTCATATGGAAGAAAATCGGTAACACCTTTGGTTGCTGGGGTTAACGGGACTGCGAATGAAATGAACAGTCTTATAAAAATAAATTTTTAATGACTGTTTGCTTATTCGCAGTCCCGTTATACGTTCGTGGTTAATTATAAAAAGGAGTTTAAATTGGTTACTTGTTATTTGAAATATGTTATTGACCCATACAAGTTAAAAGAATTCGAGCATTATTCAAAGCTATGGATTCCACTTGTAAATAAATATGGTGGTCAGCACCACGGTTATTTTCTGCCTTCAGAAGGCACTAATAATATAGCTTTAGCGTTGTTTACATTTTCATCACTTGCTGAATATGAAAAATACCGGGAATTATCCTTTGAAGATCCGGAGTGTATTTCTGCATTCAAATATGCTGAAGAAACAAAATGCATTTGTAGCTATGAGCGGAGTTTTTTCAGACCGCTGTTTAAGTAAACGTATAACAAGGCGTTGAGGTCGGATAGGCACAAGCTGTGCTCAAAAGCACAACTTGGAACTATCGCAATTATGCATCATAAGAAAAAAACCAATGCTTGAACTAATCATTGCTTTAGTATTTTTTTTATTTCCACTGGCGTACAGCCCTGGTCCGGGAAATATGTTTTTTGCTGCAAATGGAGCTAGATTTGGTTTCAAACCCACCGTTCCAGCAAATATTGGTTATCATATTGCAACTTGGATTGTGACTTTCGCCATTGGAATTGGATTTGCTGAAGTAGCCAAAAATTACCCAAATTTTTTCTTATATGTTAGTTATGCAGGAATTTTTTATGTTCTATATCTTGCTTGGTTATTTTTTAAAGCGGGAAGCATAGACAAAGAAATAGCCTCAAGAAAAATAAATTTTTGGGATGGCGTCATACTGTTAGTTTTAAACCCTAAGGCATATGTGATAATTTCTGCAATGTTTTCTCAATTTCTGGCATTTAATAGCAGTATAGCTTTAATTACATTGATAACAACAATATTTACACTTAATAATTTATTGGCTTTTTGCTTATGGGCTTATATTGGTGACCGATTACTCTACCGGTTTAGGAATGCAAAAAATGCAAGAATCCTAAATATTTTTTTCGGTGCACTTTTATTTGGTGTTGCGATATGGATGCTTTCCAAACTAAATTAGAATTAATATTGCAGCGGACAGTAAACCACCACTGAGTTTGGTCGTTATAACTTCAAGGAGTCCTGAATGATATGAGTATTCTCAACTATTACCAAGTCACAGATGATATTGCATCTTCCGGTCAACCAACTGAGGATCAATTTGATGAAATTGCCAAAGGCGGCTATGAAGTTATTATCAACTTGGCAATGCCAGATCATGAGAACTCTATCGCTACCGAAGGTAACATCGTGACATCTCTATGTATGACCTATATTCATATCCCGGTGCCATTTGATGCACCAAGTGAAGATCATTTTGCAACATTCTCTGGCTATATGGATGCATTAAAAGAAAAAAAAGTTTGGGTGCACTGCGTAGTTAACGCTAGAGTTTCAGCTTTTTTATTCCGTTATCTACAAAATAATAGAGGGTTTTCAGCAACCGAAGCTAAAACTCCAATTTTGGAACAGTGGATGCCGCAAATGGATGATGTATGGAAAGCATTCATCAGTAATGCCCGAGAACAGTTATAAGCTCGCTGCTACGCCACCAGAGTTACTAAAGCTCGCTCGTTCCTATGCTCCTGCGTGGGAATGAGCAAAAATTAAAAATTAAAAGGAGAAAACTATGATTGATTTTCATTTAGCACAAATAAATATTGCACAAGCTCGGGATTCAATGGAGTCAGAAACGATGAGCGGTTTTGTTAATCGACTCAGTGAGATTAATGCTCTCGCGGATGCTTCTCCCGGTTTTGTATGGAGACTTCAAACAGAAGAGGGCGATGCGACATCCATTCAAGCCTTTGATGACCCGATGCTTATTGTAAATATGAGTGTTTGGGAGGATATAGACTCTTTGAAAAATTTTGTCTATAAATCAATGCATATTGAACTACTCCGTGGTAGCGCCGCTTGGTTTAAAAAAATTAAAAATGTACACCAAGCACTCTGGCGGGTTCCAGTAGGGCATATCCCCTCACTTCAAGAAGGTAAAGAGAGGCTCGCACTGTTGGAAAAAGTTGGTCCCTGCCAAGAAGTATTCACTTTTGCAAAGCCGATAAAGCCAAATTCTTGAAAAAACCTGAAAGGTCTTAATTAATGAGATTACATCTTTTAAACTCCTCTGGCAAGCTCACTGATTATCAGCAAATAATAGAAAAATTATTTGAAAAAAATATCAATTTTATCTTAACTCTTTTAGAAGTAGATAAAGTAGATGTGGTTATCGGATACTCTAAAAATGTTATTCCTGAAACGGGTGTTGGTGGTTTTTCTCCATCGGCTAACATCGTTTATTTATCACTTGACCCTGATAATAAAAACTTCAAACATAACTTTGAGCTTGAGTTCTTAGCGATGCTTGGACATGAACTACATCATTGTATGCGCTATAGAGGACCCGGCTATGGTAGTTGTCTTCGGGATGCACTTATCTCGGAAGGTTTAGCATGTCACTTTGAAACAGAATTGCGTAATGGTTCTAAACCATTTTATGCCAACCTTGCTTCAGAGAAAAGCAATAAACTTTTCCAATCTATGCAAAATGACTTAGATAATATTCACTATGACCATAACGCATGGTTCTTTGGCTCAAAAGCAAAAAAAATACAACGACATACAGGCTATAAAGTTGGCTTTAACATAGTAAATAAATATATAACTAAAACAGCCATCCCAGCCTCTCAACTGTGGGCAAAGCCAACGGGAGTGTTTTTTTAATTTAGGGTTTAATAAATAATAGTTATACAGTATAGAGGTGAACACTGATTATGAGCAATACTCCTTTTACTGTCATTGTGTTCGCACGTTTCGACTACGCTCAACGAGCTGAATTGCGGTACCTAAGCGTAGTCGAAGGTATTATCACAGTGAACAATAATTACTTTTTTGAACATTAAATCTGCCCCCTCACCCCATCCCTCTCCCTCAGGGAGAGGGCTGGGGTGAGGGGCTTTACTCATTCCCACGCTCCTGCGTGGGAACCATGTAAAGTTAAGATCGGATGCAACAGCCACATTTGGCAAGTTTAAATAATGAATTCTGTGAAATACTCAATACGAATGAAATATAATAAATCATTCCAGCTGATTGTGGCGCTTCGGCTAAATTCAAGCATTAAATTAATGAGGAATATATGAAAACTATCAATAAATTGTTTACTTTGCTACTCTTCTTTATATGCACTTTTGCAAACAGTGTATTAGCAGGGCAAGATTATTCTGTTGGGTTTCGTCAAATAAAAGCGCAAACAGAAAATGGCTTTTCGGGCGGTGTTTGGTATCCCAGTATTGATAAGGAATTTGTGAAAAAATGGGGACCATTTCGTCCAAAGTGGGCATGGGGAGGTAAACCAATTGCGGAGAAACGCCCGACTGTTCTATTATCACATGGTGTTACGGGACGCTATCGAAACCATCGAGATACTGCCGAAACATTGGCAAGGAATGGGTATATAGTCATTATCCCACAACATACAAAAGACCAATGGGTAGGCACCGATAAAACTATTGCAGTTGTAGAACATCGCATTGCAGAATTTTCTCGCACTTTAAAGGAGTTTGCTCTTGCAGAACCCGACATTGCCAAACTTATTGATAAACAGAACATAGGTGCAATTGGCTATTCTCTCGGTGGTTTGACTGTATTGGGATCAAGCGGTGCAATACCAAATACCCAATATGTTGTGGAGCACTGTTTAAAAAATGAACAGCTTGATGGTGATTTTTGCCTCGGTGATGTATCTTGGTTGGAAAAAATTTGGTTGTGGTTCGTTGGAACGGATATAGTTCATTGGTATTATGAGACCGGGCTAACAGACAAAGAAGTCGTTACTCAGGTAGAACCGCCCATCCAATTTAAGGCTATTGCATTGGTTGCTCCAGTTGCCGCTGCTTATTACCCTAAAGAAATCAAAAAAATCAACAGCAAATTGGCTCTTTTTCGTCTTGAAACAGACCAAATTAATCGTTTTCCATTTCATGTTGATTATATACACCGTTCACTTGGTGAAAGGGAACATTTTTATAAGGTATATAGCGATGCTCACCATTTTGCTTTCATATCACCCTTTCCAGAATGGTTACTGAAAGAAGAATACATCCCAGTAGCTATTGATCCTGAGGGATTTGATAGAAAAGCATTTTTGCAAGAAATCAACAATGACATACTGGGATTTTTTGAAGAAGCTATGCCAATTCCAAAGAAAGATGGGTAATATACGGAAAGGTAATCTAACAAAACACTCTAACGGAAGGCTATCCTTTGACAGGCTCAGGAACCACGCCGTCGCTGAGTTTGGTCGTTATATACACTTAATAAGAAATAAGAAATAAATTGAAAGCCTTAATTATTATTGATATGCAAAAAGGATTTGATGATCCTGTATGGGGCAATAGAAATAATCCTAATGCAGAATTAAATGTTGAACGAATTCTAAATCATTGGCGTGAAAATAAGTGGTCAGTAATTCACGTTCAACACAGTTCATTGTTAATTGATTCACCATTGAGACCCGGTCAAGTGGGTTTTGAATTTAAAAACGAAGTAAAACCAATTAAAAATGAGCCAATTTTTGTTAAAAAAGTAAACAGTGCTTTTATTGGAACAAATTTAGAAAAATATTTAAATGACAATGGAATTACTTCATTGGTATTTGTTGGTTTGACAACAGATCATTGTGTTTCAACCTCTGTCAGAATGGCTGGAAACTTAGGCTTCAAAGTAAAGTTAATATCGGATGCAACAGCCACATTTGATAAAATGGGGATAGATGGAAACATTTGGTCTGCAAATGATTTGCATAATTCACATTTGGCAAGTTTAAATAATGAATTCTGTGAAATACTCGATACGAATGAAATAATAAAAAAAGGTGTATAATAAATCATTCCAGCGGAAGGCTATCCTTCGACAGGCTCAGGAATCACGCCGTCGCTGAGTTTAATCGTTATATGCCTAAGGGTCTAAGGAGAGTTTAGTGAAAATTTATGGAGATATTCAATCAGGTAATTGTTATAAGGTAAAACTTCTCACTTCTTTGTTAGATATTGAACATGAGTGGATTGAAGTAGATATCTTAGCAAATGAAACTCAAACTGAGTCATTTTTAAAAATGAACCCCAATGGTAAAATACCTTTACTTGAGTTAGATGATGGTATGTATATTTCAGAGTCTAACGCTATCTTAAATTATCTTGCTTCTGAATCAACTTTAGTTGGCACTTGTCGTTTTAGCACTGCCAAAATATTACAATGGCAATTCTTTGAGCAGTATAGTCATGAACCTTTTATTGCTGTTGCTCGATTTATTTCCAAATATCTTGGGTTACCTGAAGATCGTAAGTCTGAATATCATGATAAGCAGGTAGGTGGACATAAAGCACTTAAAGTGATGGAGGAGCAATTACAATTAACACCTTACCTTGTAGGCTCTGAAATAACCATTGCTGATATATCACTTTATGGATATACGCATGTAGCACATGAGGGTGGATTTGATTTGTCAGAATACCCATCCATCCTCAAATGGATAGAGCGTATTCAATCTCACCCGAAATATATAGGTATGGAGTAATTGACATATAACAAGTTGCTTAAACGGGCAAAAAACAGTTGGCTTTTGCTCGTTCCTTGCTATTTTAGCCAACAATTTTTAATCGCTTAGTAAAGCATTATGTATCATGAAAATCAATGAATAAAGCATTAGTTATGGGAGCGAGCGGAGCAACTGGCAAGTTGCTTGTTTCTGAATTACTAAACCTTGGCTTTGATGTGTTTGCCATTGTGAGAGCCTCTAATTCCCTGAAGAATCAATTTGGAAGTCATTCAAACTATCATGAGGTTCCAGCTAATATAAGTGAAATGTCTGATAGTGAACTAACTCCGCTTCTTGATGAGTGCGATGTTGTGTTCTCTTGTCTCGGGCATAACCTGACGTTTAGGGGAATGTTTGGAGCGCCTCGATGGCTCGTCACAGATACAGTTCGAAAATTATCTGGGGTAATCGAATCCTTATGTCCGGACAGGAAAATTAAAGTAATACTTATGAATACGACGGGCAATAGCAATCGTGACATTCCAGAAACGCCACCGCTATCACAGAGAATTGTTATTTCAATTTTGAGAGCCCTACTTCCTCCGCACTCCGATAATGAACAAGCCGCAGATTTTCTTAGAACTAAAGTTGGGCAGAATCACCAGTTTATTGAATGGGCAGCAGTGAGACCGGATAGCCTTACAGATGAAACAAGTGTAACCAACTATGCAATTCACCCTTCTCCTACGAGAAACGTTATATTTGATGCGGGAACTACCAGCCGAATCAACGTTGCAAATTTCATGGCAAACTTAGCTACCGATTTTGAGCTATGGGATGAATGGAAAGGAAAAATGCCCGTGATTTACAATGATGCATAACAAATGTATGTTGTCGGCATTTTCGCCTGCTTCGCAAAGTGTAGCCACGGTTTGTGACAGCTTAGCCTTAGTGTTAGGCGAATATGATTGTCATATAACCAATTATCATCCTGACCTTACTCTTCTTCATAGAAGGGGCTATATTACATCAAGGTGTCTCGCATAAAGCAAAATAAAATAGCTATCTCCAATTCCAATAGGTATATTCACTTTAAACATAACACCTCAATCTCACATTAGCAACTAACAATGCACGTAGTGGTTGACCTCCGATATATTTATTAGCTTAATTACCAACCCAAATAATATGATTCGTTTAGCCACTTGGGTCTCTTTAAGTTGAAGTGTTCCTGAAGCATATTTTCAGCCACACAAAAAGCTCCTTCTACCCAACCCTGCTGATCAGAATAAGCCTCGCCACAGATAAAGATTGCTTCCTGTAGATTTGGTTTACGCATATACTTCATGGTCTCAGATATATCATAGCCTGCTTTCCAAGCATGATAACCGCCACCATATGGATCTTCAGTCCAGTTTTTATACCAAGTGACGTATGGCATAGGGATATCTTCTTTACCATGAAGTTCTTTTACCTGCTTCATTACTTCATCAACCATAACTTTGGATGCCTGAACAGATTTATAATCTGCTAATGCTTCAGCATTAAGTAGCTTAGTAACCTTTGGTTCATAAATATCTGCATCTTCCAGTACATTCCAGAAAGTGCTTGTTCTCATATCATTATAACTACCAAGGAAAAGGGAGTGACTGTTGTCTGAATCTGTTCCAAAATAATAGCATTGCCTCATTGGCAAGTCAGTGATAGAATGACCGGCTTCAGTACCAAAATCCTCTTTCCACCATGGATATTCAAAGCCCATGAGGATTTTAAAGGATGGTTCTTTAATAACAGAATTCATATTTTTTTGCAGTTTTTTATTGGTATCCTGATTAAAGAAAAAATTATTTTGGTCTAAAAGCTCTAATGCTCTGGCGGGTATAGCCAAGATTATTTTATTGGCTTGAATGCGATGCTCTTTCTTTTGATCTTCATTGAAGAATAAAAGCTCATATCGATAACTTCCCTCTTCTTTACGAGTAAAACTTACAAGACGATTGCCGCCCCAAATAACCGCTCCCTGCTTTTTCAAATAAGTATCAGCTAAAGCGTAGGCGATTTTATCATAGCCGCCTTCAATAGTTTTATACTGAACTGTTTGATCGGAAAAATCCCCTACCATATAAGGGAAAGCCTCAGCGGCATTCCAATTTATCGTATTGGAATAATAACCTCCTGCATTAGCAAGAAAATTATAACCTTCTTCAGACAAACGGTCTTTAATCAAATTCCAAAAACCAATACTGTTTACTTTTTTACCATTATAAGGACCTTCGAAATTATAAGTAATAAAAGGCTTAATATCATTCCAGTCCTCACGGGTCAGCTCAAAGGTGTATTCATACTTGGACGGATTGGCAATTTTTGAGGAATATTTATCCATAAAATGTGGATCGTTGCTTAGTACTTCGTAAACAATTTTATTAAAAAGCTGGTCTGCACTAAAACCTTTATCTTCATCATTTAAAAAATACCTGACAGAAAATGCTTCGCCCTTTTTCTGGGCATCTTCCCAAGCATCCATTTTCATCCGTTGTTTTCTAAAATATCCAAAATGGTGACTGTCTTTCCCCATTGGGAAATCAACATGTGTCAGTTCATCAGAAAAAACAGATTCAATCAATGTTGTGACTATTTCCTGCGTATTTATATAACGCATGCCACCCAGCTCACCGGAAATCTCCATTCCTGGAAGAACAACGGACTCCAAACGACCACCAATTCGATGACTCATTTCGAATATCTGAACCTGACTTGCATCGAGACCCTCACTAGAATCAGTTAGACGATAAGCCGAATACAAGCCTGATACACCAGCACCAATAATAGCCACTTTCAAACCTTCTGACTGAGGGAAACCTTGTGTTATTTCTTTATCAGCTTTTTGCATGCTTACTCTCCTTCAGTTAAGACGCCTGGTCTTGTGATTTTGAAATGGGAAATATCATAAGGTGTAGATCCATCAAGAACTAATTGAGAAAGGATTTTACCAATTAAAGGTGTAAGCTTCATCCCCCACCCTGCTGTAAATACTGCAACATTTTTATAACCGGCACCGACGGAAGGTGGAAGGAAATCAAGAACATACATATTGTCTTCCACATTAGTCTGAAGACAAGTTCCACAATAATTTGGTCTGGAATCAACACCTATACAATGTTTGTCGACAAAGTCAGCTGTAATTCTTAGGTCATTGGCAGATGGAGTAATCTTCCTCTCAGCTGGGTTACTGATTATATTAACAGCATTATCTACAGCAATACGAGTCAAATTAGGCGGTCCCCACGGTACCGTTGGGAATCCATAAAATAAATTTGAAAGTGCTGGGTTCTTGTCTGTTGAATCAAGGAATTGAAACCACATACTCTGAAATAAAGTTCCGTTAGGACCTGGATCAGTCGCATAATACTCATAAACCATTTCCCAAATTTTTAAATCCAGATTCACATTAACTTTATTGACAACATCATTAGTATAAGCACCACAGGTGACAATACATTTATCAGCACTTACAGAAAAAGATTCTCCATTATCAAAATCAATAATCACACCACTCTCTTCAACTTTCATATCCATCACTTTACAGTGTGACATCAATTTGGCACCATAGGACTGAGCCAGTCTATACAAAGTGCGAAGAAGTAAAGGAACATTGATGCAACCGTTATCCGGAGCAAAGAGTCCTTGAAAATTGTTTGGTAGATTTTTGAATTGGTAGCGCTCCATAATTTGATTGGCATTTAGAGTCTCATATTGTAACCCAAGACGTTCCATATTTTTAATAGGTCCCATTAGGGTTCCTTCAGGACCAGACTGATAATTGGGGTCACCAAAATTCAATAGACCAGACATCCAGATCAGAGCTTCTCCGGCATCTCGCTCCAGTTCTTTCCAAATACCAATGGAATCAAAGGCCAAATTCGCCATATAATCTTCGGTATACATTGTACGGAACATTCGCACAAGGTCATTCGAGCTTCCTGACTGATTGAAATAATTAAAACGCTCTAATACTAAAACTGATTTTCCTTGCTTCGCACAGTTATATGCAGATGCCAGTCCCAAGGCACCTCCACCAACTACAATCACATCATAATCTGACATAAGACGCTCCTTTTATGTATTTACGCATTATTAACTGAATCTTCATATTGTCCCTCACAACGCAATAAGACAAACAGACATTGTGAAGAGCAAAAACTATGACCAAACTATAGCTTCTACCTCTGGCTATCTCTATACCTCATATTGTACCGTTAATAATCTTTATTGAGACAGATTTTTATTATTTTTTGTATAAGTTCAGAAACATATTGCAGTTTGATTTTATGACAGTTCAAAGCCTATCGGGGGCTTGTCCCGATAAGCTTTAAACTTAAAGTTTCTATGTGCAGTAACGTTTTGCAACAAATGCGTAGCAAAGCTATGGCGAAACGTATGAGCGGTGATTTTTTTGGGAATTCTACTTTTTTGCACAGCCGTCTTGATATTCTTACTAAAAGTTGTTTCCAAAATATGATAACGAATCTGTTTGCCTGATCGTGGGTCGGTTGAAATTTTTTTCATTGGAAATAAGTACTGCCATATAAACTCCCTATTGGCATTTGGATATTTGTGCTCCAAACCAAAAGGCAAATTAACATACCCAAACCCATCCTCTAAATCAAGCAAATGAGTACTCGTAATTTGCTTTATATGGATATGTAAATCCTCTACAGTTTTTTGTGGCAAAGGTACCACTCTATCCCGCCTTTTTACAAATAAAATAGATCACATAGAAGCAAAAATTATTATGCTATAATTGAGGTTTTAATAAATAGTTAGGGTTCCTAAAAGGAGCAAAGGAGAACAAAATGAAGAAAATTTTTTGGATTGCCTGAGTAGTTCTGGCACTGGTTGTGGGATAGTTGCCGCTGGTCCATACTGGACTGTCTCCGCAATAAAAACAGGCATTGTAGAAAAGGATTTTGAGAAGTTATCTGAAAACATAGAGTTTCCTACACTTCGCCAAAACATTAAAGAACAGTTCAACGCAGCAATGATGAAAAATGCAGCTGCGGAGTTAAAAGACAATCCCTTTGCTGCACTTGCTGCAGGCTTAGCCACAAAAATGATTGATGGAATTGTTGACTCATTTGTAACGCCAAGCGGATTGGCTGCTCTCATGGAAGGTAAAGAACCAAGCAAAGGAGAAAATAATGGCAACATACCTCCGCTAAAAAAGGACAATTTATTTAAAAATGCAAGGTTCTCTTACGATTCAACGAGCAAGTTTTCTATATGGGTTCCACACGACAATGGAGAAGAAGTAAGATTTGTACTGAAACGGGATGGTCTCTCATGGAAGCTTGTTAATCTTGTAATCTCGATGGATGAAAAATCCTAACAAGGCAAATGCACTCGGATAGCAAAAAGTGCCGCTTCGCTTTGCTTTTTGCTGCTGGTGATTTGTGGCGTTAGCAATAGCAACAAAAAGGAAAAAGTCGTGGGTAAAGTTTCAATTCTTGTCTTTATTGAAGTAAAAGAAGGGCGAGCACAAGAGCAAATTGATTTATACAATCAGATAAAACCTCTGGTTTTAGCAGAGCCAGGTTGTATTAAATACGAGCTGAAACAGATTAAAGGTAGTGATACCAAGTTTGTATTAGTAGAACAATGGGAGTCACAAGCAGCACTTGAGCTTCATAATGCAACTCCACATATGATTGATGCTGACTCTAAAAGCCCAGCATTTAGGGCAAAATCAGCAGAGGCAGTTGAAATTATTGATGTTTAGTTTTTAGTTAAGTAACAAAGTTTATTACCAACTCACAGAAAAGAATTGCTAAATGTCTATTTCATCAGCAATAATAGAAAATGCACAAACTATTGCCAAGATTATTTCTTTATCAAATGAAGATGTTGCTAGGAAATTTGGAATAAACAAAGAAAATAATCCAAAACATCCTTCATTTTATGATGAAAATTGGGTCATATCTGATTTTGAACGAGGGGAAGAATATTTTCTCTACAAGGTTAATGGTGAAGCTGTTGGTTGTGTGGCATTTGAGCAATCCAATGCAGAAATTGGTTATCTCAATCGTTTGTCTGTTCTCCCTTCCTATAGAAAAAAAGGAATTGGAAAGAAACTTACCGAGTACGTCTTTAAATATGGTAAATCTAAAGGTATTTCAGAAATCAGTATCGGTATTATAGCCAAGCATAGTGTTTTGAAAAACTGGTATAAAAAACTAGGTTTTACTGAAAATGGAATAAAAGAATTTCCGCATTTACCATTTGATGTGCTGTTTATGAAATATAAACTTTAATAAATTGCTAACAAAACACTCTAACGGACGGCTATCCTTCGACAGGCTCAGGAATCACGCCGTCGCTGAGTTTAGCTGTTATATGAATGGAGAATACAATGTCGTCAATTCCAAAATCAAAACAAGAGTTGGAAGAAGCAATTAGTACTATTCATTTAAAGCTTATGGATGACTATCGAAGTATTCCTGAGAATATATCAAGGGAGTGTGGTGTTGATGGCAATATTAAAGGCACTCAAATCAGCGTTTGTGACACTATAGCTTATCTAATTGGTTGGGGGCGCTTGGTTCTAAAGTGGCATAGACTAAGAGTGCAAGGTCTGGAGGTCGATTTTCCAGAAACTGGTTATAAGTGGAATGAGCTGGGAAAATTAGCGCAAAGTTTCCACTTGGAGTATCGTGACTGGAATTACAATGATTTAATTTCCGAGTTTAAAGTAATAACAAATGATGTCTTGTCGCTAATTGGCTCATTAAGTGAGCATGAGCTATACGGTGTCGCTTGGTATGAAAAATATACATTGGGCAAGATGATCCAGTTTAATACCTCATCGCCAATGAAAAACATGCGTGCTAAAGTAAGGAAGTTTAAGAAGAACCATGGCATAAAGTAAGCCTTCACCTAACAAGCCATTAAACAGGGACAAAATACAGTTGGCTTTTTGTTCACTACGTTCAACAATATTTAGCCCATTAATGGGGCGTTATACACCTTTGAAAACCTATGTTTACAGATAAAGTAAAAAAATTAATTGAAGAAAGTATATTATGTTGGTTGGCTACGGCGGATGAAAAGGGAATGCCAAGCGTATCACCTAAAGAAATATTTTGTGCGTATAAAAATCAAGAGATTATAATAGCTAATATTGCATCGCCTAACAGCGTAAAAAATATCCGACATAATCCGAATGTTTGTGTCAGCTTTGTACATGTATTCAAGCAGAAAGGATTTAAAATTTACGGCATTGCTACTTATCTAAACAAAGCCGATAAAGAGTATCAAGAAAGGTGTGCTTTATTGCAAGAGATGGCTGGAGATAAGTATCTAATTCAAGGAGTGATAAAAATTTTGGTGTCATCCGTTAAACCTATATTGGCACCAAGTTATATGCTATTTCCAGAGACCACTGAAAAAGAGCAAATAGAAAATGCAAAAAAAACATATGGTATATAACAAATTATTCCAGCGGACGGCTATCCTTCGACAGGCTCAGGAACCACGTCGCCGCTGAGTTTGGTCGTTAGAAATTCTTAAGAAATATGGTGCAACCGAAAAATATAGTAGAAAAAATTGTAACTGAATTTGATGGCATTGTACCAAAATCAAGTTGGGGTGAAATATCTCTATTTTATAACCCAGGTCAGGTATTACCTAATGGTGTATATTTTTGCACTATCAAAGAAAAGAATGGAGACAATGATAAGGCGTCAGACTTAGATCGTGTCGGTATTTATAGGCTCAGTATTGGTATTAGCAAAGAAAGCTACGAATCTTTATTTGGCACTAGACCAAAGCGACCTAGTAAAGGCAGTATAGTTGATACTGGGCATGATTTTACTGAATCAAACATTCTAATGCCGCACCCTATTTATGGTTGGATGTCTTGGGTTCAAATATTAAATCCTTCAGAAGCCAAGTTTAATGAAATATTCGGTCTTATTAGAGAGGCTTATCAAAATGCAGTAGGCAAATTTAATAAAAAAACAGAAAAATGAAAAAACTAAATTTTTACGATCAAGTCAATGCTTCAACACTATTATTTGTGTCGCCAGAATGGCAAAAAGTTAAGGCGGCACGTAAGGCTGCCTCGTCATTTGAAACACCTATCATCAATATACCGACTGAGATAAGAAATATCGCTGGTCGTCAAATACGGCTTGCCGAGGGTGGCTCAGTAGATGCGCCACTTGTGGTTTTGCTGAGTCCTTTCCCTGAGAGTATCTTAAGTTTTATGGGGTCATGGGAAGCATTAACAGAAAAATTTCGTGTGATTGCTATTGATCTTCCGGGTTTTGGTGCTTCAGAAGGGGATCGTAATGATATGTCACCCAATGCTCAAGGTGCTCATTTGGCTGCTATTTTTGAGGAGTTAAATCTGAGTAATATACATCTGATTGCACCTGATGTTGGTATGGGAGCGGCACTTGCTTATGCTTTAAACCATCAGCATCGTCTTACAAGTATGGCGATTGGTCACGGTCCCGGTGCTCCGGGCGATTTTAAGTTAGCATTTATGATAAATATGCTTGCCAAATTTGGTTTTATGCGTTTTTCATCAGCTATGCTGGGGGCTGGTCCACTTGTGGCTTTTTCTTCAAAATTAGGTGCCATTCGTCATCAGGCAAATGCTATTCAGGTAGATGACTATAAAAATTCTTACGCTGGACGTGCGGCTGAAGTTATGCATTGGTTTAAAGGCTTGCGCACCAAAGCATCTGAGCTGGCAGATAAGGTAGAGGAAATTCAAATTCCTACACTGGTTTTTTGGGGAGAATTAGATGTTATGTTTGATCCCAGTAATGCGGAAAATTTAAATAATGCTTTGCCCAACAGTGAATTACATATACTTCCAGAGGCAGGTCATCTCTCGTGGGCGGATCAGCCTGAATTATTTGCCTCTATGGTTATCGATTGGGTGAATAAGAATTCATAAAAAGTACAGTTGTCAAGGCAGTTAAGGAGGCAGGCTATTTTTATGGTATGCTTTGCATTTTTTACTAAAAGATAACCACAGCTCCGTATCCCAAGAAGAGAAATTCATAGTGGAATTTATCCCTTCATTAATAGAAATAGCCTTGAAGGTTGGGTAAATGATGTAAATCCCCACAACCCCCAAAAGAATTAGATACAATTAGAAATAGTATTAACAGACAAATGCCAGACAAGCATTGCTTGGTAATAAAAGTTGGGCAATTAACATAGCAAAAAATATAATTTGTTATCAACATTAAATGCTATAGGGAGATCGAGAAAATAATGAAAAGTTATGAGAAAAATAACCTGTCTCCATCATCTCTAAGTGTAAGGCAGGCTCTGTTAGGAGATGAAAGAAGGATTGCCAAAATTCATGTTGCTGCATGGAGGGAGGCGTATAAATCTTTTATGGATGAAAAGTATCTCGAATCTCTAAATATAGATGAAAAAGAAACCATGTGGGCATCTATATTGAAAGAGAGTGGTAAAGGCACATATTTAGTTAGTGAACTTAATCATAAAATAGAAGGCTTTTGCGCATTCGGTTCTACTCGTGATAGCGACTTAGATGAATTGTCAGCTGAGCTTTTTGCTATTAATATCTCACCAAAAAAATGGAGAAAAGGGCTGGGAACCGCTTTACTATCAAGAGTCATTGAAGAGGTTTCTCATAAAAATTATTCTACCATTCACCTATGGGTTATCGAGAGGAATGCCCAGGCAATACAGTTCTACAAACAGCATGGTTTTAAATGTGAAAATATTTATAAAGTTGATAGTTCTCATTCAGAAAACCCTATTAAAGAGGTTAGATATGTTAAGTTGCTTGGCTAACCATTTCAGCCGACTGCTGGCACGTAGGCTAAATTCAAGCGTTATGTTTTAAAAACCAAAGAGGAAATAATATTGAAAAAAATAATAATGAAAGAAGAAAAATTTGAAAAAATGCTAACCGGAGGGCACCCAAACTCTCTTGGGCGAACAATTGAAGTTGTTGATGCAATTATAGCTAACGAAGTTAGATTAGAAGAGCTATATAACTGCTACTTTAGCAATGACGAGGTTGTTCGGCTTAGAACTTCAAATGCTATGAAGAGAGTATCTCGTGAGAAAATTGAGCTTCTTGTGCCATACATTGATAGATTTATTGAAGTCATTTCAAAAATTGACCAAGCTTCTACTCAGTGGACGCTTGCCAATTTATTTGAAACACTTTCATCAAGTATGTCGCCAGAGCAAACAAAAAAAGCCAAGGATATTATGAAGAAAAATTTACAATCTCATGATGACTGGATTGTCCTAAATAATACCATGCAAACTCTATCTACTTGGGCTCTAAGTGATGCTGTATTAAAAAAATGGCTTTTACCACATTTGGATAGACTTAGTGCAGATGGAAGAAAATCGGTATCAAGTCGTGCCAAGAAACTCATTAAATATTTGGACTAAATAATCGCAAGCATTTTTTACCGATGCCTAACAAGAATAGATATATTGAGACCTTTGCACAAAAGATATGACAAGTAAAAAAGGTAAAAAATTTCCCCTATTGATTTTTCTTAGTTTGCCTCCATTGATGTTATAGGACTTAGTATCTATAACCCCAATGGGTATAGCATTCGAAGTTAATTAAAAAATTAAAAAGGACTTATATGTTAAAAACATTATTGGGGATTGCTCCAAAATTAGAGTTAGATGGCTCTTACTCACCATCTAAATTAGCACTAAAATTAGCGACCTCTGACACCACTGATTTTGAAAATACTTCATACACCAAATACCAAGGAAAGAAATCAAAAATTCTAATCATTTTCACTGAGCATAAAAATATGAAAATGCAGAATGGTAAATTATTTTCTACTGGAAATCATCCAGTAGAGGCTTTAGTGCCTATGCTACATCTTAGGAATGCAGGATTTGAGTTTGAAATTGCCACCTCCACTGGCAAGCCTGCCATACTTGAGATGTGGGCATTTCCAAAAAAAGATGAGCAGGTAAAAGCCATCTATGATGAATACAAATCACAGCTTGAAAAACCGATAAACTTACAAACATTTATTGAGAATAAATCGTTAGATTCGCAGGCGTATGCGGCGGTCTTTGTGCCGGGTGGGCATGGTGCAATGTTGGGCATTCCAGAAGATGAAAATGTTGGCAAAGTCTTATATTGGGCACATAAAAATGATATATTTATGATTACCTTGTGTCATGGACCGGCAGCACTATTAGCAACGATGCTAAATGACCAAAAATTTCTTTACGAGGGATATGATATGGCAGTATTCCCAGATGCGGTCGATAAACAAACTCCTATGATTGGTTACTTACCAGGGAAAATGCCTTGGGGGCTTAGTGAAAAATTGCACAGCTTGGGGGCTAATCTTAAGAACACAAAGTCGGATGACACAGTTTGTTTAGATAGAAAACTTATCACTGGCGCAAGTCCGTTAGCATCGGATGCCTTAGGTAAATTAGCGGCAGAAACCCTTCTGACGACATTGGAGTGAAAATAAATTAATACCACGTCCCCGTTTATCACGCGAATAAAGGGGGAAGTAGGATAAATACAGCTTTCTATTAAGAGAAGTTAATCAAAAATAAAAATTTAAATTAGAGTTATCAAATGAACTACAACATTTATCTTTCAGGAGAAATTCATACCGATTGGAGAGAGAAAATAATTGAAAACTGTCATCTTAAAAATCTAAATATCACTTTTACTTCTGCCGTTACAAATCATGAAGCAAGCGATTCCGCTGGTGATCCTCTTGGTTCAGAAACAGATTCTTTTTGGCGTGATCATAAATCGGCTAAAGTGAATGCCATTCGTACTAAAAATCTTATTGAGCAATGTGACTTAGCAATCATTCGCTTTGGTGAACAGTATAAGCAATGGAATGCAGCTTTTGACGCGGGTTATTGTGCCGCCTTAGGCAAACCGTATATAACTCTTCATGATAGAAAATTAGTTCATCCCCTTAAAGAAGTCGATGGCTCTGCACAAGGTTGGGCAGAAACTCCTGAACAAATTATTGAAATTTTAGAATACTTGCTCAATCAAAAATAAATTTTGACATGAGTTGAGAATTTTTTTAAGATATGACAATCTTAGGACTTTTATGCAAAGGTCTCATATTTTTAAAAATTCCCTATGGATAAGGCAGTTAGACAAAATGTTATAATTGCGTTATGTTCTGAGACTTTTATGCAAAGATGTAAAGGTCTCATTCTTTTTATCTAAAATTTTTATTAAATGAGCACTCCACAAATCGAGCCACTCTCTACTTTATTAAACTTAACTCCCCTTGATGGTCGTTACCAATCAAAAGTAAATACCTTATCTGCTATTTTTAGTGAGTATGCACTCATCAGATATCGAGTTAAGGTAGAGATTGAATGGCTAATTCACTTATCCGCTTGTCCAGAAATTACAGAATTACCTGAATTTTCTCCTCAAACGACTCAATTTTTGCGTGATATTATTATTGATTTCTGCCCTGAAGAAGCACAAAAAGTCAAAATAATCGAAAGTACCACAAACCACGATGTAAAAGCGGTGGAATATTACTTACGGGAGAAATGTCAGACTCATCAAGAATTAACCGCTATTGCTGAATTTTGGCATTTTGCTTGCACCTCTGAGGATATTAATAATTTATCCTATGCTTTAATGCTCAAAGAAGGAACCCAGCTATTGAGAAATAAATTAGATCAAGTCATTGATAAATTTGCGGATATGGCAAAAAACTACTCCGCTATATCGATGCTTTCTCGCACGCATGGACAAAGTGCCTCACCAACGACGATGGGCAAAGAAATGGCAAATATTGGTTATCGTTTATATCGTCAAAGAGAACAACTATTACAACAAAAATATTTAGGAAAAATCAATGGTGCTGTTGGCAACTACAACGCTCATCTTATTGCCTATCCAGCCATTGACTGGCAAACAATTAACCAACAGTTTATCTGTAGCTTAGGCATTGAAAGCAACCCCTACACCACACAAATTGAACCACACGACTATTGTGCAGAATTAGCTCATATTGAGCTACGTCTTAACACCATTTTAATCGACGCCTGTCGTGATATATGGGGCTATATCTCCTTAGGGTACTTTGGTCAAAAAACCAAAGAGGGTGAAGTTGGCTCATCCACAATGCCTCATAAAGTAAACCCAATTGACTTTGAAAATGCCGAGGGAAATCTCGGACTTGCCAATGCACTATTAAACTTTATGGCAGAAAAACTCCCAATTTCTCGCTGGCAAAGAGATTTAAGCGATTCAACAGTACAACGCAATTGGGGCAGTGTCTATGGTTATATGTTTATTGCCCTGCAATCGCTCCTCAAGGGTTTAGACAAACTTAAAGTTAATCACCAATCTTTATCAGAAGACTTAAATGCAAACCCCGAAGTGCTTGCTGAAGCCATCCAAACTGTGATGCGAAAATACCATATTGCTGACAGCTACGATACTATCAAAAATCACACCAGAGGCAAACGTCTTGATAATGAGCAAATCCAAAAAATCATTACGGAACTTACCATCCCTGATGAGGAAAAACACAATCTACAAAAAATAACTGCTTCTAACTACATCGGCAATGCAAGCCAACAAGCTGAGGATTTTTATACTCTTTGGCAACAAGCAAAGTAATTGATTAGCGGAAGTGTGTTTTATTTTAATACGATGACAACAAATATAAGAAAACCAATCATTTTATTAAGTCTCATTATTATGGGAATGTTCTTCAGTGTATTTTCGTATGCAGATACATCAGAGACGGTTTGGATTGATGTTCGCAGTATTCAAGAAAATAAAATTGATAGTATTCAAGGCGATCCTTTGATACCCTACACAAAAATTGTGCGCGGAGTAAAAAAATTATCCATAGATAAAAATACGAAAATTCGCCTGTATTGTCGTAGTGGTCAAAGAGCAGGAGTAGCCTTATCTGCCCTAAAAAAAGCGGGCTATAACAACGTCGAAAATATTGGAAGTATTGGTAATGCTCGAAAAAAAAGAGGGCTTTCTCAATAAGAGACTTTTGCACAAAAGATATGACAAGTAAAAAAGCAAAAAATTGCCCTGATTGTCGTTGTGAAACTTGCGAAGACGGACGTATTGGTACTGAACTTGCTTCAGTATTTCCACACCTCAATCAGAACATTTTTTTATCTTTTTTCTTTTTCCATACTTTTATGTAAAGGTTTCATTTTTTTACCTTATCATCACCGCTTTATTTTACAAAATCCTTAGCATTGGTAAAGAGTTTCATCCACGGCGAGGTATCGTTAAATTTTTGCCATTCTTTTGGGTGCCAGGAGTATTGGCTTAGTCTGAATGTGCGTTCGGGGTGGATTCTTCTATATCAGTAAGCCCTATAGAGAGACAATTTTAAAATTAGCAACTGATGTGATTAATTTTTATTTGTTAACAACAAATATATTCAGTTGCTGTGCATACGAGGGTATCAGCTTCTCTCTTTGATAAGAATTTCTTGAAAGATGATCTAAGAATCGGGTTTTTAAGTTATTCTTATCATCTACCGCACTAAACTCTTCTTCAGGAAGGAGAGAGAAACGTACCAAATTCATTACATGATGAAATTTGCTATGTTCGATTTTATTATGACTCAAGTCTATTGCAGAACAAATTTCTGAATATGTAATTTTTTGCAGAAGTAGTTTATCAAAAATGGGAGGCTTTACCACTTTAATAATAGCCAGAAATACAGCAATTTGAGGTATTTTTTGACTATTTTGTTCAATTGAACTATAGAATAATACCAAGTTCGTAAACACTTTTTCTAATTGCCTAAGTGATAAGTTGAAATGATTGGCAAGTGCTGCAATAATCTCAGTTATATGATTACTTATTTCCCATTGTTCCATTTCATGCAACTGCAATAATTTTTTAGAGTATTCTGTTAAATCATTTGCATAACTATCAGCAGTTCGCTTTGGAAGTTTTGTTTCAAGATTAATAAATTTTTGGAGATATGTATGCGCATCAATATTTTGCCCATAGATGCACTTAACAGCTTCCTCTAATTGCTCCTTATGCATTACTAGTATGAAAACTACTCCTTTGACTGAAAATAAATGTTTGATTTTCTCTAATATCTCTATCGCAAAAGATGGTTTACATCTATCTAACTCATCAATGATAATAACTAATGGGTTTTCACTATTACCTTCAATCTTGGAGGATATTTCAGAAAGCAATGTCTTAAATTCATCAATTAAGGCAATTTTATTTGAATGAAAATTTAGTCTGTCCTCTATGAGTTCATCAATCAAACTTGATGGTGATTTTACAATATTGTCTTTGAATTCTTCTACATCGTTCATTGCAATGGTATCAAGTGTCGCTGCTCTAATGGCAACTTTGCTTGACAATTTAAATAGTTGTCCTCCAATTTTTTTTGCTTTTATTTTTAAAACTTTAATTTTATTGCTACTATCTTGTTCAATGTTCTCTTTAGCAAAGCTCATAATTGCACTTACTATTGATATAAAAGCATCATCTAAATAATCGTTTGCAAATGCATCAATATATATATTTGGTACATTGGATTCAGATAATAATCCTTGCCACATTTTAACAAATGTTGTTTTTCCTTCTCCCCATTTTCCATCAAGAGATATTACGAGTTCATCATTAGATTGCCGAACTAAATTTAGGAGATCTTTACCATATGCTTTCCTTTCAAGTATATCATTCTTGAATGCATCGGATTCTTCAATGATTAGCGGCGGAGTTACAATTCTCATTTTAATTTTTCGTTTTAATGTATAACAACTAAATTGAACAGCATTTTATCATCCGATAGAGTATTTTTTTGCCTTATCATTACCGCTTTATTTTACAAAATCCTTAGCATTGGTAAAGAGTTTCATCCACGGAGAAATATCATTAAATTTTCCCCATTCTTTTGGGTGCCAGGAGTATTGGCTTAGTCTGAATGTGCGTTCGGGGTGGGGCATCATAATGGTGGCTCTGCCGTCGGTTGAGGTTAGGGCGGTTATGCCGTCGGTTGAGCCGTTGGGGTTTGCTGGGTATTGAGTGGTGATTTGATGGTGAGAGTCAACGTAGTGGGCACATTGGATTTCTTTGGGGGGGAGTGTTTGGTTGGGTTGTGTGTGGTTAATTCTTCCTTCGCCGTGTGAGACAACGGTAGGCAGAATACATTCTTCCATATCTGCAAGCAGTATAGAGGGGGATTTGGTGATTTTAAGTTGTATAAGGCGGGCTTCAAATTGTGCTGATTGGTTGTGGGTGAAGGTGTTCCATTGTTCGGCACCGGGGATGATTTTTTTAAGGTGGCTGAGCATTTGACAGCCATTGCATACGCCGAGGCTAAAGGTGTTTGAGCGATGGAAAAATTGTTGAAATTGATCGTGGGCAAATGGGTTGAATAGGATGGATTTTGCCCAACCACCACCAGCTCCAAGCACATCCCCGTAGGAGAAGCCACCGCAAGCAGCTAATCCAACACATTTTTGCAAAATAGTGCTGCCATTGAGAATATCACTCATATGCACATCAATGGGTTGAAAGCCTGCTTGATAGAAGGCAAATGCCATTTCTTGATGTCCGTTAATGCCTTGTTCACGTAGGATGGCTATTTTCGGTAGGGTAGAGAGTATATTGGGGGTTTGAATTTCTCTATTGAGGCTTGCTTGATAGGTTGGGCTTGCTAATAGTTTTGAGAGTTTATTGCTAAGGTAGGGGGTGAGGGTGGCGTTTGGTTTATTGGGGTTATTTTGATTTTGCAGTTGTTTTCTTTCTTGTTCGACGCATTCTGGGTTATCACGTAGTTTTTTAATATGGTAGCTGGTTTCATTCCAGTGACATTGCAGTTTATTAAGGTCAAAAGTATGATTGCTTTGGGGCGTGTTTATGCTGAGGGTTTTGTTTGTTGTTTGTGTGGGGCTACCAAGGTGGTGGCAGTGTTCAGCGATGGGGCTTGAGCTAAAAAGTGTTTGGATATTTTTTCTATGGCTTTGGGGTGTTTCAACGACCATTGCGATTTCTTCATTAAATAGAAATGCGATAAGTTCATCGGTGGTGCATTGTTTTTCAAGCGTTAGCGAGCATTCGCTGGTAAATAGCATTTCGCATAGGGTTGTCCATAAGCCACCATCGGAGCGGTCGTGGTAGGCGAGTAGTAGGTCGTTTTTTCTGAGTTGTTGGATGAGTTTAAAGCCATTTTTTAGGGTGTGTGCGGTAATGTCTGCGACCTCATCATAGTCATTGAAGATATTATTTGATGAAATATCTATGATTTCATCAAGGATGGTGTGTTTGAGGCGGTTTTTATTTAAGCCTAAGTCAATTAACCATAGGTCTGTTTTTATTGTTGCGTTGGCATTAAGCAGTGGTGTGGCATTATTTCGAGTATCGGGTAGTAGGGCGAATGCGGAAACAATTAGCGATAATGGGGAGGTGACTTTATGGGTATTTTGTTGAGCCGTCCATTCTGTTTGCATTGACATAGAGTCTTTACCCACCGGGATTGCTATATCGAGTTCGGGGCAAAATTCTAACCCGACGGTGTGTACAGCATCGTATAAATCTTTGCCCATTCCTTTTTGTTGGGCGGCTGCCATCCAGTTACAGGAGAGTTTGATTTGTGAGAGGGAGTCAAGCGGGGTTGCTAACATATTGGTAATCGCTTCGGCGACTGCCATACGAGTGGCAGCTGCGGAGTTTTCAATGGCAATTGGGGTGCGTTCGCCAATGCTCATTGCTTCACCGCTGTAATTAATATAGTCTCTGAGGGTGATGCCACAATCGGCAACGGGGATTTGTTTATGCCCAATCATTTGATCACGATGCACTAAGCCACCAACACTGCGATCCCCGATGGTAATTAAAAAAGATTTATCGCCGACGGTGGGGTGCCTTAGAACTTCTATGGCTATTTTTTCTAAGGTGTTATCATTACGTTTTTGGTTTTTGTTTTTGTGGGTTTTTTGCGTGCTTATTTTCTCTTCTTTTTTGAGCATTTTTGGCATTTTGCCGAGCAGGTCAGAGAGTGGAAGATTGACCGCATCTTTTTCTAATAAGGAGTCCGTTACTTGCAAGCAATCTTTATCCGTGCTGGTGCCGACAACTGCCATTGGGCAACGCTCACGCTCGCAGATTTTTTCAAATAGTGCCAGGTTGTGAGGTTCAATCGCCAGTACGTAGCGTTCTTGCGATTCATTGCACCATATTTCCATTGGTGACATTGAGGGTTCATCCGATAGCACTTTGCGTAGGTCGATAATGGCTCCTTGTTGGCTATCGTTTACAAGTTCAGGTAAGGCATTTGAGATGCCTCCAGCGCCGACATCGTGAATAGAGACAATGGGGTTTTTTGCTCCGAGGTAGCTACAGCGAGTAATCACTTCTTGGCAACGGCGTTGTATTTCGGCATTATCTCGTTGCACCGAGGAGAAGTCTAAGGCCTCATTATGTTGGGTGTTTTTTTTGCTTGAGATGGCACCACCGCCCAGTCCAATTAATTGAGCAGCTGCCCCAAGAACGATTAGCAGTGAGCCATTTTTTATCGGTTTTTTATCAATATTTTCCTGAGTGATAGAGCCAAGCCCACCAGCAAGCATAATCGGTTTATGGTAGCCATAGTATTGCTGATTTACCTCACGCAAGAAGCTACGGAAGTAGCCGACAATACAGGGGCGACCAAATTCATTGTTATAGCGTGCGGCACCGAGTGGTGCTTGGAGCATAATTTCTAAGCTGGAGCGAATATGTTGGGGCTTGCCAAGTGTTGGATTTTCAAAGTCTAAGGGGCGTTGTGGGATGTGTAGTTGGGAAACGCTATATCCAACTAATCCCGCTTTGGGGATACCTCCACGCCCAGTCGCGGCTTCATCGCGCAATTCGCCACCAGAGCCTGTGGCAGCACCCGGATAGGGCGATATGGCAGTCGGGTGATTGTGTGTTTCTACTTTGATTTGGACAGAGCTATTAAGCGAGTTAAGGTGGTACTGATGGCTATCTTTATCATTCTGCCATGCCATACTTTTGTCGCCAGTAAGCACGGCAGCATTATCATCATAGGCAATGCTAATGCCTTGAGGGGCATTTTTGTATGTATTGCGTATCATTGCAAATAGGCTATGGGGCATTGGCTGATTATCAATAATCCATTTGGCATTGAATATTTTATGTCGGCAATGTTCGGAATTAACTTGTGCAAACATCATTAATTCCGCATCGGTGGGGTTTCTTGCGAGCTTATTGTATAGAGAGGTTAGGTAGTCAATTTCTACTGGGGAAAGCGCTAATCCCATAGATTGGTTAATGGATTGAATTTTTTGCTTGGTGGAAATGTCCAAAATCTCTAAGGGTTTTGGTTGGCTTTGGTTGAAAAGTTGTTGGCATTGCTGCCATTCAAATAGCACTTGCTGAGTCATTTTATCAAAATAAGACTCGGCAAGGTTGTTTATTTGCGTTGAATTTAGCGTAGAACTATCTGAATTTGTGTAACTCCAAAGACGCTCGATGCGATAACAGCCTTCAATTTGGCAGGTGGTAAAAAGTGATTGTGCCTTACTCGACCACGCAGAAATAGTGCCTTGACGTGGGGTAATAATAAAGAGCGGTGGTGCGAGCGTGTTGTTAACTAATTTTGCATTAAGTAGATTTTCTACTCGTTTGGTCAGTGATGTATTTGGGGGAGTATGCCAGGCAATAATAAAGCATTGTTGGCATTGTAATTGATTGTTAGCAGGATGTTTGCTTTCGCAAGCAGTGATTTCTTGGGTTAGATAAAATTGGGTTGAGAGTGACAATGGGGATGTCAAGGTTGTTGAGTAGAGACGGTTTTAGTCTTGCTTGATTCTGAAATAACGGGTGGTTTTACAAGCTCAAGCTGTTGTTGATAAAGTTCAGCACGTTGATTATCGAGACGAAATAAGGCACAGGATGAAAGCAATAGAGCAATACCAAGCGGAAGAGCAAAAAATTTAAGAGGCATAGTTTAAAAAAAACTAAATATTAATCTCAGCTTGTTGCATCGCTTTTTTAACTTGTGAATGAAATTCTGCTTGTAAGGGAGTAAGCGGTAGGCGATAGCTGTTTTCACAAAATCCCATTTGGCTAAGAGCCCATTTTACTGGGATGGGGTTTGATTGGCAAAATAATTCACAGTGTAAGCCTTGTAATTTTTGATCGATTTCTTGGGCTTTTGCTGCCTCCCCCTGGCGTGCATAGGCGTACATTTGGCGGTTGAGTTTTGGGGCTGCATTGCCTGTGACGGTAATTCCTCCGTGTCCACCATTAAGAATAAATTCACAGGTGGTGCCATCCTCACCAGAGAGAAAAATAAAATTGCTATCAATATCTTTAATCAGTGGTTGCATTTCTCTTAGGCGTTGCACATCACCAGTGGCATCTTTGATGCCGATAATATTATCAATTTTTGCTAATTCGGCAACCGTTTCAGGCAGAATATCGCAACAAGTACGCCCAGGAACATTATAGAGAATTTGAGGAATATCAACGGTTTTTGCAATTAGCGAAAAATGCTCTATTAAGCCTTGTTGAACAGGCTTGTTATAGTATGGGGTAACTAATAAACAGGCATCAGCACCACTGGCTTTTGCATGTTGAGTGAGCTCAATGGCTTCGGTAGTTGAGTTGGCTCCAGTACCTGCGATAATGGGTATTCTTTTATCGGTAATTTCAACGGCTTTGGCAATGAGTTCGCTGTGTTCAGCCATACTCAGTGTTGCCGATTCTCCAGAGGTGCCAGCGATAACCAAGGCATCTGTTTGCTGTTCAATATGCCAGTTAATAAGATTCTCTAAAGAGGCATAGTCAATCGCACCATCCATTTTCATTGGGGTGATAAGTGCTGGAATACTTCCTGTAAATTGCGAGTTCATTATTGAAATATCTGATTTTGAATTTCCTACAAAATATAAATTATACTTTGAGAACTCTGTTCCTAACACAGAAAAGATTGCAACAAAAAAAACTCAATAAAAGTTATGTAAGTAGAGTGCCCATAGCCAAGCGGCAAATAATAAGAAGGGGGCGAAGGGTATTGGTTGGTTTATATTAAGGCTTTTGTGCTTGAGAAATAGGTATAGGGCGTAGCATAATCCAAAGATTGAGCTTAGCAGTACAACCGATGGAAGTTCGTACCAACTAAGCCATACGGCAATGCCAGCAAGGAGTTTGAAATCACCTTGCCCAATGCCGTCTCTTTTACGCACTAATTTGTATAAAAAATTAATGATAGCAAAACTCAAATATCCAACAAAGGCACTAATAATGGCAGTTTCGGCATTGTGCGTGACGATGGAAAAAAGCATTCCACTCCATAAGAGTGAGTAGTTTAAACTATCAGGCAGAAGTAGGTAGCGGCTATCTAAGATGGTGAGTGCAAGTGCTATCCAAGTGAATAGTAGCCACCATAGAGTGTGTATAGGGTCATTGATAATTAAGGCGGTAATTATGCTAAGTAGAACACTAATAATTTCAATGATTAAATAGCTATGTGCAATTGGTTGGTGGCAGTGATGGCATTTACCACCCAATAAGCAATAACTTAGGATGGGGATATTTTGCCACCATTTAATCGTATTTTGGCAATTAGGGCAAAAGGAGCGAGGGAAAAATAGATTAAATGTTTTTTCGGTGGATGGTGAGGGTTTAGTGGGTTCTTGCCATTGTAGCATCACCGGTAGGCGGTGGCATAGCATAGTGATAAAGCTGCCGGCAAGCATCCCGAGTAGTACGATAATTATGTACCATAAAACTGGGTGTTGATGGGCGATTTGTAATATAAAAAAAGTGAATTCCTGTGACATTTGGGTTAGCGAAGCATTTTTTTAGGCAGATTTTTTTTCAGGATAAATCATATTTTGGGCAAGTTGTATTAAGCGTTTGGTGGGGGAGTCGATGTGTTTTAAGCATTGTATTGCTTGTTCATAATGATGGTTGCGTTGTTGATAGGAGGCATCTAAGCCAATTAAAGCAGGGTAGGTGAGTTTATTGGCTTGTTGGTCGCTCCCAACAGTTTTGCCAATAAGCGTTTGATCGCCGGTAATATCTAAAATATCATCTTGAATTTGGAAGGCGATGCCAATATGGTGAGAAAATTTTTTTAGTAGCATAGAATATTTTGTTTGTTGTGAGACAATCAAGCACATTTCAATGCAGGCACTAAAGAGTTTCCCTGTTTTTAGGTGATGGATTTCTTGTACATCATCAATGGTGGGGGGTTGAGTGGATTGTTTTGCCCAGTACATATCGAGTGCTTGCCCTTGTGCCATTCCATTGATCCCGATGGCTTTAGATAGTGCTGAACATAATTGCACAATAATTTCTGCTTTTAAAGGTATTTCACAAAGCCATTCAAAAGCAAGTACTTGCAGCGCATCTCCTGCGAGAATCGCTGTTGCTTCATCAAACGCTTTGTGGCAAGAGGGTTTGCCACGTCGTAAATCATCGTCATCCATTGCCGGAAGGTCATCGTGAATAAGTGAATAAACGTGGATCGCCTCAATAACTGCTGAGAGCTTATCCAAAATAGCTATATCAATGGCGAGCAATTCACCGCTGGCGTAAACAAGGCTGGGTCTTAATCTTTTGCCCGGAGAAAGTAAGGAATAGCTTACTGCCTCAAAAAGTTTTGTGGCTAATTGAGCATTGGATAAATTATCTTGTAAGTTTTTTTTTGTGCGTTCTTGACAGTCAATTTGCCAGCGTGAGAAGTCGTTATTTGGAACGTTTTTTTGCATAGTTCAAGGATAGATAACTTAATGTTGTGATTTGAGACCTTTTGTAAAGGTCTCGATTTATAATTATAAGTAAGATTGTTGTAATGAGACCTTTGCATAAAAGTATGGCACAAAAAACGTTTTTACTCTTGGCGAGCTTGCGAGCCTTAGAGTAACAGTGTTTGAACTGCTTGCAGGTAAAAGAAAAAAGATAAA
>CAKMZV010000012.1 GCA_929200535.1 uncultured Gammaproteobacteria bacterium
AAAAATTGTTCTGACTGAGGCGTGAAACGCAGCCAATACGTCCGTCTTCGCAAGTTTCACAACGAAAATCAGGGCAATTTTTTGCTTTTTTACTTGTCATATCTTTTGTGCAAAGGTCTCACAACGCTATTTTTTTAACTCACTAAGTGGTATTTCATAGGGTTGTGGATATTTCGCTGGAGGCGGTGGCGAATTAAAACAATGTGCATTAATAATTTCCCACGTTAATGGATATTTGCCATTCTCTTGACGAGGGTAATTATTTTTCATTTTATTCCAAGTATTTTTTGTACTGAGTCCTTTATTTTTATTAGGATGGGTTAAAGTGGAGCCAATACCTTTAAGGTCCTCAATAAGAGTCTCTATTTTAGAATAGTTTATTGTTAATTTATCCCTATCTACTACAGGGTGAGAAAATCCTAAGCGCATTAAAAAATCTCCTATATCGTGCATATCAACAAAGGTGTTTGTATATTGCTTATACGGGTCTGTTTTAAACCATGCTTCTTTCCATTCGTAAAGTGTATCAACACCATAGGTAGTAAATATAAATAGCCCATTTTCTTTGAGAATACGCTTACTTTCCTTAAGTAACTGATTTAGTTCTAAAGACCAATGAAGCACAGCATTTGAAATAATAACTTCAGTGCTATTATCTTGCAAAGGGAGTTTATGGGCATCAGCAACAATTGGATAAATTTTAATTTTATCAGCATATTCTTTGTTAGACAGCATTTGTTCCGCAAAATCTAAGCTAAATATATTGGCTTGTGGATATAGCTCAGTTAGTGCTTGACTAAGTTCGCCTTTACCGCACCCTAAATCAAGAATATTTTTTGGATTAATATTAAAAAAACTTAAACGTTCAAGTAAATTTTCTGCCATTTTTTGCTGTGCAATGGCATATTTTTTATAGTTATTTGCACTCTTATTAAACCGTTTTATAAGTTTTTTTTGGAGATGATTTGTGTTTGTACCCATTGGGCATATTTGCTTTAAGTTAACTTATTCATTTTCTTCTTTAATGAATTCTGCATTATCAATATCTCCTTTGATTTTCACATTATAGGTAAGCAAATAATCATCAAGATTGAAGAACCTTAATATTTCTGAAGAACCAGCAAGAATTAAGCCGGCAATTGGACCACCAAAAAGAGTGGTTAAGGTAACTGCTGTTGGAATGAGCTCAGGTTTTACATTTGCTACTAAATCATATATATTTTGTATAGAATCAACTGTGCCTTTAAGTTTAACGACTGCAAGTGATGAGTCAACTCTTAATCTTTTTATATCAAGAATACCATTGTCAATACCTGCGTTGAACTCAATTTTTTCAAAACTCATACCTTGTTTTTCAAACTCTTCTTTTTTTGTACGAAGTTCTTTACTATCTTGCAATCGCTCTAACAATATTTTAAAGTTAAGTAGAGATAAAATTCGCCCTAAACCAGGTTCCATTCCTTTGAAAGCTCCAAGTCCAAATTCAGCTTCTATATTTCCTATAACATTGTTTTTTGTGATGCACCAAGGGGCACCTTTCCAATTTAAGTTACCATTAATGGCAACATCTTGAGCAAGGTAGTTTGGATAATCAAACTTTAAACTTGTCAGAAATTCTTGTAAAGACTTTGATTTGAGGTTGAAATCAACTTGAGTCTTTGTTTTGTACTTTATTTTTTCAGATAGTGGTAAGGGGTGAATTAAGTTTGAAAGCGTGAGTATAGTATTGGGGTTTGTAATTTGCATTTCATCTAATTTCAATACACTGTTATCTAAAGAGCCTTTTGCTATAACAGTGCTTGGTATTGCATTTGACTCACCATAAATGAGTTCAGAAATATTCAGGTAGATTCTTGGATATTTTTTACTGCCAAGATCTACAAAGAAGCATTTTTTCACATCATTATAAAGCGGAGAAAGGACAGTTGTTATTGTTGACGTTTTTTCTGTATTTGTTGTTGCTGGTATTAATAATTTATCAATATTTATGTCTAATAATTTGTCTTCTACATAATACGCTTTCATATTGCTTTCTGTAGAAGCAAAATTAATTAACCAACGCTTCTTTTTTTCTTGTGTGAATAGCTTAACATCGGTAAAAATATATTTTCTCCATTTAACTTTATCCGCTTTAACAGAAATGCTTGGAAAAACAAGTTCAGGCATAGGGAGGTCGTTCTTTTCATCAAAATATTTTCCTAAAGCAAACCATTCTTCCAAGTCAATTTCTGGCAAATCAATACCTATATACCCGCCTTTTTCAATTTTTTTAATCTTTGCTTTACCAATGGCAATAGCAAAAGGCTCAATGAGATTTTTTTTAGAATCATAAGTTGCTTTGATTTTTTGCTTATCAAAAGTAATATCAAAATCTAACAGCGTTCCGTTTTGGATAATATTTGCTTCAAAGAGTTTTTTTTCACCACTTTCTTTTTTGAAAACAGAAGGTAAATTTAGAGTTAAATTTTGCAACTCACTACGTATTGAAAATACGGACTTATATGCTTCTCCTTCCACTTTAATATTAGGTAATTTAATTTCCCCCTCAAGCATAACATTTCCTTGAGCAAAATCTATAAAATTTTCTGCTTTTTTAAGGTTTATTGAATAAAGTATGTGTTGTTTTTCAGAGGGGGTTTGTGGTTTTAAAGCACGCAAAATAACTGGAGAATCATCAGATACAAGCCCGGTCATTGTGCTAGTATAAATAGAGTCATTATCAATATAAATTTTGCCTCGAGCTTGTTCTATCTCCCAGCCGTCATATTCGATTGTTGCACCTTCAACATTTAAGGTTAGATCTAAATTAAAAGAGCTATCGCTTTCAGTAGTTTCCGTAAGTGGCAGCTTGAGTTTTAAATCACCTGTGATAGCTCCTTTTATATTTAAGGCGGTTAATATTTCTTCTAAATTAGTTATTTGGGGAATAGGAGATAGTCGCACAAAATTAATAGCTTGATTATGTTGTGTTTTTAACTTCCCATTTAGAGTTAGGTATTTCTCATCATTTTTATTATCAGGCTTTATTGATAAGGCAATTTTTTCTAATGTTGCTTCACTTCTCACTGCAACAGCTTTTTCTGCATTAAGCGAAATTGAATTATTTTTATATGAAATATTAATATCTTCAAGTTTTAAAGTTGGCCAATTATCATGAGGAATAAGTGTAATGTGTTTTAATAATAAAGATAAATTTACGTCACTCTCAGAATTTTTTTGTGTTAAGAGATTTGAGAGTTTATACTTGCAATGAAACGTTAGTTTAGTAACTTCCCCTGATAAAACATTATTAGATAACCAATCAGTGGCAAAATTGTTTTCAGGAATTTTACTAAGAATATTTTGCAACATTGATACTGAAGAATTTTCTAACTGCATTGTAAACTCAACATTTTTCTTTTTTTGTTCTTTGGGGTTGTATTTTGCCCGAATGGAGACTTTTTCTTGGGCAATTAAAAAAGAACCCTTGGAGATGGAAATTTCATTAATATTTCTTATGTCACCCCCAAAATCCACTTCTAAATTCAATTCCTCTAAAGTGATACGATCATCTTTGTTATGTGGCTTTAACATAATATCAACTTTAGGGATAGATATAAGTAGTTTTTGTTGATTTTTTTTATGCAAGAAATGGATTGAGAGATTGCTTACTTTTGGAATAATAGGATTATCAAAAATCAACTCTATATCGGGAATTGCTATCTGTAAGTTTTCAAGAATATCGTCTTTATAGTTGTATTTAATGTTGAAAGTGATCGCTTTCCCCTGTATTTTTTGTATCTTCAATTTTGAACTTAAAGAGGGGAACAAGAATTGCAAAAGAGTAAGTTGAAAATCAGAACTTGATGCATTTAAGGTGCGTTGAGGAAAATTAAGGCGTATGAAAAGGTCACCGAAGTCTGCTTTATCAAGGCGTGAATTTGATAGATTTAGAGTGATAATAGGTTCATTTTTCTCAACCAGCAAATGAGCTTTTATTTTTGAAGTAAAACGTTTCTCATTTTTTGTTTTCCCTTTTACTGAGGCATCAACTGTAATCGCCTTTATTTGGTACGGGTCAATATCTATATTCCCCTTAACCTCAACTTGAACTAACGTATTGAAATTGGTGGGTATTTTAGTTTTTAATGCGTTTATTTCTCCATAAAATTTCCAATGTCCAATATCCTCAATGGGTAAAGAACGACTTTGAGTCATATGTACTATAACCCCTTGATATTTTGAGTCTTCGTGAATAATTTCCTTAGTGTGAAAACTCAATTTTCTTTCATTATTACTAACTGAATCATAAGTTATTTGTGTAGTATTAAAAAGAACATCATTAGGCGTGGTAATGAAGGCATTATAGATATTGATAAGTATTGGACTACGAAACAATGCAAAACTGATTACCTCTATTCCAAAATAATTTAAAAAGTCATTGCTATAAGGCACGCTCCTAATTAAATTTAAAGAATCTTGAAGAGCATCATCTTCTTGTGCTATTTTGGATTCTTGCTTAGCTTTGGGTAAGTTATCTTTGAGTAGTAAGGTTCCTAAAGTATATAGTTTGGCATTAACATTTTTAACGGTGAATATAGAAACGTTATTATCTTTTTCCGTATTAAAAAATTCTTCTAAAAAGAAAAGAGAGGCCTCTAAAGAATCTAAAGATATATTGACATGCCTATTGGTAATAGAGAGTTTTTTGGCATTTATCTTCCAATTATTAAAATTTCTGTCATAGGTAAAATTATCATAAGTGATTTTTGTACCAAATCTCTTATCCATATAAGAAATAAAGGAACCAGTTTCAATAGCTTGCTTTATTTCTTGATCAAAAATTCTTATTGCAATCATTACAATAAGCACAATTGATAAAACTGCCATTGAGACAATAAGCAGAATTTTTATAATAAGAGCCAGGACCTTAGAACTAAGGGGCATTATAGGAGTGTGATAATAGCATTTACTGTAATTCGTTATGCCATAATTTTTCTAAAGCGTATAAAGCACGAGCATCTTCTTGCATGATATGTACAACGACATCAATAAAATCAACAATAATCCATTCGCCAATTTCTTTTCCTTCAATTAGAGGAGAGAGGCTGCCCAGTTGTTTTTGTTCTTCACATAAATGCTCTGCTAACGCCTGAACATGACGCTTTGAAGTTCCTGTGCATATAATCATATAGTCAGTAAACTGACAACTCTCTTTAACATTAAGAGAAGTAATTGTATTTGCTTTATGTTTGTCTAAACAATTTATGATGTTCTCAATCACTTTTTTATGCGCAGAAATATGTTTTTCTTTCTAAAAAATTTTGAATCAGTTTTCTCATTACATAAAATTATACTTTGTAATCCTATGTTAATTTTTCTTACTTGATTATGACAAAATTTTCTATCAAGGTCTCTCTCTTTGAACGATAATCTACTGTTATAATTAACTCTGAGATTGTGTTTCTTATGCGATTTATATTTTTACGAAGTTGGGTGCTTAGCTCAGTTGGGAGAGCACCGCCCTTACAAGGCGGGGGTCACAGGTTCAAGCCCTGTAGCACCCACCACATTTTTAGATGATTTTGTATTAACTGAACGCAAGCATTTTTCTAAAGTCACTTTATCTTTGTAAATAAATCGGAGCGGTAGTTCAGTTGGTTAGAATACCGGCCTGTCACGCCGGGGGTCGCGGGTTCGAGTCCCGTCCGCTCCGCCATTTTTTGACTTTTTAGTGTTTTCTAAGTGATTAGATCAAAATTGCATAAATAAAAAAACGCACTGGCTTTTGTTATCAAACGCATAGAACAATAGCTGGCTAAATTTGGTATCTTTGCCGTCGCTTTAATGCACAATCCTTAACGTAGAAGGTTTTCGATATATTAACAACAAATAATATTGTTTATTCTTTACATATCGATGTGATTTGAGCATTCCCTCCTAAAAAATCGTAATAAAATTCTCAACGAGGATAGCCACATAAAATTAGTATGTCTGAGAGTTTAAATAAAAAAATGGCAGACTGTATTCGTATCCTTTCTATGGATGCGGTGCAGCAAGCTAATTCAGGACATCCTGGCTTACCAATGGGTATGGCGGATGTTACCACCGTTCTTTATAGCAAATTCATAAATCACTACCCCTTAGATCCCGAATGGGTTAATCGTGATCGTTTTGTCTTATCCGCAGGACATGGCTCGGCATTATTATATTCTTTGCTACACCTCACAGGCTATGAAGACTTTTCATTGCAGCAATTACAACAATTTCGCCAATTAAATAGTTTGACCGCTGGACATCCAGAATATGGGCATGGGAGAGGGGTTGAAACAACCACAGGTCCCTTAGGGCAGGGCTTTGCTAATGCGGTAGGAATGGCTATTGCAGAAAAAAAACTACAGATAGAATTTGGTGAAGAGTTAATCAATCATCGTACCTACACTATTATGGGAGATGGTTGCTTAATGGAAGGAATAAGCTATGAAGCCGCTGCTCTTGCAGGGCATTATAAACTAAATAAATTAATTGCTTTATGGGATGACAATCAAATTACGATTGATGGCAGCGTTTCTCTTTCAAGTTCTGAAAATATATTGATGCGTTTTGAGGCAGCAGGTTGGCAGGTTTTAAGTTGTGATGGACATAATTTTCAAGAAATTGAAAAGGCAATCACAACGGCTCAACAATCAACGGATAAACCGGTATTTATTGCGTGTAAAACCATTATCGGCAAAGGCTCTCCAAATAAAGCGGGAACCTCAGCTACTCACGGGGCTCCATTGGGAAATGAGGAAATTGCACTCACTCGCCAAAACCTCGGTTGGGAAAGTCAAGTTCCTTTTGAAATTCCACCGGAGTTGATGGATGAATGGCATAAAGTCGGTCAGCGTTCATTTGAGGATTATCAACAATGGAAGCAAATATATAATGCACACTCTCAAAAAGAAGAATTTGCACGACGTATATCAGGAAAATTATCGCATGAAGCTGATGCGGTTTTTCAACAAATAAAAAAACAAATTTCCACCGAAAAACCGAAGATGGCAACACGTCAATCTTCGCAATACGTACTCAATCATATCCTGCCAAAAATGCCAGAATTATTGGGTGGTTCAGCGGATTTAACGGGTTCAAACTTAACCCGTGGTAGCGAACAAGTTAATTTTGTTGAGGATGTGCGTGGCTCCTATATTCATTATGGCATTCGTGAACATTCAATGGCAGCTATAATGAACGGTATTGCTTTACATGGTGGTTATACTCCTTATGGGGGAACCTTTTTAGTTTTTTCAGATTATTGTCGTCCAGCAATGAGATTAGCTGCACTGATGAATGTCCGTGTTATTTATGTGATGACACATGACTCTATTGGCGTAGGGGAAGATGGTCCCACCCACCAACCAGTTGAAACAATGACTGCCTTGCGTTGCATTCCTAATTTATTGGTGTTTCGCCCTTGTGATACGATTGAAACAGCTGAGTGCTGGCAGTTATCCTTACAAAATCAAGGCAGTAAGGCGAGTGTATTAGCCTTAAGTCGCCAAGGCTTACCCACCTTGCGTTCGGATGCTACAGAACAAAATTCGTGTCGTTATGGAGGCTATATATTGAGATATGAGCAAACAACTAATCAAAAACTACACGCAACCATTCTTGCCTCTGGTTCTGAGGTAAGTAACGCAGTAGAGGCTCAAGAAGAATTACAGAAAAAAGGGCTTAATATACGAGTGGTTTCTGTGCCTTGCATTGATTTATTTTCGGCTCAGACCTCTAAATATCGCAAAGAGGTTATAGGTGACTATGAGATTCTTGCGAGTATTGAAGCCGGTTTAACGCAAAGTTGGCAGGCATTGCGTGAGCGTCCGGACATTAGCATTGGGATTGAATCTTTTGGTGCATCCGCCCCAGGCAATCAAGTCTTTGAAAAATTTGGCATTACCACAAAAAACTTAGTTGAGCAGATTGAACAAAAACTATGCAAGAACTAATTATTGCCCCCTCCATCCTTTCTGCAGATTTTTCACGCCTTGACGATGAAATTATTGCCTTAGAAAAAAGCCAAGCAAATTGGATTCATATTGATGTAATGGATGGGGTTTTTGTACCATCTTTAAGTTTTGGACTACCAGTTATTCGCTCCATTCGCCCACTTACCACCTTGCCATTTGATGTGCATTTAATGATTTCTAACGCCGAACAATACATTGAAGATTATGCCCAGGCGGGAGCGGATTCAATTACCATACATTGCGAGGCAGTACAACATTTAGATCGTGCATTACAACATATTAAAGACTGTGGAAAGAAAGCAGGCGTGGCACTAAACCCCTCAACTTCAATTGATTTTTTACCCTGGGTGCTTGATAAATTGGATTTAATTCTTATTATGACAGTCAATCCGGGATATGCAGCACAGTCTTACATTACCTCACAGCAAGAAAAAATTCGCAAAGTTCATTCCTTGCTGGAACAGACAGGATATAAGGATAAAATTATGATACAGGTTGATGGTGGCATTAATAATCAAACGGCAATACTCTCTCGCCAAGCAGGTGCCAATAATTTAGTTGCTGGCTCCTATGTTTTTTCTGGAGATTATGCTGAGAAAATTAAAAATTTAAGAGTCGCCTTATAGCATTTATGCCACAGCCTCAAGTGCTTGAAACCATTGTCTTTGATCTTGATGGTACTTTGATTGATAGTGCCCCTGATATTGCCAAGGCAATCAATCTCTTACTCGAACATTATCAATATGAAGAAAGATTAACTGATCGACAAATTATTGTCAATGTAGGGAATGGGGCGAGGGCACTAATAAAAAAAGTGTGGAAACAGCTTAATTTGCCCACCCATACAGAAGAAGCGTTGGATGAAGCACTGCAAGAATTTCAGAGATTATATTATCCTATTTGCTCGCAATCTTCTACTTTATACGATGGTGTTTTATCAAGTATTGAGTTTTTATATCAGGCAGGATTTAAATTAGCTGTTTGTACCAATAAACCAGAAGTACACGCAAAGAAAATCTTACAAGATTATCATCTAACAAAATACTTCTCTTTTTGTTGTGGCGGAGATACTTTTTCAGTTAAGAAACCTGATCCTAAACCACTATTAGAAACCATTAATGCCATTGGTAGCACAACGGAAAAAACGTGTTTTATTGGTGATAGCGAAGTTGATTACCAAACTGCCAGTAAAGCAAAAGTGAATTTTATTTTTTTAGATTTTGGCTACAATAATGGGTATAACCCCAACCCTGAAGAGGTTGTAATTTGTAGTCATTTTTCAGATATTTTAAAAGTAATTAATTTATAAAAATGCCAGACGTACTATCTTTATCTTCTATCGATGTTAAAGGGAAGAGAGTGCTTATTCGCTCAGATTTAAATGTGCCTATCAAAGATGGCAGCGTTGCCTCTGAGCAACGCATCATAGCCTCCTTGCCAACCATTGAGTATTGCTTACAAAATGGGGCAGAGGTTATGCTAATGTCTCACCTTGGTCGCCCGAAAGCAGGGCAATATGCAGCAGAATTTTCTTTACTCCCCGTTGCCAAATGCTTACAGCAGAAACTCAACACCCCAGTGCATTTGATGCAAAACTGGTTAGAGGAAGAAAAAATCAACGTTAATAAGGGCGAGATTGCACTTTTGGAAAACGTGCGATTTAACGTCGGTGAAACCGACAATGATGAAATACTTGGCAGAAAAATGGCAAATTTGTGTGATATTTTTATAATGGATGCTTTTGGCACCGCACATAGAGCACATTCCTCAACTTATGCGGTTGCCAAATATGCCCCTCTTGCTTGTGCAGGTCCTTTATTGATGAATGAATTAGAGGCTTTAGAGAAAGCATTATCTACCCCCAAGAAACCATTAATTGCACTTGTAGGTGGTGCCAAAGTATCGACAAAATTAGAAGTCCTGCTTTCATTAGCAGATAAGGTCGATGGGCTAATTGCTGGCGGAGGAATAGCCAATACGTTTATGCTTGCCAATAACTTGCCAATTGGCAAATCGTTATGCGAACCTGAACTTATTGATACCGCTCAAAAACTCAGTGCAAAAATGCACGATAGAGGAGCGACAATTCCCTTAGTAGAGGATGTGGTCGTTGCCGACTCTTTAACAGAAAACGCTAAGGCAACAGAAAAAGAAGTGAATCAAATCCAAGAACACGATTGCATACTTGATCTCGGGAAAAAAACCATAGATAAACTTTGTGAGCTCATTCATCAAGCAGGTACGATTGTGTGGAATGGTCCGATAGGGGTTTTTGAATATCCGCAATTTGCCAAAGGCACAGAACGAATTGCAAAAGCGATTGCTAACAGCAATGCCTTTTCCATTGCTGGAGGTGGTGATACTTTGGCAGCAATTGAGAAATTTGGCGTGCAACAAGATATTTCTTATATATCTACTGGAGGAGGGGCGTTTTTAGAATTTTTGGAAGGGAAAACTTTACCATCAGTCGCCATTTTACAAGAAAGAAAAAATAGTTAAAGAATAACTTATGTCAGCCTCTCACCCCATTATCGCAGTAATTGGAGCCAGTGGTGCGGGCAAGACAATAGTTAAGCAACATTTTTATGATTTATTTAAAGCAAATAATCTTGCCGTCGCAATAATTGAGGGAGATAGCTTTCATCGCTATTCACGTAAAAAAATGCTTAAAAAACAACAAAAACATAAGCAATTGGGACGCTCATTAACGCATTATTCGCATCATGCCAATAATTTGAAGCAATTAGAGCAACTATTTCAGGAATACTCACAACAGGGCACTGGTAAAAGACGTTTTTATGTGCATAATGACGTAGAAGCAGAACGATTAAGCAAGCGATTTAACAAAATAATTAAAAAAGGTGAACTTTCCCCTCTTGAAGATTTACCAACGAATACTAAAGCATTGTTTTATGAAGGCTTGCACGGTGGGGCAGTGGATGAAGATCAAGGAATTAATGTTGCTAAATTAGTTGATTTTTTAATTGGAGTTGTACCTACAATCAATCTTGAATGGAAGCAAAAAATCACACGCGATGTTTTAGAAAGAGGCTATAGCCGAGAACAAGTTATTGACTCCATTACGGAAAGATTACCCGATTATATTGATTTTATTATCCCACAATTTTCACGAACTCATCTCAATATTCAATACATTCCGTTAATGGATACCAGCAATCCTTTTGCCGACTTTACCGGCAATGAAAAAATAGGGGATTGGACTAACAATGCCTTGGTTGCCTTTAGCATTAAAGACAACAGGATTGATATAGAGAAAATTAAGGCATCAATTAAAGGAGCAAAAATCACCAAAGAGGGCAATATCATTATTGATAATGATAAATTATTTCAGGCTTTAGATGTGATAGTCAAATCACAATTAAGTCAAATAAGCGATAATTTTAATTTTTAATTTATTTTTATATTTAAGGAGCACAAATGTCAGTAAGAGTAGCAATTAACGGGTATGGCAGAATTGGTCGTAATACTTTAAGAGCAGCTTTTGAAGAGAATTATGATGATGTAGAGATTGTTGCTATCAATGCTATGGGTAGCTTGGATGTTAATGCACATCTTACTAAATACGATACCGTACATGGTAAATTCCCTGCAACGGTTGAAGTTGATGGCAATTATTTAGTGATTGATGGTAAACGTATTCGTGTTTTTAGTGATCGAAATCCAGCAAATTTACCTTGGGAAGAATTAGGGGTCGATGTTGTGCATGAATGTACTGGTGCATTTAAAACGGGAGAAGCATGCCAGCCTCATTTAGCTTCAGGAGCAAAAAAAGTCTTAATCTCAGCACCAGCCAAAAAAGTTGATAAAACAATTGTATATGGAGTTAATGATCACATTCTAACCAAAGACGATAAAGTCATTTCAAACGCCTCTTGTACCACCAATTGCTTAGCACCAATGTCTAAGGTAATGCATGAAAAAATGGGGATTATGAGTGGGACTATGATTACTATCCATTCATACACCAATGACCAAGTATTGACCGACGTTTATCATTCTGATCTTAGACGTGCACGATCAGCAACTTCATCTATTATTCCTACCACAACAGGTGCCGCCTCAAGCATAGGCATTGTTATTCCAGAATTAGCTGGTAAGATGGATGGTTATGCGGTTCGTGTTCCTACGGCAAATGTATCTATGGTGATGCTAAACTTTGTTGCACCAAAAAATACCAGTGCAGAAGAGATAAATAGCTTAATGAAAGAAGCCGCAGATGGCAAAATCCTTTCCTACACAGATTTACCATTGGTTTCTATTGATTTTAATCACAGTAGCACCAGTTGTAATTTTGATTCTACTTTAACTAAGGTGCATGATTCTTTGGTCAGTATCAGTGCTTACTATGACAATGAATGGGGCTATTCTTGTCGTATGTTAGACACAACAATCGCAATGATGAATGTTTAAAATATAAGGAGTAATTATGGCAGTCGTATCACTTAGACAATTAATGGATTATGCGGCAGAGCACAGCTTTGGAATGCCTGCATTTAATGTTAACAATATGGAACAAGTCAAATCCATTATGCAAGCTGCTGATGAAGTGGACTCACCAGTGATACTTCAAGGTTCTGCTGGTGCAAGAGAATATGCTGGAGAGACTTTTTTAAGGCATTTGGTGCTTGCAGCGGTTGAAGCCTACCCACATATCCCCGTGGTGATGCACCAAGATCATGGCAGTACACCGGGTGTTTGTATGCGTGCTATTCAATCGGGTTTTTCCTCGGTAATGATGGATGGCTCTTTACGTGAAGATATGAAAACACCTGCCGATTTTGCTTACAACACCAATGTGACTCGCACAGTAGTCGATTTTGCACATACGGCTGGCGTTTCTGTAGAAGGAGAATTAGGCTGTCTTGGTTCTTTAGAAACTGGCGAAATGGGTGAAGAAGATGGACACGGAGCAGAAGGTAAATTAGATGCCGACTTATTACTAACCGATGTTGAAGAAGCAGTAGAATTTGTCAAAAAAACCAATGTTGATTGTCTTGCCATTGCGATTGGAACTTCCCATGGTGCTTATAAATTCACTCGAAAACCTGATGGAGCGGTACTGCGTATAGACCGTATTAAAGAAATACATCAAAGGCTACCCTCGACCCATTTAGTAATGCACGGTTCATCCTCTGTGCCACAAGATTGGTTAGAAATTATCAATAATTATGGTGGTGATATGGGCTCTACTTACGGTGTTCCCGTTGAGGAAATTACTGAAGGTATTAAGCACGGCGTACGGAAAATAAACATTGATACTGATTTACGTATGGCATCTACTGGCTCTATCCGCCGTCATATGAGTGAAAATCCAAGTAATTTTGACCCTCGAAAATATTTAAAAGAAGCTACCAAGGCAATGCAACAAATTTGTCGTCAGCGTCTTGAGAGCTTTGGCTGTGCTGGTCATGCGAGTAAGATTAAACCTATCACCTTGAATAATATGGCAAAACGCTATGCCGAGGGGAGTTTAAATCAAAGCACTTCCTAGTTTATAATTTCGTACATAGACGACAGATTTTTAATAAGTAAAATTACGAGAATTATATGAATATAACGACCTCATCTACAGAAATATCCGTACGAATTTTTCTATTTGAAGATATTGATATAGACTCTTTTGATGAAAAGTTTGAAGATTTTATTAGCAAAAACTCTGATCTTTTGTCTCTACCAATATATATTCAATTTAGCAATAAAATTGAAATTGATGTTCCGAGCCTTTCGATATTAGTAGATTCTTTGAAAGATAGACAGGTACTCATAAGTGGCTTAATTGTTAAAGATAAGAGCATACGAAAATTTGCAGCTTATCTTGGTATTCCTGCTTTTAAATCACTTGAGAAACTCAAAAATTTTTCTATCAAAAATCAGCAAACACTTCCCACTGCACCACCACCACAACAAACATCCCCTCAGCCCACCACTCCAAATGTTATTGTTGAAAAAATAGACCCCTATAAAAATAACGGACTAACTCGACCTAACGTACTGCCATTTATTGTCAAAGAAGATATCCCATTGGGCGTCAATCTTAAACACGATGGAGACGTTATTGTTTTGGGTGAAATTAAACGTGGTGGAATTATTTGTGCTACTGGTTCCGTTCACTGCTACAACAAAGTTAACGGCACTATTTTGGCAGGCTCTCTGGGAGATAAACAAGCCCGAATTTACTTAAAAGAACTCAATGCCGAAGCAATGGCATTAGCAGGTTATTATGCAAAGAATCATCAATATAGCCATGTTTCATCTAAAGCCCCGTTAATGGTTTCTCTACAAAATGGTAACTTAAATTTTAATTCCATCCCCAAACTTCCTTCAATTGAAATTACTAAAGCAAATGGTTCAGTGGCACAACAGAAAAATAAAGAAGAAAGTGAAGGCAGTAAAGCAATACCTGATAATGCCTACACTAAGCAAGAGAAAAATGAAAACCCTCATCAATTAGATGAAATTTCTGTTGATTTTTCAAAATTTAGCGATGAAATGGAAATTAGACATCCTAAAACTACTACTAAGGAAAATGACGTTATATCATCAACGAATAGCATTATAGATAATCCCGACAAAGCTGTTAAAATAGAAAAAGATTACTTTTCTTCCCCTTCTGTATTATCTTCACTTGAAGAAATAGATGAAGTAGAGCATTCAGAAACAGAAGATAAAACTGACAAGGAAAATAAAAAAGACTTGTCTAAATATAACCATATAACACCACCTCTTGGTACTTAATATATACAAAAATTTTATTCATTGAAATTGAAACCTTTTTTCTCGGTACTTATTTTTTTATGTTGTGGTCTCTTTGGACAAGCTACAGCCAATAATACCTCGCCTCCAATCAAAATTCTTTTTCTCGGTGATTCACTTACCGAAGGTTATGGTATTCAGCACAACAAAGCATACGCCGATATTGTTGCAGAAAAATTAAAGACTAATTATCCAAACAAAAATATTGTCGTTATTAAAAATGGCATTAACGGTTCAACTTCAGCCAGTGCTCTGGGGCGATTAAAATGGCAATTAAGAGCCCCCATCAAACCAAAAATCCTTGTTCTCGCTCTCGGTGCAAATGATGGTCTAAGAGGATTGAAAACCTCCTCAATATATGAAAATTTATCCAAGGCGATTGAATTAGCACAAAATAATAAAATTATTGTTGTACTTGCTGGAATGAAAGCACTACCTAATTATGGGAAAAAATACGTTGCTGAATATGACAAAGTATTTAGCAATTTACATAACAAATACTCTCCTGTTTTTATGCCCTTTCTCCTTAAAGACGTTGCTGGAATATCCAAGCATAATATTTCCGATGGCATCCACCCCAATGAAATAGGACATCAATTAATTGCCAACAATCTTTATCCTTTTATCAAACAAGCAATAGCTCTCACTAATGAATGAATCATCCGTTATCCTAAACGCCCAAAAAATCAATAAGAATAACACCAGTGGAAGTGGTGAAATAATCAATATTATTAATCAATTAGACTTACTTATTAAACAAAGTGAAACGCACGCAATTACAGGTCATTCAGGAAGCGGAAAAACAACTTTATTATCATTACTTGCAGGCTTAGATAACATCGACAGCGGAGAAATTACCGTAGGCAATTATGAACTTTCAAAAATGAATGAAAACCAACTTGCTGAATTTAGAGCCTCAATGATAGGCATTGTATTCCAACAATTTTATTTAATGGGACATCTTTCAGCCGTTGAAAATGTGATGCTTCCGTTGGAAATTCTACGCAAGCCCAATGCTTATGATAAAGCGGTTTCATTACTAAGACAAGTCAATTTAGAAAACCGACAAAATCACCTACCAAGCGAACTTAGCGGTGGCGAAATACAACGTGTCGCAATTGCCCGTTCCTTAGTGTGCGAACCCATTATTTTATTTGCTGATGAGCCAACCGGTAACTTAGACACAAAAAATGGCACAATGATTAGCGAATTACTTTTTGACTTAGTAAAAAAACAAAATATGACCCTTGTTTTGGTCACTCACAACTTAGAATTAGCCAACCGTTGCGAATACATTTGGGAGCTTAATCAAGGTAAACTCTTAAATAAAAAATAGAAATAAAATAAAGACTATTTTCACAAAACGATGTTTAACTGGCTACTTATTTTCAAAACAATTCAGCGTGAGATTACCCGCCATATAACATTCAATAGCTTTTTTGTATTAAATTTATCGCTCGGATTAGTTGGCTTGATAATGATCAACTCCCTGCAAGATTCAATTAAACTGTATTTAAACGATAATTTACGCAATAGTCTTGGTGGAGATATATCGATTACCAGCCAACAACCCATTACCGATGAAGAACAGAAAATCATCAAACAAAGCGGTGATATATTTCTAAGCAGTACTAAAAAAGTAGAGTTCTTCTCAATGCTCAACACCCCTCAAAGCGCACGCTTGGTTAATGTGATTGCAATTGATGAAAATTTCCCACTCTATGGTACTCTACAATTACTCAACGGTAATAAAATAACCGCCGATTTTTCCACAAAAGAAACGCAAAAATCCCCACGTATCTGGATGCTTCCAGATACTCGCAAAACTTTAGGCTTGGAAATAGGTGAGGGCGTTTCTATTGGCAATGCTCAATATCAAATAGGACAAGATATATCCCCAGATTCAACGGCTAACGGTATATCTATTGGTTTTGCCCCTAAAGTTTATGTGCAAATATCCCACCTTGACTATGCGTATTTACAAACTCGAGGGAGTCGTATTAATTACTCACAACTTATTCGTCTTAAAGAAAGCAAAGCCGCAGTTTCTATTGCCGCTAAAATAAATGATGATTTCTATCAAAAATTCACCAATCAAACTGCCCCAAGAATAAGAACTTACATTAATTCAAACAACCAAATCTCTAATTTACTTAATCGAGCATCGGGCTATATCTCAATGTTTGCCCTTATTGCTTTATTTTTATCAGGTATTGGAGCAATATACCTTTACCGAGGGCTGATTACTCAACGCTACACCCAAATGGCAATTATGCACTCACTCGGTATTAAAAAAGCAGAAATTTTCACCACCTATACCATTCACGCCTTTGTGCTTGGAGCAACTGCCACCTTAATTTCTTTATTATTAGCGTTTTTCCTACTACCATTTCTCAATCAATTTTTAGAGGGTCTAAGCATAGGCAGTATTGAATTACAATTAAGCTACAAAAGCATTATCCTTGGTTTATTAATTGGCTGTCTCGGTAGTCTTGCCTTTTGCTATCCAGCATTACAGCAAATTTCTCACGTTAATTCACAAAGCCTATTAAAATTTGGCACTGAAATAGAAAATAATAGCCCGCGAGGCTATATCAAAAAGATACTACCCTATTTCTCAGTGCTTGCCTTTATTTTATTAGTGAGTATCTATCAATCCTCATTGATAGACGGCTTAATTTTTCTTAGTGTTTTTTCAATAGGATTAATTGCAATGGGCTTAACGGCTTTATTGTTAATTAAATTATGTGAAATCATATCTCGGCATCAACATCGATATTTGAAAATTGCCCTAAGAAATATTGTGCGCCATCGCTGGGGATCAATGATTACCTTTATTGTGCTTGGCTTAGGGGCATTTTTGCTCAATATTGTGCCCCAAACCTATCAAGGACTACAACACGAAATTGACGCCTCAGATACACAAAACGTACCCAGTTTATTACTATTTGACATTCAACCTGAGCAAATTTCATCCTTAAAAAAACAAATTGCTAAACAGCAACACTCGCTTGCCTCGCTCACCCCAATGATACGAGGAAGATTACAAAAAATAGATGGTCAAGCCCCTGAGACTCGACATTTTGAAGAACAAACAATGAGCCGTAGTGATACCCAAGGAGAATCCCAAAATCGCAATCTATTTCGTGGGGTAAATATCACCTACCGCTCATCGACTCTACCCGCTGAAAGCATCTTTCAAGGTAAAGCATTTACGAATAACTATCAAGGGCAAGGTGATAAACAAAACCCAATCGAAGCCTCAGTAGAAGATCGCTTTGCAAAACGCTTAGGCATTAAACTCGGGAGCCTATTAGAATTTAGCGTTCAAGGCATTCCCATTTATGCCAAAGTAGTTAATATTCGCAAAGTGAAATGGAACAGCTTTCAACCGAATTTTTTCATCGTACTACAACCTGGATTATTAGAAGATGCACCACAAACCTTTTTAGCAACCATTCAAAAAACCAGCTTAGATAACCGCCTAAAACTACAAAATAGTATTGTCAAAAAATTCCCCAACATTTCGATTATCGACGTGACAGATTTAGTTAAAAAAATTATTGATTTGAGTGGCAAAATAACTCTCGCCATTACCATTATTGCACTATTCGCTATTATTGTTGGCTTTCTGGTAATCTACTCAATTAGCCACACAGAAACCAAACGAAAAAGCAATGAAATGAACCTTCTCAAAGTGCTTGGAGGTACGCAAAAAAGCATCTACAGTATATTTATTTTTGAATTTGGACTGATTAGTCTTCTTGCCTCTCTATTAGGAATTACAATGAGCATTATCGCAACCATTGCAATATCCATCTATTTATTTGAAAGCCTATGGCAAATCGATGGCTGGCTAATTATAATCTCACTATTTCTATTGAATGTACTCACAATAACCCTCACCTTATTTTCCGCACGTAATACAATTGAAAAAAGGCCTCACAAACTACTACAATCAAGATAATGAAAAAAATTTACCTCGACGCAAATGACTTATTGCTAAAAAGCTATCAACTTGCAGTTAATATTCTTAACAGCGGTTTCAAACCAGATTTTATTCTTGCAATTTGGCGAGGCGGTACTCCAGTTGGTATTGCGGTACAAGAATTGATGGAATATGTTGGCGTTTCAACTGATCATATCGCCATTAGAACTTCATCCTATATCGGACTTGATAAACGTGATAAAAAAGTGAGAGTGCATAACCTTGGATATCTCCTTGATAATATCAATGATAATAATAAACTCTTAATTGTGGATGATGTTTTTGATACTGGCAAAAGCATTGAAGCTGTACTCGCAACTCTTCATAAAAAAGCACGCAAAAACACCCCCAAAGAAATCAAAATAGCGACCCCTTATTACAAACCAGAAAAAAATAAAACTAACCTTATCCCGGATTTTTATATTGAAAAAACAGAAGAATGGTTAGTATTCCCTCACGAACTGTGCGGCTTAGAAAGAGAAGAGATTTATGAAAACAAAACTGGCATCAAAGATATTTTGAGACCTTTTCATAAAAGTATGGCAAAAGAAAAAAGATAAAAAATCGTTCTGATTGAGGCGTGAAATGAAGCTAATACGTCCGTCTTTGCAAATTTCACAACACAAAAAGCGTTTTTACTCTTGGTGAGTTTACGAACCTTAGAGTAACAGCGTTTGAAGCGCTTGCGAATAAAAATTAGAGCGATTTTTTACTTTTTTACTTGTCATATCTTTTGTGCAAAGGTCTCATTTTAAAAGAATTAAAATTGTGATAAACAGATACAACAATGCTCGCTCTAATGTCATTCAAACGATAAACAAAAATTAATTTTTATCAGCAAATTAGTCAGCCTTTACAAAAAAGGTCTCAATACCTCATCTACTATGCCTCTTCCCACCGTTGTTTTTCTTGAGATAGATAGCCTCCCAAAGCGGATTTCAATTCCACTAATTAGCGAGCCACACCAATTAAAAACCTACTCGCAAACCTCCCCAGAGCAAGTTATTGAACGCCTGCAAGGGGCAACTGTTGTCGTCGTCAATAAAATTATTTTAAATGAGCGTATCCTCTCCCAATGCCCTGATATTAAACTCATTGCCCTCGCTGCCACAGGAGTCAATAATATCGATATAGAATACTGCAAAGCAAAAGGGATTACGGTTAAAAATGTTGCTGGCTATGCAAAAACCACCGTTGCCGAACACACCCTAATGATGATACTTGCCCTACAAAGAAACCTCAATGCCTACCGCCAACAAGTGATTAATGGCGACTGGGGAAAATCATCCTTATTCTATCTTGGTGATAATGAAATCGTTGATCTTAACGGTCTCACCTTAGGAATTATTGGCAAAGGTGCGATAGGCGAACGCGTAGCTGATTTGGGAAAAGCCTTTGGAATGCACGTGCAATTTTTGGGGAGAAAAGAACAAAAAGCAGAAGAGGGCAAAATACCCTTTGAAAAAGGCTTAGAAACCTCTGATATTATCTCCATCCACTGCCCACTCACTCCCCAAACACAAGACCTAATTTCCCATAAAGAACTGAAAAAAATGAAAAAAACTGCCCTGCTAATCAATACAGCACGCGGTGGAATTATTGATGAAACAGCCCTTGTCGAAGCCATAAATAATAAAGAAATCAAAGGTGCCGCTCTCGATGTCGTCAGCACCGAACCACTCCCAGAAAATCACCCTCTAACAACTATCGCCGCAAACCCAAACATCATCATCACCCCCCACTGCTCATGGCTAAGCGACGATGCCCTAAGCAAACTCACCACCCAAATGATTGATAATATTAACTCGTTTTTATCAGATGAGGCTTAAAGATAGATACGGTAAAATTTTCTTAGGGATCTAAAAAACTAAAATATATTTTTTCAATCTTAAAATAAATGGTCAAAAAATTATGCAATTAACAGCAATTTTAACTCCAGCACTTGAGGGTGGATTTATCGCAACAAATCCTGAAACTGGTACTTGTACCCAAGGTGAATCTGTTGAAGAAGCCATAAGCAATTTGCAAGAAGCGACAGCATTATACTTAGAAGAATTTCCAATGAAAATTAATCAAAAATCACTTCTAACAACTATAGAAGTTCCTTTGCATGCCTCCTAAATTACCGACAATTTCAGGAAAAGAAGTTGTTCGCAGACTTGAAAAATTAGGATTTATAGTGGCTCTTCAAATGTATCTGCGGATATTTAAGCAATTTTTACTAAAATATCGTGTTTCTTGCTTATTGATTTCCATCTTCATAAGCATCTTTTTAGTCTTTTTATGTTTTTATCTTACAGAAGACCCGTTCATAAATATAATTTTTTCCAATGAACGAATACGAAGTGGAATATTTTTTCTTTTATTGGCATTGTTTCCTTCCTTTTACTTATGGTATTTACGTAATCATGATAAACTAACACAAATTCAATTTACCAATCTTTCAACCGCTATGCAGCTGTTTGTTTCTAAGAATAAAACAAGCAAGGCGATTGGCTTAAAGCTCCTAATGGAATTAAAACATGAAAAATTGTATGAAAATCAAATTGACTTAGCAACTCAAGGTTGTGATTTATCTGGTGTAAATCTCAAGGGCGCGAATTTACAAGGAGCAAATTTGCAAGGAGCACATTTACAAAAAGCAAATTTACAAGGAGCGGATTTACAAGGAGCGAAGTTACAAGGAGCGAATTTAGAGGAAGCAAATTTACAAGGAGCGGATTTACAAGGAGCGAAGTTACAAGGAGCGAATTTAGAGGAAGCAAATTTACAAGGAGCGGATTTACAAGGAGTGAATTTACAAGGAGTGGATTTACAAGGAGCTAATTTACAAGGAGCTAAGTTACAACGAGCAAATTTACAGAATGCTTTTTTATATCTGACTAACTTAAATGAGAGTAACCTGGAGCATACCAATATTGAGCAGGCATATATTTTGGTTGAGGAGCACTCTCTTTTGCTTGATGATAAAGCACAAACAACTACCCAGCGTTTTAGTCGCGATCAAATTGAACAATTTATTCGGGAAGAATCTGTACCTATTTCTAATAATACTATATATGTGAAAATTATAAAAGACCCTCACTCTCCTGAACGCTACACGCTGGAATTGTTACCAGACAATCCAAAAAATATATAGTTGCAAACTTGATTTGACAATAATTTACCTAATATTACTACAATATGCATAAAATCCAATTCTATAACTCACTCACACAAAAAAAAGAGCCGTTTACGCCGATAGACCCTAAGCATATTACCTTGTATGTATGTGGTCCTACGATTTATGACTATATCCATATTGGCAATGCACGACCTATTGTGGTTTTTGATGTATTATATCGTTTTTTACAGACCCAATTCCCTACAGTAAGCTATATTCGGAATATTACCGATGTGGATGATAAAATCATCAATCGTGCCAATGAAAAAGGAATTACAACGGAGCAACTTGTTGACGAATATAATGATTATTTTCATCAAGATATTGCCGCCTTAAATACACTTGCACCCACGGTTGAACCCAAAGCCACTGAGCATATGCCACAGATGATTGCTTTGGTAGAAAAATTAATTGCTAAGGGTTATGCTTATGTGGCAGAAAATCACTTGCTTTTTTCCGTATCTGCCAGTGATTTATATGGGCAACTCTCTCATCGCAAATTGGATGATATGCAAGCAGGGGCGAGGGTAGAGGTGGCATCTTATAAAAGGCATCCCTTAGATTTTGTGCTGTGGAAACCAGCAGAAGGCGTTTTACCCAAATGGGATAGCCCATGGGGGGCAGGGCGACCGGGTTGGCATTTGGAATGCTCGGCGATGGCTTCGCACTATCTTGGAGAAAGAATTGACATTCACGGAGGAGGGCGTGATTTACTCTTTCCACATCATGAAAACGAACGTATTCAAAGTTGCTGTGCCTTTGGGCATAATGAATTTGCTAATTTTTGGTTACATAATGGCTATGTCACAATGAGCGGTGAGAAAATGTCAAAATCCGTTGGCAATACCTTTAAATTGCACGATTTATTAAAACAACATTCGCCCGAAGTAATCCGTTTTTTACTCCTTTCCACCCATTACGCCAAACCCTTAGAATGGAATCCGCAATCGGTTGCACTGGCAAAAGAAAATATCAATAAATTCTACGATACCTTCCAACGCCATCAATTTAACCCTCAAGATACGAATCATCTTGAAGCTAAAGTATCCGATCAAATAACGGAAAAAATGCAACAAATTCAACAGGCGCTCGCTGATGATTTAAACACCCCACTTGCTATAGCAGAACTCCATCAAATGCTGCATTTAAGCAATAAAGCAAGTAATGAAACAGAACGTATGGAATGGCTACAAGGCATTATCCAAGCAGGAGCAGGGTGGTTAGGGTTATTTTCCACCTCATTACAACAATGGGAAGGAAAAGACAGTATAGAAATTGATGTTGAAGACTACCTACAGCAACGCAAGGAAGCTCGAAAAAATAAAGACTTCGCCAAAGCCGATGAAATCAGAGACTACCTACTCTCCCAAAACATCGCCATAGAAGACACTGCTGATGGTACTCTATGGAAAAAAATCTAATCTCTCATCTATTATTTGTATTTTGGTCATTGCGAAGGAGCGCATTTCAGCGACTGTGGCAATCTGTTGGCGCAAGTAAAAAGTGCGTAGAGCCTTTTATATACCGCCAAAATAATCATTTTTTACTTATCGGTTGTAATAATTTTTGCCAATTGAGTTAGCTCATCAAGATGTTTATTACCTTCTTTTTTTGCTTGTTCTATATTCTCATCAAAATTCCAACCTACACTACGGACACCGTTATTAATTAATTGTTCTATTTTTACTTTATTTTCCGCATAAGTTTCAGGAGAATGTGCTAAGCGATAGAATAATAATTCAAGCTTTAAGTCATCACGAGTGCATATTTTTTCTGCTTTATTTAAATAATCAAGTCCTTGTTTTGTGCGTCCTCTTGCAAGTAAAAAACCTGCATAATTTCCATTATTTCCAGCATTCTCAGGCTCAAGCTCTAATGATTTTTTATAGTGTATTTCAGCTTGCTCGTAATCCTGACGAATAAAATGGAGAAAAAAAGCATAATTTCCATTGTGGTAAGCATGTTCAGGGGCAAGCTCTAATGCTTTTTGATAATATATTTCAGCTTGCTCGTAATCCTTACGAATGTTCTTGAGAAAAATTGCATAATTACCATGATAGCCACCGTCTTCAGGCTCAAGCTCTAATGCTTTTTGATAATATTTTTCAGCTTGCTTATAATCCTTACGAACCTCATCGAGGAAAATAGCATAATTCCCCATCAATTCATGACTGCTTTTAAACTGTTCTAATCCTTGTTGATACAGTTCATCTTGTTTGTTTGAGTCACTTTCTTGGTTAATTCTACGTTGGAAATCGACCCAAGTATTGGCTGTAAATAGAGATAACCCTTCACTTGAAGGTGTATTTTTGCTAAGCTCATCTACTTTGTTATTGATTTTATGGATTTTCTCTTTTGTCGTTTTCTCAATAGATTCTAATATGGCTTCAAGTTTTGAAATTTTTCCTTCTGGCATTTTTTGATTTAAATTAAGCATAAAGCTATCAAATCCGCCTTTTTCATCTATTTGGACTAATTTGAATTTTTTTTCTAAGACTTTCCTTTCTAAGACTTTCTTAGGGATTTTTTGCTCATTTCTAAAACACCAATATAATTTTTCAGGTTCTTGGTAATCTAATAAATGTTGCATTAAACCTTCACGATCATTACCGCCATAGCCCATAATGATTAAATGATAATTGGTTAATATTTCATCAATTTTTTTCTTCCACGCATCACTCAATTTAGCGGTATGTTCTTCATTATTTCTGGGCTGAAAGAAAACATCATTATGGATTTTAACAATCGTTGGTTTTTTATTATCTAAAGCCAGTATAGGAAGCATATTTTCATGATAAATAACTTTAGAATGTTGGTTAAATACGGTCAACAAGGCTGTTTCAGGCAAACGGTCAAAATTTGTTGTTATAACGATATTATTTTCTGTTTCTAATAAAAAATTGGCTAGAAGGATATAACCCACGGAAGGCTCAATCGAGTTATGGGTAATGATTTTTTCAATTTCATTGTAGCCATCCCTCGGGTTATGTTGAAAACGTTCTTCGAAGATTTTGCTATAATGATGAGCAGGCGAAGGAGTAGAGGAGTCATTAATAAATTCTTGAAGCGTGGAATGTTTTTCAGGATTAAATTTCTTCAGTTCTTTTAACCATTTGTTTGCGAGTTCTTCGCCACTTGGTATACCAGAAGAAACCGAAGCCCCAGCACCTAATAAAAAGGCAAATCGTGTATTGCCATCATCCAAATTATCGGCAATACTTTGGAATAATGCCTGTTGAGGTATTATGTGTGATGTTTCTTGATTGCTCATCTTTATTTAAACCTGTTGCTTAATTATTTTGTTGATCTGCGCGTGTAGTGACTAAACACCCCAAATCAAAATTATAAGTGTAAAACTAATCTATTATATTAATTTTACACTATTCATTCGTGATTATCTTAATAATCACGAATGAATAAAATGAGTTAAATCAATAATTAATGCGTTTTTTTGTTTATATAAGGTTTTTTTATTCGTCTTCTTGAGTTAGTATTGAGTAGTATAGATAGACGAAAATTAGAAATGCGATTATCCAGCAGATTTGTGCTAAGAGTATCCAGATTGTGTAGTAGCTTGGGAATATGAGGCAAAAAAGTATTCTGAAGATTGCGCCAGTTGTTAGGATGATTAATGCTGTGGTTATGCCTTTAGGTGGTTGATGGATGCTTCTTCCTGTGTGCCCAAGGGCAACTCTTGCCATCATTCCAAAGGTGATCATTCCAATGCCTCCGTACGCAAATGAATGGATGGATATAAATTTGGATATTTGCCATATTGAGTAAGCTATTTCGTGTAAAAAGTGTAATAAAAATCCTAAACTAATAAAGCACATTGCAAGATAAAGGCTCCATAATAAGGGTTTTTTCCATATGAGTTTTGTGTACCATCCAGATAGTCTTATGGCATTGGTGATGAAGAGTAATAAGGCTGTGTAGCCTGAGAGTGGTTGAAATTGTTGGCTGAGTTCAGAGATAAAGAAGATGATAAATAATCCCAAACTGGAGAAGTCAATGAGTTTTGAATTGTAAATTTTTACGGGTTTATCCACTCCTTTTTCAATGAAAAATGGTATCACCCTCCTCCCCATCATCATAATGAGTCCAATAATTAGGTACATTCCACCATAAATGCCGAGATAAGTACCATTTTCTATTATATTTAGTGCTCCTAAGTAGAATAGTGAGTTGCCTATAAAGAGGGTAAATAGTTTGAAAACTATTGCTAATTGCTTCCATTGTTTGGCTTTAATGATAAGGCGAGCGACGGTTATATTTAATACGATGATGAAGGTTAAGTCAAAAAATCCAGCCCATAATATAATATCACTGATAATCAATATGCGGGCAGTTAGCCAGCATAAGGCAAGTATAAGCAGTGGTTTGCCAGATAAACTTTGGAGACCTGTCCAATTTTGGACACCTGTTAGCAAGAAGCCAGCAATGACGGATAGTGCAAATCCATAAATCATTTCGTGGGCGTGCCATTGGTAGGGAGTAATGGCGTTAAAGGGTAGTGAAATGGATGAGAAGTAGATTAAAGACCAAAGGATAATCGATATAGCGGCAAAGCTTGTCGCAAGTAAGAAAAAGGGTCTAAATCCTAAGCTAAGAAAGGGATTGGGTGATTTTTTTGTGTTATTTAATTGTGATTTTAAACTCTCGAGGCTTAGGTTCATTTTCATAACAGCTCTGGGCGATATTCAAAATGCATGGTATCGTAGTGATACCATTTCCCACCCCATATAAATCCATATTTTTCAAAGATATCGACTATTTTTTGTGGGATATGGTTTTCATATTTTAGTTTGGTGGTTTCTTCTTTGCATTTGCAGTCCCATTGCCAGTAGTTTGATTTTGAGACGTTTATATCTATCGCTATTGCGTAGCTGTGTAAGCTTAGTCGGTTAGTACCAGCAACTTTTCTCCAATTAAATGTGCCTCCTATGTTGGTCACATAAGGTTTTAAATTAGGATCTTGCTCTAATTCTGTACTAACGGCTTTTAACTTTATATCAATCCCGTTAATTTTTGTGACTTGTATTTCTTCTCCTAAGAGTTTCGGGCACCATACAATAGAGGTTAAATTATTGAGAACTTGTTCTTTGGTGCTTCCATATATCGTTTTGAAAAAATCTTCGTTGGTTATTCTGCCCGGATCTTCTGGAAATTTAGGGGGATTTTTCATCTCACCCTTTGAGTAGGCATAATGAAATTGATCTTTAATACATGGGTTTTCAAGCAATTGTTGAGGATTTTTAATAATCCCATCATCATATATTAATTTCTTATTATTTTTAAAAATAAGGTAGTTATCTTCATAGCCAATAATAGAATCAGGATAACTATTTAATAGTTTATCGACATTTGTAGGATATTGGTGTTTCATTTTATTTAATCAAGATTTAGGGGTATTTTAATTATGCTCTGATTTTCTCAGATTTCTCATCATAGCAAATAGTAGGCTCTACCATAACTTGATACCTTTTCCCAAGATATTCAACCCAAAGTTTGTAACCTTGTTGGGAATAAGTTATTGGTAAGTAAGCATAAAGTAATGATTTTTGCACAGTATGCCCAAAATTGGCACTGGTCACATAGGCGATGCAATCGCCACCTTCAGCTTGTAAATAAATAGGTTCTTTTCCGAGCAGCACTTGTCCATCTTCAACGCTTAAAGTGCATAGTTTTTGCTTAATGCCCTCTTCTTTTTGTTTGATAAGTGCCCTCTTCCCTTTAAAAGAATGATTAAAATTAACGATAAAATCTAAGCCTGCTTCAAGTGGAGTATGGTCAGGGTCCAAATCCGCTCCCCAACCGCGCATTCCTTTTTCTATGCGTAGTGAGTCAAATGCTCCTTGCCCGCAAGGAATTGCTCCAATAGTCGTTAATTTATCCCATAAAGCTAAGGTGTAATCACTTTGTGTATAAATTTCAAAACCAAGTTCACCGACATAAGAAAGTCTGGCAATGGTGACTGGAATTTCATCAATAAAGGTATTTTTAAATGCAAAAAAACGTAAGTTTTCATTGCTTAAATCTTCGTCACATAAGGGGTTTAAGAATTCACGTGCATTTGGTCCCCACAGCCCAAAAATGTTATATTGGCTACTAATATCATTGAGATATAATCCTTGTTCTTCAGGAATATTTAGGTTTTGGGCAAGCCAGGCAAAATCATGCGGTCCTGCCCCTCCACCTGTAGGAATCCAAAAACTATCTTTGGCATGTCGCATTACTGTTAAATCACAGACAATACCACCACGATCATCCAATAAATTAGTATAGGACATACGTCCAATTGGAATATCAATATTATTGCTACATAGTGCCTGTAAACGCTCTAAGGCATTAGCACCTTCAAGTGAAAAAATTGCGAAGGCGCTGAGGTCGTACAGCCCTACTTTGTTGCGTGTTATCCATGCTTCGGCTGCTTCTATTTCAGAATAGTGTTTCGCTGACCATTCATCTCTTTTAGCAGGTATTACCGGTAAAGCCTCTAATAATTTTTGATTACTTTCATACCATTGCGGACGTTCATAACCAGCCGCTTCTAACATATAGCCTCCAAGTTCAAGGTGCCGATGATGTAATGGACTTTGACGAATATTTCGAGCCGATAGAGAAGGTTCTTTCGGGTGAAGAATATCATACACTTCTACATATTGCCTAACCCCTCGTGATTTAGTAAAGGAGCGACTATGAACATGCGAATAAAAGCGGTTAATATCCCCTTCATGACAATCAATTTGAGGCTCACCGTAGTGCATCCATTCTGCTACCATTTTAGCAAGTCCTGCAGCATGCGTGTACCAAAACGCCTCAGCAGACCAGAAACCTTTTACCTTTAAAGATTCGCCCATCAACGGGCCACCATCGGGAGTAAAGGAAAAAATACCATTGATTTTATAAGATAATTTCTGCTCCTTACCCAAGCTTGGAAATAAATTAGCTGCTGCCTGCCAGCCACTGTCGAAAGCCCTAGCATCCCATTCAATCAAAGACGGCATTTCTGGAGCCTCATCAGGTGAAAGCACTTGCTCTGCCCATAAGGGATGAGCCTTATGCCCATAATATCCTACACTCCAGCAATTATGATGCTGACGAAAATACAAATCATTGTCCTGTGCCCTTGTCATTGGAAGCACCACTTCATCTGTATAGTGTTCAAGCTCAGGTAGAGGTTCGCTAATAGCGTATAAATGAGCCATTGGCATTAGTGGAATCGGTTGCCCTACCATTTTACCAATTTTGGGACCCCAAAAACCAGCACAGCAAACAATCGTATTGGTTTCAATATCACCACAGTCGGTAATAATTTTTTTAATGGTAGAATAGCCTAATTTATTTTCTTCTGTTTGTATATCTTGCACCATCACACGACCCACAAACTTTACTCCTTTTTGCTCTGCCATTTGGCGAAGTGCTTGAGTGCAAACCAACGCACGCCCTACCCCATCATCCGGCACATAATAACCTGCTTTTATTTTACTGGTATCCAAATGAGGTAACATTTTTCCACATTCGGCAGCACTGATAACATTCCCTTCTAAACCAAAAGAACGCCCCAAACCACAACGTCGATGCAATTCTCTAACCCGTTCCTCAGTTTCTGCTAATTCAATCCCACCAGTGAGCTCAGCACCTGATACGCCCTCATAATTTAAACTCTTATAAAAATGCACTCCGTAATGGGCAGATTCCACCATTAATTTTGAGCCATTTGTTTGGAACATCCCACCAGGGGCATGTGAGCTTGAACCACCCGGTTTGGGTAAATTTCCCTGATCAATCACTAATATATCAGTCCAGCCAAGCTCACTTAAAAAATAAGCCATTGAACAGCCAGTAATACCGCTACCAAGAATAACTACCTGAGCTTTTGTAGGGAGAGTTTTCATTTTGTTAAGTTAAATTTAGATTAAATAAGTCGTATTTTTATTGTACTATTTTATTAAAAAAATTTGTTCTAATTGCAGTCTAAAACTTATAAAAGAATGTCTTTAAATACGTAGTATCGCAAAAGAAAATAGATGGAAATATTTTAATTAAGGCAACAACTATGTTCAGTTGCCTATACAATTGAATTTGAATGCACTTAAACCTAAAAGTTGGTTTATTAAGTGCGAAAAACGCAAGTAAAAAGAGGAATTTTGTATGAAAAACTTAACTATTATTTTAATCTCCTTCTTTCTTATAGGGTGTTCTAAAATGTATGATTTAACTCCGAATCATTAATAAGGATGAAAAAACATTATCATTAGATACCTACAAAATCAATAACATCTATTACCATGCAAGTGGACGTGCTGTAAGAAATACGGCTATTTATGAGACATATGAGGTCTATAAAGCTAAAAATGATTCGTGTCAAAATCTAATTGTAGCAAAATCCTCAACCCATGGTAATTATTATTTTGGCGATACCATAGATGGGGCTATGCTTGATAGGTGATGGTAATTGTGAGATTACTAAGTTGAATAACTTAAATTTTATGACCTGTAAAGACAACTCTGAGTCAAACAATCAGAAGCAATTTTTCATTGCTTTTTCCCTATCTCGACTTAACAACACTGTCATTCGTATAGAAAACTCCTCGTGCATGGAAAAAATAAAAAATCATTTTTACACCAAGAAGGAAACTACAGAGATTCAGTCATATGACCCAAAATCAAAAAAATGGAGTAAAGAATAAGGACATTTCTTTCACTTCTCCCGTTCCTTTCAAATCTAAAGCGGTTCAAACGCTGTTACTCTAAGGTTCGTAAACTCACCAAGAGTAAAAACGCTTTTTGTGTTGTGAAATTTGCGAAGACGGACGTATTAGCTTCATTTCACGCCTCAATCAGAACGATTTTTTATCTTTTTTCTTTTACCATACTTTTATGCAAAGGTTTGAGCCTATTAAAAATCATTTGTTTTTATAAAGGATTATATATATCTATTGACTTATTGAGTAATAGACAAGAAAATTGTTATCATGGCAATAAGTGTTGGGGTTGTTTTTTTTAATCTTCACTGAATGAGCAGCTTTATTTGCCTTTTCAATTATTTATTCATTTAATTTATTTAGGAGCATTATTATGTCTTATTATGCAAAAAATACATTTCTACATAGTCTATCTAAGGTGGTTTCTAAAGTTGCCTTTTTTGCTATTTTAGGAATTGGGTTTTCTTTTTCAGTAGCAAACGCCAAGACGGTAAAAATTGGCTTGCTTAGCGGTGTTTCTGGTCCCATTGCTTCAATGGCTCCAGCTATTGTATCTGGTTCTCGTTTGGCAATTCGTCAGGTAAATCAACAAGGCGGTTTGTTTAAAAATGGTAGCACTTTATTAGCTGTATTTGGTGATTCAGGTTGTAATCCACAAAATGCAATTGATGCAGCAACTAAAGTAGTCAATTTAAATAATATCTCTGCTATGGTGGGTCCTAACTGCTCTGGGGCAACTATTGCCGCTGCTGAGGCAGTTAATATTCCTGCTGGAGTGCCTCTTATTTCACCTTCTGCAACGGCGCCAACGGTTAGTGCATTAAATGATAATGACTTAGTTTTCCGTACAGTCCCATCCGATGCCTATCAAGGGCAGGCTTTGGCTCGTACGCTAATTAGCAAAGGTATGAAAAGTGTAGCCGTAGCTTATGTTAATAATGACTATGGTAAAGGAATTGCCGATTCGTTTAAAGCAGAATTTGAAAAACAAGGCGGAACAATCAAGGGTTACGAAGGACACGAGGGTGCAAAAGCCTCTTACCGTTCGCAACTTGCGAGCCTTGCAGGTAAAGGTGCTTCTACCTTGGTAATTTTTGATTATGCCAGTGATTCAGGAATGACAATTCTTCGTCAGTCTTTGGAAAATGGGTTTTTTGAAAATTTTGTCGGTGCTGATGGTATGAAATCTGATTTACTTGTCAAAGAATTGGGTGAAGAAAATCTTGGAACTTTATTCGTTTCATCACCAATCGGTAAACAAGGCGAGGCATTGGCTCGTTTTAATAAAGCATTTACTGACTATGGTCAGGATAAAGATGCGGTTTTTGCTAATACCTCTTATGATGCAGCATTTATCTTAGCTTTGGCTATTGAAAAAGCAGGCTCTGGAGATAGAGCCGCTGTAGCAAAAAATATTCGTTCGGTATCTTCGGCTCCTGGTTTGGTCATTCTTCCAGGCGAATGGGCTAAAGCAAAAAAAGCGATTAGCAAAGGGCAAGATATTAACTACGAAGGGGCAACTGGCAGTCATGAATTTGATAAAAATGGCGATGTTCCTGGAACTTATGCACTATTTAAAGTAAGTGGTGGTAATTTGGTTGTTGATGTTAATATGAAGTAAAGCTATTAACACTATAAAATTGAGGGGGAGAAAGTTTCTAAATTTTCTCTCCCTTTTGCGAATTTAATTTCCATTCTTCTCTCTTTGTATAATTTGTCCCATCGTATCTTAGGCAAATATTCTTTATTGCCTTTTTTCTTTTCTCTCTTCTTGTTGGTTATTCTAACCAAGCAAGCCGTTGCAGACAAAACTCCACTAAAAATTGTTGCCACTACTGGGATGATTGCCGATGTGGTAAAAAATATTGGTGGCAATTTAATCGAGGTACAAGCCTTGATGGATAGTGGCGTTGATCCACATTTATATCGCCCTACCAGTGGGGATATTCGAGCCCTTACTCAAGCTGAAATAGTATTTTATAATGGTTTCCATCTTGAGGGCAGAATGCAGGATGTTTTAAAGAAAATGGCACGCTCACAGGCAACTTATGCGGTTGCTGAAAATGTTGATGCCCCCCTAATTTATGCTGATGACCAAGTAATTGACCCACATATTTGGATGGATGTTTCTCTCTGGAATAAAGTGGCTACATACGTACATAAAACATTAAGCAAGCATTTGCCAGAGAGTTCAAACGAACTTAATAAAAATTTCCAAGCCTATGATGCAAAGTTAAAGCAACTGCATCAACAAGTGATAAAACAAATTGCCTCTATCCCCTCTAAAAGCCGTATTCTTGTCACTGCCCATGATGCCTTTGCCTATTTTGGTAGGGCTTACAATATTCAAGTAGTTGCTTTACAAGGAATTAACACCGCTGATGAATTTGGCTTAAATGATTTAATTCGCATTCAAAATGTGATCGTTAAAAATAACATTAAGGCGATTTTTTTAGAAAGTAGCGTACCTGCAAAATTTATGAAAAGTCTGCAAAAAGGCTTAATTAGAAAAAATGTGGAGGTTGCTATTGGTGGAGAATTATTTTCTGATGCAATGGGGAAGCCCGACACTGTCGAAGGAACCTACATTGGTATGATTTCTCATAATACCAAGATTATTGTTAGAGGCTTAAAATAAGCCTAAGCTACCTCTATTAAATATGGGACGATGTCTGCTGCTATAACCGTTAATAATTTAAATGTACGCTATAACTATGCTCCTGTGCTTAGTGATATTTCGCTATCAATACCAGAGCAAAATATGGCAGCAATTATCGGTCCTAATGGAGCAGGCAAATCAAGTTTGCTTAAATCTTTAGTGGGCTTGATTAAGCCCGATAGCGGAGAATTTTCTTTTTTTGGGGCAAATATAGAAAAACAACGAATGAATATTGCCTACGTGGCACAACGCCAAGAGGTCGATTGGGATTTTCCAATCACTGTGCGTGAGGTAGTGGAAATGGGACGTTTTGGGCATTTATCTTGGTGGCAAAGATTAGATAAAAAAGATTCTCGCATTGTCGATAACGCTATGCAAATGGCAGGTGTTACAAACTTACAAAATCGCCAAATTAGCGAGCTTTCTGGCGGTCAGCAACAGCGTATGTTTGTTGCTCGTGCTTTGGCACAACAGGCAAATATTTATCTCTTGGATGAGCCTTTTGCTGGGATTGATGTTAGTACAGAAAAGGCATTGGTTGAACTTTTTAAAAAACTGGTAAAACAAGGTGCAACTATTGTTGCAGTGCATCATGACGTTTCTACCGTCAAAGATTATTTTGATTATGCTTTATTACTTAATCAATATTTGATTGCCCAAGGAAAAAGCACTGATGTGCTCACTGATGAGAATCTTAAAAAAACCTACACCGCACAGGAAAGCGTTCAAGATTCTTATAATATGGCGATTAAGCAAAAACAAAAATGGCCAATTCATGATTAAGGTGTAACAGGTGGTTGAACTTTCGTTAATTGCACTTTTTCAAGAACCTAACTTCTTATGGGTTATTTTAGGAGTTTGTATGCTTGCTATTGCCACTTCTTGTGTTGGCACTTTTGCGTGGCTTAATAAGCAATCTTTGATTGGCGATGCTATGGCTCATTGTGCCTTACCTGGGGTTGCAATCGCTTTTTTATTTTCACAATCTCGCCACCCTCTTATCTTACTCCCGGCAGCCATTATTGCTGCTCTTACTGGAAATGCAATTTTAAATTGGTTAGTGAGGCGTACCAAACTCAGCCCCGATTCAGCACTTGCTATTGTGCTTTCAGGCTATTTTGCCATCGGAGCAATGATTCTTTCACTCATTCAAAAAATGCCTATTGCCGGTAAAGCGGGTATCAATCAAATGCTTTTTGGACAAGCAGCTGCATTAGATAGCTTGGATGTCAATGTATTAACGATTACCGCTTGTGTGGTGATTTTTATCGTGATGATGGTGTTACCTCGTTTACGTATGGTGATTTTTGACTCTCAATTTGCCCAAACCACAGGGACTTCAGTTGCCGTTTATAAACAATTGATGGGCGTATTGATTGTGGTTTGTGTGGTAATTGGGATTCAAATTGTAGGCGTTGTATTAATGTCTTCCTTGCTTATTTTTCCGGCGATTAATGCCCGCCAATGGAGCAATCATTTACATCGTTTATTGGTTATTTCTGCGATAACTGCTTTGCTTGCCAGTGTACTTGGCGTGCTTATCTCTTACTATTTTAGCAATATGCCTACCGGTCCTTGGATTGTGGTGTTTTTAACTATTTTCCTACTTTTTTCTTTGTTGTTTTCGCCTCGCAGTGGCGGGTTGGTTAAACGAATAATTGATTATCGACAACAAACCATCATTCATTCTGAAAACATTACTCGAATTTGGTACTTGCTGCACCATAAAACAGACAATAAAAACACTGCTGAGTTTACCAAAACGGATGCTCTCAAAGTACGTTCAATGAAATCACAAACATTTAATCGTGGTTTTAAGTATGCTCTTAAAAAAGGCTGGTTAGAACCTTGGGGTTATGGCTATCGACTGAGCACACTTGGTTTTTCTAAGGCAGAAAAAATTACACGTCATCATAGACTATGGGAGAAATACCTCTCAGAAAATAAACAACTTCCTGCACAACAAGTGCATAATGCAGCCGAATATGCCGAGCATATCATTGATGACAATATTGCCGACAAATTAGATGAAATTCTTGGTCATCCAAGTCTTGACCCTCATGGGCAATTCATTCCAATTAAAAAAGATTCCTCTCAAGATTAAGCGAAAAAATAATGGATTCCATCTATTTACTTTATATTATCGCCCTCCTCGCCAGTCTAAGTTGTGCCTTGAGTGGCACTTTGCTGACCGTACAGAAAAAAGCGATGCTCGGGGATGCGATTAGCCATTCTGCTCTTTTGGGATTAGTGCTGGCTTATTTAATTAGCGGTGAACGTTCTATTCCGTATATGTTTTTGGGTGCCTTAGTCGCAGGAATAGGAACCGCTTATGTAACAGAAAAACTAAAAAACACCTTGCACATTCAGTATGATGCTGCTCTTGGAGTGATTTTTACGGCATCATTTGCTGTCGCTGTTATTTTAATTTCTCAATATGCCCGCCAAGTGGATCTCGATGCCCAACATTTACTTTTTGGAGAAATTGCCTTAGCACCTTTTGATACTATTTTATTTGGCAATAGTGATTTAGGACCTCGTGCTATATGGACTCTTTCCCTTGCCCTTTTATGCAACATTGTTGTGATTACCTTGTGTTGGAATCGGCTAAAAGCAACTTTATTTTCCACCAATTCAATGCAAGCCATTGGCATCAAGGCTCAGTATTGGCAACAACTTTGCTCTATCTTAGTTGCCATTACGGCAGTTAGTGCATTTGAATCTGTCGGTGCTATTTTGGTGGTTGCTCTGTTAGTTATCCCCACAAATACTGCCAAACTCTTTGTCAAGCACTCACTCCTACAAACCATCATAATTAGCCTTGTAATAAGTCTAATCACCAGTATTCAAGGAATTCTTATCTCTTTCTGGTTAGATACAGCAGTTGCTGCAACCATCGCCACTTCACTATTTGTTAATTTTCTTATCCTTAGCTTAATCCAAAATTGGATATACCCCTCTAAAGCAAATATCCAAACCTCATAACCCCCCTACTCTAAGGCGTAGAGCTAATCGGGTAAAATTAAAATAGGTTTTACAATAACCAAATCAACAATTCTATAAACGAGACAGTCATTCCATAAGAATAGCAGTCACTTTCGTTCAATTAATTTTTAAGAGAAAAATATGTACGACAAAATCAAAATTCCTAAAAAAGGTGAAGTAGTTTATACTGACAAATATGATAACTTAGTCGTACCTGATAAATTAATTGTTCCTTTTATTGAAGGCGATGGCATCGGCATTGACATTACACCTGTAATGAAAAAAGTAATTGATGCTGCAATTAAAAAAGCTTACAATGGGCAACGCCAAATTAGTTGGATGGAAATTTATGCTGGTGAAAAAGCGATGAAAGTTTATGATGGTAAAACTGCCTTGCCTGAAGAGACTTTGGATGCTATACGTAAGTTTAAAATAGCTATTAAAGGACCTCTAACAACTCCTGTAGGTGGTGGTTTTCGCTCACTCAATGTTGCTTTAAGACAAAAATTAGACCTATTTGTCTGTATGCGCCCTATTCGCTATTTTAAAGGGACTCCTTCGGCAATGAAACGTCCGCACGAAACACATATGGAAATTTTTCGTGAAAACTCTGAAGATATTTACGCTGGAATTGAATTCCAAGCTGGCACAGAGGAGACCGAAAAACTTATCAGTTTTTTGCGTGAAGAAATGAATGTAACAGAAATTTTATTCCCTAAAACCGCAGGGATTGGGATTAAGCCAGTCTCTAAACAAGGGACTGTTCGTTTAGTACGTAAAGCAATTGAATATGCCATTGAGCATAATCGCCCAACTGTCACTTTAGTTCATAAAGGCAATATTATGAAATATACCGAAGGTGCTTTTAAAGATTGGGGTTATGAGTTAGCTGTACAAGAATTTGATGCTCAGCCGTTAGACGGTGGTCCTTGGCATACGCTTAAAAACCCGAATACTAAGAAGGATATTATCATCAAAGATGTTATTGCCGATGCTTTCTTACAACAAATGTTATTGCGCCCTCAAGAGTATGATGTCATTGCGACATTAAATCTTAATGGAGATTATATTTCCGATGCCTTAGCTGCTCAAGTGGGTGGTATTGGTATTGCACCTGGGGCGAATTTATCCGATGATTTTGCTGTTTTTGAAGCAACACATGGAACAGCTCCAAAATATGCAGGAAAAGATAAGGTAAATCCTGGATCGTTATTGCTCTCAGGTGAAATGATGTTACGTCATCTTGGCTGGAATGAAGCTGCAGATTTAATTATCAAGGGCTTAGAAACCGCTATTTCATCAAAAAAAGTAACCTATGACTTTGCTCGCCTAATGACTGACGCACAAGAATATAGTTGCTCCGAATTTGGCGATATTATCATTGAAAATTTTTAATTAGAGGCAACACTCTTGAAAGAAAGTGCCAGTAGCAAAAACTGGAAACGTCGTCAAGCCAGAGATCCCTTTGTTAAAAAAGCACAAAAAGAAAATTATCGTGCTCGTTCAGCTTATAAATTAGAGGAACTCGATAAAAATTTCAATCTTTTTGCACGCTCTAAGGTAGTTATCGATCTTGGGAGTGCTCCAGGAGCTTGGACACAATATGCCATTAGACGCAGTGAACAACTGAGTAAGAAGATAAAGCTCATTGCCCTTGATTTATTAGAAATGCCCTATATTCCTGAAATTGATTTTTTTCAAGGCGATTTTACGGATGAAGCAATCAAGCAAAAACTTAAACTTTGTTTAGCGGATCAAAAAGCACATTTAATTCTTTCCGATATGGCACCTAATATGAGTGGTGTTCGCTCGGTTGATGATGGACGTGCAATAAATCTTTGTGAAGAGGTGGTTGAATTTGCTAACGATTGTCTTTCTGCAGAAGGGAATTTGATTTGTAAGTCTTTCCATGGTGCTTATTTTGAAGATTTTCTATCTGTCGTTAAAAAAAATTACCATAAAACTCACTGTTTTAAACCACAATCTTCACGCCCTCAAAGTCGTGAAATCTATGTTGTTGGACTGAGCAAAAAATAAACCGCTATTTTATTACTCATAAAAACTGTTATAATAAATTTTTATTATCATATTAAAAATTCAAATATATTAGGCACTCATTTTTTATATGAATCTATGAAAAAAATATATAAAATTGCGTAGGTAATGAACAAATACACGCAGATTCTATCTCAACACTCAGAACTATCAGAAAGAGTTGATAAATCAACAAAAAAAATACATGATATTCGTGATGAGTTGAAGAAATATACTGAACAAAATAACTTTAAACCATTGTTTTTATTAAATGACATATTACGGTTTTGGAGAACAATTTGTCTAAATTATGAGGCTCACCGCGAGGATAAAAAAACGACAAACGAATCAGGAGGTAAAAAAAATTTAAACCTACGATTTAGCCGAAAACTGACTGTTTTTAGCACAATATTACCGATGATTGCCAAGCCAATCACAAGCATTGAAGAAATGAAGAAACTCATCAAAATGGCACCTCTTAAAAGATTTTCTACTGGATTGGATTATCTTAGTGATGATCATTTGCAAAAAGATTTTGACAGGTTTTTAAACGATTACGAATACTACCTAAATCATAAAGAGACAGATTCTAAATATAAAGATATCAAAGAACGGGCTAAATATTTTTCAAATTTTATTTTTAAAGCACTCTCACATAAGTCTATAGATGAAGATTATAAAAAATATCTAATAATATGAAGAATAATGCAAATAACAAAAAAGTTTTGTTGATCGATATATTAGATGAAGAAATTAAAGATATATTAGGCAATCTAAAAAAAATATTTTCAAAGGAAGAATCTTCTTCAAATAGCATTCATATTACTGTCCGAGGTCCATACTACGATATTACAAAAAAATTTATTCAGGAGTTTGAAAATAAGTCTGGTTCTCATATTAACATTAATGGAGTAGGGTTGTTTGAAAACGATAATCAATACGTAGTTTACTACAAGGTGGAATTTCCCGATGAAATAGATATAAAAAGCATTTGGAAAAAACCCGACTACCCAAAAAAAAATGGAGTTCATCCACATATTTCAATATATAAAGGCTCTGATAAAAATTTTGCAGATAAAGTTTACAACTTTCTTAAAATACAAGGGAAATCATTCACTGCAAAAGATTATAAGTTATCCATGCGTACTCTCCACCAATCAGATAAACCAGATTCATTTGATAATAATATTAACAATGAAGAACTCTCTTATCCTATTCTTAAGGATGCTATTAAGCTCGTGGAGCAATATGAGTATGTATAATAATCATAAGGAAAAAAGGATATTCTATCAACAGATTATTACTTAATCACGTCTTAATCAATATAAACTATTCCATATCTTTCTCTTGAAAAAATATAAAACGCCTCAATAATCAATTTAACTTTTATTTAATTTTATTTAAGACCTATATTAATATGTGGCAAAACATACTTACCTGGATTATCATCACCTTAGTCGTTGTAACACTATTTAGTCATTTCAGAAACAGCGGAGAAGAGGTTAGACAAGCAATAGAATACAGCACTTTTATAGATCAAGTTAAAAATGATCAAGTATCTTCCGTAACTATTGAAGGGGCTAAAATTAATGGCACTCTCTCAAGTGGTGCTTCTTTTAAAACCTATAATCCTGGCGACAGCGGCTTGATTGGTGATTTATTAAACCATAAGGTTAGAATTGTTGCACAAGAACCAGAACAACCCAATTTCTGGCTTCAGCTTCTTATCTCATGGTTTCCAATGATTTTTTTGGTACTGTTATGGCTATTTGTTATGCGTTCAATGATGGGTGGCGGTGGCAGTGGCGGACGTGGTAACCCGCTATCATTCGGACGTAGTAAAGCGAAAATGCTGAGTCCAGATCAAGTTAAAACCACTTTTAAAGATGTTGCCGGTGTTGATGAGGCAAAAGAAGAAGTTACTGAATTAGTTGATTTTTTAAGAGCTCCAGAAAAATTTCAAAAACTCGGCGGTAAAATTCCTCGTGGCGTATTAATGGTTGGACAACCTGGAACAGGTAAAACATTACTCGCTAAAGCCATTGCAGGTGAAGCTAAAGTGCCCTTTTTTACAATCTCAGGCTCTGATTTTGTTGAAATGTTTGTTGGTGTAGGTGCCTCTCGTGTGCGTGATATGTTTACCCAAGCCAAAGCCCATTCGCCTTGTATTATTTTTATTGATGAAATTGATGCAGTCGGCAGACACCGTGGTGCTGGTATGGGAGGTGGTAATGATGAAAGAGAACAAACGCTTAATCAAATGTTGGTTGAGATGGATGGTTTCGATGGTAATGAAGGAATTATTGTGATTGCTGCAACAAACCGCCCTGATGTGCTTGACCCTGCCCTATTACGCCCTGGACGTTTTGATCGCCAAGTGGTTGTACCATTACCCGATATTAAAGGACGTGAACAAATTCTTAAGGTACATATGAAAAATGTGCCTTTGCATAGTGGTGTTAAAGCCTCTGTTATAGCCCGTGGCACTCCCGGATTCTCTGGTGCAGACCTTGCCAATATTGTTAATGAGGCTGCCCTTATCTCTGCTCGTAAGAACAAGAAAAAAGTCTCTATGCTGGAATTTGATATGGCAAAGGACAAAATCATTATGGGCGTTGAACGCAAAAGTATGGTGATGGATGATAAGGAGAAAAAACTTACTGCCTACCACGAAGCTGGACATGCAATTATTGGTTATCTCGTACCAGAACATGACCCTGTCTATAAAGTGAGTATTATTCCACGTGGCAGAGCACTTGGGGTCACGATGTATTTGCCTGAACAAGATCGTTACAGCCACTCTAAGCAACGTCTTCTTAGTCAATTATGCTCAATGTACGGCGGACGTATTGCCGAAGAAATGGTATTTGGAGCACAAGGTGTTACAACAGGAGCATCTAATGATATTCAAAGAGCAACTCAAATTGCTCGTAATATGGTAATGAAGTGGGGACTTTCAGACAAATTAGGACCGCTACTATACGAAGAAGACGAGGATGAAGTATTTATTGGAAAAAGTGTTACTCGTAGCAAAAACATTTCAGATGGAACTATGGAAAAAGTAGATGCTGAAATTCATCAAATCATTGAGGAGTGCTATGCTTCTGCGGAAAAAATTCTTAAGGCTAATGAGAAAAAACTCCATCTAATGGCAGATGCACTTATAAAATATGAAACAATCGAAGCTACCCAAGTTAAACAAATTATGGAAGACGAAGAAATCACCCCTCCCGATGGCTGGAAAGAGGATGATAGTGCTGATGATAATGATACCTTAAGTTTTGAAGGGCAAACAGAAGACGATATAGAAGAAGAAGAAGAAGCAGCAGAAGCACCGGAAGAAAAAACACCAAAAAAGACTAAAGAAAAAACCAAAAAAGCACCCTGGCCTGACCCAAAAGGTGGATGGCAATAAATAGAAATTAAGCCGATGCTGAGGTCAATTTTCATCGTTTAGCTTATTATGATGAACCATACTGCCTCTATAATGGGCATTCTGAATGTAACACCAGATTCTTTTTCAGATGGCGGGAATTATCAGCATTTATCCCAAGCCATCGCCCAAGCTGAAAAAATGGTCGATGCTGGTGCTACTTTGATTGATATTGGTGGAGAATCAAGCCGTCCAGTAGCTATCAGCATACCCCTTGAAGAGGAAATTAAACGCACTATTCCTGTGATTAAGGCACTCAAAAAGAATAATCTTAATGCCCTATTATCACTTGATACTGTTAAACCTGAACTAATGCAACAAGCCATTGATGAGGGTATAGATTTTATCAATGATATTTCAGCTCTACAAAACACTCAAAGCGTCAAAATAATCAAGCATAACACGGCAATTAAAATATGCATTATGCATATGCAAGGTACACCTCAAACAATGCAAGAAAATCCACAATATCAAGATGTCGTCACAGAAATTATGGATTTTTTCAAACAACGCATCAAGGCATTAACTACGCAAGGTATTGAAGCAAGCAGAATTTATCTTGACCCAGGGTTTGGCTTCGGCAAAACCTTAGAACACAACATTACCCTATTTAAAAATCTTCCTAAATTTAAAGAACTAACAAACTCTTTAGGATGTGCTGGTTTACTTATCGGTGTTTCTCGTAAAGGTTTTATTGGACAAATTACCCAAGTTAAGGACTCTAAAAATAGACAAGTCGGCAGTGCTGCTGCTGCCGCTCTGGCAGTTCAATATGGTGCTGATATTGTCCGAGTTCACGATGTAGCACAAACAATGGAAATATTAAAAATAAATAATGCCCTTTATAATTACTCTGAGAGCTTTGCACAAAAGATATGACAAGTGGAAAAGTAAAAAATTGCCCTGATTTTTATTCGCAAGCACTTCAAACGCTGTTACTCTATGGTTCGTAAACTCGCCAAGAGTAAAAACGTTTTTTGTGCCATACTCTTATGCAAAGGTCTCATTTAAAAAAAAATTAATTCAAACTATTACACAATGATATACACAATTGTTCACCACCTGCACTCAACGCTTGCAACGCTTATTCTTTTATTGTTACTTTTTCGTTTATTTCTCAAATTACGTAAAAGCAACTTACTTAATAAACCTTGGGTCAAAATACCTGCCCACCTTTTTGACACCGTTATTATTCTCCTTGGTTTGACTCTGCTGCACTTTAATAATTGGGTTTTCCATGGTTGGTTAGTCCTTAAACTTATTGCGATAATTATTTATATTCTATCTACTTTTTATGCTATGAAAAAAGCAACAAATTCCATACAAGTACTTCTATTTGGAATACTATCCACTGCATCAATTCTATTTATTTTTGCTTTGGCACATAGCAAATCGATTTTCTTTCTATAAATACTAATTCATCTATTTAAACCAATGATTTCTCCTAATTTGCAAAAATCCTTAAATCTTGCTTTCCAGTATGCACAACAGCATAGACATAATGTATTACTCTTAGAGCATTTATTATTAGCTCTTTTAGAGGATGAAAGCATACAAAAAGCCCTCCTTCACTGTGAGGCTGATATTAAGAAAATTCATTCAGATTTACTCAGTTTCTTAATGGTTAATGTGGTTCCAATGCAAAACCCAAATGTAATTAATGATGCTTTTGAACCCTCTGAAAAAAAGACAGAAAAGAGCGACACTTCTCCTAATAATAAAGATGAAACTCCCGAAGATAAGCAAAAAAAAGTAGAAAAAAAATTAGTCGAAGAAATAGCGATAAATATCCAGCCCAGCAAAGGCTTTCAACGTGTTATTCAGCGTGCTGCCTATCATTCGCAAAATTCTGAAATTGAGAAAATAGATAGCATTCACGTGCTGATTAGTCTATTTTCAGAACGAGAATCACATGCCGTTTACTATCTTCAAGCACAAGGTATAGAACGCTTAGATATTGTGACTTGGTATTCTCACTATGCTGAGGAATCTTTGGATGAAAAAGATTTTGGAGAAAACGAAGAAAAAATCAACGAAAGCAATCGATATCTTACCAATCTTAACGAAAAAGCAATGGCTGGCGAATTAGATCCATTGATTGGTCGCAAAGATGAACTCAAACGAATAATGCAAATTTTATGTCGGCGTAGTAAAAATAACCCACTTCTTGTTGGTGAACCTGGTGTTGGAAAAACCGCACTTGCAGAGGGTTTAGCCAGTCGGATAGTTAAAGGCGAAGTTGTCCAAAAACTCTTAGATAGCGAAGTTTATTTATTAGATATGGGTAGTTTAATTGCCGGAACACGTTATCGTGGTGATTTTGAGAAAAGACTTAAAGGCGTACTTCAAGAACTAAAAAAACGCAAAAAAAGCATATTATTTATTGATGAAATACATACTATCGTTGGTGCTGGTTCCACCAGTGGAAACTCATTAGATGCCTCAAACCTGATTAAGCCCCTACTCTCTTCTGGAGAAATTTCTTTTATGGGAGCGACAACTTACGATGAATTCCGCACCGTTATTAGCAACAATAAAGCACTAATGAGACGCTTTCAAAAAATTGATGTACCAGAACCGAGCATTCCTGAGACAGTGCAAATTTTAAAAGGACTAAAATCTGAATTAGAAAAGTTTCATAATATTAGCTATCATCCTAATGCCATTAGTAGAGCTGCCGAGCTCGCCAAACGCTACATTCGAGATCGTCGTGCACCCGATAGTGCACTCGATATTCTTGATGAAGTTGGTGCAAATTGGCAATTAGAATCGATAGAAAACAGTCCTGAAAAAACAAACAATTCTGATAAAATATCGACCATTAATACTTGCATTACTGTATCTCATATTGAAAATTTAGTTTCAGAAATGGTGCGAGTTCCTGTTGCCAGTCTAAATCAAGATGATCGTAAAAAAATACGCAAATTAGAAGCTAATTTAAAACTACAAATTTTTGGACAAGATGAAGCCATCAAAGAATTAAGTGCAGCCATTAAACTTTCTCGCTCTGGATTAGGAGAAGAAAATAAACCTGTCGGTAATTATTTAATGGTTGGTCCTACTGGCGTTGGCAAAACCGAATTATGCAAACAATTAGCACGCCAATTAAATATCAAGCTATTACGCTATGATATGTCTGAATATATGGAAGCTCACTCAATATCACGTTTGATTGGCTCGCCTCCAGGTTATGTCGGTTTCGATAAAGGTGGGCAACTAAGTGAATCCGTAGAACAAAACCCTTATAGCTTGATTCTTTTTGATGAAATCGAAAAAGCACACCCAGACATTTACAATATCCTGCTCCAAATTATGGACTATGGCACACTAACTGATAATAACGGCAAACAAATCAATTTTTGTAACACTCTGATTATAATGACAAGCAATATAGGAATTCGTGAATCAACCCGTGAGACAATGAGCTTTGTACAACAAGATAGCAAGCTTAATCTACAAGGCGAAATCAACAAAACATTTTCGCCCGAATTTCGCAATCGATTAGACGCAACGATACATTTCACTCATCTTAATAAAGAAGTGATTGTCCAAGTGGTTGATAAGGTTTTATTCGAGCTTGAAGAAAAACTAATGAATCAGAAAATTACAATTACCATTGAGCAAGAAGTACGTGATTGGTTAGCGGATAATGGTTATAGTAAAGAATATGGAGCAAGACCAATTGCTCGTCTCGCTCGCCAAGAACTCTATCAACCAATTGCCGAAGCAATTATTGACGGAAAATTGACTGCCAATCGTACGGTAAGCGTCAAAATAGTTGAAGGTAAAATCAAGTGCCAATGGAATAAAAGCACACCTCGTAAGCGTAAAATAAAAGCCACCCTTCCTATTTAAGACTATCGTGGTCTCTATAGAAACCTATTTAAAAACCAATACCCAATCTAACGATTTAATTCATATTAAAACTATTGGGCAGCTGCTTGAAAATCGTGATAATATTCTTGAGGCACCTCAAAAACTAATTATTGGGGATACCAGCAATATTCTATTTAAAAAAGATTTTGCTGGATTGATTCTTAAAAACTCTATTCTTGGCAAGCCAGAAGTAGAACGTACTCAAGGTGATAAGGTGTATCTACGAGTACCTGCCGGTATGAATTGGCACAAATTAGTAGAGTACACTGTTAAGCATAATCTTTGGGGGATAGAAAACCTCGCTCTAATTCCTGGTTTGGTTGGTTCTGCCCCAATTCAAAATATCGGCGCTTACGGCACAGAACTCTCAGATTGTGCTCCAGTTGTATGTGGAATTAATTTAGCCACAATGAAAAATCAAATTTTCACTCCAGAAGAATGTCAATTTCGTTATCGCGAAAGTATCTTCAAACAACAATTACAAGATAAACTATTTATCCATTCTGTCATCATAAGATTGCATACCACCTACCAAGCAAAATTAGAATATAAAGAGTTAAATAACACTTTTAAAAATAGCAAACCAACTCAACAAGAGATTATGCAAACGGTGTGTCGCATTCGTCAAGATAGACTTCCCAACCCGCAAGAAGAGCCCAACCTCGGCAGCTTCTTTAAAAATCCAATCTTAGACAAAAAAACCTACTTAACACTGCAAAAAAATAATCCCCCACTTAACGAAATCCCCTCATACGAAGTGACAAACAATCCACAAAAAATAAAACTCTCCGCTGCCGCTTTAATAGATAACTGTGGTCTAAAAGGATACCAACATCCTAATAAAACCGCTGTCTCCAAAAAACACGCCCTTGTATTAACTAACCCTCAACATAAAAGCGGAAAAGATGTGTTAGAGCTCGCACAATACGTTCAAACAAAAGTTCAACAAAAATACAGCATCAACTTAGAGCCTGAAGTAAGAATTGTTTAAAACTATTTTTGGAGGATTTTTACTCGTAATAGAAATTTCAAAATTGCTGTGAAGAAACATTCTTATGCAATAGCCAATAACTATCTAATTATCTCTGCTTACCAAATTCTATACGTTTCCCTTGTGAAGGATGGAGTTTATTTTCATACCATGCGAGTTGTCCGCTTACCCAAGTTGCCCATACGGATGAGTTAAAGCGTTCGCCTTCAAAAGGAGTCCAACCACACTTACTTAGTACCTTATCTGCTCTTACTTTATATCCTTGCTTCATATCAACACAAACTAAATCTGCCCAATAGCCTTCACGGATATAGCCCCTTTCTTTTATTTTGAAACGTTCGGCAACGTTGTGAGCTGTTTTTTGTACTAATTCACCAAGAGTAAGATCGTTACTATGTACAAGTTCTAATGCTAATGGCATTGCCTCTTGCAAAAGTGGCAAACCAGAGGGCGCTTTAAAGTAAGTATTTTTTTTTTCTGCTATCGTATGCGGGGCATGATCTGTTGCAATAATATCAATTTTATTGAGGGAAATTGCTTCTATAATCGCTTTTCTATCTTGCTCTGTTTTGATAGCTGGATTACATTTAATTAAGCTACCTAACGTTTCATACGAGGAATCATTAAAAAAAGTATGATGTAAACAAGCTTCGGCAGTAATAGGTTTTTGTTTGTTTTTTCTAACTTGCTCAAAGAGTTCGCACTCTTCTTTAGTGGTAATGTGGAGTACGTGAAGCGGAGTGCGAAATTGATTAGCGAGAGAAATAGCTTGTTTGGTTGAATTAAGACACGCCTCTCTATCACGAATCATCGGGTGCAGAGAGAAATGCAAGTTTTCTCCCAAGCTTTCTCTGAAGCGAAGTTCATTTTTTTTGATACGTTTATCATCTTCACAATGCGTCACGACAATAGTCGGACTATATTCAAAAATTCCTTCTAATATTTTCTGATTATCAACAAGCATATTACCCGTTGATGAGCCCATAAAAATTTTTATACCTGCTGCCACGCCTATAGGGAGCCTTTTAACAATTTCTAAGTTATCAACCGTTGCCCCAAAATAAAAACTATAATTAGCATAACTCCCCTGCTTGGCGATTTGATATTTCCATTCTAATTCACCAAGATCGGTTGTTGCTGGATTTGTGTTTGGCATTTCCATAAAGGAGGTAACTCCACCAGCAACGGCTGCCATCGATTCTGTATGAATAGTTGCTTTATGAGTTAAACCAGGCTCACGAAAATGAACTTGATCATCAATCATTCCAGGGAGTAAATGCCTTCCTTTAAGATCAATATTAGGAGATTTTTTAGAAATAGCGGACAAATCGCCAATACGTTCTATACGTCCATTTTCAATATAAACATCACCCTCAATGTAAGAATTTTCATTGATAATGCGTGCGTTGCGTAATAGCCAATTATTTTCCATTTGCACGTTTCATTTGCAACTTTTTGTTTCAAGTTTGCAGTGGTCGCCGTCCACTTTCCAGTAAAAGCAATGTGCCCTCTCTGTATGGCAGGCAGCCCCAATTTGATCAACACTCAAAAGAATAGCATCACCATCACAATCAACTGCCATCTCTTTTAAATATTGTATATTTCCAGATTCTTCGCCTTTATACCAAAATTTTTTTCGTGAACGTGACCAATAACATACTTGCTTGGACTCCAATGTTTTTTGTATGGATTCAAGATTCATCCATGCCATCATAAGTACTTGTTTGGTATCATATTGCTGAGCAATCGCAGGGATGAGTCCTTGCGAGTCAAAATTAAGTTCTTGTAAAAAAAGCGACAGTTCAACGCTGAACTGTTCTTCTTTTTTCTCATTATTTAAGAAAAACTCCTTACTCATTTATTAGACAAATGTTTATTTAAATTATCTAAAACACCGTTAACAAAAGTATAACTTTTATCTGCAGTATAGTTTTTTGCCATATCAACAGCTTCACTAATAACTACTGCTGCATTAACTTCTTTGGGTAAGAACTGTAATTCATAAGCAGCAACCCGAAAAATAGCTTTTTCCACTTCGCCAAGATGATAGGTACTCTTAACAATATAGGGAGTTATTAATTCATCTAACTTTTTGTAGTTAAGTAATACACCATTAAGCAAATCTTCAAAATACTTTTCGTCTATTCTATCATCTAATGGTCTCAGTTGCTTGAATGTTGCCATGACTTGATCCTCAGGCATTTGAGTGATTTGCCATTGATAAATGGCTTGCATGGCACTTTGTCGAGCCATTCTACGCTTAACAACAAGCCGATTGTCTTTTGTATGTGTACCCACTTTATTTTTTTAAACAACAAAGTTTAATTGCTGCCAGCATTGCTTCAATGCCTTTGTTTACATCGTTTTCTTGACATCTTTCTTCGGCTTGAGAAAAATTTTCAGTCGTAAGCACCCCAAAGGAAATGGGTTTTTGTTGATTTAACATAACCTTCATAATTCCGCTACTGCACATTTGACAAACATAATCAAAATGGTTAGTATCACCACGAATAACCACGCCAATAGCAACAATAGCATCAATACTTTCATTCTGAAAAATTTTTTGACAAACCAATGGGATTTCTACCGCACCAGGCACAGTAACTATCTGACAATTATTTTCTAAATCACCATCTAACATAGAGAATGCTTTTTTTGCACCCCACTCTAAGCCATTGACTAACTTATTGTTAAACTCTGTCCGCACAATCGCAATTTTTAAAGATTTTGCACTCACACCCTGCTCACGCAAATCATAAAAATTAATAGGTTCTGATAATTGCATTTTTTAAATAATTAAGATTTTTTTTGATACTCTTCTTTAGTGAAAAAATTACTTACCTCTATTCCAAATCCTCGAATACCGCTATATGAAGAGATAGAGCCTAAAACAGCGATTTTTTTCACACCCAGTAAATTTAAAATTTGTGCTCCTTTGCCATAATTTTTATCATCAAAGTGATACTGCTCTTGTATTGATTGCTTTTGATTTTTATCTTTGATTTGAGGCTTTTTATTTAAAATAACCACCACTCCTGGAACCTCTTTTTGAGACATAAAATTAACTGCCTCATCTAAACGCCAACTTTTATTTTCATTATTTTCTTGTGGAGAATTAATACACCCAAGTATATCATTTAGATAGTTTTTTAAATGTACTCGCACCCAAATCGTTTTATCTTCAGCCTTATCGTTTAAATCACCAAAAACTAAAGCATAATGGTGAAGATGATCCACTCGATCCCAATAAGTAATTAATTGATACAAAGATCCGTTGGGTAATTGATATTGCCTTTCATCCACCTTTTCCATTAGACATTCATTTTCTAAGCGGTAACGGATTAGTGACTCAATTGTTCCCAATTTAATATTATGTTGTTCGGAAAATTTTTGCAAATCTTCAACTCGTGCCATTTGCCCATCTTCCTTCATTATTTCGACTATCACAGATGCCTCTACTGGCATTCCAGCTAATCTGGAAAGATCGCAACCAGCTTCTGTGTGACCGGCTCTAACAAGAACGCCTCCATCTCTTGCACGCACTGGAAAAATATGTCCGGGGCAAGCGATGTCTTCAGAAGTAGTGTTAATATCGGTTGCCACCTTTATTGTCGTTGCCCTATCCTCTGCGGAAATGCCGGTGCTAACCCCTTTTTTTGCTTCAATAGAGACGGTAAAATTAGTGCCACCTTGATCATTTTCTGAACGCACCATCAATGGAAGTTTTAAATGCTCACAGCGTTGTTCAGTTAGCGTAAGGCAAATAAGCCCTCGTGCGTGCTTTGCCATAAAGTTAATTTGTTCAGCTGAAATTAACGATGCAGGTGCCAACAAATCCCCTTCATTTTCTCGATTCTCATCATCAATTAAAATAACCATTTCGCCGTTTTTATAAGAGGCAATAATTTCTTCTATTGATGCAAATTGTGTTTTTTTCATTAATGATAATTTTTTAAGTCTGATTATTTAGTCTTTCAAGATAACGTGCCATCATATCAATCTCTAAATTTATTTTTTCTTCAATATGCCATTGATTAGCAATGGTGTTTTCCCAAGTATGCGGTATGATGGTTACCTTAAATACCATAGAAGAAATACTATTAACGGTTAGGCTAATACCATCTAAAGTAACGCTACCACGTTCCACAATATATTTTGATAAGCTCTCTGGAACGGCGAAAGAAAGCACCCTGCTAAAACCAGATTCTACCACTTCTTTTAAGCAACAAGTGGCATCAATATGCCCTGTAACTAAATGCCCATTCACTGCTTCATTTAATCTTAATGCAGACTCTAAATTTACCTTACTACCAACAACTAACCCCTGCAGGTTGGTAAGTTCTAAGGTAGTATTGGAAATTTCTGCCTCAAAAGAATTATTGGTAAAATCAATAACCGTTAAGCAAACCCCATTCACTGCCACGCTATCACCAAGTTTTAATTCCATTTTCGGTTTAACCAACGAGGTATTAAAAGCGACTCTTATGCCATTTTTATTATTTTGCACGGAGAGTGCCGTACCTATTCCTTTTACAATTCCACTAAACATTGGTTAACTTATTAATTTATCTTAAAACTAATTTAATGTCACTCTGGGATAATTTCTCTATTTCCTGGATAGAAAAAGAATGCACATCCTGCATACGCGAAATCATAGAAGTTACAAAACTTGAATGTGCTTGATGACCCATCACTTTTGTATTGATATAATAAATACACTCATCAATTAGCGGATAAAAACCCTCTTGATTCTCAGCCTCCTTTTTCGCTTGAAGTAAAGAACCATTTAATTGTGCACCCGCCTCTACGAACACCGAATTAATTTGCTTTTCTCCGAAATAAGCAAATATTTTATGTAAATTCAACCCTACTTTTGCATTCTCATTTCTCGTAGCAACGGGAATTAGTCTCACTTTAGCTAACATTCCATCAATAGAATTTAAAGCCTGCTCAAAGTCAGCCACCTTCTCAGTCGCCATTTGTTCATCATAAAAAATCCAAATTTCTCTGTCTGTGTGAAAAATTTGAATATCAGGATTAACTGGTATAGACAAGCGACTACTTAAAATTGCAAGCACTGGCTGAGTTAATTCTTGCTCTAATTTACTCAATCCCAATTGCTGCTTTTGCCTCTCACAAAGACGCACTGTAAAGCGAGGATTATCCACCTCAATAGTACGACTGGTTGTTAAAATTACATCTGCCTTGCACCGCAACAAATGCACATCAGCACGTGCCTCTTCTCCAGTAATCCATTGGCTTTCACCATTATTTAAGGCGACCTTACCATCCAAACTACTGGCAATTTTAAGGCTAATCCAAGGTCTTTTTTTTACGGTACGGCTCAAATAGCCACGGCATAATTTCTTAACTTTTTTTTGCAATTGAGTGCCCTCTGCAAGCTTGCTATCAACAATAATCCCATTTGCCTTTAATTTTTCTATCCCAAGCCCTGCTGTGCGTTTATCCACATCAACCAAAGCAATCACTACACGACAAATTTTAGCCCGTAATAAAGCCTCTGTACAAGGTGGAGTTTCACCTGTGTGGTTGCAAGGCTCTAAGGTGACATACGCTGTGGCACCCTCAGTGTTATGTTCTTTTGCTATAGCATCTGCAATGGCGTTTACCTCAGCATGTGCTTGCCCACTCCACTGATGCCAGCCCTCACCAATAACAGTTTCATCCTTAACAAGAACACAACCTACTGGAGGATTAGGAGAAGTGGTTAATTCTCCATTTTGAGCTAATTTAAAAGCTAATTCAAGATAATCTAAATCTTGCTGCAGAATTCTATCTTTCTTGCTCAATCTTCTTTAACTCTTGAGTAAAATCATTAACATTCTCAAAACGCCGATAAACCGAAGCAAAACGCACATAAGCAACGTCATCAACCTTACCTAACTCTCGTAAAATTTCTTCACCAATAACGCTACTTTCTGTCTGATCAACTCCTAATTTTGATATATTCTCACAGACTTTTTCTATCAATCTTTCAATTTCTGAATTAGAGACTTTACGTTTTTCTAATGAACGCATCACCCCTCTTCTGATTTTATCCTCATTAAATGGCTCAACAGAACCGTTGCTTTTTAATATACGAGGATAACGTCTTTCAAGCCTTTCATAGGTAGTAAAACGTTCATTACATTCTGTACAATGACGACGTCTGCGTACTTCCGCACCATCAACGCCCAAGCGTGAATCAGCTACCTTAGTATCCTCATAATGACAATATGGACATCTCACTATTTTACAAAAAAGCAATTAAGCATAAACAGGAAAAGGACTACAAAGAGCTAATACTTCAGCCTTAACCTTAGTAATCACTTCAACACTTCCTTTACTATCAAGCACATCAGCAATCATATTGGCTAACTTCTCGCACTCACCTTGCTTAAAGCCACGAGTAGTTATCGCTGGTGCACCAATACGAATACCACTTGTAACAAAAGGCGATTGTGGGTCATTAGGAACCGCATTTTTATTGACAGTAATATTTGCCTCTCCCAACCAAGCATCGGCATCCTTTCCAGTAACTCCTTGTTTGATTAGGCTCAATAAAAACATATGATTATCTGTACCATTAGAAATAATCTCATAACCTCTACTTTTCAACGTTTCGGCAAGTACCTTAGCATTATCAACAACCTGTTGCTGATACGCTTTAAAATCAGGTTGCAACGCCTCTTTAAAAGCCACTGCTTTAGCGGCAATTACGTGCATCAAAGGACCACCCTGATTACCTGGGAAAATTTTTGAATTTAACTTTTTCTCTACGTCAGGATTTGATTTTGCAAGAATAATGCCACCCCTTGGACCACGCAAGGTTTTATGAGTGGTACTCGTTACCGCATCTGCATAAGGAATCGGATTAGGATACAAACCAGCGGCAACTAAGCCTGCTACGTGAGCCATATCAACAAACAATTTCGCCCCAACCTCATCTGCTATTTCTCTAAATTTTGACCAATCAATAATGCGTGAATAAGCTGAAAATCCAGCAACAATCATTTTTGGCTTGTGTTCAACTGCCAATTGATGAATTTCATCAAAGTCCAACAAGCCATTTTCATCAATACCATATTGCACAGGATTATAAATACTCCCAGAAAAATTCACCGTTGCCCCATGAGTTAAATGTCCCCCATGTGCCAAACTCATTCCTAATACGGTATCACCCGGATCGCAAAAAGCCTGATACACAGCGACATTCGCCTGCGAGCCAGAATGCGGCTGCACATTCGCATAATCGGCAGAAAACAACTGTTTAACACGATCAATTGCCAAAGCCTCAACCTCATCCGCATAAGTACAACCGCCATAATAACGCTTCTTAGGATATCCCTCTGCGTACTTATTGGTAAACACAGACCCTTGAGCCTCCATCACAGCCTTGCTCGTGTAATTTTCTGAAGCAATTAATTCAATGTGTTCTTCTTGGCGAACGCCCTCATTCTGAATAGCCTTAAACACCTCCGAATCAAAGGTTTTAATATTTTGGTTATTTAACATATTAAATACTCTCCTTAAAAACTTTATAAATCTATAAATTAAATAGCTGGACTGTTAATTATATGATAATAAGAGACCTTGGCATAAAAGGATGGCAAAAGAAAAAAGAAAATTAAAAAATCACTATAAATTTTATTTGAGATTTTGAGTAAACAACGAACAACTACATTTTATATAGCGATGGTTTTATAGATAGATTAACAACCGCATTAGATTTAGAGTTTTATTAAAGCTAATCGCTATCTCAGCTGTATAAAGGCAACCGATTTAATCAGCGGTAGCGTTTAGCCTTTAGTTGGGGTTCTACTGTATAGATAACCCGTTGGTCTTTGTGATAATCCGCTTCATTTAGCTCGGTATTAAAAAATTTCCTTAAGTGGCTTTCTCTCTCGTCGAAATCTACCCATGATAGCTCTAAAAATAATTTTTTTATTCTCATACCATAATACATTGGTGGTCGATATACTCTCTTATAAGTAGGTGTATTATAAGCAGATCTAGCCCATCTAGCCCTTTTCAATATTGTAACGACTGTATCAGCACCTGAGCCACGCGTATCCCATGTGCGCCACCAAGCTTCAGAGATAGGATTATCTTGTAAAAACCTTTCTTTGACACAACGTATCATATCCGTTGAGGGTTGGCGCCAGTTATTCTTCCTTGCCACATCGCCTAAACAGAGGTAACCCGAGGGGGGAATAGGACGCCAAATATACACATCATCGTCTGCCCCTGAGCCTGTATCCCTCCAC
>CAKMZV010000013.1 GCA_929200535.1 uncultured Gammaproteobacteria bacterium
CATCCTGCTCTGATAATTCAAAAGATGTCTCAGCAACGACCTTTATTGATACCCCCGGTCTTAGCTTAACAGCGGATAGTGTTTCACAAATTACGGTACGGTGGAATAGCGTTGCTGGAGTAGCGTATTATGAAATTTACCGCAACACTAGCAATACAAATACTAGCTTGACAGCTATTGCTAGCCCTATGGTAAGTGAAGGTACCACTTATACTGATAGCGGGCTTACCCCAAAAACCAGATATTATTATTGGATTAAAGCATGCAATACAGGGAATAATTGCTCTGCATTTTCAGAAATGGCATCCACACAAACACATGCCGTACCGTTTCCACTCAACGACACAGGCATTACTTGGAGTGGAAATTACTCATCAGGTAATTCAACTGGTACCAATTGCACCCCCACAGGCTTTGCCACAGGCACCGAGCAAGATTGCGATCAGGGTAGAGATGCTCAAGCCGATGATGGCAAGCTGACTAAAGTAGGCAGAGGTAATGCAGGCTTTGATTTTACCAAATTGGGTAGCACTGGCACAGTATTGGTAGATCAAAACCAAAGCTGGTCAAACTCAGGCAGTGAATCGGCAGGCACAAAATGGAGCTGTATAAAAGATAACCACACAGGTTTAGTCTGGGAGGTCAAAACCGATGATGGTGGCATTCACGATAAGGATACTGAGTACGCTTGGGGTGGGAAAACGGCTATTGGTGAGGATGCCAAGCCCCGTTGGGGGACCGACTGGTTCAACGCTTGGGATACTCTAGTCGATGGAAGTAATAACGCTACTTTATGCGGTTTTACTGATTGGCGTGTACCAGTGAGAGAAGAGTTACGCTCCATTGTTGATTATAGTCGCACCAAGCCGGCTATTGATACGAATTATTTTCCCAATACGCCATCATCGCGTTATTGGACGTCCTCGCCCAATGCCGGCAATCATCGAGATGCCTGGAATTTCGATTTCAGTAACGGCAATGACAACCTCATCTCCCGCTTCGGCGACATTCATGTGCGGTTAGTGCGTGGCGGTAGTGGTTCTTAATTTTTTTATTTTATCAATCAATAAAATTAGCAAAATAATTATGAGCCAATGGCACCGAGAAAAATTCACCATTTGGGCAGATGCTGAACGCCTAAATCTATTAATTGAAGAAGCCGTACGTACCTTTCCAGGCTGCCAATTGCGCCAAGTGGAAACGAGGTGAAATCTTATCCTAAAAAGTGCCTACCAATAAATAAAAATAATAACCACAATAAATTAACAGGAAAAAAACAATGATAAAAACACAAATGATAAAAACACACCGCTGGTTATTGGCTACGCTACTGAGTATGTACGGCATAAGCGCCATAGCCGCTCAAGAGTGCTTACCTGAATCCCAGTACCCCAATCAATGGAAGGACAGTCGTTATACAGACCATAGCAACGGCACAGTAACAGACAACAACACAAACCTAATGTGGGCGAAATGCTCACTGGGACAAAATGCCACCGCATGCAGTGGCTCAGCCACTACTTACACGTGGAAACAGGCCCTTGAAGCAGCAAGCAATAGCACCCTTGCAGAATATAGTGATTGGCGCCTCCCCAATATCAAGGAAATTGGTTCTCTATCAGCACTAAATTGTCTTAATCCTACCATCAATCTGAACCTTTTCCCCAATACCCCAACATCGGCTTTTTGGGCGTCCTCGCCCTATGCCGGCAGTAGTGGCAATGCCTGGATTTTCTTTTTCTTTGGCGGCAGTGACGGCAATGAAAGCCGTGACCGCAACGGCTACAGTCGTGTGCGGTTAGTGCGTGGCGGCAGTGGTTCTTAATTTTTTATTTTAAAAGGGAAGGACTTACTCTTAGAGACCTTTGCATAAAAGTATGGCACAAAAAACGTTTTTACTCTTGGCGAGCTTGCGAGCCTTAGAGTAACAGTGTTTGAACTGCTTGCAGGTAAAAGAAAAAAGATAAAAAATCGTTCTGATTGAGGCGTGGAACGCAGCTAATACGTCCGTCTTCGCAAGTTTCACAACACAAAAAGCGTTTTTACTCTTGGTGAGTTTACGAACCATAGAGTAACAGCGTTTGAAGCGCTTGCGAATAAAAATCAGGGCGATTTTTTATCTTTTTTACTTGTCATATCTTTTGTGCAAAAGTCTCTCTTAATAATAATCAGGGTCAGGGTGTGATTTATTTGCGGAAACTGTAACAAAATCTCCGCTGTACACGTCATTGCGAGGTAGCGTTTTTCAGCGACCGTGGCAATCTCTGTCATCCCTTTTTTATTTTTGGTTGAATACGTGTAGTAGTACAATGTTTCTACGAATCTTCTGTAGCTATATTAAATGGCTGAGAAAATGTTGAAATTCTTTACTTTGGGGTTGGGTTAGGATATTTTCACCTTCTTCGGCTATTTTTCCATCTTTTAAGAATAGAACATAATCCGAGATTTTCTTGGCGAATTCAATTTCGTGGGTAACGAGAATCATTGTGCGATTTTCTTTGGCAATATCGCCCATTAGTTGAAGAATGCCATAAACCATTTCGGGGTCTAAGGCGGAGGTGGGTTCATCAAAGAGTAGAACCTTGGGGTTCATTGCTAATGCTCTGGCAATGCCAATGCGTTGTTTTTGCCCACCTGAGAGTTGCGATGGGTATTTTTTGATGTGTTGGTGCATATCTACTTTTTTTAGTATCTCATAAGCTTCATCACTGGCTTCGGCTCGGCTTTTTTTAAGCACGATTGTCGGAGCTTCAATCACATTTTCCATTATCGTTTTATGCGACCATAAATTAAATTGTTGAAATACCATACTAATATTTTTTCTTAGTGCTATTAGCTCTTGTTGATTAGATACCATAGCGTTGCCTTTCTTATCTTTGCTTAGAGCAATATTTTTTCCAGCAAATTCAATTTTTCCAGCAGAGGGGATTTCCAATAGATTTAGGCATCTAAGAAGTGTGCTTTTGCCAGATCCGCTGGAGCCAAGAATGGTAACTACTTGCCCTTCATAGGCTGTGAGTGAAACGCCTTTTAAAACAGCATCTTGTCCGAAGTTTTTTTCAATATTTGTGGCTTGAATAATTGGAGTTTTCATAGCATTAAGGATGTTGTTTTTGACATTGACAGGCTGGGTCTGCTTTTATTTGAATAATACGTTGTTGTTGGCTTAGGGTATCTAATAACAATAAACGATTATCTAAGGTGGGTAAGCCCATTAACATTTTGAGCGTCTCATTGGCTTGCATTACGCCGAGAATGCCAGCAGCGGTCGAAAGTACGCCGACTTCACTGCAGTTCTGGATTTCTTGAGGTGGGGAGTTGCTATCGGGAGGTGGAAATAAACAGGCATAGCAGGCACTTTCTTCTTTTCTAAAATCAAAGCAGGCTAATTGTCCTTGGAAGGCAATAACAGAGGCAGAAATCAAGGGTTTTTTATAGTGTTTGCAAAGTGTGTTTACAAGGTAGCGAGTATCAAAATTATCACTGCAATCAACCACAATAGTTGCCTGTTTAATCAATGTCTTTGCATTTTTTTGAGTCAGTTTTTGCTCTATTGGAGTAATGTGTGTGTGTGGGTTGAATTGGGTTAATAAGCTAACTGCAGATGCTGTTTTTTTATTGCCTATATTTTTTGTGGAGTGAATAACTTGACGTTGCAAATTTGATAGTTCTATCTCGTCATAGTCCACAAGCACTAATTCTCCTATACCACTGGCATTGAGATAAAGAGAACAAGGGCTGCCGAGCCCTCCTAAGCCAATGATTAAGGCACTTGCATTTTTCAGAGCAACTTGTCCTTGATAGCCTATTTCTGGTAGAAAAATTTGTCGGCTATAGCGTTTTAGTTCATCAATTTCAAATGGGGAAGGGGAGTTAGAGGGCATTTATCAAGGTGAGGCTTTTTCTGTGGTGTTTTAATTGAATAAAAAAATTGAATTGAATGCCAAGAATAATTGTTGCTAATAGTAAATGAGCTGGTTGTACAATAATTGGAAATTCATAGTGATTGAGCAATGAGCCGCTGATGATTTGTAGTGTAATTAACAAACAAACAATCATTTGATGGGAGAATAAAAATGTATTTTTAAAGTGTTTATAAATGGTAAATAATAGAAATATATTCGCAATAATAATCACCCAAGAGAAGCTACGATGGACATAAAAAAGCTCACTGAGAAGATTAACCCATTGGCTTCTTTCATTGGTAATTTTGCCAGCAAAGTCTATCATTTCTCTTACTTGAGTTCCCATCAATATCTGTAGCAATAATATGCTCAAAACAAAGACAATAAGATAATAAGTTTTTTTATATTCTTTGAGGGGTGTGTTGGTTGGTAGTCGAAAATTTTGTTCGGCATTGCTTGATAGACGGATAGAAAATATGAGATAAATGTAAAGACTCATAATAATTAGTGCAATTATCATATGTGCACTAATCATCCCTGGAAGTAAATTAGTGGCAACGACAATTGCTCCTAAGCCACCTTGAAGACAAACTAAAATGAAAATACTTAGAGATAAGCACATTAATTTTTTATGTGTTTTCCGAAAATATAGTGAAAATAAGAAAATACATAAAGAGAGAAAACCAACAAAAACACCAAAAAGGCGGTTTAGGTACTCGGTCCAAGTCTTTTGAACGTTGAATTTTTCTAATGTTTGGTTTTTGCCCGCTAACTTAGGAGCATAGATTTTTTGATAGTCTGGAGGAAGTTGAGATTCTGAAATAGGGGGAATAATTCGTCCAAAACAAGTCGGCCAATCTGGACAACCCATTCCAGATCCAGAGGCACGTACAGAGGCACCAATAAGAATTAAAGTATAAACAGCAAGTAGCGAAACAATGGTCAGTCTTTTAAAAAAATTAAGCTTTTCCATTAAATGAAAATTTTTAATTTAGTTGACGATTATTTACGCATCGCCTCAAAAAAATCAGCATTAGTTTTGGTTTTTGCCAGGCGGTCAATTAAAAATTCAGTGGCTTCAGTGTCTTCCATTGAGGATAATAATTTGCGAATAACCCAAATACGGTTTAATTCTTCAGCTGAACAGATAAGTTCTTCACGTCTTGTACCGCTTCTATTAATGTTAATAGCAGGAAATACACGTTTTTCAGCAAGTTTGCGATCAAGGTGAATTTCCATATTTCCAGTACCTTTAAATTCTTCATAGATAACTTCATCCATTTTTGAACCTGTGTCAATGAGTGCTGTAGCAATAATAGTTAAACTTCCGCCTTCTTCAACGTTACGCGCTGGTCCAAAAAGACGCTTAGGACGATGTAGTGCTTTGGCATCGACACCTCCAGTAAGGACTTTTCCAGAGGAGGGGGTTTCGGTATTATAGGCACGTGCTAATCTTGTGATTGAATCGAGCAGAACAACAACGTCTTTTTTATGCTCAACCAAGCTTTTAGCTTTTTCAATGACCATTTCAGCCACTTGAATATGACGACTCGCTGGTTCATCAAAAGTAGAGGAAATGACTTCACCTTTAACTGAACGTTGCATTTCTGTTACTTCTTCAGGGCGTTCATCGACTAACAATACCATCAAAATACATTCTGGATGGTTCTTTTCAATAGAATGTGCAATATTTTGTAGTAATAATGTTTTACCAGCCTTAGGCGGTGCAACAATGAGACCACGTTGTCCTTTGCCAATAGGGGCAGCTATGTCAATAATTCTTGCGGTTATATCAGAGGTTGAGCCATTGCCTGTCTCTAATTTAATGCGTTCATCTGCATGTAAAGGCGTTAAACTTTCAAAAAGTAGTCTTTTACGATTTTTTTCTGGTGGCTCAAAGTTAATGCTTTCCAATTTGTGCATCGCTAAATAGCGCTCACTATCACGTGGTGGACGCAATGTCCCTTTCAGGCTATCTCCAGTTTTGAGATTGAATTTTCTAACTTGATTTGGCGATAAGTAAATATCATCAGGACCCGCAAGATAGGAGCATTCAGGAGAGCGTAAAAATCCAAATCCATCAGGTAATACTTCTAAAACTCCTTCACCGTCAATTTGTGTGCCATCAGCGATTTGGGCTTTGAGTATAGCGTAAATAATATCTTGTTTACGACGGCGTGATATATTGCTAATTCCTAAATCAGAAGCAAGTTGATTGACTTCAGTAATAGGCATTCTTTTAAGGTCGACGATGTTCATTATTTTCTTTAATTTAAATATGTTGCTCAAGAAATGCAGCAATTTCTGATTGAGGAAACGCTCCAACTTTTGTATCGATTGGTTCAGCGTCTTTAAAAAGTATCATTGTTGGAATGCCTCTAACCATATATTTTTGTGGTGATTGAGGATTTTCATCAATGTTGATTTTAGCAATTTGAACTTTGCCATCAAATTCAACGGCAAGTTTTTCTAAAATAGGGGCTATTGTTTTACAAGGACCGCACCATTCTGCCCAAAAATCGATAAGTACTGGAATAGTTGATTGAGTAATTGTGTTTTCAAAATTTTCATCAGTAATTTGAATGATTGCACTCATATTTTAAACTCCTATATAGATGGTAATTAACAAAGGTATTAAGTAATGGTTAAAAAAGAATGTGAGAAGAATTAGGAAGATTAATTTGCCTTGTAACTAATGTTGGTCAAATTTAGTAATCAGGTAGTGAGATTATTTTTTTATGTGTTCAGGTAGAGTTATGGGGTTAAAAAACATTAATATTATTTGATGGGTGTCGTAGATATTTGAGTGCTACAAAGCAATGTGCCTTCTTGTATCAAGTAAATGAAGCTTGTTTTGGTAAAAGTGAAATTTTTGGTAAAAGTGAAATAGGGGGAAATAATGTTTTCGATAAATTGAGAATGAATTTCTTAATTTACTATAAGAATTATAACACACAATTTTTATTCATAAGTATTTAAATGTATAAAAGTAAGACTAATAAAATTATTGGTGCCCAGGGGCGGAATCGAACCACCGACACAAGGATTTTCAGTCCTCTGCTCTACCAACTGAGCTACCTAGGCAAAAAAATAAATGATTTAATTTAGTATTGAAAATATTGAGTTCTCTCTTTTTTCAACAGTTAAACTCTCTATCACAGATTATGGTTAAACTCTAATTAGATATATGGGTATAACTGAAATTTTAGAGTTCCATCATCTCAAACAATAATTATAGATTATAAGCAAAAGATATACTTATAAGTGAAAATAATAAATAAAATTGAGAGTTTACTTGTAATTTTTATAAAACAATTAAAATAAATTAGGAGTTGTGCCATGATATTTAAGCAAAAATTATACTCAAAATACCTTCAAAATACCTGTTGATGCTGTGAATAGCAAGTTTTTTTGACGGTATAATGGGTTCTATGAATATTTTTTATAAAGTTATATGGTGAAAAAAAATGAGTTTAGAAATTAGAAAAGTAGTAACCTTCAACGAAGAAACACGAATTGAAGGCTTTCGTAAAGTAGAGTCTCCTTTACGTTTATTTGCAGCAGCTGCTGTTATACGGAATCCTTGGGCTGGGCGTTATGTTGAGGATCTTAAGCCCGAAATTAGAGGTTACGGACCTATATTAGGGGAGTTACTTACCAAAGAAATGCTTGAAATTGCTGGCGGTGGGGATAACATTGAGGCATACGGCAAGGCTGCTATTGTCGGTTTAAATGGAGAAATAGAGCATGCTTCTGCATTAATTCATACCTTACATTTTGGTAATCATTATCGTGAAGCTGTTGGGGCAAAAAGTTATTTATCTTTTACAAATTCTCGCGGACCAGCGAATACACAATTGATGATTCCTTTAATGGATAAGCACGATGCCTCACGTCGTTCCCATTATCTTACTGTGCAATTTTCAATTTTTGATGCACCGAGTGCGGATGAATTAGTTATTGCTCTTGGTGGCTCAACTGGTGGAAGACCTCATCATAGAATTGGGGATAGACATCAAGACCTTAAAGAATTAGGACATTCTTCTGAAAATCCTGCTGGTGTTTAATTTTCATAAAAAAATATGCCAAACTCAGTAATTGATTCTGCTCAGTTACGAAAGGCTTTTGGTTCTTACTTGACTGGTGTTACAGTAGTCACTGCTTGCACCGAAGAAGGGGGAATGGTTGGCTTTACGGCAAACTCTTTTACATCTGTATCTTTAGAACCACCGCTATTATTGGTTTGTCCAGCTAAAGGGTTGAATTGTGCGGATGTTTTTAATAAATGCGAGCGGTTTGTTATTAATATTTTGGCTGAAAATCAACAAGAGGTATCAACTGTTTTTGCTCAAAATATTGAAAATCGCTTCGATAAAGTCAATTGGCATAATGATGCTTGGGGTGTCCCTATTATTGAGGGAGCAGTTACGCACTTTTCTTGTCGTACATTTAAGCGAATAGATGCTGGGGATCATATCATCCTTGTTGGAGAAATAGTTGATTTCAAAACTCAAGGTGGAGCAGGTTTAGGCTATGCTAATGGAGGATATTTTACTCAAAACGTAAATCTTGACACCTTTGCTTTAGCTCAAGCGAGCAATACTTTACAAGTTGGTGGTATTATTAACTATGAAAATCAAATTTTAGTAAATTTCTGCGATGGTAAGAGTAGTTTGCCTTGCTTTTCTTGTCAATCTTTAGAGCGTGCACCTGGTATTTTACAAAAATCTTTAAATGATGCAGGGATTGAGGTTTCTCTGTTACAAATATATTCTATTTTTCAAGATATTAAAGGGCGATATTTTGTGTATTATCGTTGTATTGCATCGAATGATAATCAAGGAGATTTGGGGGAATATTTGGAGTTATCTGATTTGGAGGTCTCTTCTTTTCAGAATTATCCTTTACGCTCTATGATTGGGCGTTATATTGCGGAAAAACAAAAAGAAGATTTCGGGATATATATAGGGGGAGATTTAGAAGGAAAAACTTATATTTAAGATGTTTAAAAATTAAACTATGTCAAAATTACCACATTATCAACTCTACATAGGAGGCACTTGGATTGATGGTGAACAGCCATTAGTAGAAACACTTAATCCAGCTACAGGAAAAATATGGGCAACATTTTCTTGTGCCTCTAAGGAGCAAGTTGATAACGCTGTGCGTTTAGCTAAACAAGCCCAACAATCTGTAGAATGGCGACAAATGTGTGCTTCTAATCGGGCAAAATTGTTGTATAAATTGGCGGATATTGTTGAAAAAAATGTCAAGAAAATTGCAGAAGTTGAATCTCTTGATAGTGGTAAATTACTTAAAGAAACAATGGCTCAAACAGGTTATGTGGCTGAGTATTATCGCTATTTTGCTGGGATGGCAGATAAGATAGAGGGTGGCACTTTACCTATTGATAAGGCGAATATGTTTGTTTATACAACGCGTGAGCCTATTGGAGTTGTGGCAGCCATTGTGCCGTGGAATTCACAAATGTTCTTGGCAGCAACAAAACTTGCCCCAGCTTTGGCAATGGGATGTTCGGTGATTATTAAGGCATCTGAGATTGCTCCTTGTGCAATGTTGGAATTTGCAAAACTTCTTGATGAGGTTGGTTTCCCCAAAGGGGTTATTTCAATTATTACTGGTGATGCTGAAAATTGTGCTGTACCACTGACTTCACACCCTGATATTGATCGCTTGGCATTTACTGGAGGTGCAGAAACAGCAAAGCATATTGTGCGAAATTCAGCAGAAAATTTTGCCGTGACAACCTTAGAGTTGGGTGGTAAATCGCCCATTATTATTTTTGACGATGCGGATTTAGAAAGTGCAATTAATGGTATTATTGCTGGAAATTATGGGGCGTCAGGACAATCTTGTGTAGCCGGTTCCAGAGTGATTATACAGAGGACTATTTTGGATAAAGTAATTGCGAAAGTTAAGCTGAGAGCTAAGGAGATTGTTATAGGTGATCCCTTAGATAATAAAACTCATATGGGTCCCTTATGCACAGTAGCACAAGTAGAAAATATAGAGAGAGTGTTATTGTCTTCACAAAAACAAGGAGCCAAAGTTCATTTTGGAGGGGAACGAGTGAACAAACAAAGTGGTAATTATTTTCAGCCCACCTTAATAGAATGCCCAACAATTGATGTAGATAGTATCAATACGGAGTTTTTTGGTCCTATAATGTCTGTGATTGCTTTTGATACAGAGGAGGAGGCAATTGAAATGGCAAATAAAAATCAATTTGGGTTGGGATCTGGAGTTTTTACCCAAAATCTTGCCAGAGCACATCGGGTATCTAAAGAAATTAGAGCGGGAATTTGCTGGGTTAATACCTATCGAGCAATTTCTCCTATTGCTCCTTTTGGTGGGTACAATAAATCGGGATATGGACGTGAGGCAGGCTGGGAAAGTATGCTTGATTACACTCGCACTAAAACAACTTGGATAAATATTGATAATGAGCCGATGAGCAATCCTTTTGTTATTAGGTAAATCTTTAAATATTTGCGAGAAAAAATTGAGTTTTTTAGAAAAATTATCAAAAATATGGGTAGCCAATAATACATTATTATGCGTTGGCTTAGATCCTGATATTTCACGAATTCCTGTTCATCTCAGTAAAACGGAAAATCCACTCTTTGAATTTTGTAAAGAAATTGTTGATTCAACGGCGGACTTAGTCTGTGCCTTTAAGCCGCAGATAGCTTATTTTTCCGCACAATCGGCAGAAAATCAGTTAGAAATGCTGACTAATTACATTCAGTGTAATTATCCTCATATTCCAATCATATTAGATGCAAAAAGAGGGGATATAGGAGTTACGGCAGATCAATATGCGATTGAGGCTTTTCAAAGGTATCAAGCGGATGCCGTTACGATAAACCCTTATATGGGATATGATGCCGCTGAACCTTTTTTAAAACACTCAGATAAGGGGGTTATTTTATTGTGTAGAACCTCCAATCCCAGTGCAGCTGATATACAAGATCTCTTAATAGGGGATGCACCCCTCTACCAACATATCGCCAAATTAGCGATGACTAAGTGGAATGGAAATAATAATTGTCTATTGGTGATGGGAGCTACGTGGCCTAAACAGATGGAAGAAGTTCGGGAAATAGTCGGCGATATGCCATTTTTAGTGCCGGGTGTTGGAGCACAGGGGGCTGATATAGAAGCATTAATCAAAGCAGGTCAAACCAAAAATGGAGCTGGTTTGATAATAAATTCATCAAGGGCAGTTATTTATGCAGACAGCAGTGCAGATTTTGCTAATTCAGCTCGGCATATAGCTAAAGACTTACGTGATACTATTAATCAGTATCGAAATAGCAAAAATTAATGGCAGTAGAGTAAGTTTTTTGCTTATTGCTTTTCTCTATTAATCGTCCCAAAGAACTATCATCAATCGAGTTAGTGCGTATAAAGATAGGGCAATTAATGCAATTGCTATGTATTGCATATAGGTATTGATGATGGCTGAGATTTCATTGTGAGTAAGATTGCCTACACTAATGGAAATAAGTAGCACAATGGCTCCAACATTAATGAAATTTCTAAATCCCAGTACTTTTGAGCGTTCAGAAACCTTGATGCTATGTAATGCTGTGATTAGAGAGTAGATCAGAACGGATATTATCCACAGAATCATTGCAGCTAATTCTATGTTATAGAACAAAGAAAACCCAATAATAGTGATGACGCTACCTAAGGTGTCGCAGGTCGTATCGATGATTGAGCCAGCAAAAGATTTTAAGTTGTGTCGCCTTGCAACAACCCCATCTAAACCGTCAATAAATAAATTAAGTAGTATTAAAAATGCAGCAAGTATTGGATACTTAAGCAAAAACATCGCTATGATAATGATAAAAATACCAACAATTGAAAGAGCGTTTGGGGTAATTCCCAAAGAATACACAAATGTTGCAGGTTGCATTAAAAATTTATCTCTAAATGCTTCAAAAGTTAAATCACTTTTGAGACGATAAAGCATTATTTTTTTAAACGTATTTGTCTTTTTTTGCATTGCTATTCTTATTTAAGAGCTGCTCGGACTATTTAGGGAAATTAAAAAATTTGATATAATCTTGCGATTTTTTAGGAACGGGAAAGAGAATAAATTATACCCTTTTTACAATTTAGGTTCTATAGGTGTTTTTTTGAGGAATTTTTGTGTGCTATAATGTATTCAGTAATGGGCTCCAATGCACTATACTTCAATAGAAATTGGTAATAAAAATCATAATGAAGTTTTATGTAAATAAAATTTTATTTTTACTTGGAAATAATAATGGAAAACAGTCAATCTACAACAGTTAATAGCAAAGATAAGCAACACGTATGGCATCATATTACTCAGCATGCTAAGTTTGATAATAGTGATCCTGTGGTAATGGTAGAAGGTCAGGGGCTGACTATTACAGATTCTAAAGGGCGTGAGTTTTTAGATGCTTCTTCTGGCGGTGTATGGACTGTTAATGTTGGCTATGGTCGTAAGAGTATGGGGCAAGCAATTTATGATGCAGTGATAAAAGTGCCTTTTTTTGCGGGCAATACAGGAACCGTACCCGGTGCTAATTATGCTGCTGAATTGATTGATTTAATTCCTCATATGAGTCGTGTTTATTACTCTAACTCAGGCTCTGAAGCAAATGAAAAAGCCTATAAAATGGTGCGCCAAAGAGCTCACGCTTATAACGGTGGGAAAAAACATAAAATTGTCTTTCGAGATCGTGATTATCATGGTACAACTATTGGAGCATTGAGTTCAACAGGACATCCGCAACGTCGTGAAAACTATGGACCATTTGCACCTGGTTTTGTGGAAATGCCACATTGTTGTTGTTATCGTTGTCCTTTTGGCAAAAAATATCCCGATTGTAATATTGAATGTGCTACAGCACTTGAGGATATTGTTAAACGTGAAGATCCGGATACAGTAGGAGCTGTTGTCCTTGAACCAATTACCGCTGGTGGCGGTGTTATCCCCCCTGTGAAAGAATATTTTCCCATTATTTCTGAAATATGCAAAAAATACGATTTGCTCTTGCATATCGATGAAGTGGTTTGTGGAATGGGGCGTACTGGCTTATGGTTTGGGCATTCGCATTATGATGTCAAACCCGATATTATTTCTATGGCAAAAGGCGTAGCAAGTGGCTATGCCGCTATTTCAGTGACCATAACTACCGATGATGTTTTTAAAATTTTTAAAACAGATGAAACTGATACCACTGGATTTTTCCGTGATATTAGTACTTTCGGAGGATGCACTGGAGGACCAGCAGCAGCCCTTGAGAATTTGCGTATTATCAAAGAAGAAAACTTATTAGAAAATGCAGTGAAGATGGGTGAGTATTTATTGGATAAGTTGAATGTTTTAAAAGAAAAGCATGCTATTGTTGGCGATGCAAGAGGTAAAGGCTTATTTGCAGGGCTTGAGTTGGTGAGTGATAAAGCGACGAAGTTACCGTTGCCAGAAGCTAAAGTCCAGCAAGTAATCAAAAACTGTTTTGAGCAAGGAGTGATTATAGGTTCCACAAACCGTAGCTTAGAAGGATTTAACAATACCCTAACACTTAGCCCAGCTCTAATATGCACTAAAAGTGATATAGATACAATTATTGCTACTATGGATGTTGCTTTATCAAAAATAGAGGTGTAGGGGTTTAGATGCATGAAAAAATCAACTATGTTGAATTTCCAAGCAATAATCTAACCGCAACAAAGCAATTTTTTCAGCAAGTTTTTGGATGGAAATTTGAAGATTTTGGCGAACAATACACCGCCTTTTCAAATCAAGGTTTAGATGGCGGTTTTTATCAAGCAGACTTAAGCTCGGTCGCAAAAGAAGGCTCCGCTTTAATTGTTTTTTACAGCAATGCCTTAGAAACAACACGGCAAAAAATCATTCAAGCTGGCGGAATCATCACCCAAGATATTTTCACGTTCCCCGGAGGTCGGCGTTTTCATTTTACAGAACCTTGCGGTAATGAGCTTGCGGTTTGGTCTGATTTGCTATAGAAAAAATTATGATCTTATCAAATGAAAGTTAAATTAAAACATTTAGGGGTATTAGAATGTGCTGAATTTGAGCTTGGCGAATTCACTATAATTTGTGGAAAAAACAATACAGGTAAAACTTATGCTACCTATGCCTTGTTTGGTTTTCTTCATCACAGTAAAGATTTACTTAGTAACCAAATTGGTAAGATAATTGAATCTGATATAAGTGCTGTATGGCAACGAGGAGAAAGTGATTTTGACATTGATATAGAAAAAATATTAGAAAAAGTACCGCAGATGCTTGCGGAGGCTAGTAAAGAGTATACGACCAGACTGCCAACGGTCTTTTCCTCTAACGAGAGTTTTTTTTCCAAGGCGGATTTTTGCTTTACTCTAAATAATATTGATTTTCGAAACAAAATACGTGAATATGAATATGAACATCAATTTTCAAGTACAAATGAATATGAGTTGGCTGAGCCTTGTTTTTTGAGCAAAAAACAAGGCTCCTTTACATTGAATGTATCATCAAGTATAAGAAATCATTTTCTTCATTTTTACTTGCAAAACGCCTTATTTGAGATTTTATTTCAAAGTATTTTTCCTCAAACTTTTATTGCAAGCGCTGAAAGAACTGGAGTGGCTATTTTTTCTCGCGAGTTAGATTTAGCTCGTAATCGCTTGTTAAAAGAAATTAGCAAAGAGAAAGAAATTAACCCATTAGAATTACTTTTAAAACACTCTTCTGACTATCCGCTACCAGTAGAAACCAATGTTGATTTTACAAGAAATTTGGAAAAAATAGTTAAAAAAGATAGTGAAATTGCTAAAAATTATCCTGAAATATTAGAGTCTTTTGCGAGTATTATCGGTGGCACTTACGAAACAAAAAGAGGTATGGGAGTACTGTTCAAACCTAAAGGGAAATCACTTAAGCTATCGATAGATGAAAGTTCTAGTGCCGTACGCTCAATGTTGGATGTTGGGTTTTATTTAAAGCATCTTGCTAAACCAGAAGATCTGCTTATTATTGATGAACCTGAACTTAATCTACATCCAGAAAATCAAAGGTTAGTCGCTCGTTTACTTGCTTCATTAGTGAATATAGGCATCAAAGTGTTTGTAACCACCCATAGTGATTATTTTATTAAAGAAATCAATACATTGATTATGTTGAATAATGAAAACATCACTCATAAAAAAATAATGGATAGGGAGGGGTACCTTAAAGAAAGTTTACTCAACTCAAATCAACTTAAAGTATATATTGCAGAAGAGGCAAGAATTTCTGTTGAGGGATATAAAAACAAGGTGAAGCGTCAAACCTTAACTTTAGCTGATATAAATGATGAGCATGGCATTGAGGTAGCAAGTTTTGATGATACTATCAAAACAATGAATAGAATTCAAGACGAAATTTTATGGGGTGATGATGAATGATGATTTTACCTTTCTTAGAACGAATTTGCTCAATCAAAAAGCCATTAAGGTTCAAATTGGCGGTGTATTAATATTGAAAGAATCTGCTAATGATAGGAATTACACCATTGAAATAGCAAAAGTTCCAGAAAACACCTTAGCCATTAAAACAGATTTATTTCCGCCACCGAAAAAGTTTTTGAATTGCGGTGGAGGGATATGTAAACGTGCTGATTATGTTATTCTAAATACTGATGAAATAATTTTTATTGAGCTCAAAAGCGGAAAGAGTCAAACTAGTCAAGTTATCAAACAATTAAAAGGTTCTCAAAGTGTGATAAAGTACCTTTTTTCTATTGCTGAATTTTTTTACGATAGAAAGAAATTTTTCTCTAAAGCGCAGTTAAAACAATATTTTGTTAGCATTTACTTTAGTAGTACTTGTAATAAAAGATTGACAAGACCAGAAAAAAGGGAAAAAAAGTCATTTACGAATAATATTCCTAAGAAGATGTTAAAAATACGTGGAGAACACTTCAAATATCAAGATTTAAAAAATCAATAATCATTCTTTTATGGGGAATTTGGAAAAGTCATCGCACTTGCAACGAATTAGAACAGGCGGTTGCTTATGTGGTGCCGTTCGCTACCAAGTGAGCGGTGAATTACGAGGTGTTGTGAATTGTCATTGCAGCACGTGTCGTTATCATCATGGTACTTTTGGAGCCTATACCAAAGCTGAAAATGCCCAATTGAAAATCCTAACTGAAGAAGGTTTGAAGTGGTATGATAGTGGGGATAAGATAGCTATCAGAGGTTTCTGTGTAAATTGTGGTACCAATTTATTTTGGTGTCCACTAAACAAAGATACCACTTCTATCGTGGCAGGCACGCTTGATGATCCCAAAGGCTTGGAAACTGTCGCTCATATTTTTGTTGAAGACAAAGCAGATTTCTATGAGATTTACGATTCACTACCGCAATACCCACAAGGATTAAATTCTAAAAAATTATAGAATTGAAAACTCTGAGACTTTTTGTAAAGGTCTCACTCTTTAAGCAGAACGCAGAATTGCTTTAGCCGCATTTCTTCCTGCTCCCCCACATACCCCACCTCCTGGATGATTTGCTGAAGAGCAACTATACAGTCCTTTGATAGGCGTTTTATATTGGTTGTATTCTGGCATTGGACGGTGTGCATTGATATTATCTAAGCTCATTTCTCCTTGAAATATATTTCCGCCTGTTAAGCCCAAAATTTCTTCTATATCAGGTGGAAAAACAGCATCTATATGTTTGACTAATTGAGAGAAATTTGGTGCATAAGAATCAATATGCTTAAAGACACTTTGGATAAATTTTTCTCTATTGGTTTCACTCCAACCCCCTTGAATATCATAAGGGGTATATTCAACAAAAAGTAGGGCAATAATATCTTGGCTATTAGGTGGCGTTAGGCTATCGTCTAATAAGGATGGCATTAGCATTTGAATGGTTGGTTTGGGTGAGAGCTTTCCTTGTTCTGCTAATAAATAGTTGGTATGAAGTTGTTGCATATCATCACCCACAATTAGGGTGTTGTGCATTATTTCACAAGCTAATTTTTTGCGTTGTTGATAATTTAATTTTGGATCAATTTTTTTAGCTAAACATTTGAAATTTGGAATATCTTTGAGGACGATATTTATCTTACTGCAATTCGTTTTATAGCGGATAGATTTTAGCCCTCTTTGAAAATTTTTGGGTAATGTTTGTGGTTTATCTAATAGGTGATTAAAGGTTAAATCATAGCTTAAATTTGAAATAACATTTGCGGCATAAAAAGTTTCACCCTCGGTGCCAACGCCTTTTACTTCATTATTCTCAGAGATAATTCGTTTGACTTTGGCACCTGTTTGCAATTTAACGCCACGTTTTAAGGCTAATTGGCATAAATATTCACTCACTGCCCCCATTCCGCCACGTGGATAATAACGATAGCGAATTGCCTCTTTGGTGTTATCTGTGCTATTTGGCATCGCAATCGTGTTGGCAACATGATGTAGCTGTAAAAATGCACTACCTGGGGAGTAGGGGGATTGCAATTGACCCACCGTTCCAGCATAGGAAAGGGCTGTTTTTAGGAAATTGTTCTCTAACCATCTATCTAACACAGTAGCTGAGGATGAGGTTAAAAATTCGGTTATTTGAGCAAGGGAGTGCTTTTTTGGCAAGCGAAATTTGGGAGTATTTTTAATCGCTTGAAGAATAGAGTGAATAGGAGCCTCATCAATCAAGGGTTCTATAATTTTTGCAGTCTCTTTGAGTAGTGCGTAAAATTCTTTATAATTTTCTGCCTCTTGTGGATTAGCAAATTCACTGATGTTGTGCAATGTTTTGTTTAAATCATTGCTAAGAGTTAGGTATTTCCCCGTTTGCTTGGTGGGAATAAATAAAGAAGGTTCGGTTGGATAGAGGATGAGTTCTTTATGCCAATCTTTAGGGAATAACTCATCAATAACTTTTTGTCTAAATATACTAAAAACATAAGAAAATCGAGAAAATTTATATCCGGGGATGATTTCCTCCGTAGCAGCAGCTCCGCCGACTTGACTCCTTTGCTCTAAAATAATGACTTTTTTACCTGCTTTGGCTAGGTAGTTGGCACAAATTAAGGCATTATGTCCAGCACCAATAATAAGATAGTCGTAGTTTTGAGGGGTCATCTCAGAATGATTTTAACGATAAAAATAATAGTGCCAATAAAAAGAAGCGTGAAAATTATTCCAGATAAAATAAAGGGGAGTATGCTACTTTGAGAAAAATCCTTTCGTAAATTTTTTTTACTTTGAATCCCTATCATTGCGGCTAAGGTGCTTTTAATTACTGACAAAGTATTCATTTTGAACGATGAGTTGAATTGTTGATAAGTTTGTTGAAAACTCTATGGATGTGTACTTTAAGTATTTGAAAAAAAACCATAAAAAATCTTTTTTCAAATGTGTATATCTCTTCTCTTAATCCTAATATGTATAGAGATTTTAATTGAAAGTTCCACAGTGGCGCTCAGAGAGAGTGAACCTGAACCGAGTGTGTTCATAGGAGGTGAATCATAAGACACTTTAGGTTTACTAATGAATAGCACTCACACCATGCTTATCTCAACACCAATTCTTATTCAAATTAAGGTAACAGGCGATGTATCTCTTAGCACGCACACTGCAGAATTAATAGAAATTATACTACAGATAATTTTGCATATTAGTCCTTTCATAAAAAATCAAAATAATAGATTTTTAAAGCTTTCAATTTAGTGTTATTTTTAAAATTATTGCTTTGAGTAGGTTTATAATTCATTGTCTAATATTTTATTTTTTTTAGTTAACGTTGAAAGAATGTCAAAGCATCAAGTTTTAGTTACAGGAGGGGCAGGTTATATCGGTTCGCATGCCTGTTTGCAATTATTAAAAGAGGGATTTGAGGTGGTCGTTATTGATAACCTCACCAATAGCTCTAAAATTTCATTACAGCGTGTTGAAGAGTTAGTCGATAGAAGGCTTGTTTTTGTCGAGGAAGATATAAGGAACGAAAAAGAAGTAGAGAAAATTATACGTTTTCATAACATCGGTTCTGTAATACACTTTGCCGGCTTAAAGGCAGTGGGGGAATCGGTGGAGTATCCATTAGAGTATTATGAAAATAATGTTGGAGGGGCACTTAGTCTTTTTAAGGCAATGAAAAATTGTGGGATAAAAAACTTGATTTTTAGTTCTTCTGCGACGGTGTATGGCATCCCAGAAAAATCTCCGATTACAGAAAATAGTTCTTTATCTGCCGTTAATCCTTATGGATCTACTAAGCTAAGTATTGAAAAAATCATTCAGGATATAGTTAATAGCGATAATCAATGGCGTAGTGCTATATTGCGTTATTTCAATCCTGTAGGTGCTCACCCAAGTGGAAAAATTGGCGAAGATCCTAAAGATATTCCCAACAATCTAATGCCTTATATTACTCAAGTAGCTATGCGTAAGTTAGAAAAATTAAGTGTGTATGGCGATGATTATGATACGCCTGATGGAACCGGAGTAAGAGATTATATTCACGTGATGGATTTAGTCGATGGACATATTGCAGCACTTCATTATCTACTTAATCAACCACCAAAAAATAATGTTATTGTGAATCTCGGCACGGGTATTGGTTGCTCTGTTTTAGAGTTAATAAAGACTTTTGAAAAAATTAATAATATTGAGGTGCCGTATGAAATCGCTGAGAGAAGAGCTGGCGATGTTGCCTCTTGTTATGCAGATGCCTCGTATGCTTATGAGCTTTTAAATTGGAGTGCAAAACGTGATATATCTCAAATGTGCAAAGATAGCTTTGAATGGCAAACAAAGAATCCAAATGGTTTTGAGTGAGGCAAATAATGTTGTTTAATAAAGGTTGGAAAAAAACATTTCTTTTTTTGTCTGTCTGCTTTTTCTTGCAGATTGCTAAAGCTGAAGAAAATAATGGTAACAATCAAATAATTATAGAAGTTTTGGGAACTGGTTTATCTAAAAGACAAGCTAAAACTAATGCCTATAAAAATATTATTACTCAAATATATAATAATAAAATTCTGACTAAACTAAAATTTGATGAAATGCCTTTTGCTGAAGATGCGTTATTTTTAACGAAGGTGGTGCGTAAAATTTTGTTTCAAAATATTGAGTATGTTGCACTCCCTGAAGAGACAAATCTATACAGAGGGAGTGCGTGGTTAACGAATAAAAAATTAAATATTTTGTATGATGTAGTACAGCCACGAATATCGGTTGATTTATCAGAGATGAGTGCATCAGAAAGAAAAATTGCCACTTTGGAGAGTGCACAGATCGCCATTCTATTAGATGTAGCTCGGCAAGTAGATCCTTTGCAGTACAAAAAAAAGTTTAATTATGCTCTTGATAGGGTTTATTACTATACTCAGAAGGAAAATACAGGACTTGCAATTTTTCCTGAAGAGATTTTTAAGAAAGCAACCGTAAAAATAAATGATATAGAAATAACTTCTAATGAAGTTTTTTTACCGCAAGGAAAACACTCATTTAAAGTCACCGCACACAAGTACTTTCCTGTGAACGGATATTTCTATATGGAGGGTGATGGAGTAAAAAAAATATCGGTACCTATAGTGAGAAAACCAGAAAAACGCTTAGCTGTTGCTTTAAAGGTTAATTTTTCTAATCAGTTATTGCAATACACTAAACATATTTTAAATTCTTATGGCTGGGATATTGACAATAAAGCAAATTTCATCTTAGAGGGTAGTCTATTTCACAAGAATGAGGATTTATCGAATAATTTAATAAAACGTAAAGTGAAAATTTCTTTTGCAATGGGAGAAAAAGTGGTTGATAAATCTAAAAAAACCATATCCTCAAAACCTTTTACAGAAATTCATCAACAAGTTTATGATACTGAATTTATCTATTCAGGTAATGATTTAGCAACGCTTGCACGCCAACAAAGGCTTGCAATAATTAATTCTTTGCTCACTTTTCTTGCAAAATTTGATGATCATGATTATCGTTTTGTCTATTTTAGTCAAGAGGAGTCTAATTAAACAGGATGCTCCCCCAAATCATAACACCAATACATACAGCTATAAATACTGCAGCAGAGCTTTGATCTTTAGCGTTTTTAGATAGTGGGTGTTTTTCTAAACTAACTCGATTAACAGTTGATTCAATAGCAGAATTAATAAGTTCAACCATAATAACCAATAGTAGCGAGGCAATAAGCAAGGCTTTTTCTAATAACGAATTTCCCAACCATAAGGCTATAGGAAATAGGATGATTGAACAAACAATTTCTATTCTAAAAGCATATTCGTTACGCCACGTTGTTTTTAACCCTTGCAGTGAATAGTTGGATGCTTGAATAAGTTTTTGGGTGAGTTTTTTCATTTTTATGGGTAAAAAAGGTTTTTATCAGATACATAAGGGATTTTCCCGTGCAAGGTTAGTGCCTCATTATCTTTAAGATTGTAATGAGAATTGCTAAGATCAAATCTTGGATTGTAGAATTGTTTTAGTGGAATGTCGTAAAGTCCGATAAGAGTATCAAAAATCAAATCATTACTAAATAGTTTATTACGATTTAATTGTAATGCTTGGACTTTCTTGGGATATTGTTTTCGATATTTTTCAGAGACCCAAATGATTAAGGGAATTTCAACCATATCATAAGTAAATTGTGTTGGGTTGTGAGCAATCCCTCTGTTCACATCTTCGCCGTGGTCAGCAAAATAGAGCAGGGTTGAAGTAAGGTTTAATTTTTCGATGTGTTCAATAAAGCGACTAATCACAAAATCGGTAAAGAGAATGCTATTATCGTAGTGGTTAATTTCTGATGTGTTTTGCTGAGTTATTCCCAACCCATTTTTGATAGAGTCTATTAACACTTCAACAAATGGGGTTTTGAATTTTTCAAATTCTTTGGGATAACGCTCTTTATATAAACTATGATTGCCGATAAGATGGAGAAAAATAACAAGATTGGTTTTTTTATCCCAATTGTTAATGGTTTTTTTGAGTGGTTCCAACAGTTGTGAGTCAAATACCTTAATCTCATCATCACCAACAGCTTCATTAATATAAATAGTTGCATCGCTATCATTTGAAAGGAGGCTGATTAGGTTATCATAAATCCCATATCGACGTTGATTGGATAGCCATGCCGTTTTGCTATTTATAGCCTTCAAAATTCGAATAATTGAATGTGCTTTTTGGAGGCTTTGTTGATTAATTTGATTGGTCGAGGTTAGTGCTAAAGATAATGCTGGCACAGTTGTTGTATGGTTTGAAAAAGCATGCTTAAAAACAATAAGATTGTTTTTTTGAGATAGGGCATCTAATTTCGGAGTGGTTTTTTTTGAGTAGTTATACAGGCTCATATGATGTTTATTAGAAGACTCTCCGATAACAATAAGATGCAGGTTACCTTGTTGCTTTTGTGCTAACTTCAGAGTGTTAAGCTCAAGAAAGTTGGATACAGGGGCGGTGTTTTGTTTAAATAATGCTAAGCTATGAGTATAGTTTTGGAAGGCATAAAAGGGTGATAAATAAAGATTGTTATCTTTGGGAATAATCCATAAAATTCCCATTATGATTGTGGTGTGCAGAATAATCAGGCGATAGTTAGTTTTTCTTTGAATAAAAAGAGATGAACTCTTATAGATGATTTTAAAGAGCAGATAGATCATCGTAGCAAGAATAAGATAACTATAAAAAGGTATAAATTGTTGGATAAAATCTTTCATTTCTATCCAATCAGTTTGGAAAATAGCGTAGAATGTGTCCGTTTGTAGAGTTGATTGAAAAATAAGTAAGTGGAATACATAGCACAATGGTATTACTGTAAGAATAATCAGTAGTAAAAAACTTGATGTGATGAGAATAACTCTATTTTTCACTACACTAAAAAGAATGAGTAAAATAGTAGCAGCAAAATAAATAATAATAAATTCTAGAACCAGCCCGTAAGGATACACAACAGGAAACGCTAATATCTCTAAAGTAATAATAGAAATAATAAGAACAATAAAAAATAGGCTAAGGTTTATTAAGCCAAGATTTTTATATTCTCGGTGTAGTTTAATAAATAGATAGATTAAATAGCTGAGAATGGCTATTTTGATAAATATATTTTCCAGAAAAATCTCTAACATTGTTGCTTAGCGTACTTTATCGTAAAGGTTTGTAAGGTGTTTTTCAATAACTCCAGCACCGCTTTTGAGGTAATGGTAGCAGCAGTAATGGCATCAAAAGAATTTGTTTTTTGTATGCCTTGTCTTGTTGTGAGTTTCCACACAGATTCTTTTGAATGCCCTATAAATTGCTTTATCCACTGACTTCTTGAGAGTTCAATTTTATCACCAAGCCCTGGTGTTTCTTGGTGTTTAAGTACACTAATACCAACAATGCTTTGCTTATTATCAATACCAACAAGCAAATCAATATTTCCACTATAACCTTGTGTCGTTCGTACTGTTAGGATTATTCCCATTTGATTGTGAGCATTGCAGACTAACCAAGCATTTGAATGCTTGGGATCCTTTTTTATAGGGAGCAGGGGGAGATTATCCTCTATATTTATTTTAATTAAAATCGGCTTGATTTTTTCATTGAGTGAAGTAGGAAATACATTGCTAAGTTTTTTTTGTAGCGTGAATCTTTGTTGTTCGGCTATGCTCTCTTTTGAGGCTTGATAGACGCTCTCAACTCCTATCAAACAAACAATGACAAAAGGTAATAAACTTAGGGCTAAACTTTTTTTCATTGTTTGAGGTAACGGTCAATAATAGGTACGCTTAGATTAGCGAGTAATACGGCAAAAGCAAATCCATCAGGGAAATTTCCCCAAGTACGGATGATAATCACTAAAACTCCAATCATCAGTGCATAGCAAAACTTTCCTTTATTTGAGGTGGCAGCTGATACTGGATCGGTGGCAATAAAAAACGCCCCAATCATTGTTGCGCCAGTAAAAAGATGGAAGGATAGCGAGTCTAACAAAGTCTCGTTTGAATGGGCTAAAAAAACCATCAAACATAAGCCAATAATTACTCCCACTGGAATATGCCATTGTATTACTCTCAATAATAGCATAAATAGTCCGCCAATAAGAAAGCTGATGCTGAGATAAAAAGAGGGTTGCTCTAACCAGTTTATATTCGTTGGAATGGCTTGTCCTCTTGATTCAGAAAGTAGGGTGGCTGAAGAATAACTAAACGCCTCTTGCTGTAAAAAAACAACGCCAAAGGCTTGTTTGAAATCAATATTTATATCGTTCAAAAATGAGCCTTGCCACACTGCAAATTCAGCTGGAAAGGAGATAAGGACAATGGCATATCCAATCATCGCAGGATTAAAAATATTTTGTCCAAGACCACCGTACACGTGTTTACCCAGAAGCATCGCAAAAATACAGGCACAGACACTTAACCACCAAGGGGCAAGAGGTGGTAAGCAAAAAGCTAATAGCAAGGCGGTAATCATTGCTGTGCCATCTTGTAAAAACAATCTGATAGCTTTCCCTCGTATTTTTAGAATCAGTAATTCAATTGAATAGCAGGTTATCACACAAAGAAAAAATTGAATAATGCTACCTGCACCGTAGAGATAAACCCATATAAGCAATGCAGGAATTAATGCAAGTAAAACCTTGCTCATTAATACGCTGATGGTATTGGTATTAGTGATAAATGGTGGCGAATGGAATGGCATTACTTTAATCCTTGCTTTGATTTTTATTTTTTCTTGAAAGTGCTGTTGCTCTGGCTTTAGCAACCGCTGCCGATACAGCTTCTTGTGATGAATTTTCTGATGTTGGCTGTAGAGCTTTTTGTTTATTTTTTTGTGCTAATTTTTGCTGTGCTTGTAAACGTTTTTGCTCTAGCATCTTTTGATGTTTTTGTCGTTTTTCTTCTAAGCGTATAAGGCGTTTTTCGTAACGTTCTTTCGCAATTTGAATTTTATATTGTTCTAATTTTTTCTCACTAATATCTTTCTTTTGTTGTCGATAGTAATGCACCAATGGAATTTTACTTGGACAAACAAAAGCACAATTACCACATTCAATACAATCAAATAATCGATATTGCTCACTTTTTTCATTTTGCTGTGCTTGTGCATACCAAAAAAGTTGTTGTGGAAGCAGATTGGATGGGCACACAGCAACACATTCACCACATCGAATACATGGGGAATGTTTTTCTAAAGAGGTGTGAGTTTGGTTTTTGGGTAAAACAACAAGACAATTGGTATTTTTTGCTACCCCAATATGGCTATTATTAAGCGCAAGCCCATTCATTGGACCACCCATTATTAAATTTTGATTATTAGAATCGTACTTAATGCCTTGAGCGTCCAATAGTTCTATAATTGGGGTGCCTATAAGTGCCCACTGATTGATGTTTTTTTCGCCGTTGCTAATGGTGATTAAACGTTGAGTAAGTGGTTCTCCTAAATGGCAAGCACGGTAAAATGCATAGCAAGTGGCAACATTAAAGACCGCGTAGCCAAGATCATAGGGTTTTTCCTCTGCTGTTAGAGTCGTATTAGTGATATAGCTAACGAGTTGTTTTTCATGCCCGCTGGGATAAATATTCGGCACAATTTTAAGAGTAATATGTGGGTAGTTTTGTAAATAGGATTGAAGTTTTTTTATGGCAATAGCTTTATTATCTTCAATAATAATCACTGCCTGCTTTGCCTGAATGCAATTTAGTAGGCTCATAGTACCCATAAGAATTTCTTCTGGTTGTTGTTCACTAAGTCCCTGATCACAGCTAATAATGGGTTCGCATTCACATAAATTTATAAGCACTGTATGCACAGCCTTGCGATGGCTGATTTTGATTTTTTCGATGGTAGAAAAACCGGCTCCTCCCATTCCCATAATACCGCTTTTTTCTAATTGGGTGTGTAAGATTTCCAATTTTTTTTCAGAGAGTAATGCAAGCTGAGAGTAGATTATTTCTTCATTCAGTGGCAAAGTAGGTTCATCTTTCCAAGGGTCTTCCATACTTGGTTGTATAACTATTGTTTGTACTTTCTTTTGAGGCGACGAGCACGATGGATGTTGAATAATATCAAGTACTGTACCTGCAACGGGTGAATGCAGTAATGCAGATGGTTCTATCCCTTCTGCAATAATTTGGTTTTTAAGTATGTGCTGTGAAATACTTACTTTTGCTTGTAAATACAGCTGTCTTTCGTTATACAGCGGTAGGTATAATTTGGAGGGAAGGAGGGGTGGCAAAAGTGGTGTTAATGGGGCGATTTTATTATCACTTGGTTGAGTTTTTGGCGAGAAAAAGCGTTTTAAGGTTGTTAACATTATTCTAATTTATAGGGTCTTTTTAGCTAAGGCTTCGGAATCAAGCATAAGAATACAATCCACAGGGCATACAGGGGCACATAAATCACATCCTGTGCATTCTTTGTTGATTACTGTATGCATTTGTTTTACTGCCCCAAAAATAGCATCAACTGGACAGGCTTTAATACAGAGTACACAACCAATACACTTATCTTCTTCTATCCAAGCAGTAAGATTACTCTCTTGAGTCTTTTCTAAAGGTTTAATTTCAAGATGCAATAACTGCGCAAGGTTTTTAACAGTCTCTTCACCTCCTGGAGGACATAAATTAATATTGGCCTCGCCTTTAGCAATCGCTTCTGCATAAGGACGGCAGCCGGGATAACCACACTGAGCACACTGTGTTTGAGGGAGCATTTGATCTATTTGTGCAATAACTGGGTCTTCATTTGTTCGATACTTTTTACTAACCCAAGCAATAATAATACCAAATAACAAAACAATAAAAATAATGATTAAAATAGCTGTTAGATTCACAAAGAAAATGGCTTAAAAGTTAATTGAAAAGTTATATAAACGAAAAAATCATGTTATCACAAGATAAAAAACTTCTTGACTCTTAGTAAGTTTATAACCTATAAACTATTGACCTTTAGGTACACTAAATTTTCAAGTATCTGATAAAAATCAGGGAGATTTTTATTTTTTCATCAGTCACATATATTTTTAAAGGTCTTAGAATATAATTTTATGCGATAATTGATAGGCTATATATTCCTTTTCTTTATCTATGATATAAGATTAGTAGTAGATTTTGATATTAAAAATGGGTCTAAGTTATGTGGTTTTGTGGATTTTTATTTAAAGGAGCCTTATTTAAATCGTCTAATCATTTTATTCTAACCAGATATGCTTAACAATGAACAATTTCTTGATTTAACTCGTCAAGAACCTAAAAAATTAAATCCAGCTGAGCGTGCTCAAGAATTTGTTGAGATATATAGCGAGTTTGATTTAGAAGCGGCAAAAGCACAAGCTGATCGTTGTTTGCACTGTGCTTCTCCCTATTGTCAGTGGGCTTGCCCTGTGCATAACTATATTCCGAATTGGTTGAAGCTCGTTGCGGAGGGAAATATTTTGGCTGCTGTAGAAACCTCACATCGTACAAATTCTCTGCCTGAAATGTGTGGAAGAATTTGCCCTCAAGATAGATTGTGCGAAGGAGCTTGCACTCTTGAAGATACCGGATTTAAAGCAGTTACAATTGGTGCTATTGAACGTTTTATATTGGAAGAGGCAATGAATATGGGGTGGAAACCTGATATTTCTCAAGTGCCTCTAAGTGGAAAATCGGTAGCGATTGTCGGAGCTGGCCCTGCTGGTTTAGCTTGTGCTGATGTGCTCTTGCGAAATGGTGTTAAGGCAATTGTTTATGATAAATATCCTGAAGCAGGTGGCTTGCTTACTTTTGGAATTCCTGAATTTAAATTAGAAAAACAAGTGGTTATTCGTAGGCGTAAAATCCTCCAAGAAATGGGAGGTGAGTTTCACTTTAATACCACTATCGGTGAAGACAAGTCAGTGGATGAATTATTGTCAAATAACGATGCTGTTTTTCTTGGTTTAGGCACATATGCCTCAATGAAAGCAAAAATCCCAGGGGAAGAACTCAAAGGAGTAGAAAGTGCCTTGCCTTTTTTAATTGATAATGTGAATTACAGACATAATTTTGGTGAATATAACAATAGTAGCTTAGATGCTCCAAAACTTGGCGTCTCGAACAAACGGGTCGTTGTGCTTGGTGGTGGCGATACCGCAATGGATTGTAATCGTACTTCCGTGAGGCAAGCAGCAAGTTCAGTCACTTGCGTATATCGCCGAGATCAGGAAAATATGCCGGGCTCACGTAAAGAAGTTAGTAATGCAATGGAAGAGGGGGTTTCTTTTGAATTTAATACAGCTCCATTAATAATTGTTGATGATGGCAAAGGCAATGTAGCAGGTATAGAAGTGATAAGCACACAACTTGGCGAAGCTGATGAAAATGGCAGAAGGACTCCAGAAAATATTCCAGGTAGCGAACGCATTATTGAATGTGATGTTGTTTTGGTTGCTTTTGGATTTCGACCTAATCCGCCTAAATGGTTAGAGGTAACTCTAAAGGCTAATCAAACCGTTGATTGTTGTGAGCAACAAGAATATGCTTTTCAGACCAGTAATCCTAAAATTTTTGCAGGTGGTGATATGGTTTTGGGGTCTAGTTTGGTTGTAGAAGCAGTTTATGAGGGTCGCAAAGCTGCAGAGGGAATTTTAGATTATTTAGAAGTATAAAACTGATATTTTCTTGCAAAAACGTTTCATTTTTAATTTGTAGAAACTCTGAATAAGTTATTATTTTTAATATGAAAAATAAAAAATGAAGCTTCTCAATAATATTTTTGGTAGTCGTAATTCACGATTAATTAAGCAGTATAAAAAAACCATACTAAAAATTAATGCCCTTGAAGATACATTAAAAAAACTATCTGATGAGGAGCTTTCGGCACACACTGATATATTCAAACAGCGGCTGAATGATTCAAAAAATCCCGCTACTTTAGATGATTTACTTCCTGAAGCATTTGCCGTTTGTCGTGAGGCTGCAGTACGTGTTTTGAAAATGCGACATTATGATGTCCAATTGATTGGCGGTATTGTTCTTCATAATGGTAAAATTGCCGAAATGAGTACAGGCGAAGGGAAAACTTTAGTCGCTACTTTACCCGTTTATTTAAATGCTTTAACTGGTGATGGCGTTCATGTTGTCACCGTAAATGACTACCTTGCCAGACGTGATGCAGAATCGATGGGTCAAATCTATAAATTTCTTGGGCTTAGCGTAGGCATTGTACATAGTGAACAAAACTATGAAGAGAAAAAAATTGCTTATCAAGCAGATGTTGTTTATGCAACTAACAATGAATTAGGGTTTGATTATTTGCGTGATAATATGGTGTTTAACCGTAAGGAACAACGCCAAAGAAATCATTGTTTTGCTATTGTTGATGAAGTTGATTCTATCCTAATTGATGAAGCTAGAACACCACTCATTATTTCTGGAGCAACGGACGATAATATAGAAGTTTATCCAATTATCGATACAATTCCCAACAAGCTAACCTGTCAAATTGGAGAAATAAACAAAGAGGGAATTCCATCTGAAAATTTTAAGGCGGGCGACTACACGGTTGATGAAAAGTCAAAACAAGTTTATTTAACCGATCAAGGGCATGAAAAGGTTGAAAAAATGCTCAACCAAAAAGGATTATTACCAGATAATGCCAGTCTTTATGATGCTCGTTATATTTCTCTTAACCAATATGTTAATGCCTCAATTCGTGCTCATCTACTTTATGAAAAAAATGTTGATTATATTATTGAAGAAAATGAAGTCGTTATTATTGATGAATTTACAGGGCGAAAAATGTCTGGCAGACGTTGGTCAGATGGTTTACATCAAGCGATAGAAGCTAAGGAAAAAGTAGCTATTCAAAGTGAAAATCAAACCCTTGCCTCTATCACTTTCCAAAATTATTTTCGTTTGTACGATAAGTTAGCTGGAATGACGGGCACAGCAAACACTGAAGCCGTCGAGTTACAGCAAATTTATAAATTAGAAGTGATTGTTATTCCTACGAATAAGCCTATTATTCGTGAAGATTGTGCCGATGTTATTTATTTAACAATGCAAGAGAAGTTTCAAGCCATTGCCGATGAAATTCAAGAAGTGCAAAAAAATGGAGGCAGACCTATTCTTGTAGGAACAGCCTCTATTGATTCTTCAGAAAAATTATCGAGTATGCTCACTAAAGCAAATGTTAAGCACGAACTTCTTAATGCAAAGCAACATTTGAGAGAGGCATTTATTATTGCACAGGCAGGGCGAATAAATTCTGTTACCATTGCGACTAATATGGCGGGGCGTGGTACCGATATTGTGCTTGGTGGCAATATAACTGCTACGATTGAAAAAATTGAAGATATTTCAGAGGAAAAATATCAAGAACTTCAAAAAGAATGGGAAATAGAGCATAAAAAAGTTTTAGAATTAGGTGGGTTATACGTTATAGGTACTGAACGAAATGAGTCCAGGCGTGTTGATAATCAATTGCGAGGGCGTTCGGGACGACAAGGAGATCCTGGAATGAGTCGTTTTTATCTCTCTCTCGAAGATGATTTAATGCGCATTTTTGCTTCGGATAGAATGCGTACAATGATGCAAAAATTAGGACTTGAACATGGTGAATCCATACAGCATTCAATGGTTTCAAAGGCAATTGAGAATGCACAATCAAAAGTGGAAGGGCGTAACTATGAAATGCGTAAACAGCTTTTGGAGTATGACGATGTAATTAACGAACAACGTAAATTAGTTTACAAACAACGTGATCAACTCATTAGCGATGAGGATATTTCTAAAATAATTGAAGAAATGCGAGAATCAGTTTTTGAAGGCATTATTAGTGAATACATTCCCACAGGTTCGCTTGAAGAACAATGGGATATAGAAGGCTTAGAGATGTTATTGAAAAACGACTTTTCTCTTGATTTACCTCTACAACAATGGTTAGATGAAGATAGCTTGCTTAATGAAGATAGTTTGCGTAAAAAAATTATAGAGGCATCCGTTACTCAATATAATGAAAAAGAAATCCTTGCTGGAAAAGAGCAGCTTAGAGAATTTGAAAAAGCTGTGCTGTTGCAGCTTTTAGATCATCTTTGGAAAGAACATATAGCCTCTTTGGATTATTTAAGGCAAGGAATTCATTTGCGGGGTTATGCACAAAAAAACCCTGTACAAGAATACAAACGTGAAGCATTTGAAATGTTTCAAGAATTTCTTTTTAACCTTCGCCGTGATGTGATTAAATTACTTTCGCAAGTAAAAATATCTCAAGACTACGAAGCTCCAGAGTTTGATCAACCTCGTGATGAAAATTATAATTTTCATCACGAGGCTTCCGAAAGTTTATTTGCTAACAATCCACTTTCTGAATCGCCTCAAAATTCTTCAACCTCTTTTTCAAATGCAACGCAACAACAAGAACCAGAAAAAGAGCAACCTTATATTAGAAAAGATCCAAAAATAGGACGCAATGATCCTTGTTATTGTAACTCAGGTAAGAAGTATAAGCATTGTCATGGGAAAACTTGAGGTAAAATTTTTCTTAAGGATAGCAAAGATATCGTTTTTAAATGAGACAAAAAAATTAAATAAAAGGTGATGAATAAATTAAGCGAAATAAATTTTAATTTTAGAGCTATTTTTTTTAGTTGCGTATTCTTGACTTTGTTCTGTCTTGTGAACTCCAATGTCCAAGCTGAACTGCATCCAAAAATTGAGGAGGCATTAAACCGAGATATAGGTGTTGATGGATTTATTTTTGATATACAAAGCAATAACCCAGAATACTACGAGGAAAACTTAGAATATCTCAAAGAACAATTACAGGCAATTTATGACTTCTCAAAACTCTATCAAGTTATTGTGCTCTCCAGAGGTAGAGAATTACAATCTCTGGTTACTTTGAGTTATGAAAAACCTGCGTATAGATTATTAAAATCCTATCATGATACTTATGGGACGAAAATACAGGTTGATATTGCTGTTGCTGCAGCACTTGGCTACACAGAAAATTCCTTCTCGCGCATAATAGACACCCTAAATGACTCCTATATTACGATTGTGACTGGAAGAAATAATAATATGGTGATTATCGAGCTTGACCGAATGAGCCTACAAGAAACAAAACAAGTTAAACTTAGCCCAACTTGGCGCACAGATAGTATAGATTAAGTTAATATTTGCGTTCAAGTTTGCCCCTGTGTCTATTATTTTAAAAACTCCTGCACAAATTCAAAAAATCAAAGATGCAGGAATTGTCGTAAAAAAAATTTTAGACCAACTTGATGAGATCATAGCACCTGGAGTAACCACAAAAGAGCTTGATGATTTTGCTGCGAGATCAATGCAAAATTTTGGTGTTATCTCAGCAACTTTAGGATATAGAGGCTTTCCTGCTTCAATATGTACCTCGGTTAATCATGTTATTTGTCACGGCATTCCTAATAATAAACGCCTTAAAGCTGGCGATATTATTAATGTTGATGTGACGGTAATTAAAAATGGTTGGCATGGGGATAGTAGTCGTATGTATTATGTTGGTGAGCCTGCACCACACAGCAAACGTTTAGTAAAGATCACCAAAGAATGCCTTGATTATGCCATTGAAATAATCAAACCAGGCATTCACCTTAATAACATTGGCTATGTTATCCAAAATTATGCAGAAAAAAACGGCTATTCAGTCGTGCGTGATTATTGTGGGCATGGCATTGGTGAATCTTTTCACGAAGAACCCCAAGTACTACACTATGGAAAAAAAGATACTGGGATGCTGTTAGAAGAAGGAATGACCTTTACCATTGAGCCTATGATTAATATGGGAACAGAAAAAACTAAATTATTAGCCGATCAATGGACTGTGGTGACTAAAGACAGGCGTTTATCAGCTCAATGGGAACATACCATAGCAGTAGTCAAAGATGGAGTTGAAATTTTAACTCTGTAAATTTCGAGTTTATCTTGATACGATTTTGAACACCCCTCAAATTTTCATCAAAGAAATAGAAAAAAAGTGGGATTCCTGTAGAAGCTCACCTTCTAAAATTATTCGACAAGCCTTAAAGGAATTCACTTCAGCTCAACACAAAATATTTTTTTCAAATTGTGCTTGTTCAGCAATACAAGATTTGATTCATCAACGTACTATTCTTATAGACCAAATTATTGAATGTATATGGAAAAAGTATGGACAAAAAGAAAAAATTAGCCTTATTGCGGTTGGTGGTTATGGGCGTGGGGAATTATTTCCGTATTCAGATATTGATTTACTCATCATAGTTCCACAATCGCAGACAAAAGAGAATGTATGTGTACAAAAATTTTTACACGTATTATGGGATAGTGGGTTAAAAGTTAGTTGCAATATCAGCACTCTAAAGGACTGTCAAGGCATTTCAAATGAAGACAACACCATTATGACTGCTATGTTAGAGTCTCGTTTTTTATGTGGGGATTTAAATGCTTATCATCAGTTTAAAAAAAATTTTGATAAACAAATAATAGCTATTGCTTCAACCTTTATAAAACATAAAAAAGAAGAACGCAAGCTCAGGCATCAAAAATACAACAATACTATCCATTTATTAGAACCTGACGTTAAAAATAGCCCAAGTGGCTTAAGAGATATTCATATGGTTATGTGGGTCGCAAGAGTCATTCTAAGGGTTACTAAATTTGAACAATTTGTGGATAAAGGCTACCTGACCCAAAAAGAGTATGAAAACTTTCAATATGCTCAAAATCATCTATGTCGTTTTAGGTTTGCACTTCATTTACTGACTAAAAGAGATGAAAATAGATTGCTTTTTGAATTGCAAATTAGGATTGCACAAAAATTTGGTTATAAAAAACGCAGTAACAAACACATCGTCGAGCTTTGTATGCAAGATTATTACAAACACCTAATAGTCATCAGGAGGACCTGTTTTTTACTACTTCACGAGATGGACGAGTATAGGCAGAATGACGATAATAGCTCACCAACAGAAATAATCAATGAACGCTTTCAAATCAGAAGAGGAATTATGGAAATGCGTAATCCTACTATTTTCAAGCGTTACCCTTTTGCACTTTTGGAAATATATCTTCTAATGCAAGTAAATCCAAAACTCAGAGACTTTAGTGCTCAAACGAGCAGACAAATGATAGAAGATGTTGTATTAATTGATCATAAGTATCGCAAAGACATAAAAAACAAATTGCTTTTTATGGAAATTATTCGTAATAAACAAGGAGTTCATTGGGCACTACACAGTATGCATGAGCATGGAATTTTGGGGGCATACATTCAAAATTTTCACTACATTGAAGGTTTAATGCAATTTGATTTATTTCATACTTATACGGTAGATGCACATTCTCTAATCGCAGTGCGTAATTTGCTCGATTTTTTTAATCCGGATAATTCAAACTATTTGATGGAATATGAAATTAGTCAAAAAGTGGCTAAACCTGAACTACTTGTTATAGCTATCTTATTTCATGACATTGCTAAAGGGAGACAAGAAGCTCATGAGAAATTAGGAGAGAAGATTGTTTATGAATTTTGCCAATTACATTTTTTAAGCCAAGAGGATACTCATTTAGTCAGCTGGTTAGTTAGGTACCACTTAGAATTGTCAATGACAGCACAAAAAATGAATATCAATGCTCCTGATGTTCTCAAAAATTTCATTAAGCGGAATCAGCCTAAGTCCATCCTATATTTAGATTGTTTATATTTGCTTACAATAGCTGATATTTCAGCAACTGCTCCCAATTTATTAAACGATTACAAGCACTCGCTTATCAAACAGCTATGGTTATCTATTAAGAATTTAATGGTACAAAATAGTTCTGAGCAGTTAGCGTTAGATTCTAATCAAAGGATAGCAAAAATCAGGCAAAAAATAACTACTCACCTAAAAAATGAATATTCTGAGGAAAAAATACAGCAATTTTTTAATCACTGGGATAATAAATATTTTATAGAACAAAAAGTTGAAGACATTATTGCTCAGACTCATTTTGTGCTTGGGAATGAAACCCAAAAAATTGCTGTCCAAGTAAAATACAATGACTCTTTTAAAGCAACTGAAATTTTTGTTTGGACAGAGCGTCAAAAATTTCAATTTGCATTAATTACGACTTGCTTAGATCAACAAGATTATTCAATTATTCAAGCACAAGTGAAAAGAGATTTAGGTACATATGTTCTATATACTTTTATTGTTATGCCTTTATCTGCATCCAATAACAGAAATAAAATACAAGAACAACATTTAACTCAAAAAATTCGCCAAAATTTATCTGATTTAAACAAAGGTATCCCCATTCACCTTGAGCCAAAACAACGTCTTCAAGATAGACGAATTAAAACTTTACCTATTTCTACAAAGGTGTTTTTTGATGAAGAACAACCTAATGGGCAAATTGCGTTGAATTTAATTACTCGAGATCGTTCAGGACTTTTAGCCTTAGTAAGCAAAATTCTTAGTAATTTTCAAGTAGTCGTTGTGGGAGCATATATTACCACCGTGGGCGGCAGGGTAGAGGATAAATTTTTGTTACTAAATAGTAATCAAAAATCCATATCAATTTCATTGCAAAAAAAAATAATCACAGAATTGAAAAAGGCAATTAGTTAGATTTTATTTTTTTCTTTTTATCTGCAAAGAGTTACATAAAAAACAATTAATTTAAATCTTCTTTAGAGGATTTAGGAGAAAAAAAACAACTTATTTTTAACCCTTGATTTTAAATTTTAAAGTAAATAATTTTTTTCTCTTTTTCTTTGATTTTTTGCTTGCGGTTATGGGTAAAAATCATTTAGAATTTTATATACTCCCATGTATATTTGCTTCTTTATTTTATTGTCGCTTTATTTTATCGGTGAGATTTTATTAAGGGGAATTTTTACGCAATAATACTTTTTATTGTGTTTTACGAAAGACTTAGCTCTTTTAATTTTTTTATACTTCTATCAAACTATCGTAATGTTTAAAATGATTCAAAGTCCTCATCTACAGTTTGAAAGCCTTATATTAACAACCCTCCGCACTCTTTAGTTTATTAATATGGATCAAAATTCTTGGAAGCAGTGCATGCACTTATTAGAGGAAAAAATTTCTTCAAATGATTACAAAAGATGGGCAAATCTATTGACTTTTTATTCGACAGAAGAACATTCATTCGTGATTGCTCCAAATGAACATTTTGTTCAACTATTAAACAGTAAATCAATATGGCAAGAAATTGAAAAAATTTGTGATGATAAAAATTTTGAAATGCCAGAATTAATTACTAAAGGAAGTCAAAAATACAAAACATTAAATATTGCCTCGGCTATCATAAATCCTGAAAAACCAGCAAGTGTCAAATATAAACTTCCCGAAAAAGCAGATGACTTAATCAATAAAGTCACTCAAAAACTTAACCCTAAAAAGAGGCAGCCGAGCTGTCGCCACGAACACTATACTTTTGAGAATTTTTTTGAAGGTAAAAGCAATCAACTTGCCTTGCAAGTTTCAAAAAATCTATGTGAGCAAGGAGATGGACAAGATGCGATGCTCTACAATCCACTCTTTATTTATGGTCAATCAGGAGATGGTAAAACGCATTTACTGCATGCCATAAAAAATAAAATCATTGCTATGGATGATGGCAGAAAAGTGTATTATCAGCAGGCAAGTGAATTTGTTTCTCGTTTGGTGTTATCCATTCGCAATAACAAGATGAGCGACTTTAAAGAATTTTATCGTCAATATGATGTGCTTCTCATCGATGACGTGGAATTTTTTGTTTCTAAAAGTTCAAGCTTGGAAGAATTCTTTCAGTTAATGAGTTTCTTTATTGAAAATAATAGGCAAATTGTTCTTACCAGTGATCGTCCCTCACATGAAATTGATATGCCAGATCGCATTCGTTCTCGTTTGGCTTCAGGATTATCGGCATACATTTCTCATCCTGGATTTGAATTAAGAGTTAATATTTTGTACACAATGGCACGTAAAGTAGGTCTTAATCTCTCTCAAGATCTCATTTATGTCATTGCTTCTAAAGCTAAAGTAAGTATTCGCGAGTTGCATGGCATTATTAAAATGATTAAGGCAAATATAGATCTTAATGGATATAGGCAGGAAATAACATTAAAAGATATGGATGATATTTTAATGCCTACATTGAGACGTATGAACGTAATGGTAACTCCAAAACAGGTGATAGATACCATTACCGAATACTACGCTTTACGTACAGGAGAGCTTGTTTCAAAAGTTCGTCGTCGTCCGATTGTAGAAGCAAGACATATAGCAATGTATATTATGAGAGAAAACACAACATTAAGTCTTGATGAGATTGGAAAATGTTTTTCTCGCGATCATTCTAGTGTAATACACGCCATTAGAAAAATTAAAAAAGAAGTCAAAACAAATTCTATTTTGGCAAAAAATTTAGAAAATTTATCAATGAAATTGTTGAATAATAACTAATAGGTTATTATCTTTGTGAGATACAGAAGAAAAAATTAGGTGCTACTATTTTAAAGTAAGTTTTTAAAGTGGGGGTTAAATATGATACAGTATTTACACTTCCTTTAGAATTCTGTTTTTTCTTGTGCTATACTTTTATACAAAGCCTCTAATTTTTATAGAATGGTTTTTCATTAATGTGTTTTATTTAAATAAAAAAAATAAAGGAAATAAAAAATGAAGTGGGTTGTTGAAAGAGACAATATGGTAGAAGTTTTGCAAGACTTAGTCACTGTTATTGAAAAAAGTAGTGTCATTCCGATTACTTCACACGTGAAACTAACGATTAAAGGCAATGTGATTTCAATGGTAACTACGGATACTAAGCTACAAATCAAAGCAAGTATTAATTTAGCTTCAGATCAAAATATAGATGAAGCCATTCATACGACTGTATCAGCACAGAAACTTTTAGATACTTGTCGAGTTGCTCAGGATAAAGAAATTGTTTTTAATCTTGAAGAAAACAAATTGGTCATATCTTTTAAACAAGGAAGTTTTTCTTTATTAACACAACAAGCAGTTGACTTTCCTGAAATTGAAGACCCCGAAATTTCAAGCACTTTATCATTACCTCAAAAAGTTTGGTTAGATTTGATTAAATCCTCTATTTTTGCCGTTTCTGAGAGTGATCATAGAGAGGCACTTTGTGGATTATTGTTAGAAGTAGAAGGCTCCACTGTTCGCTTTGTTGGAACTAATGGACATCGTTTGGCAATAGCTCAAACACAAAGCGATCAAGCCTTAGAAGGTGACTTTAAAAAAGCAATTTTGCCCAAAAAATCTGTGCAAGAAATGCAACGTCTTTTTAGTGATAGTGATGAACCTCTTTCACTATCATTTCAAGGAGATACTCATGTTTTCTTTAAACTAACTAATAATAATATCACTTTTACCAGTAATTTGATTGAAGGTGATTATCCTACCTATCAGGCAGTTATTCCTACCAATAATCCTAATACCTTAAAAGTCAATAAAGAAGCGTTGAATCAAGCTATTACAAATGCGGTTATTATTCAAAAAACACCACCACGAACCGTTGAATTTATGATTCAAGATGACTCAATTACCGTTTCTTCAAATACCTATGAAGGAGAAAATAGTCGAATGTTGGTTAATGCAAGCTTTGATGGCAAAGAAAATATCGAAATGAGCTTCAATGAAGAGTATATTCATGCAGCACTAAAATCTTTTGAACAAGAGATGGTGGATATTAAAATTGGCTCTTCTAATGGCAGTATTTTAATTGATGAGGAAGGAGAGACTATCAATAGACAAAGCGTTATTATGCCTCTTAACAATTAATTTTTTTATTCGTCTAAAAACTCTTTATGCTCAATGGCAAACATAGAGCATTTAAACTTAGCAAATTTCAGGCTATTTAAGCACTTTTCTTTGGAACCAAGCCCAAATATAAATCTTATATCGGGCATCAATGCGAGCGGAAAAACTTCCATTTTAGAATCTATTTGGTACCTTGCAACAGGCACCTCTTTTTGTACTAAAAATTTAGATGATCTTTTCCATCGTACTTCTGATAGTGGTTCTATTTTTTCTGAAAACCCTATTCATTTATTGAATATACAGGCAAAAATCTCTCAGGAAAACGATTCCTTAGCAACTCCTACCACCTATAGTATTCAGCGAAAAGATGGGAAAAATCAATTTTTTATTGCTGATAAAATTCAAAAAAATGCAATCAAGCATGCTGAGAAATTAGCAACAGTGCTTGTTACGCCAGAAAATTTATTAATGATAGGCGGTGCTCCATCTCTAAGAAGAAAACGACTTAATTGGGGATGTTTTTATATTTTTCCGCTGTATCATAAAATTCTTTCCCGTTATGAGCGTGCTCTCAAGCAACGAAATAAAGCCCTTAAAAGACAATACGCCAATCAGGAAATCCAACAATGGGATAGTATTTTAGCACGTGAAGCAAGATATATTAGCGAGTGTCGGGAGAGCTATCTTGAACTATTAGAACCTCATTTCAAACACGCTTTAGAGTGCACCGTTCATAGTCTTGATAGCAAGGCAATTTCTATGAAGTATGACAACACAATCAATACCTCACCAGCGACTGAACTTTCAGAACAATTTTGGCTACATTCGTATGAAAAAAGCTTACAGCGAGACCGCCGTGATGGATATACAAACTATGGTCCTCATCGAGGTGATATGCATATAAAACTTCAAGATAGAATGGTGGATAATTGGCTTTCACGTGGGCAATGGAAAATTCTATCCAGTGTGCTATTGCTTTCTCAAGCAATGCTGTTAAAACAAAAATCAAATCTTCAACCAATCGTTTTAATCGATGATTTTTCTTCAGAATTAGATGCTAAACACCAAGACAATTTTATTCGTTATATTCATGACCACATCGGAGGTCAAACGTTTATTTCTGCAGTTTCTACAGACAGATTAAAAAAAGAGATTAAGCACTATAATATCAAATGCTTTGAGTTAATGGATCGGTAAATTTTGACTATGGATATATCGATAAACAAAGGTATCAATGTTATTGAGGCAAGTGCAGGCACGGGCAAAACCTTTCAATTAAGTTTTCTTTTTATTCGCCTGCATTTACAAAAAAAGATCCCTTTGAAAAACCTTTGTGCCATTACTTTTACTAATTTAGCAACGGCTGAATTACGTGGAAGAATTCGACTTCTTTTCAAAGAAATCAGAGATTATCTGTATTATAAAAACATTGCGAATCCTACTGATGAAAAATTAGCTCCTAATATTAGAGAATGGTTAGATAAAACATTTGCTTCAAAAGAATATACACAGATTATCAAAGAGTGTGATTTAGCATTACTCTATATCCATCATGCAAAAATTTCTACCATCCATAGCTTTTTTCAAGAACTATTACAACGTTACTATCTACAAGCAGATATTGCTTCAAATTTTGAAGTAATCACTGAAAATTCTTATTGGCAAGATTTAATGGCATTATGGGCAAGAGAGTTTTGGCTAAAACAAATACATAGCAACAAAGCCAGCTACAAAGAAATATTTCAAAAACTATTTCCTAACCCAGATGAACTACTTAAATTCCTTTCTCACAATAGTCTTGGTAGAGCAATCTCCACGGATATGCAAGACTTAAATTGGCAAGAAATATGGGAACTTTTATCCACCAAAAGAGCAAGAGGTAAACCGGCACAAGAGAAAAAGTGTTTACATTATTTCAAAAATCTATTTTTGCAAGTAGTCAATGCCAAAACCGATAGCTTAGTTCAAAATGGAAAACTAAGTTACAACCTAATTATTGAGAGAATGGTAACAGCCAGTAAAAATAGGGCTTTTTGTGAAAATGTTAATCAAGAAATAAAAGCGCTCTTAGTTGATGAATTTCAAGATACTGATTATTTGCAATGGAATGCTATCCAAAACCTATTTATTAAAAAGCAAACCAAGGAACAACAACCATTTATTTATTTAATAGGCGATCCCAAGCAATCTATTTATCGTTTTCGTTCAGCTGATATTGAGTGCTACTTTTCTGCTGTTAAGGAGAGTGAGACAAAACAAAACCTATTGTTAAACTGGCGTAGTGACAAGCAACTTATCGATGCCTTAAATGCCATTTACTCACAAAGCCAACTAACACCTACACCATTTGAACATCCTGATTTAAATTATCAATTAGTCAATGTGCCAGAAAATAAAGGTGCAGAAGAGAGTAGCTTGCAATTTGTACAAGGCAATGAAGAGACATTACAAAAGAAGGCGATTGTCCTAAGAGCTAACGACTCTGAGAGAATGCGTAAGCCTGCTTGTGATGAGCAAATGGCAAAATGGGTCCTGCAAGATTGTTTACAATTATGCACCTTAATACAACAAAAAAAAGCCCACCTAAAACAAACAAATTCTCAAGCACCTTTAGATTATTCCGATATTCTTATTCTCTGTAGAACCAATGCGGCTATTTTAAAAATAGCCTATCTGCTTGAAAACCATGATATTCCTACCTCTCGGGAGATAAAAGTCAAATTGTGGGAAACCAACGAAGCAGGGCGTGTTATTTCTCTTTTGCAAAACCTTAAAACTTATTCACAAGATAACAAGCCTTCTTCTTTGGAAGCAATCCTCTTTACCTTGGGTTATCCTGCCTTTTCTTGTGAAAAAACCAAACAAACAACTATTGATAAAATTAAAAATATCATTGATGATTGGCAAAATTTCTCCTATTATCAAGGTCCCTTGTATTTATGGAAAAAAATTCTTGCCGAGCGATGCTATGGGACTTTCCATCTACCAAAAAATCAATTAAAAAAATACCTTGAACAAATTACTCAGTTATTTGAAAAATTGCAATCTTGGTGGGTAACAGGAGAATTAAGCATAGACTCTTGGTTACATAAAATCCAAATGAGTAGCGAACCCAGTGAGCTAAAAAATACTCAAGAGGGAGGCATTCGTTTGATGACAGTGCATCACGCTAAAGGTTCAGAGGCAGCAATTGTGATTTGCCCCGATCTTTGGAACATTGGTGGCGATAAAACGGATCATTTTACAGATTATTTAAGCTATACTCCTACTCGACAACATTATGTACTCACTGAAGAAGCAAATACAGAAGCAAAAAAAATTGAAAATCACCGCTTACTCTATGTTGCCCTAACCAGAGCAAAAAGCAAACTTTTACTCTACTGGCTTCCGTATCAACAAAGGAAGGGGGTAGTAAACACCTTCGAATCATTATTATTTCACACACAATATGAGGCTGAGAATAAAGAATTGAACGATGATAATGAAGCTAATAGTTTGCACGGTCTCTCTGAAATCCCTAATATGTGGCTATTAAGAGAAAATGAACATCTTCTCAAAACTATTGACTTTTCTTATAAAAAAATTAAAGCAGAAAAAGAACATATAGAAAAAAAACTCCCTGAACATAAGCAATTAAAGGCATTTAACCAAACTCAATATGGTTTGTGGAGCTTTACTCGTTTTAATCAATACAACAATCATCAAGATGACCAACCTTTGGAATACGAAAAAGACGTTGAAGAACAGGGAGAAAAAATTTCACATACTCAAACATTCTCCAATTTATTGAGCGGTACTCGTTTGGGTACTTTAGTGCATCAATTAATTCAAACTATTTTGGAGAACCCACCAACTACTGAAGAACATTTATCGATATATATAAATGATGAAGTCAGCAAATTACTATCAAACACAAGGCTACCAAAACAAGAAAAAGCAAATGCTATTGAACTTATATCTTCACTCAGCAAAGCAACCTTAAAAACCACCTTAGCCTCATCACAGCAAAGAAGTGAATATTACCCTTTATTCTCTCCTTTCTGGCATAAATTTTGCGAAATTCGTTTTGATATTCAGGTAACTCATTGGCAAATTGAAAAATTGAACCACATTAGTCAAAAATACCCAGAACTACCCTTACCATCATTAAACAAACTTAGCATTAAAAATACACTGTTTAATGGCTTTATCGATTTAGTTTTAGTGCCAATAGAATGTGGCAAAAACATTTGGATTGTGGATTTTAAAACTAATTTTTTGGGGGAGCATATAGAAGACTACTCTTATGAAAAAATGCACCAAGCAATGTTAGATCATCACTACGGATGGCAAGCGGTATTCTATGCTCTTGCTGTTTATAAATGGTCAAAAGCGACCAGCAATAAAGAACAAATTCCCTCTGAAATTCGCATTGCTTATTTATTCAGCCGTGGTTTAAAACTGGCAACCGACGAACAGTCCTACTCTGATGCTGGAAATGTAGGGAAATACTTTCTTACTATTCCTGAATTAGCCTTAAACGAAATTGCCCAAATTTTACAATAATACAATGATTTCCTCTGCTACCTCTTCCGCTATCACCCAAGATAATTATGGTGAAGCTCTTGCCAGAAAAATCAGCTGGGATATTCTCAAGCATTATCAGAAAACAAGTAACTTATCTATAAAAGAGCATACCTTAAACCAATTACAACTGATTTGTAGCCATACCATTACCGTAGCACTCAATGGAAAATCCAAGCTATCTGTGGATGAATTAGGAGTAACCCTCAACATCAGCTTAGAAGAATTAAAACAATACCTCAGCAAACCAATATTTACACAAATTAAAGAGGGAAATGACGAAGATGATGTAGAGAATAGTCCGTTTATTATCTATCAAGATAAAATCTATTTAAGGCGTTATTGGGAGGCAGAACAAACCATCATAAAGAAACTCAAAGAAATTGACTCTTACCACGCCACTCACAATGGTTTTTTGCACACGCGAAATTTACAACAAATTCTTGCTCCTATAGAAAATTCATTCTCTACCCATCAAAAACAAATTTTGCACTACCTTAGCAACCCAAAATCAGGCATAACTATCGTATCAGGCGGAGCAGGGACTGGAAAATCTTGGGCAAGTATGCGAATTTTCAAAACACTTTTAAAAACCCAACCTGATTCACTTTATGCAGTATGTGCATTTACAGGTAAATCAGTTTCTCGTTTATCAGAAGAATTAGAGGGTGAAGAGAATATCACCGTAACAACCATTCATCAACTGTTAAGACTGCGTCCCCAAAGCAACCAACCCCAATACCATAATAATAATTTATTGGCATATGAATTTTTGCTAATTGACGAAGTTTCAATGATTGATATGGAATTACTCGCCAAATTATTAATAGCCGTGAGGAAAGACTGTAAAGTGCTGTTAATTGGCGATCCTGGGCAACTTTTTCCGGTTGGTGTTGGTGGAGGTTTAGAGTTAATTCAACAAACCTTTGTAGATAAGCATATTTGCTTACAAACACAACATCGCTTCCAAGAAGATAGTAAAATTCACCATATTGCGAAATTGGCAAGAGAGGGACAATTTTTTGATAATGAACTACCTTCGCCTCACAATCTCAAAGCATCTATCGAACAGCAAAACGAATTGTTAGAGCAATGGATAGAAGACTATTTATTCCCCTGTTATCACCAAAAAGAATATCAAAAAATAGTTCAACAAATTGTATTAAGTCCTTGGCGTTACTCAGCAGATGGTATGCTAAAGTTAAATCAATTTATTCAAAAAAAGCTACACGAAAAAAAACTAATATCACAAGCTCAAGGTTGGTGCGAAGGCTTAGTTATTGTGATGCGTAAAAATGATTATGTACAAAAAATTTATAATGGTGACAAAGCCTATTTACAAATGTTTGATGGCTGTTTATATGCTATTTTTGTTGAGCAAAAAAACAGGAAAATACCTCTTGAAACATTAGAAAATTTTGAAATAGCTTTTGCAATGACAATTCATCAAATTCAGGGTTCAGAAGCTGACAATGTATTTTTATGGTTAGGTACTATCGATACCAAAGCTAAACAATGGATAGACAATAATCTACTCTACACCTCAATTACTCGGGCTAAAAAAACAATTCAAATCTGTGGCGATATAGTATGAGACTCTTCGCTTCAGCCTTAATTACTTGAGTTTTGATCTTTAGCTTGATTTTTTTCAATCCATTTTAGCAAAGTGCTACTCCCACAACCATAGCCTGCTGGTAATACACGATAATCTTTAGTCTGTATGCGTGGTGGATCTCCCCAATGGATAGGGAATGCTTTAACGTTAGAGGGATTACAGATTCTATTAATGGATTTTTTGCTTTGTAATAAAAGCTCAGAGATATTAACTCCATCGATAGGAGCATCATCGGCAATTCTCAGATCAATAATGTAGCTGGATTGTAACAAACCTTGTTTATCAAAAGAGACATAACGTTTCTCATATTTTTTAAGTTTACGTTGAAGTAGTGTTTTCGCTTGTTGGTAAAGTTCATCTAATGTTTTAATCGGTGCACCTTCTGTGGATTGTCCCAACCCACGTCCAACCTCTGTCCAATCAACATTAACGATTCTTGTACTGCTATTAGTAGTTTCAGATGGTACAGAAAATAAGCGAAATTGTCGCTCAACAACCTTATTATAATTAACGATAATTTCAGTTTCGTTCGTAACACCAGTCATACTTGACTGAGTGACTTTATAAGAGTAATTCCCTTGGATTTCTTGGCGAATTTCTTGCCACTTCATCAGACTTTCTTCTAATTGTTCAAGATGTTTATTCTCAGTAACAGAACAATTTGAAACAACCAATAGCAAAAAAATAAATCCTCCTATTTTTTGCATAAATTTTAAAGAAATTAACAAATAGCACTAAAAAGCATTTATTCTTTAGAAAGTGATATTTTAACTTCACCCAAGCCCTCTATATGTGCCTCTAAATGAGAGCCTGCCTGTATGGGTAGCATTGGAGCCAAAGAGCCAGAAATAATGGTTTCGCCTGCGGATAGGGGATTACCGATAATCGCCAATCTATTGGCTAACCAGCGCAAAGAATTTAAGGGAGAGCCTAAGCAAATACTACCGATACCCTCAGCAATTTTTTCTTTTTTATTACATAATTGCATTTGACAATTGATTAAATCAACCTTATCTAAACGCTTGAAATTATGTCCCAAAACAAAATGGCTTGCCCCCATATTATCGGCAACCATATCGGTTATTTTCACATCCCAATTCATCCTTGAACCAACAATCTCAATAGCTGGAGCAACATAATCAATGGCTTGTACTAATTGAGCCGTAGAAACAGGGGAGGTAATACTTTTTTTCATAATAAAGGCGATCTCAACCTCAACCTTGGGGCTGTAAAACTCCTCAAAGCCAACTTCAACATTATTATCAAGCTCCATATTTTGAAAAAGCGTTCCGAAGACCGGCTCTGAAATCCCAAAACTTTTTTGCCCTGCAAAGGCGGTAACGCCAATTTTTCTACCAATAACCGCATTACCGTTATTCAGTTTTGCCATTGAGGTATTTAATGAAGATTGAATTTCATAGGCTTTTTGTAAATCAGTATCACCAATTAAATTACGAATTGGTTCACAAACGCTATGCTCTTGGTAAGCTCTAAATAAGGCATCGCTGGCTGTTTGGATTAAGTTATCTTTGTTAGTATTCATTTTTGCGTATTTTTATTATTAAGAGACCTTTTGCAAAGGTCTTATTAAGTATATTTTTTTTTAAAGACTACCTCTACTATACTATGTGAACAAATATAAAGTTTTTTTTTATTAGATTCACATTTAGAGACCTTTGCATAAAAGTATGGCACAAAAAACGTTTTTACTCTTGGCGAGTTTGCGAGCCGTAGAGTAACAGTGTTTGAACTGCTTGCAGGTAAAAGAAAAAAGATAAAAAATCGTTCTGATTGAGAAGTGAAACGCAGCTAATACATCCATCTTCGCAAGTTTCACAACACAAAAAGCGTTTTTACTCTTGGTGAGTTTACGAACCTTAGAGTAACAGCGTTTGAAGCGCTTGCGAATAAAAATCAGGACGTTTTTTTACTTTTTTACTTGTCATATCTTTTGTGCAAAAGTCTCATTTAATAGAAGTAGCCAAAAGATAGATTATAAATGATAATTTACTTACTATGAACACTATGAATGAATTTGATATTATAGAGCGTTTTTTTAAGTCTAAAAACGACGACCATTCCGTATTGGTTGGTATTGGTGATGATTGTGCAGTTATTAAACCCTCAGAAAACAACGCTATACTCGTTAGCGTGGATAGTATGGTATTAGGAACTCATTTTTCAACAATCACCCCAATTGATGCAATTGCTCACAAACTGGTTGCTTCAAACATAAGTGATATGACAGCCAGCGGTGGAATTGCCCGTTGGGCAACATTATCACTAACACTGCCAAGTATTGACACTAACTGGTTAGAGACCTTTTCACAAACTCTTCTTAAGAGATTAAAGTATTATGGGGTTTCCCTTATTGGTGGAGATACCACACGAGGCAAAGAAATCCACTTATCTCTCACTGTAATAGGTGAATGTAGAGATTCACAACATATAAATAGAAATGGGGCATCTGCAGGAGATTTTATTTGTTTAAGTGGAGAAATAGGAGATGCTGGCTTGGGTTTTTTGATAGAACAAAAAATGCTTCAAGATTCTGATTTTCTAATTCGTCACCAGAAGGACAAATCGGATATGCAAAAAGTTTTACAAAGATTTTATTATCCTGATGTGCATAATAAATTGGCTCAGCACATAAAAAATTACGCAAATGCTATGATTGATGTTTCAGATGGCGTTTTACAAGACTTAAAGCATATTATCAACTCTTCAAATGCAGTCTCAAAACTTAAAGTAAAGTGCGGTTTTGAGCTATATTCAAATAAAATACCACTATCTAAATATTATATAAATATTTTCAATTTATTTTTAAAAAACAAATACTTAGATGATAAATATGATGACAAAATAAACTTCGCTTTAACTTCTGGAGAGGCATATATTCTTTGTTTTACAATTTCTCCAATAAATTGGGAAAAACTACAAAATAAACTAAAACAAAGCTCTTATGAGAAAGAAATCATTAAAATAGGAGAAATCACTTCAAGAGATGCTTTAACTCTTGATGGAATAGAAATTTCAACGATAAAATCAATGCAAAAAAAAGGTTTTAAACATTTTTAAAAGCATCTAAATTTAATTTTAAAACAAATAGTTAAATAGATTTATTGAACTTAAAAATAAAGTACAAAAACCGATTTTGATAATTTACTTTAACTTCTTATATTGCTTAAAATAACTTTTTCAGAGGTTATATTGCAAGAAAGAGATTGTTTCGGTATCAAATATCACAAAATCTGAGACCTTTGCATAAAAGTATGGTAAAAGAAAAAAGATAAAAAATCGTTCTGATTGAGGCGTGAAATGAAGCTAATACGTCCGTCTTCGCAAATTTCACAACGACAATCAGAGCGGTTTTTTGCTTTTTTACTTATCATATCTTTTGTGCAAAGGTCTCAATCTATAAAACATTCACGTGATAAAATTACTAAGTACGGTGGTGAATCATCGCCTTAGAGTCTTTCGTATTGAAAGATAATAACTATCATATTGAATTACTTGCGAAATAAAACTTTAATTTCCTACACAGAGCAATGCTCAACAAATGGCAATGCTCAATAAGTGATACACAATAAAATAAATACATAAAAATGAAAAATTTTTTTCAACATCCTGATTCACAAGGCTATTTTGGGCAATTTGGTGGGCGGTTTGTCGCCGAAAGCCTTATTTATCCACTTGAAGAGCTAGCAAAAGCGTATAACCATTATAAAAAAGATCCTGATTTTATAGCAGAAGTAGGGGATTTATTGTCTTCTTATGTCGGTCGTCCGACCCCATTGTACCATGCAAAAAAATGGTCTGAAAAAATTGGTGGTGCCCAAATTTATTTTAAACGCGAAGATCTTAATCACACTGGAGCCCATAAAGTAAATAATACGGTAGGGCAGATTTTACTGGCTAAAAAGATGGGAAAAACTCGCATCATTGCTGAAACTGGAGCAGGGCAACATGGGGTTGCAAGTGCGACAGTATCAGCCTTATTAGATATCCCCTGTGTTGTTTATATGGGAGAAAAAGACGTTGCCAGGCAAGCGATTAATGTTTATCGTATGCAACTATTAGGGGCTGAAGTTGTACCAGTGAAATCAGGCACTAAGACCTTAAAAGATGCTCTCAATGAAGCATTAAGAGACTGGGTAACCAATGTAGATGATACATTTTATGCCATTGGTACTGTTGCTGGTCCACATCCATACCCTGAAATGGTAAGAGATTTTCAAAAAATAATTGGTGAAGAAACTCGTGAGCAAAGCAAAAAACAACTTGGAAAATTACCAGATGCCTTAATAGCTTGTGTCGGAGGTGGTTCAAATGCAATGGGTTTATTCTATCCATTCCTAAATGATGAAGAGGTGAAAATTTACGGTGTTGAAGCTGGCGGTTTAGGCATTGCAAAAAATGCCCATGCAGCCCCATTATGTGCTGGCAAACCGGGGATATTACACGGAAATAAAACCTACCTGATGATGGATGATGATGGACAAATTATGGATACACAATCTGTATCTGCTGGTTTAGACTACCCAGGCGTTGGTCCTGAGCATTCGTATTTAAAAGATGAAAGCCGTGTGGAATATACCTATACTACCGATGATGAAGTTTTAGAGGCTTTTTACGAAGTTACTCGAACAGAAGGAATTATTCCTGCATTAGAGACGAGTCATGCTTTAGCCTATGCTAAAAAGCTATCTAAAAATCTTGACAAAGGGAAAAACATTGTAGTTTGTCTTTCTGGGCGTGGAGATAAAGACATTGACTCCGTACGTGCAATTGAAAAACAAACTTAGATACAAATGAGTAACCTAATGAATAGAATAGAAAAAAAATTTTCCGATTTAAAAGCTAACCATCAAACTGCGTTAATTCCTTTTATTACTGCCGGATATCCAGATAAAAAAAGTACCTTACCCTTACTACACTGTTTAGCTGAGAATGGTGCACACATTATTGAAATTGGCGTACCTTTTTCAGACCCTGTGGCAGATGGACCAACCATTCAAGCCTCCAGTTTTGAGGCAATTAAGAACGGAGTAAATAGCAAGGCGGTTTTGGATATAGTCGCAGAATTTAGAAAGACCAACCAACACACCCCCATTGTGCTAATGGGCTATGCCAATCCTATTGAAGCATTTGGTTGGGAAGAATATGCTCAACAAGCGAGTGCAGTAGGAGTTGATGGTCTGCTGACTGTTGACTTACAACCTGAGCCTGATGATAAATGGGGTGCACTTTGCCAAGACAATGGGCTTAATCGCATTATTCTTATTGCACCCACGACATCTAAAGAAAGGCAAACTTATTTATCTCAATATGCTTCAGGATACATTTACTACGTTGCATTAAAAGGAATTACTGGAAGTAACGCTTTACAGCCTATACAAGTAAAAGAGGCTATAATAAAATTGAAAAGTAAAGTAGAACTTCCTGTTGTTGTTGGTTTTGGAATCAAAGATGCTAAAACAGCTGCGGAGCTATCTCAATGTGCTGATGGCATTGTTGTTGGCTCGCAACTTCTTCACATACTATCACAACATATTGACAACCCTAATGAAGGCATTAAACAAGCAGGCGATTTTATAAGCGAATTAAATCGCGCAATACAAACATAAAATACAAGCATAATAAAAAATAAGAAAAAATATGAGCTGGTTAGATAAATTAAATCCGAAAAAAATCCTATGGGATGATGACTCTCTCTCTTCAAGTTCTGTGCCTGCAGGTGTTTGGATAAAATGTGATTCCTGTGATGCAACACTTTACAAAACCGAAGTTGAGAAACAATTTTATGTTTGCCCCAAATGTAATCATCATATGCGTATTTCGGCGCGTCAGCAACTACAATTTTTCTTAGATGAAGAAAATCTCATAGAATTATCCCCAGAATTAGGATCTATTGACGTTCTTAAATTTAAAGACAGCGTTAAATACACCGAAAGAATTAATAAAGCCAACAAAAAAACTCAAGAAAAAGATGCGCTCATTTGTATGACTGGCACCCTAAAAGGTATGCCGGTTGTCGCTGTTAGCTTTGAATTTTCATATATGGGCGGTTCAATGGGTGCTGTTGTTGGTGAAAAATTTGTTCGTGCAGCTCAATACTCTTTGGAAAAAAATGTGCCATTAATTTGTTTTTCTGCAAGTGGAGGAGCAAGAATGCAAGAATCAATGTTTTCTCTAATGCAAATGGCAAAAACAAGTGCAATTATTAAACGCCTTAATCAAGAAAAAATACCATTTATTTCAGTACTAACAAATCCTACTATGGGCGGAGTTTCTGCCAGCTTGGCAATGCTTGGAGATATTATTATTGCTGAGCCAAAAGCGACAATTGGCTTCGCTGGTCGTCGAGTTATTGAGCAAACTGTGCGTGAAAACCTACCTGAAGGATTTCAAAAGAGTGAATTTCTGTTGAAGCATGGGGCAATTGATATGATTGTTAAAAGAAATAATATGCCTATTAAAATATATGAAATTCTTTGTATGCTAAAAAATCAGCCTTCTTTGTTAGCAAATGCTTAGAATGCATGGTGACAGAAAATTTATTAAATTCAAACTTAATTACAAAAGCAACAAAAGAAGGTACAAACGCTTTTAGTTCGATTTCAAAGGCTTTTGAATGGTTGGAAAAAACTTCTCCCTCGACCTTAATTACCCCGGGCTTAGAATCGATCAGCAAAGTAGCAACTAAACTGGGACTTAACGCACTACACAAACAAAGCAAGATAATCACTGTTGCAGGCAGTAATGGCAAAGGAAGCACCTGTTTTTTTGCTGAACAAATTGCTCTTTCACATAATCACAAAGTAGGCTTATACACCTCTCCTCATTTAACCTCTTTCAATGAAAGAATTCGTATTGATGGCAATAATATATCAGATAAAAAACTACTCAATGCTTTTAATATTGTGTTAAAAGCGAGCCTCCACCTTAAAACTCAACTTAGCTACTTTGAATTTACCACGCTCTGTGCTTTATACTGTTTTAAAGAAACTGAATGTCGCCTAATTATTCTTGAAGTTGGATTAGGAGGGCGCTTAGACGCTACTAATATAATTCACAATCATTGTGCTATTATTACTTCGATCAGCTTAGAACATACCCAATGGCTGGGCAATACACTATCAGAAATTGCGGCAGAAAAAGCAGGAATTATTAAACAAAATGAAACAGTTATTCTAACCGACAATTTACCCCAAAAATGTCGGGATATTGCAAAAGAAAAAAGAGCAACCATCTATCAATATAACAAAGACTTTCACATCACTACCACCTCTAATCATTTACTAACCATTAAAACAGAAGAGGGCAATACTCTAAAAATATCTATTGCAAAGAACTCAACCACGTGTTTTCAAACCAATAAAACAAACCTTGAAATAGACTGGATACGCCTAAAAAATCTTAGTTTATCTATTCTTGGCTTATTTGCTGTGGGGGTACAATTACAACAAGAAAAAATTACTAAAGCCGTCAATAACACTACTTTTTCTGGTCGTTTGGAACCTTTTAGCTATGGCAAACTGCAAGGATGGCTTGATGTTGCACATAATCCAGAAGCGGTAACAAACTTACTCTCTTTTATTGAGAAATTAGAAAATAAGGTTGATGTTGTGTTTGCTTGCCTTGCTGACAAAGAGATTGATAAAATTATTTCTTTATCTAAAGCCTATATTCAGCATTGGCATCTTATTGATATGCAAAATCCTCGTGCTATTGGTGGGGAAACAATGAAAAAAACATTGCTATCTCAAGATATTCCAATAGAAAACATCACGCTTTACGAACAAAATAATTTTATGTACGAAATTGCTCAAAAATCAAAAAAATCGAATAAATCAATTATTATTTTTGGTTCATTTATGCTTGTTGGCTTAGCCAAAGCACTAATATCACAAAAGCATTTAAATAAATGATGGAACTGCAAAAAAAAGCCTTTTTTATAGGTGCCTCGATATGGATAGGTCCTTTTATTTTATTCACTATTGTTATAGGGCTTATTTCCTCTTATATGCAATCTATAGAAGCGACGCCTACACCTGAAGTAACTTTCTCTACTGAGAAAAAAACCGAAGAAAAAAAGAACAGCAAAAAGGCGGTGGAAAAAACCATTCACGAAGTAAAATCCAATTCTCTTACTTTATGGGTCATTCAAGTTAGCTCTTATACGAAAAAAAAATACGCAGAAGAACTTATTAGATTATTAGAAGAGAAGAACTATCAACCCTCTCTATTTACTCAAAAAAGAGGCAAAAAAACAATTTATGCGGTTCGTCTTAAACCATACTCTACTAAAGAAGAAGCGCAAACTGTGGTGAAAAAAATCGAGCAACAATTAAATTTAATCCCAATAATTATTTATATTAATAAATCAGAACGATAAACACTCAAGTACGGCATGAGAGCCCTCAATTTGTCATTCTGAGGCTTGCCCTCAGAATCTCTTTGTTCTATGGGAGGCTGAGCTCTTGAAATCCTGAGACAAGTCTCAGGATAACAGGGTAGGGGTTTCAGGATGGCAGAAAGGGGGATGAGATGCACTCATTCCCACGCAGAAGCGTGGGAATGAGAAATAATTGAGAGGCTTATTCTCTAACAATATGCCATACGTCGTTTTTTGCACCCTTACAGATATCATCATCACTATCGCTTGGATAGCAAAACCCACCAATCACCCATATTTTATCCTTAAATACCACAGCTTGATGCTCACCTCGCTCGGAGAATCGTTCCGAAGATGTCAACTTACCTACGGGCATCCAAGTCTTACCATCGGCAGAGTTCCATACGTCGTTTGTGTAGTCGTGATTCTCTGTATTGTTCCCACCAATCACCCATATTTTATTATCAAAAACTACAGCTTGATGTTGTTGCCTCATCGAGAATCCTGATGAATCATTAGCCTTAACTTCAGTCCATTTGCTGCCATCTTCAGAGCTCCATACGTCGTTTTTTATTCCATCAGCACTACTGCGCCCACCAATCACCCACATTTTATTATCAAACACTACGGCTTGGTGCTCAAATCGAGCTGTGAATCCTGCTGAATCATTAGCCTTAACTGTAATCCAATTTTCACCATTGACAGACCTCAATACGTCGTTTTTTGCTTCATCATCACTACTGACCCCACCAATCACCCACATGTGACCGTCAAATACTACGACTTGGTGCCGAGCTCGAGCAGGGAAAGTGAATCTTTGGTCAGTAGGCTTAACCTTAGTCCAAGTGTTACCATTGGTAGAGCTCCATACGTCGCCTATGTGTTTATCGTTGATATCGAGGCCCCCAATCACCCATATTTTATTATTAAACACTACGGATTGATGCTGTGATCGCTCCGAGAATCGTTTATCATGATCGAAAGCTGAGGACTCCCAATTGATGCCGTCGTTAGAGCTCCATACGTATTGTGTGGGCCTACTAGCGTACCCAGCAATCCGCCACATTTGATCTTTAAATACTAAGGCTTGATGTTCAGATATTGCTGAGAATGCTGATTTAACAGCAACTTTTTCCCAGCGATACGTAATTTCATCTGGGAGGGGGTCGCCATCACTACCGCAAGCCACTATAAGCGGTAAACATAAGGTAATGATGAAAATTTTTAAAAATGACAGAAGAGAGGCGGATGAGAATAGTTTCATAATTTATTTAAGATAAGTTTTTTTAAGTTTTTTATAAAAAAAGTTTTTTTGCACAATTTGTACAATTTGCACAAATTAAAACGCAAAAAAAATAGAAAAGATGAGACCTTTGCATAAAAGTATGGCACAAAAAACGTTTTTACTCTTGGCGA
>CAKMZV010000014.1 GCA_929200535.1 uncultured Gammaproteobacteria bacterium
ATTATTTCCCCAATACGCCTTCTGAGTTTTTTTGGTCAGCCTCTCCCAGTGTTGATTACTACGCTTTTCGGGGTCATACTGATGCGGCGTGGTATATATACTTTGAAGATAATGGCTATAGTGGCTATAGCAGGCGCAGCAAATTCTATCGTATTCGCTTGGTGCGCTCAGATTTTTTGGCAACCGAGGGGGGGCAAGTGGTGCCATCAGCAGTAGCAGGTCAAACAATTAAGACTTATATTCCTAATGAATGGCACGATAATCGTTATACGGTGCATCATAATGGCACGGTAACGGATAATAACACAGGCTTAATGTGGAAAGTGTGTAGTGAGAGGCAAAGCTGGAGCAAACAAAGTGATAATACTCCTTCTTGTGCTGGCCTCACGTCAGGAATTTTTTGGAACAAGGCTTTAGAGTTGGCGACTAACCATACCTTTCCAGCAATCGATGGCTACAGCGATTGGCGCCTACCGAACATCAAAGAATTGGCATCTTTGGTAGCATTAGACCGTGCTAATCCAAGCATTAATAGCACTATTTTCCCCAATACGCCTAGTAATAATTTTCAATCCTCTTCGCCCGCTGCGGATAACAATAGATGGTTACTTCAATTCAATGTAGGCCATTATGAATCCAGCATTCGCAAAAACGAAGCACGTCGTGTTCGCTTGGTGCGCTTAGGTCGGTAATTTTTTCTTTTTTTATCTTTGATATTATCGATAAAAGAGCTCTCAGGCTCACAAACGGCTCCTCGGATGACAAAACGGGGGCTTCAAGGTCATACCAAACCGAGCAACCACCCCGCCACTTCGTGGCACCCCTCCACTGGAGGGGAATGACTCGTTCCCACTCCTTACTTGTTCCTTTTTCTGTCATTGCGAGGGAGTGTTTTTCAGCGACCGTGGTAATCTTTTGGGGCAATTCTGTCAGCGAATTAGCTAACCTTTACAAAAGGTCTCAAATAGTGCAAATAAGAAATATTGATTTTAATAATTTTTTTTATTATTTTGGATATTTTTCTGTTAGAATATTTAATTGATGGTTATGCCGTGTGCGTTTTCATCAAATTAAATTTCAAGCTTAGGAGGAAGTTTGAATCATTTTTGTGGTTCTTTTGGAAGTTTTTTACTTCGTTTCTTCTTAATTTTTATCATTCTCATTCTAATTTTTGTAGGAGGAAATTATGAGAAAGTCATTACCCTTGTGGTATCGTACCCTTTATGGGGTATTTTCTAAAGCAGTTCTTTATGTTACTCTCTTTATTTTTTGTGTCCCTGTTTATGCGGCATTAGAGGTCGATAAAAATCTACCTTTGTATCAAAAAGTGCAGGGGGTTTCTGGCAAAGTTTCGAGTGTAGGGTCAGATACATTGGCTAATTTAGTCACTCTATGGGCTGAGGATTTTAAGCGTCTTTATCCCAATGTGAGTATTCAAATTCAGGCGGCAGGTTCTTCTACTGCCCCTCCAGCTTTGACTGAAGGAACATCGGATTTGGGTCCTATGAGTCGTAAGATGAAATCAAAGGAAATTAAATCATTTGAGGCAGTGCATGGTTACAAGGCTATTGCTATTCCTGTTGCCATAGATGCTCTTGCTATTTATGTGCATAAGGATAATCCGATAGAGGGAATGAGCATCCCTACGGTTGATGCTATATTTTCAGCGACTCGTAAATGTGGGGCACCAAAGGATATTGTGCGATGGGGTGAGGCTGGAATTGGTGGTAGTTTAAGTAATCAAAGCATTCAAATTTTCGGCAGAAATTCGGTATCAGGAACTTATGGGTACTTTAAGAAAAAGGCACTTTGTAAAGGAGATTATAAAAACAACGTCAACGAACAGCCCGGTTCAGCTTCTGTGGTGCAATCAGTCACAAATTCTATAAACGGTATTGGATATTCTGGTATTGGATATCGTACGGCAGGTGTAAAGTCAGTTCCTTTAAGTAAAAAAGATGGAAAACCTTTTGTTGAGGCAACTCCAGCTAATGCGGTTAAGGGAAGCTATCCGCTTGCACGTTTTCTTTATATTTATGTTAATAAAGCACCCAACGAAAAACTGCAACCTAAAGTTCATGAATTTGTCAAGATGATTCTTTCTCAGCGTGGTCAAAAAGTTGTTGTGAAGGATGGGTATATTCCTTTGCCAGCTAAGGTTGTCAAAAAAGTATTAACGAAATTGCAATAATTTCACAGAGTTTAGACTTGATTGGTCAAAGCTAATTGTGATTGACAGCAGTAAGTTAAAACAAAAAAAGCAGGGCAAACGCCCTGCTTTTTTGTTTTTTGCGTATAATTATGTAATTGTGTGGTGGGAGAAAACAATCTAAATTTATAGCATTGTAACCGAAGGGGAAATCGCCCAGAAAACTCTCAGGTAAAAGGACTGCTACACTATTTAAACCTCTGGAGAGCATCTTTAGATATTTTTTCTATGGTTGCACCGAAGGAGCAAGAATCGTTTTTTAGGTGATTTTTTGTTAATTCAAGAAATTTAATCTTTATCGATTTCAATCTCTCAGGTTCCATGACAGAGTGGGCAAAATGATAATAGTATTTTTAATGGTTACATTTTGTTTATCGACTTATGGAAAATTCACATTCAAACAGTATTTTAACAACGCCTTTATCAAAATTACATTTGTCTCAAGGGGCAAAGATGATAGAGTTTGCCGATTATTTAATGCCTTTGCAGTACGAGGGTATTGTCGTAGAGCATTGTCACACTCGGACACATTGTAGCCTTTTTGATGTTTCTCATATGGGGCAGGCTTGGGTTGTGGGGGATGATTTTCAAGAAGTTGCCTTGGCTTTACAAGCTGTTATACCAGCAGATTTACTTTCTCTTACAGAAGGAAAAATGCGCTATACTACGTTGTTAAACGAACAAGGCGGAATAATCGATGATTTGATTATTACTCGGTTGCCAGAAAATTTTGGGCATTCAGCTTTTTTTCATTTGGTGGTAAATGCTTCACGCAAGGTAGTCGATTATTCTTATCTAACTAAAGTATTCAAAGCACATAATTCACGAGCTAAGTTACATACCTTAGATAATTTTGCCGCTATTGCATTGCAAGGTCCTAAATCGCTTGAAATACTTGTGAAATTAAATTCTTCTATTGCTGATATTGAGTTTATGAGGGCTCGTAGTATTGAGATATCGGGTATTGAATGTTGGATTAGTCGTTCCGGTTATACTGGAGAAATTGGTTTTGAAATTGCTACAGAAAAAGATGATATTGAGAAATTAACTCAGCTTCTTTTAGATTTTGATGAGGTTAAAATGGCAGGTCTTGGGGCAAGAGATTCTTTGCGTCTTGAAGCTGGTTTACCTCTTTATGGTAACGATATGAATGATACTATTACGCCAGTAGAGGCAAATCTTAGTTTTGTTTTAAATAAAAAAAGACGAGAGAGTGCGGATTTTGCTGGGGCAGAAAAAATTATTAAGCAATTAAAGCAAGGTACCAAACAGTTGCGAGTGGGCTTGGATATTGAAGGGCGGGCACCGTTGCGTCAGCGAGTTCAGATAATGCTTGAAGATAAGCAGGTTGGGGTGGTAACCTCAGGATGCTTTTCGCCGACATTGCAAAAACCTATTGCTTGTGCCTATGTGGATTCAGATTATATTAATAGCAGTGGCTTAATGGCTACTGTGAGAGATAAAAAAATCCCCGTGAAAGTGGGGGGTTTAGTTTTTGTACCAACACGTTATAAATAAGGAGATATTATGACAACTTATTACGCCAAAACACACGAAAAATTAACAGTCGATGGTAGCACTGGAGTGTTAACTATTTCTAATTATGCTATTGAGGAGCTTGGAGATATTGTTTATTTGGAACTTCCAAGCGTTGGTGATTCGATAGAGCAGGGGAAGGGTATTATTGTGATTGAATCTGTTAAGGCGGCTTCTGATGTTTATGCTCCTGTGTCGGGTACCGTTTTAGAAGTAAACCAAGATGCAGAGGATGATCCCTCACTTATCAATCAATTACAAGGTGATGATAATTGGCTAATTAAAATTGAACTATCTGATGATGCCAAACAACAGCTTGAGAGTTTGATGAGTGACGCCGATTATCAAGCGTCCATAAGTTAATTGCGATAGTTTAGCAGGAGTAAAGAAAGATGCATACAAATTACACCAGTCGGCATATTGGCTTATCTGAAGAGGATAAAAAAATAATGTTGGCAGATTTAGGGTTATCATCTATGGAACAGTTGATTGATAATGTAATCCCTCAAGATATTCGTTTTGAAAAAGGATTGGATATTCCAGAGGGTATTAATGAAAATTTTGCTATTGATCAGTTGCGTGCTACCTTTGCTAAGGTTGAGAATTCAATTTCTTTGATTGGGCAAGGGTATTATAACTGTCATACCCCTTCGGTTATCCGTAGGAATATGTTAGAAAATCCGGGGTGGTACACCTCATACACGCCTTATCAAGCAGAAATTAGCCAAGGGCGTTTGGAGATGTTATTTAATTTTCAGACCTTGGTAGCTGAATTAACCGGTCTGCCAATTGCTAATTCATCGTTATTGGATGAGGGTACGGCAATTGCTGAGGCAGTTGTTATTGCCGTTAATGCTCATAGAGGCAAACGCAATAAGGTGGTATCGTTAAATCCACTTTTTAGACAGAATTTGAATGTGCTAAAAACGCGTTGTCAGCATTTGAATATTGATTTGTTAAAATGTAAAAAACAGGATAAGAATACTCAAGTTGATGAACAAACTGCGGCAATTATTTTGCAGTACCCTGATCGCAATGGAGCACGCAATACTTATCCCAAAATCATTGAACAGGCAAAAAAACACAAGGCATTGGTGATTGTAGTGGCAGACCCAATGGCATTGCTTTTAACCAAACCACCAGCACAATGGGGAGCGGATATTGTGGTTGGTAGTATGCAACGCTTTGGTATTCCTATGGGGAATGGCGGACCTCATGCGGCGTATATTGCAGTGACCGAAAAACTCACTCGCTTAGTTCCAGGGCGTATTGTTGGGCAGTCAATTGATGCCGATGGCAATCCGTCTTATCGTCTTGCTTTGCAAACAAGAGAGCAACATATCCGTAGGGAAAAAGCAAACTCAAATATATGCACAGCACAGGCTTTATTAGCCAATATGTCAGCAGCTTTTGCTATTTGGCATGGACCAGCAAGGTTATTACGCATTGCTCGCAGAATTCATAATTACACTAAAATTTTTGCCAAAACGATTGAAAAAAGTCTTGATTATAAGTTGGGCAATGAAGATTTTTTTGATACTTTATTGATTATCACCAAAAGAAGGGCTCATAATTTACAGTCGTTGGCTGAGGATCAAAAAATATTAATTCGCTTTGTTGATAAGAATCGGATAACCGTGAGTTTCGATGAAACGACTAATGAAAATACCTTGGGTAAATTAGCTAAAGTTTTTGATCTTGAGCTTGCCTCCATAGAGGAGGTGGATGAAGTCACCCTTGAGCAAGTACAGCAAAATCGAGGCGATGAATTTCTATCGCAAGAAGTATTTAATCAATACCATAACGAAACTGCAATGATGCGTTATTTGCGGGAATTGGTGGATAAAGATTATGCTTTAGATAGGGGGATGATTCCCTTAGGGTCATGTACAATGAAGCTCAATGCTTCGGCAGAAATGTTACCCATTACGTGGTCTAAAGTTGCTAATCTCCATCCGCTTTCGCCAGCTAAATATCATCAAGCTTATGATAGTATGATTAAGGATCTTGATAAGTGGTTATGCTCTATTACCGGTTTTAGTAAGGTAAGTTTTCAGCCTAATTCAGGTAGTCAAGGTGAATATGCTGGTTTGGTTGCGATAAAAGCTTATCATCAATCGCAAAATCAAGAATGTCGTACTATCTGTTTAATTCCCTCATCTGCCCATGGAACTAATCCGGCTTCGGCAAATATTGCAGGTTTAGATATTGTGGTGGTGGAGTGTGATAATCAGGGAAATGTTGATATTGATGATTTGCAAAAAAAGGCTGAGCAGTATAGCGATAAATTAGCCGCTTTAATGATTACGTATCCTTCTACTCATGGGGTGTTTGAATTACAAATTAAAAAAATATGTGAGATTATTCATAACAATGGTGGGCAAGTTTATCTTGATGGTGCTAATCTTAATGCGTTAGTCGGGTTGGCACGTCCTGCTGATATTGGGGCAGATGTATGCCATATTAACCTTCATAAGACTTTTTGTATTCCTCATGGTGGTGGGGGTCCTGGGGTTGGACCCATTGGCGTGGCAGCTCATTTAAAGCCTTTTTTGCCGACACTTTATAATACTCCAGGTATAAGAATTTCGAGTGCTCCGTATGGTTCTGCTTCAATCTTACCCATTTCGTGGATGTATATTCGGATGTTAGGAAGAGATGGATTAAAAAATGCAACAGAATGTGCTATTTTAAGTGCGAATTATTTGGCAAAACATCTTAATGAAATTTTCCCTGTACTTTATACTGGAGAAAAAGGTTTTGTGGCTCATGAGTGTATTGTCGATACCAGAGATTGTAAACAAACAGCTGGGGTTAGTGTTGATGATATTGCTAAGCGTTTAATGGATTATGGATTTCATGCTCCGACAATGTCATGGCCGGTGATTGGTACATTAATGATTGAACCGACAGAATCCGAACCTAAAAAAGAATTAGATCGTTTCATCAAGGCAATGTGCCATATACAAGAAGAAATTAAACAAATTGAACAAGGGAAATGGCAACAAGATAATAATCCTCTTGTTAATGCACCACACACAATGGAAAAAGTTTTGAGTTCAAATTATGATTTTCCCTATTCAAGAGAAGTAGCCAGTGCGTTAGCTCACACTCAAGGGAATAAATATTGGCCACCTGTTTCCAGAGTAGATAACGTATATGGAGATCGTAATCTCAGTTGCTCTTGTCCTCCGATGGATCAATATCGTTAGCTTTCTAAGGCGTGTTTGAGTCTTGAGAGGGTGAGTTCTTTGCCGAGAATAGTGGCAATTTTTGATATATCTGGGGTGTTTTTTTGGGCACTAAGTGCCACTCTGAAGGGCATACCGACTTGAAACATTTTTAGTTGTTTTTGTTTGCTGAATTCTTTGATGGTTTGCATTATTTTTTCTGCATTCCATTGACTTTCAGGGAGCTCTGTCAGTATTTGTTGTAGTGAGGTAAGGGTTTCTTTGTTCGGGGCAATATGCTCTTGGTGTATTTCTGTATGGTTTTCCCAGTGAGTTTGTTGGAATAAGAAAGCACTTTGTGCGGCAATTTCTTCTATAGTTTGGCAACGCTCACAGTAGAGTTCAACAATATCATTTAAATCAAGATTTTGCGAGTTTTGCAAATTAAGTTTATTTATATGTTGTTGATAATTTTCTGCAAGTTCATTTGTAGGGGTACTACGTAGAATTTGCTGGTTAATCCATAGAAATTTATCTAAGTCGAATTTAGGGCTTGCTCGGTTAATAGCGGTGAGTTCGAAAAGATTAATCATCTCATCAATGGTGAAAATTTCTTGATCGCCATGCGACCAGCCAAGCCTAATAAGATAATTGAGCACAGCCGTGGGTAGAAAGCCTTGTTGGCGATAATATCCTACGTCTGTCGCTCCGTGACGCTTAGAGAGCCTTTTCCCATCGTTTCCAAGTACCATTGGGCAGTGTGCAAATTGAGGAATAGGGGCGTTTAAAATATTGTAAAGATGGATTTGCCGTGAGGTGTTATTGAGGTGGTCATCTCCACGAATAATATGGGTAATTTGATTTTCTATATCATCAAGCACAACCGCAAAATTGTAAGTTGGTGAGCCATCGGAACGGATGATGATAAGGTCATCAAGTTCTTTGTTATTAACGATATTATCACCATAGACTAAATCTTTAAAATGTATTTCTCCTTCAATCGGGGTTTTGAGGCGAATCACACAGTTTTCTTTATTTGATGGGCTAAGACTGCGTTGGCGACATTTGCGATCGTATTGAGGTTTGAGGTTTTGTGCTTTTTGTGAGGTGCGTAATTCATCGAGGCGTTGTTCATCACAATCACAGTAGTAGGCTTTTCCTTGACTGACTAATTGTTCGGCAACTTGACGGTAGCGTTCCAGTCGATGGCTTTGAAAAATAGGCTCATTGGTAGGCGTAATGCCGAGCCATTTAAGATTGCGAAGGATTGCTTGGGTTGATTCTTGAGTGGAGCGCTGTGTATCCGTATCTTCTATTCTGAGGATAAATTCGCCTTGATGTTTTTTGGCATATAACCATGAAAAAAGAGCAGTTCTAACGCCTCCTATATGTAAATTGCCCGTTGGGCTTGGGGCAAAACGGGTACGAACTTTGGGGTTGTTAGGCACTTTACTCTAATAGCTAACGTCTTGAATAAGGTATTCTAAATCACCGCCGGGTGCATTGACAATGGTGGAATCACCCTTATTTTTACCGATTAATGCACGAGCGATAGGGGAGGTGACTGAAATATAGTTTTCTCCAAGATCGGTTTCATATTGACCGACAATGCGATAATTAGCTTCGGTGTTATCAGCGAGGTTAAGTAGTTTAATATAGGCACCAAAAACGACTTTATCACCGACGTTAAGAGAGGATGTATCAATTTCTTGTGATAGTGAGAGCACACTTTCTATTTCTGTAATTCTGCCTTCGGTGAAACTTTGTTGTTCTCGGGCAGCATGATATTCAGCATTTTCTTTAAGGTCGCCATGTGCACGAGCTTCAGCAATGGCTTCAATGATTTTTGGACGTTTGATGGATTTGAGTTCTTCTAATTCCGTGCGTAGTTTTTTTACGCCTTCAGAAGTCATAGGAATGCGATCTGACATAATTCTTACTATTTATTTTTTCTTACGACGAGTTTTTTTTGATTTAGTTGCTTTGCGAGCGAAGGTTTGGGAGTCGGTTTGCTTTTTTTCTGATGGTGAAGCTGATTCTTGTGCCATTTGATATTCATACTGCCTTCTCATTTGTTCTAATTGCTGTTCTTTACTTTTTTGCTCTTGTACACCTTCTTTTTTAGGAGGAATAAGGTGCTGTTTGTTAATACCAAGAGCCAATGAGGCAGAGCTGGCAACGTAAATCGAAGAGTAGGTACCAACAAGAATACCGATAATCAGTGCGACTGAAAAATTGTGAATGATTTCACCGCCAAAAATAAAGAGTGATAGGAGCACTAAGAGGGTGGTTATGGAGGTCATTAATGTTCGTGCCAACATATCATTGAGTGAGCGGTTGATAATTTGTTTGGGTTCGCCAGTGCGTAGATTAATGAAATTTTCACGGATGCGATCGAAAACAACAATAGTATCGTTGAGCGAATAGCCAATTACTGCGAGTACAGCAGCGAGTACAGTGAGGTTAAATTCTAATCCTAATAATGAGAAAATCCCTACAGTAATAACAACATCGTGAATAAGAGCAACGACCGAACTTAATGCAAATCGCCATTCAAAACGTAGGGCAATGTAGATAAGGATGCCAATGAGGGCGTATAGAATGGCAAGTCCGCCATCATTGGTGAGTTCTTCACCAACTTTAGGACCAACAAATTCAACACGACGCATTTCTACGATAGAGTCAGAATTTGCTTGTGCAATAGCGATGATAGTTTCACTGATTTGTGCATTAGAGAGCTCTTTTTTTGGAGCAATCCTTGCGAGAACTTCTTGATTGGAGCCAAAATAGCTTATTTCTGCACCTTCAAAACCTGCTTGAGCGACAGCATTACGTAATCGTGTTAAATCTGCTGCTTGTTTATAACCCAATTCAACTAAGGTACCTCCAGTAAAGTCAATGCCAAGATTTAAACCACGGATAGTCAGTGAGGCAATAGAGGTGATAATAAGGGTAATGGAAATGATAACGGCAATTTTCCGCCATTTCACAAAAGGAATTTTTCCAAAAGGATAGTCGGTAGTCATTATTTTATAGAGAAAGTTTTTCTATTTTTTTATTGCCGTAAATTAAATTTACAACGGCACGCGTACCCATAATGGAAGTAAACATTGAGGTGATAATTCCGAAAGATAAAGTAACAGCAAATCCTTTAATTGGTCCCGTACCAAATGAAAATAATACGATAGCAGCGATTAGTGTCGTAATATTTGCATCGGCAATGGTAATAAAGGCACGGTTGTAACCTGAATGAATAGCTTGTTGGATAGGTGTTTGATTTTTAAGTTCTTCACGGATACGCTCAAAGATAAGGACGTTAGCATCTACTGCCATCCCGACAGTAAGTAAAATACCAGCAATACCTGGTAGGGTGAGTGTGGCTTGCATCAACGAGAGTAGAGAGATAACCATTACGATATTTGCAGTTAGTGCAAGATTGGCAATTAGACCAAACACTTTATAGCGAATTGCCATAAAGATAAGCACTAATAAAAATCCAATGACAACTGAAATAAAGCCTTGGTTTATATTATCTTCTCCAAGGTTTGGTCCCACTGTTCTTTCTTCACCAATATCCATTGGGGCTGCGAGAGAGCCAGCACGAAGTAATAAGGATAAATCACGTGCTTCTTCCGATGAGTCTAAACCTGTGGTTTGAAAACGATTAGCAAATTGCTCACGAATCACGGCAATATTAATCACTTTTTCAGTTTTAATTCTTCTTTTTTGAATTTTCCCATTAACTTCTTTTTTTTCTAAGCGTGTTTCAATAAAAACAACTGCCATTCTTTTGCCAACATTTTTCTTAGTTGAAGCAAGCATCCGATTTCCACCAATGTTATCGAGTGTGACGCTAACCATAGGCGATCCGCCTTGTTGATCGATGCCTGATTGGGCATTAATAATATTTTCACCAGTAACGATAATTTTATTTTTTAGCAAAATAGGTTCACCACTGCGAGTGTAATAGAGTTTTGCTCCGGTAGGGGCATAGCCTCGTTGAGCGTATTGGGCAGCATTGGCACTTTCATAAACCATGCGATATTCTAAAGTAGCCGTAGCTCCAAGAATCTCTTTTGCTCTGGCTGTATCTTGTACACCCGGCAGTTGCACAACAATATGATTTGCACCTTGCTGTTGAATGATAGGTTCGGCAACACCAAGTTCATTAACACGATTGCGTAAAGTAATGATATTTTGTTTGACGGCAAATTGACGAATATCACGTAGAGCATTTTCAGTGAAAACAATGCTTATTTGCTGTTCTTGCTCGTTTGAGAGGATTTCACTATCAAAAAATTCATCTGATAATAGTTCGGTAATCTTTTCAAGATCTGAGTTGTTATTGCCTTTGATGATGACTCCGTTTTCCGTTTCTTCAATTTTTTTGTAGCGAACACGGTTTGTTCTTAAAATGGTTTTGACTTCATCAACACGTTTTTTAACTGAGTTGGTAACAGCGGTTTCAATATCTACTTCCATAAGAAAGTAAACTCCGCCTCTTAAATCTAAACCAAGGTACATTGGTAACGCTCCCAAGGAATTTAGCCATTGAGGTGTGGTAGGGGCAAGATTAAGGGCAATAATGTAACCACGAGAGAAAGCTTCGTTAGCTAACTTTTGGACTTTAAGTTGGTCTTCGCTATTTTTCAAGCGGATAAGGATTTGCTCATCGGCTGATGAAAGAGTGACCGACTTGGCGACAATATTATTTTTTTGGAGTAAATTCTCAATTTTGTTAAGCATATTTGAGCGTAGAACATTGCCTCGCTGTGGGGAGATTTGTACTGCTGGGTCTTCATCGTATAGGTTTGGTAAGGCATAGAGAGATGCCATTACCAAGGTGATAATGAGAATTAGGTATTGCCAAATTGAATACCTGTTAAGTGATTGGGTACGATTCTGAAAAAGCATTGAGATGTTTACGTGTAAAGCAATAGCTCTGCATAACTACTCAAAGAGCGGTTATACAAGAGTTTTATGCTACCTTTTTAGGTTTCAGTGTTTTCGCTTGCTTCTTTTTTTGGCTTGCGAGCTTTGCTTTGACGGCGAGGTTTGGTCGCTGCTGTATCTGAGTTATCCTCTGCGTTGCTTTGATTACTACTTTTATAAGTTCCTTTTGGCATTAGTCCACTGATGGTATTGCGTTGTGATGTGATAATGACTGAAGGAGCAATTTCAACTTTGAGGAAAGTTTCATCAGAGCTTGTTATTTTTCCAAGTATTCCACCTTGGGTAATTACTTCATCTCCCACCTTTAATTCGGATACCATTCTCTTATGTTCTTTAGCTTTTTTTTGTTGTGGACGGATAAGAAGAAAATAGAATACAACAAATAGCAGAATAAGCGGTAGGAGGTTGAGCAATGCGTTTCCTTGTTGTGCCTGTCCAGCTCCTTCTGCAAGTGCCGGGCTTACTAAAATATCTAATAATGTCATGATTTAAAGTTTGCTAAGTTTGAATTAATAAAAATTAAGATGGATTACGTTAAGTTGTTTTTTATATCAACTATGTATATATTATCGCATAGAGTTAAGCTGTCTGAAATATAATTTCTAAGTATAATGTGATTTTTTTATTTAAAGGGTTAGTGTATGAATTGTCGGGAAAAAAGTCAGCGGAATTTTATAGAGGCACAAAAATATATACCAGGTGGTGTTAATTCTCCAGTACGGTCATTCCGTGGAGTGGGAGGAGAGCCGATTTTTATTGATTCTGCTAAGGGAGCGTGTTTGTTTTCTGTGGATGGAGAGGAGTATATTGATTATGTGGGTTCTTGGGGACCAATGATTGCAGGGCATGCCCATCCAAAAGTTATTAAGGCAATTGAAAAAACACTGCAAAAAGGCACGAGTTTTGGTGCACCAACTTCTTCAGAAACAGAGCTGGCTAAGGAAATTAGGAAGTTAGTTCCATCAATGCAAAAAATACGCTTGGTAAATTCTGGCACAGAGGCAACAATGAGTGCATTGCGTGTTGCCAGAGGATACACTCAAAGAGAGCTTGTCTTGAAATTTGAGGGTTGTTATCATGGACACGCAGACTCCTTTTTAGTGCAGGCAGGCTCTGGGTTAATGACTTTAGGTAAGCCAAATTCTGCTGGAGTGCCAGAATCAGTCTCACAGCAAACATTAGTTGCTGAATTTAATAACCAGGAGCAAGTGAGAGAATTATTTGCTAAATATGGTGAACAAATTGCGGCAATCATTGTTGAGCCTGTCGCTGGCAATATGAATTGTATTCCTTCAACTTTAGAATTCTTGCAAACACTTAGAGAAGTTTGTGATGATTATGGTAGTGTGTTGATTTTTGATGAAGTAATGTCTGGGTTTCGAGTTGCTCTGGGTGGGGCACAGGAAGTTTATGGCATTATTCCAGATATGACAACAATAGGGAAAGTTATTGGTGGTGGTTTACCTGTTGGTGCTTTAGGTGGGAAGGAGAAAATTATGGATTGTTTAGCTCCTTTGGGCTCTGTTTATCAAGCAGGAACTTTGTCTGGTAATCCTTTGGCAGTCAGTGCTGGTTTAGCGACTTTGGAAATTATTCAAGAAGAAAACTTTTTTAGAGAACTTACACTTAAAACCCAACGGTTACTAAATGGCTTACATTCGGTAGCAAGCGAGCATGGTGTGGCAATGCAATCTAATCATATGGGTGGAATGTTTGGTTTGTTTTTTGACTGCAATGAAAAAGTGACTCGTTTTTCTCAGGTACATTCTGGGGTAGAAACTTACAATAAGGTGTTTCATTTGTTATTGCAAAAGGGAGTGTATTTTGCCCCTTCTGCTTATGAGGCTGGATTTATCAGTTCTGCACATCAATCAAAGCATCTTAATGATACTTTGAGAGCGTTTAATGACGCAATTAGCCAATTGGTTGAAGAGTAGGGGTTATGCAGAAAAAATATCGTGCTTTACTTAGTGTATCAGATAAAGCAGGGGTTGTAGATTTTGCCCAACATTTGATTGAAATGGGGTTTGAGATTGTTTCTACAGGTGGTACGGCTACTTTGTTAAAGCAACATAATGTGCCGGTGACATTGGTTTCTGAGATTACTCAATTTCCTGAAATTATGGATGGAAGAGTGAAAACCTTACATCCGTATATCTATGCAGGCATTTTATCACGTCAGAATAATGCTGAAGATGAAGGTATATTGCAACAATTGGGATTGCAAATTTTTGATCTTGTGGTTGTTAATTTATATCCTTTTGTAAAAACGGTTGAAAAATCCATCTCAACGACTGAAGAGATTGTGGAAAATATTGATATAGGCGGTCCCAGTATGATAAGGGCAGCGGCTAAGAATCATTCTCGGGTTGCGGTTGTAGTGGATCCTAAAGATTATTCTTCAGTACTCAAGGGGATCAAGCAAGAGCAGGGGCTTTCTTTTGAGCAACGTATTCGTTTGGCAGCTAAGGCTTTCTCTCATTGTGCTGCTTATGATGCAAGTATTGCGTCTTGGTTTGAAAAGCAGACGCTTGCAGAGGAAGTTACTCAAAATTTCTCTGATTCGCCTGCTCAGTTACGTATTGTTACACACAATAAGCAAGCATTAAGATATGGTGAAAATCCTCATCAAAAGGGGGCTTTTTATCGTTTGAAAGATGCGCCTCAATCATCAATTGCTTGCATTAAGCAACATCAAGGTAAGCCTTTGTCATATAACAATATTATGGATTCGGATGTCGCTTTAGAGTTGGTTAAGCAGTTGGATAAATGTGCTTGCGTGATTGTTAAGCATAGTTGTCCTTGTGGAGTAGCCCAGTCTGAAAGCGTTCTGCAAAGTTATAAGTTAGCTTATGCTTGTGATAGTGAATCAGCTTTTGGAGGAATTATTAGTTTTAATAATATTATTTCTCTTGAGGAGGCAAAATATATAGTCTCTAAACAATTTTTTGAAATTATTATTGCTCCTCAATATACTCAAGAGGCGATAGAATTTTTTGCTCAAAAAGAGAATGTTCGAGTGTTGCAATACGATGCCAAAGGAGCCAAACATTTACGTGCTAATGATTGGGAAATGAGACAAGTTAATGGTGGTTTTTTGTATCAACAGTGTGAATATGCACTTGATAAAAAATATACGGTAGTTACAAAAAAACAACCGGATGAAGCAATTTGGGAGGAGTTAGATTTTAGTTGGGACATTGTACGTGCGGTGAAATCTAACGCTATTGTTTGTACCCGAGGCGGACAAACGCTTGGAATTGGAGGAGGGCAAACAAGTCGTGTAATGGCAGCTGAACTTGCTTATATTAAATCCCAGAAGGCTGGTGTAGATTGGTCAGATGCGGTGATGGCGTCGGATGCTTTTTTCCCATTTAAGGATAGTATAGAGTTTGCCGGAGAGCGAGGAATAAAAGCAATTATTCAACCAGGCGGTTCCATTCGTGATAAAGAGGTGATTGCAATGGCAGATTTTTATAATATGAGTATGGTTTTTACTCATTATCGTTGTTTTAAGCATTAGCAATGGATTGGATTAAAAAATCTTTGGTTGTTTTTATTTGTGTGTTCGCAGTCTTGCAATATCGCCTATGGTTTGGAGATACAGGTATTCTTGCCACTAAAGAAATTGAAAATAAAACGCAAAAAAAACTTAATCAAATCAATAACATACAAGCAGAAAATCAGTCTTTAAGAGAGAGGGCTCATTTCTACAAAAAATACCCTCAATCTCTTGAGGGGGTAGCGAGGAAAGCGTTAGGATATACTCGTGCAGACGAGGTGTTTGTTAAAATTTCACCCAATTCAACTTTTGCAAAAAAGACTTCTCAGCACTAATGTTTTATAAAAATAACATATGCTAAAAAATATAAAATTGTTTTATTTCAATATTTTAAATTATTTATATTAGCTTTATACTTGATTTTTAAATAAAAATGTTGGAGAATGTTACTATCATGATGAAATATTTTGATTTTTTGTGGATAATAGGTCTATGAATAAGAGATTACAATAAATTGCCAAATAAATTACAGTGAATAAAAATAAAATTTTGAGATTTGCTTTTAGAAGTTTAGAATGTTTTTATGATTATCAATAAAAGGAATAGTCTGAAAATTAAAAAAAATGCACAACTTTTTGTGCTATTTTTTTCTATGTTTATATGGGGTAACGCTAATGCTTTTTTAGAAACAGTCACTGTAAACGGAGGGTTTAGTCAAACTTGGTTAAAGGTTTCTGTATTGGCTGACGGTAATACTATTTCTGCATCGGATGCCAATCTTTCACAAGATTATTCGGGGAGAGGCTTTGGTTTGGGTGTTTCTTTTGATGTTTACCGTGCCCTATCTTTGGAATTTTTATATAATTCGATGGGGCAAACAAAAATCACTTCTTTCAACAGAGTGCGGGAAAGTGGGGATGTCTCTTTTCAGGGTACAACGTTTTATGCCGTTTATGCTTATCCTTATCGTAAGCATGGTTTTCAATTTCAGGGTAAAGTAGGTTTTTTTAGTTTGGCAACAAACACGGATCTTGATTATATTCGTCAAACTAATAATACGGGAGTTTCCGTAGGAGGGGGGCTTTCGTATTTTACTCGTGATGGATGGGGTGGACAACTGAGTTTACATGTACATAGTTCCAAGCTGCAAATTTTTGCATTAAATTTAGCTAAACGTTTCAACCTTGTTACCGTTGAGACAAAATTATCTGACAATGAGAACCCCTCATTGTTCGGAACTCGTGTTGCAGAGGATAATTCTGAGTTTGCTCTTTATAATCAGCAAACAGGGCTTTCTGTGATAGATAATGAAGAAGTCTCTGCATCCACCACTGATAGTGATGGAGATGGGGTTTCGGATGATCGAGATTTGTGTGAGGGTACTCCTCTCGGAGCTCAAGTTGACAGTAATGGTTGTTCTTCATTAGAGCAAGATATAGGGGCATTTAAAGATAGTGATTTGATTGATAATAACCTACTATATCCTGACGAACAATTAATAGATGAGGATCAGAATATTGCTTTTGATTCCTTTGGAGATGATTCGTTTGATCGTGTTGTACCAATTGGTGCAAACACATTAAGAAATTTATTAGGAAATCGTGCTGATGTCGATAGAAGAGAAGTTGCTGGTATTGAAGCTTTTCTTGCAGATGATAGGAGTTCTTCTCAAAACGTAGATAATATAAATGACGAAATAACTGCTACGGAATTATTTCGTTTGAATGACAATGGGGTTGGTTCACAAGAAGGCGAGGATGATATTTTTTCAGAGGCTGGACGACAAATTAGCGGTGTTGGCTCGGCTTTGTTAGAACCAACTCAAAGGGTTTTAAATTTAACAGGCACGGATCAAGTAGGAGATATTGCTGGTGTACAAGCGGACCCATTTGTTGTTAGCGAAAGAGAAAAGCGAAGAAATCAACAACGTGCTCTTATCAACCCATCGCAGGATAAGCAAAAAAATGAAACAGATGATGCATTTGTTGCTGATATGAATGAACTTAGAGCGCAAATAAAAAGTCAGATAGATGAAGGTATAAAACCTGCTAAAATTGATGACTCGAATAATATAGATAATTTTAATGATGATGAAGAAATAAATGCTGACCTTTTAAATAAAAAAGGTTCAGATGACAATAGTCTTTATAATGTTGTTGGTCAGCCTATTGTTTTTGAGGAAGGAACATTTGATTTAGATAATGAGCAACGTGATTATTTACGTGAAGTCGCATTACAATTACGCTCTAATCCCAATTCTCGTTTAGAACTTCGTGTATGGAAACAATCCAATAATAACTCTGATAAAGAAACAGCAATTAGTCAGGTGAAAGAAGTGAAAAATTTCTTGTTAGAGAACGGAGTCGATCGATCTCAAATTGATAATATAGCTGAATATTTTGATATTCAGGCTAGTAGAGAGCAAGCTAATCGAGTTGTTTTCGACATAATTGAGTAATTATAGGTTATCGCTATCAACTATGAGTCAGAGGAAAACCAAAAATCGCCCCTAATATCGTTGAAAAATGTCGTTGAAAAAGATGCCTATAGAAAAGAGAGCTATTACTTACTTTTTATGCTTCATAGGGAGATTTTTTTCATCGTCCCATATTTAGTAAAGTTGACCAATAGAATTAACTATGATTTTTTAATTTCTTCAGGATGATTTTACTGCTTTACAAATAAATAATTTCAGATATTCTTTATTCCTAACTGGTCAAAAAAAATATGCCAGTATTTAAATCCCTATCCTTGCCAATTGGACTACTGTTATTGTTGTGTGTTTTTCTATCTGGATGCGTAACTACTCCACCTAAAGCTACTTCCAGTACCTTCTCTAAAAAATCCAATTCATATTCAAAGCATATTGAAAGCCCTTTGGTTAACAATGTGCATTCTGATTTATGTAAAATATTTACTCAAAAACCTACTTGGTATCAAGGTGCTTTAAAATCCCAAAAAAAATGGAAAATACCAGTTCATGTGATGATGAGCATTATGAAACAAGAATCGGCATTCCAAGCTAAGGCAAGACCGCCAAGACGCAAAAAAACCAATCTTTTTGGCAAGAAAATACGTCAATCAAGTGCCTATGGGTATGCACAAGCTCAAAATCAGACTTGGAGGGATTATCAGAAATATACTAAACAATTTTCGCATCGTCGAGATGTTTTTAACCATGCCATTGATTTTATCGGTTGGTATGGCTCTCAAGCACGAAGAACATTAAAGCTAAAAAGCTATGATACTTATAATATCTATCTTTCATACCATGAGGGATTAACTGGCTTTCGCTTAAAAACTTATCAAAAGAAACCTTGGCTCATTAAAGTTGCCACAAAAGTAAAAAACTACGCTTATAGATATCATAAGCAGTTAAAAAATTGTAATATCAGATTAAAAAATGATTTACCAACGGCAAATCCAATAGTTGTGGATAGTGAAAAAACAAAGCAGAATATTGTAGCAGTAGTTAAAAAGAAAGACTCACAGAAAAAATATGGTTTGTACAAAAAGGACAAAGATACTTATGCAATAAAACCTTCTTCTGAAGGTTGCTACAAAATATTTGGTGTGTGGCCTTTTTGTGCACCTTTTCAAAACTGAGAATATATTTTTGTAGTACAAGCCTTGTAAAGAGTTTTATACCACTCTGTAAGAATTATTTGTTATATTCTTCCTTTTATGATATTTCTGCTATGTAAAGCTCTTAGTAGATGATTATTTTTGTATTGTTTGCTCAATAGAAATTTTATTCGGCAGCCCTCTCAAAGTTAACCCTTTTTTTACTTCAACTTTAGTCTTGTTTATAGAGGGGAATTCTGTAAGCAAATCAGTTGCTATTGTGTTTAATAAATCCTCAATTAAACCAAATTTTTTGTAGTGATATTTGATTAGATATTGGCAAATTTCATCGTAGCAAATCTTTGTGTTTTTATCACTTGAAGAAGTATGCAAAATTAAGGACACAGATACTGTTCGTAAATGTGTTTTTTCCCAGTCATAAATACCAAGGTACATTGGTATTTCAATGTTTTTGATTTTTATTTTGAATACGCTTTTTTTCATTATTTACTTTAATTCATATAGAGAGTATGGAATTAATGAGGTAGTTAATATTTACAACTTCAATATCACTTTAAGAAAACTGGCCATCAAGAGTGCCAAAGTAATTACTTTCAATCATAAATACTTTCAATCATAAAGAGAGGTTAAGCTAAACTTCTTTAAATTATAATGTACCTCTAATTTATTGAAGAATTTTTTAAGCACTTACCGCAGTGGATTAAGTCAATTAATTATCAATAGGGATGTGAAAGCTTCTAATTAATAGCGTTTGTTTTTTAAACTTAGTTTATAATAGTTTAGAAATTTAAGTCAGCGGTTGGTAATTTTGAAGTTGTAGTTAATGTAATAAAAAATATAAAGTATAAACAAATATGAATAAAAAAAAATTAGCTATTATCGGAGCCGGTCCAAGTGGCTTGGCTCAATTGAGAGCATTTCAATCAGCACAAAATAACGGTGAGGATATTCCTGAAATTGTATGTTATGAAAAACAGTCTAATTGGGGTGGCTTGTGGAATTATAGTTGGAGGACTGGTTTAGATGAGAATGGAGAGCCCGTACATAACAGTATGTATCGCTACCTTTGGTCTAATGGACCTAAAGAATGTTTAGAATTTGCAGACTATTCATTTGAGGAACATTTTGGACGCCCAATTGCCTCGTATCCTCCTCGGGAAGTGCTTTTTGATTATATTCAAGGGCGTATTAAGAAGGCTGGTTTTCGGGATAAAATTCGCTTTAGCACAGCTGTTAGAAATGTTGAGTATTGTGAAAAAAGTGAAATGTTTACAGTCACTGTGCATGATCTTGTTAATGACATTGTTAGCAGTGATGAGTTTGATAATGTTGTCGTTGCCAGTGGGCATTTTTCAACTCCTAATGTTCCTTACTATGAAGGTTTTGATTCCTTCGGTGGACGTATTTTGCATGCCCATGATTTTCGTGATGCCTTAGAGTTTAAGGGCAAAGATATTCTTATTGTTGGGAGTAGCTATTCTGCAGAAGATATTGGTTCTCAATGTTATAAATATGGTGCAAAAACCATCACGAGTTGCTATCGTTCTGCTCCTATGGGTTTTCAATGGCCTGATAACTGGGAAGAAAAACCAGCTCTACAAAAAGTAAGTGGTAATACCGCCTTTTTTGCTGATGGTAGCACCAAGGATGTGGATGCCATTATCTTATGTACTGGCTATTTGCATCATTTCCCGTTTTTGCCAGATTCATTACGTTTAAAAACAAATAATATTTTGTACCCTTTAGGGATTTATAAAGGCGTGGTATGGGAAAAAAATACAAAGTTATTTTATATAGGTATGCAGGATCAATGGTACACCTTTAATATGTTTGATGCACAAGCATGGTACGCAAGAGATGTTATGATGGGTAAAATATCCTTGCCATCTATTGCTCAAATGCAAGCGCATAGCGAGGAATGGAATGATAAAGAAGGAACGTTAGAGGATGCAAAACAAATGATCGAGTTTCAGGGTGATTATACACAAATGTTAATTGATGAAACGGATTATCCAAGTTTTGATATTGCTGGAGTTAATGCGACTTTCTATAAATGGAAAAAAGATAAAATGGAAGATATTATGGGCTATCGCAATAAATCCTACCCATCGTTGATTACGGGTAACGATTCTCCACCACATCACACGGCTTGGTTAGATGAGTTAGATGATTCGATGACATCTTATTTAAAAACTTGAATTTGAGTCTGAAAAAATAGATTTTGTTTTGGAGTCCTTTTTTGGTTATAATTTACAAGAAGTTGGAAGCCTGAGTCGGCTCTCTATCTGGTTTTATATAGTTTTTATATAGTATTAATTTTTTAGATGTTATAGGTTATAGTTTTTTTAGTTGTGTAGTAGAAGAAGCTATGTGTTAGTGTGGTTTTTTATTTTTAAGATTTTTGGTAATAATTAGGTTTACGAAAGCTCTTAAATTTTGATACCCACTTTAGTTGTTAATTTAAGTTAAGGAGATGTACTTATGTCAAATGAACTTAGTGCACTCGGGATAATCTTTACCGAGTTTTATTATTGGGTGACTGTTGTGTTTATGTTTCTTATTCATGCAGGATTTTGTATTTATGAAGTTGCTGCTTCAAGACGCAAAAATCATGTCCACACGTTGATGAAAAACACAATGTTAATTCCATTGGTTACTATTACGTTTTTCTTCTTTGGTTGGTGGATTTATTTTGCTTTTTCAAATGGTCCTGGAATTACTGGAGGATTAAACTCGGCTCCTTGGGCTGAGCCTTGGAGTGAGTTAATGGGAGCCCATATGGGTAAAGGTGCAGATGGCTGGGAACGTATTAACGGTGTTTTTTGGGCAGCGTTTTTATTATTTTCATGGACTGCCGCTTCAATTGTGTCAGGTTCCGTAATTGAGAGAATCAAATCTTCTGCTTTCTGGATTTTGGCAGTTCTTATTGGTTCAGTATTTTGGGTTATTGATGCCGCTTGGGGTTGGAGTGCTGATGGTTGGATGGTTCAATTATTAGGCTATCATGACGCTTATGCCTCGGGTGTTATTCACGCCATCGCTGGTGGGTTTGCACTGGGTGTATTAATTCCACTGGGTGCTCGTATTGGTAAATTTGCTCCTGATGGCACACCTCGTAACATCAATCCACATAATCCTTGGTTAGTTACCGTTGGTTTATTTATGATTTTCACTGGATTCTGGGGTTTTTATGTCGCTTGTAATATTCCTATGTGGGACATTCAAGCCGGAGATGAAACATTCTTCTCTGCGACCAATATTTATTTAGGTCCGACTACCCTGTCTGCGATTACGTTTAACTTTTTAATGTCATTCTCTGGTGGTTTATTATCAGCTTATGTTGTCTCTAAAGGTGATGCGTTCTGGACATACTCAGGTGGTCTTGCTGGAATTATTGCTGCCTCTGCGGGTAATGACCTATATCACCCAATACAAGCAATGTTAATTGCAGCTGCTGTTGTGCCTATTATTTACAAAATGCATTTCTGGGTAGAGCGTCGCTTCAAAATTGATGATGCCGTAGGTGCGGTTGCTGTGCATGGTTACGCTGGATTTTTTGGTGTAGTCATTGCTGGCTTTATGCTTTGGGGCTATCCTTCTTCACCAAATCCTGATTACGCTACAATAAACCCACTTGGGCAATTTATTGGAGCTATTATTATGTTTGGTGTGCTTGGTTTCCTTCCAGGCTATGTTTCTGCAAAAATCTTAAAATCATTTGATATGCTTAGAATTCCAGAGCATGTTGAGATTGCAGGACTTGACATCGTACACGAAGAAAGTGTGAAAAATGATACAGATGCATTACGTGCCGCTGAATTAGAAGCTGCAAAAAATATTTAATCAAAATTGAAGGAGAAATATTATGACTGGAGATTTTACTAATTGGGCTGGCAAAATTGCCGATATAGGTCCAATCTATCCTTTTGTTGGTAGCGAAGGGCTACTCGTTATTGTTGGTGTTGCTTTATGGCTTGGTTGGCATATTATGCAAACCAAGCAAGAAAACCAAGAGCACCGAGAGAGCGTGAAGCACTCTAAAGAAGAGTTAGATGAAATTATTAATCGTAATTAAACTCTTTTTTTAAGTTAAATTTGTGAAAACAGCCTCATATTTTATGAGGCTGTTTTTTTATTTGAGACCTTACTTTTAAATGCAACGCTCCCATAAAGGAATTCTTATTTTTGCCATAGGAACAATTATTGTTCCTGGGATGGATGCCATTGGTAAAATTTTAACAACAACTGTATCACCTGTTCAAATTGCTTTTTTTCGGTTTTTGCTACAATTGCCGATGATTTTACTCTTACTTGCCTGGCGGAAACGCTTACCCTCTTTGCTTATTTTAGATGCTAAGACACATTTTGTTTTTTGCTTGCGTGGGTTCTTTTTATCCATAGCAACAATCTGTTTTGTCACTGCCCTATCAAAAATGCAATTGGCAGATGCTATAGCTATATTTTTGCTTGAGCCTATATTCCTCACTTTTCTTTCTTCAATGATATTAAGAGAGAGAGTAGGATGGATAAATATACTTATTATTATGGTAGGTTTTTCTGGTGCTCTTGTGATTATTGGTCCCTCATTTGAAGATTTTGGTTGGTATGCTATTATGCCACTAATAAGTGCCATTAGTTTTGCTTTATACTTGTTAGTCACTCGCTTTCTAATGAGCACAGAGAGTTCATTTACTGTGCACTTTTATACCACTTTTTCTGGCGTAATTTTTATTGCGATATTTTGGGGAATATTGCAGCTATCTTCTGTGGATTATTTGGCGACAATTACAATGCCAAATATGTATGAATGTATGCTGATGCTTGGATTATCCATAGTGGGGTTATTAGGGCATTTATTAATCACTTTAGCATTTCGTTATACCTCTGCCTCAACCCTTGCACCTTTAGGGTACATTGAAATTGCAAGTGCAACCCTATTAGGCTTTGTTATTTTTGGAGATATTCCCTCTTTTCTTTCTTGGGTGGGGATTTTTTTGATTATTGCTTCTGGTCTGTTAGTCTATCTAAATGAGAAACGTATTTCTTAATTAGAAGGAGGTTCTTGAATGTATTTTGAAATATAGATACCTTGTAAAATCACAAAAATAAGAGTAATACCCATCATCCCAAAGAGTTTAAAGTTTACCCAAGCATCTGTTGAATAGTTGTATGCAACGTATAGGTTAAGAGCTCCAGATAATATGAAAAAAATAAACCAACCCCAATTGAGGTTAATCCAAACAGTTAAGGGGAGCGTGATTTTCGATCCAAGTAGTGCTTGAATCGCCGGTTTTTTGAGGAAAAATGTGCCAATAATTAGAGCAAGAGCAAATGCCCAATTCACAATGGTAGGCTTCCATTTGATAAAACGTTCGTCTTGAAAAAACAGGGTCATCCCACCGAGTAATAGAATAATTATTAGAGTGATAAGATGCATTGTTTCAAATTTTCCTGTGCTAAACCGGTGCCAAAAAGTTTGCACGATTGATGCTGCCATTGCCACAATCGTAGCAACATATATATCATAAAATTTAAAAGCAATAAAAAATAAGGCGATGGGGATTATGTCTATAAGTAGTTTCATTTGATAAATATTTCTATTTTGTGGTAGTATTGTTACGAGTATTCCATTTGTTGATGACGGATTTTTGCCATAAAATATGCGATAAAAACCAAAAAAATATTCCTGTTAGTATGCCAATTGCAAAGCTACCTAAGAGTAATGGTTGCCATATTTCACCGAGAGTACTGAATAACCAGTTAAAAGAGAGTTCAAATTCAGGAAAACTTCCTTCAAAATCGAGTAAAAAGGCACCAAATTTGTAGGTGCCATAAAACATTGGAGCCATCGTAATCGGGTTTGTAATCCACACGAGAGCAACGGCAATAGGAACATTAGCATTAAAAAATATGCTCATAATTGCCGCTTGAGTCATCTGTAATGGCCATGGGGTGAAGGCGCTGAACATTCCGACAAACATTGCGTTGGCAACGGTTTTTCGCTGAATAATCCATAGTTTGCGGTTTTTCAGTAAAGGAATAAGCCATCGTAAACTTTTTTTTTCTTGTAAGTCCTCTTTGGTCGGGACATATGAATTAAGCTTATTAATCAGAGATTTTGCCATTGGTGTTTTGTAGAGGAAGACAATTTGAAAACATTGAAAGATTACTATAAATTATCGCATATCACTTCATATAGTGGTATTTTATTATTGGCATTTCTGTTGATTTATTTGCTGGCAGAATTGATAATTATGCATCATTTTGGCAGTTATGTCATAGATAGTAAAACAAATAGTAGCCCCAGATATAGCAAACCAATTACCCACAATATAAAGGGTAGGGTGATTAGCTTACCAATTTATCGAGAGCAATATAATGCGTGGTATTTTACGGTGGAGACAATAGCTTTATTGAATAATGGGCGTGAGTTTGCCTTATCAGATTCTTTTCCAAAGAAAATTCGTTTGGCTTGGTATAAAGATCGTAGTAAGAAAGAAGATTTTTCCCCTCATCAAACTGTGCCAAAACGTGAAGTTGTGCCAAAACTTGGGGAACATTGGAGTTTATGGGTTCGCTTCAAACCAATTCATTCACACCTTAACCCAGGTAGTTTCGATTATGAACGTTGGGCATTTGTACGCCATATTGAAAGCCGGGGATATGTTCGCAATTCCACGAAAAGCAAAAAATATGTTAATTATCGACTTGAAAAGGATGGTTCTAATTGGGTAGAGGTTTGGCGTACGCATTTACGCAATTTGATTGAGAAAAGTGGAATTTCTCTTGAATCTCAAGCCTTAGTTAAGGCACTGATGATAGGTGATAAATCAGCTCTTTCCCAAAAACAATGGGATGCCTTTAGAGATGCTGGCATATCACATTTACTGGCTATTTCTGGATTGCATATTGGCTTGGTGGCATTATTTATGGGCTGGTTGGGTAGCTGTTTATGGCGTTTATCTGCTCGTGCTTGTCGCATTGTCCCAGCTCCTTACATTTGGTTTTTTAGTGGTTTATTAAGCGCCTCTGTTTATGCAATGGTAGCAGGATTTGAAGTGCCAGTTCAACGAGCGTTGGTAATGCTTTTTGTGGCATTTTTTGGGCTTTTGTATCAACGTCATTTGCCGAATTTATTTATTCTTTTATTAGCATTTATCGCGGTGATGCTTATTGATGTAAGAGCATTTTATGCCACTGGCTTTTGGCTATCTTTTGTTTCAGTAGCGATTATTTTATTTTTGCTACGAGGACAGAATCAGAGTAAGCATTACTTGAGTTTCGCTTATTTAAAAAAGCAATCCACTTGGCAAGAAAGAAGAGGGAAATTATTTGCAGGAATATATCAACTATTTCGCCTGCAATTTGCGATTACTATTTGTTTAATTCCGTTATTGCTTTTTTTCTTTCAAACAGCCTCCGTTATTTCCCCTCTTGCTAATTTAAGCATTACGCCATTAGTTGGTATCTTTGTGGTGCCGTTTATTATTCTTGCGGTTTTTATGAGTGCTATCCCGATGGTTTTTGATTTTTTAATGCTCTGGTTAGGGTTTGTACTTGAATGGTTGAATGTTTTTTTATTGCTTGCTGTAGAATGGTTGGATCTAAGAGTTCAGCTTCCATCCCCAAGCGTTTGGGGAGTCATTATTGCCACTATTGTTTTGGTGTTGGCTTTTATAGCGAGCAATTGGAAAAAACGTTTAATTGCTGTGGTTATTGCGGTTGTATTACTGTTTCCTTTTCCAAGAATGATTCCAGAGGGAGTGGCTGAGGTCAATGTATTAGATGTTGGGCAAGGCTTATCTATTGTGGTATTTACAAAAAATCACAGCTTGATTTATGATTTTGGTAATCGTGGGTTGGGGCGTTCAGTCGTTTATCCTTTTATGAATTCAAATTTTAGAAAGGCGGATAAGATGGTTATTAGTCATCATGATATTGACCATTATGGAGGTTCTGAATATGTCATAAAAAAATATCCAAAGGCACAAATAATAGATTGGAACAAATGCTCCGGTGAGTGGATGTGGGATAAAGTTAAATTTCAATTATTGCAATATCAAGCTGAATTTCAAGGAAAAAAAATAAGAGATAATAATGTTTCTTGTATTGTCAAAATTACCAGTGCAAATAATCAAAGTATGTTACTAACAGCAGATATTGAAAAAGAAGCAGAACGCTGGTTAATAAATAACAAAGCTGAAATATTACAAAGTAACGTGTTATTAGTGCCTCATCAAGGTAGCAAAACCTCTTCTACCAGAGAATTTTTGCAGGCTGTTAACCCTCAAATTGCGGTGGTATCCGCTGGATATAAAAATCATTTTAGACATCCGCACCCAAAAGTTGTAAAGCGTTACCAAAGCCTTGGAGTTAGTTTATATGACACAATTTGTGGAGGAATGATTACGATTAGTTTGGGAGAAGGTTTAAATGAGAATAATATTTCACAATATCGCAAGCAAAATAATTATTTTTGGCGTAGGCAATGTTTAGGGTTTTAATTAAAGTTGAGACCTTTGCACAAAAGATATAACAAGTAAAAAAGCAAAAAATTACCCTGATTTTTATCCGCAGGCGGTTCAAACGCTGTTACTCTAAGGTTCGTAAACTCACCAAGAGTAAAAACGCTTTTTGTGTTGTGAAATTTGCAAAGACGGACGTATTAGCTTCATTTCACGCCTCAATCAGAACAATTTTTTATCTTTTTTCTTTTACCTGCAAGCAGTTCAAACACTGTTACTCTAAGGCTCGTAAACTCGCCAAGAGTAAAAACGTTTTTTGTGCCATACTTTTATGCAAAGGTCTCAAGTTTTTTGTCAGTTTTATATTAACACTACTTAATGCAGTCGTCTTATAATTTAAGTACAGGGTTTAACTTTTATATCATAGGGAACTATGATTTTTATAAAAATTCTTCTCTTGAGTTATTTTTAAAGAAGATTTTTAATCTATATTACTAATTTAAATTAAATTTTTATGTTACAAAAAATTCGTCAAACCTCTAAGGGGTGGGTTGCTTGGGTTATTGTTGGTGCTATAAGTGTTCCTTTTGCTTTATGGGGAATTGAAAATTTTAATTCTTCAAATAGTTATGGTGGTCAATCTGGCGAAGAGGTTCTTGCAAGTGTTGGTGATTATGATATCAGCTACTATGATTTTTATCGAGAATTAACTTCTTATAATCAACGTTTGAGAGAGCGGTATGGGGAAAACTTTGATCGCATTGATCAAAAAAATGTCCGTCAAAATGTATTAAATTCTATGTTTGGACGTGGAGTGGTATTTGCTGATGCTTTAAATAAAGGTATGATAGTTACCGATGAACAAATAAAACGTCACATTACTCAGAATCCTGATTTTCTTGATGATAATAAACAATTTGATGCACGTAAATATTTGAATTTTTTATCAGTGAATAATCTTACTGCACCTGTTTTTGAAAAAAGTTTGCGTGATTCGGAAATTTATACTCAATACACCGAAGGTTTTTTAGATTCAAATTTTCTAACCCAATATGAGTTAAGAGAGCTCTATCAGTTAATGAATCACGAAAGAAAATTTGCCTTTGCTTTATTTCCTTGGGATCAAAAAAAGGATCAAGTCGAGGTTAGTGAAGATGAAATTCGCCTGAGTTATGAAGAAAATAGAAATCGCTTTGCTGAGCCAGAAAGAGTAAAAGTCCAGTATGTCTCTGTTTCTATAGAAGAATTAGCAGACAAAGTAAGCTATACAGATGAGCAGTTGGAAGAATTTTATGAAAATAGAAAATCTGATTTTACTGAGCAAGAAGAACGTCAGGTACGCCATATCTTGCTCTCCCCAGAGGATGAAAAGTTGGCTCAAGAAGTCAGAGAAAAACTCCTTTCAGGCGGTGATTTTGCTGTTTTAGCAAAAGAACATTCTATCGATACTTTGTCAGCAGAAAAAGGCGGTGATTTGGGGCTGATTCGTAGAGGAATTATGGTAGAAGATTTTGAAAATATGGCTTTCTCTTTACCAACGAATGAAATCAGCGAAATTGTAGAAACTGAATTTGGTCATCATATTATTGAAGTGACTGAAATCAAAGAATCTAAACCCCCCGTTTTTTCTGAAAACAAAGAAAAAGTGATAGAGGCATATCAATTAGATCAAGCAAGCGAACGTTTTTTCACAATTCAAGAGCAACTTTCTAATTTAGCATTTGATCAACCAGATTCTTTGCAACCAATCAAGCAGGAGTTAGGACTTGAAATTCAAGAAACTGAGTTTTTTGCACGATCTACTGGTATATCGAGTGACACAATAACTCAGCATCAAAATTTCCGAAATGCAGCATTCTCTGATCAAGTGAAGAATGAAAAACTAAACAGTCAAGTTATTGATATTCAAGGACAAAAAGTAGTTGTTTTGCATCTTTTGGATGTTCAAGCCGCTTATGTTAAAGAACTTGAGGTTGTCAAAGACTCTATTCGTGATGAAATTATTAGAACAAGGGCAGCCAGCAAGTTAGAAAAAGAAATTAAAGCAGATGTTCAATTATTAAAATCAAATGAATTAGCATGGAAAGATTTCATTAAAAAATATGCATTTGACGGACATTCTCAACCCTCTTTTGAATGGTTTAGTGTTAGAGCAGTTGATGAGGATACTCCCACTGAATTGGCAGAAGTTTATGGTAAGATATTTGAAACAGCAAGAATTCGCACAAAAGATGGCAGTGATGCAACAGGAGTTTACCTTAGTTCGATCACTTCTCTTGGAAACGTTGCTGTTGCTTATATAGTTAATTCTAGGGATGTTGAAATTACAGATGAAGATATTATCAAAGATTCACGTATATGGACAGTAATGAATAATTTTCAAAAATCCAATATGCGTTTGTCAATGTTAGAGGTTTTGCAAGCAAGATATCCCATACCCCGTGTGGATGTAGGTAAGATTGAATTTAACTAATAAATAAAAATAACCTTTTTACTTGTCATTTATTAAGGAGAGATAGTAATGAAAAAAGCTGTTAATGTAGCAGTTACAGGAAGTGCTGGGCAAATAAGTTATTCGTTATTATTTCGCATTGCCAGCGGGCAAATGTTGGGTAATGACCAGCCTATTAACTTACATTTATTAGAAATTACTCCAGCCTTAAAAGCATTAAAAGGAGTTGAAATGGAATTGCTTGATTGCGCTTTTCCATTACTAAATAATGTTATTGTTACCGATAAAGCCGAAGTTGCTTTTAGGGATTGTCAATATGCTATGTTAGTTGGTGCCAGACCACGAGGACCTGGGATGGAGCGTAAGGATTTATTATCAGCTAATGCGGCAATTTTTTCAGCTCAAGGCAAAGCAATTAACGATAATGCAGATCGTAATATTAAAGTATTGGTTGTCGGAAATCCAGCAAATACTAACGCCTTAATTACACAACGCAATGCACCAGATATTGATTGCAGACAATTCACCGCAATGATGCGCTTAGATCATAATCGTTCAGTTTCTCTACTGGCCAATCAGTTATCCTGCTCGCCAACAGATGTTAAGAATATGTTGGTATGGGGCAATCATTCAGCGACTCAATATCCAGATGTTCACCACGCAACAGTTAATGGAAAATTAGCCATTGAATCAATTGATTTAGCGTGGTATCGTGATACCTTTATTCCGCAAGTGCAAAAGCGTGGTGCGGCTATTATTGAAGCAAGAGGTTTATCAAGTGCTGCCTCTGCTGCCAATGCGGCAATTGATCATATGCACGATTGGGTGCATGGCACAGCAAGTGATAATTGGGTGAGTATGGGCGTTTATTCCGATGGTTCCTATGGTATAGAAGAAGGGTTAATTTATTCATTCCCTTGCCATTGTCAAGATGGCAAATGGGAAATCGTTCAAGACCTAACTGTTGGCGATTTTTCCAGAGAGAAAATGACGCTAACACAAAATGAACTGACCGAAGAAAGAGACGCTATTTCTGACTTACTCTGACGATATTCATAGAGATAGCCAGTATGCTTTCTCCGCTTTATATTGCTAACTATAAAATAGATATACCTGTTTTTTTAGCCCCTATGGTCGGTATTACCGATCATCCTTTTCGCTCACAAGTTGCTTCTTTTGGTGCCAATTATATGGTCTGTGAAATGCAAGAGTGTAATCATCTTTTTTCCCAAGCAGATAACGCCTTAAGAAGGGGGGATTTTGTTCAGGAAAACTCTCTTTTATCCGCAATTCAGCTTGTTGGAAATGACCCTGATTTGATGGCACAAAGTGCTCAATACCATCAGCGTAATGGTGCCCAAATTATTGATATTAACTTTGGATGTCCGGCGAAAAAAGTGGTGAATGGTTATGGTGGTTCCGCCTTAATGCAGACCCCTGAATTATCCAAAAAAATTATTCAAGCCGTGATTGCGGCTGTCGATATTCCTGTGACTATTAAGATGCGTCTTGGCTGGAATTGGGACAATTTAAACGGTGCTGAGTTTGCCTTAATGGCAGAGCAGTGTGGGGTAAAGTTAATTAGCGTGCATGGTAGAACGCGCTGCCAAAAATTCAAAGGTAAAGCGGACTGGGAAAAAATTCGAACAATTAAACAAGCGATTAGTGTACCAGTTATTGCCAATGGTGATATTAATAATGAACAACAAGCCTTGCAATGCCTAACACAATCTCAAGCTGATGGGATTATGATTGGGAGAGGTAGCTGTGGGCGTCCGTGGTTTATTCAGCAACTTTCATCATTTTTGACTAACCAACCTTATACTTTACCCACCTTAGAGCAAAGATATCAAGCAATACGTAAACATCTTCGTGATATGGTAAGTTACTACGGACAAGCACGTGAAAATTTCTCCATCAGACTGTTTAGAAAACACTGGGTGTGGTATTTTAATGATCTGATTGAAACTGGTTTAATTAGCAACAACTCTCAGTGGCGACGTTCTTTACATAAACTCAACACCCAATACGATGTTGAAAAACAATTAGAAAGTTATGAGACCTTTGCACAAAAGATATGACAAGTAAAAAAGCAAAAAATCGCTCTGATTTTCGTTGTGAAATTTGCGAAGACGGACGTATTAGCTTCATTCCACGCCTCAATCAGAACGATTTTTTATCTTTTTTCTTTTGCCATACTTTTATGCAAAGGTCTCGTTATATGTAAAACTATGGATAAATATAGACATTGGCATCAAACTTCTTTCAAAGTGCGTGATTATGAATGCGATCTGCAAGGTAGGGTAAATAATAGCGTATATGGCAATTACTTTGAACATTCACGACACGAATTTTTATTATTTAAAGGCATTGATTTTGCCGAATTATGTGAGCAAAAAATTCATCTTGTCGTAAGACACCTTGAAATTGACTACCTTAAAAGTTTATCCAGTAGAGATGAATTTACTGTGTTTACCAAAGTCGAGCCTCAAGGACGCCTTAAAGTACTATTTCATCAGCATCTTCTAAGTAACTTACCCGCTGATGAGCACGATTTAAAAGAACAAAATAACCCATCTCGAATTCTCTATGCTAAGGCAATAGTAACCGGGGTTGCGGTGAATGAGAAAGGCAAGCCCTTTATTCCTGATGTTTTTCAAAAAATGATTTGAATCTTTGCGCACTTCTATTGACCAAATTAAGATTAGTGAACTTCCTCGCCTGCCGGGGGTGTATATTTTTTATGATAAAAACGACCAGCCTGTATATGTTGGTAAAGCAAGGGAACTGAATAAGCGTTTAAGCAGTTATTTTCGTAGTAATTTAGATTCCCTCAAAACTCAAGCGATGATGAAACAAGCAGAGCAACTTGAGTACATCCTAACACACACCGAAAATGAAGCCTTAATCCTTGAAAATAACCTAATTAAAAAGCATAAACCACCCTACAATATCCTCCTTAGAGATGATAAAAGCTACCCCTATATTCAACTCACAGCACATAAATACCCGCAAATAAAATTCCACCGAGGCAAACAAAACCCTAAGGGACAATACTTTGGACCATTCGCCAGCACTCACGCAGTACAAAACACCCTCAAGCTCATTCAAAAAGTATTCCCCGTACGTCAATGCGATGATACTTTTTTTAATAATCGTTCACGCCCGTGTTTGCAATATCAAATCAAACGTTGTACCGCACCTTGCGTTAATCTAATTGATCAACAAGCATACAATGAGGATGTCAATAAATTGCGTGCCTTATTGCAAGGGAAAAGTGGTGAACTAACAGCACAACTTAGCCAAGAGATGATGCAACATAGTGAACGCTTAGAATACGAAAAAGCCACGCTAATTCGCAATCAAATTCGTGAATTAAATCACATCTTAGAAAAACAAAATATAAATTCTAACCAGATTAACCACCATATTGATATTATTGCCCTTGGGCGACTCTCTGGCAAAAGTTGTATTCAAATCGCCTTTATTCGGCGTGGCTGGCAATATGGGAGCAAGAGCATTATTCTCCAAGGAAAAAAAATATCCGAAGAAAGCGATGAACAATTATTGGAAGTGTTTATTAGTCAATATTATCAAAATAAACCGAGGGATCAAATTCCCAATGAAATTGTGACCAACGCCCAACCTAATAATCATACCTTGCTACAAAAAGCACTCAGCGAAAGTGCACAACATAAAGTAAGTATTAACCACAAAGCACGCTCCGAGCGTTTACGATGGTTAGAAACAGCGAGCCTTAACGCCCAACAAACCCTTATTCGGCTAATTAACGACAAAGAACTAAGCAAACAAAGAATGCACTGCTTGCAACAACTGATTGAATTACCGAAAATGCCCCAACATATTGAATGCTTTGATATTAGCCACACCTTTGGGCAAGCAACCAAAGGTTCCTGTGTGGTTTTCAAACAAGGGCAACCTAGCACCAAAGACTACCGTATGATGGATATCCACGATATCAAGGAAAGTGATGATTACGCTGCAATGAAACAAGCCCTACACAGACGCTACAAACGCCTCAAAGAAGATGCCCAACCACTACCCGACCTAATTATTGTTGATGGTGGAAAAGGGCAAGGAAAAATGGCAAAAGAGATTTTAGATGAACTTGAACTGCAACACTTAACCCTACTCGCCGTAGCCAAAGGAGTGAGCCGCAAAGCAGGCGAAGAAACCTTATTTTTACCACAACAAAATAACCGTGAAATTCAAGTTACTGCTGATAACGAAGGCTTACATCTTATCCAACATATTCGTGATGAAGCTCATAGATTCGCCATTACAGGACACCGTAAAAAACGCAGTAAACTCACCATCAAAACAGAATTAGATAAAATCCCAGGCGTTGGCGAAAAAACCCGCCAAAGACTCCTCCAACACTTCGGCGGCATCAAAGAAATCAAAAAAACCAGTATTCAAAACCTCACCCAAGTTAAAGGCATTAGCCCAAAACTTGCCACTATCATTTATAACTACTACCACGAGTAAATATCTCTACTCATATCATGACAAAAAAGTAAGCCTTGTTGCACTTTTGTTGAATTTGCTTATTTAATACCGCCAAAGGTGGCGAAGCAGGAGTTTTTATGTAGTACGTCTATTTTGGAAAAGCCTACTTGGCGGAGCAGCTCTAATTGGTAGGTTAGAGGGCGTGGGGAATCTTCTTTGTCAATGTATTCAAAGACTTCTTTAGCGTAATCTTCTCCGTTGAGCTCTTTGAGGTAATCGTAATAGCGATTCCACATAAGTTGTTGGCAAGGATTGATTTGGTGAGTGATAAGGTCACTAATCCATAGTGAGCCACCGGGTTTTAGCAGTTTATAGACCTTGGTAAATGTTTGTTCCCAATCTTTATCATCTCTTAAGTGATGGAATACGGCAGCGGCGATGATAATATCATAACTTTTTTCTTTAAGCTCTAAGGTTCTGAAATCTCCTACATAGGCAATGGCTGTGCCGTAATTTTCTTCAATAACACGTATTAACGCCCTGCTAAGCATTGGTTCGCTTAAATCACATAAATCACAGTGAACTTTTCGCCCTAAGGTTCTCAGTAATTGAACGGTATTATTTCCAGCTCCACAGCCTATATCCAAAATACATTCTGCTTTTGGGTTTGTTGCTGTTGCTGCTTTGACAATTAGTTCCATTGATAGAGGAGCGTCAATGGTTGTTTGTTGTCCGGTATCTAAATTAGAGAATCGTTCAACATCTGTATCAAAGCGTTGGCGAATTTCATCAATGGTGGATTTATTTTCTAAATTTATGGGCATAGTATTAGTTTTTAGTATTTAAATGCGTCCTTGCACCTCATTATTTATTATACTCAAATCGCTTTTTTCGCAGTAAGGAGAAGGCGTGTTGGTGCTGGGTATCCTTCAATGGTTTTGCTTGAATCTTGAGGATCAAGAAAATGTTCAAGGGATTGATTGCCCATCCATTCAGTGGGGCGCTGTTCTTCAATGCTAGTGCGGTTAATATCATAAATTTGGGCGTTTTTAAATCCAGCTTGCTCTATCCAATTAATGAGCATAGATGGAGAAGGTAAGGAAAAAACATTATTCATTTTAGCGTAGCGGTCTTTAGGGTGAAGCGCAGTCTTTTCTTGAGTGTCAATGATAAGGGTTTCTAAAATAAGAGTACCGTTTTCTGTGAGGCGTTGCCGGCTATCTTTTAAGTGTTGGATTGGGTCTTTGGTGTGTGATAGTACACCCATCGAAAAAACAACGTCAAAACCTGTAATTGCAGTTGGGAATAAATCAAATCGCAAAGGGAAAAGCATTAATGGAGAGTGAGGTTGGTATTGTTTGCATACCGAAAATTGGAAGTGTAGTAACATACTGCCATCGATACCGATAATTGAACTTGCTCCTGCTTTTAACATATGCCAGCCATAATAGCCATTTCCACAACCAATGTCAAGAATATTGGCATTCTCTAAGAGTTTATTTATTCCGTGTTTTTGTAGGCGTTGCCATTTCCAGTGGGATTGCCATTCGCTGTCTATATGGGTGTGGAAAATTTGGAAAGGACCTTTGCGCCATGGGCTAAGCCCAAGTAGCGTTTGTTTGAGTTGTTCGGGGGATGGAATAATTAATTGGTTTTGATTGGTTGAGGGGCAATGTGATAGGGTGATGGCGTTATCTGTTTGTAGTTGAATGGTTGGGTGATTATTAGGTAAGTCATCTAAACATTTTTGCCAGCGTTTGGCATCTCCGTGGGGTTTTTGCCAGCGTTTTTCTATGGCTATTTTAAGAGCGTGGTAGTTGTTGGCATTATAAATAGAGTGGTTTGTGCTTGCTTGGCTTGTTTGCAAGTGTCGCCAATTATTTAGAGAGAGTTCAAGTGATGGCGGAAAAGACAAAGGGACGTTTTCTTTAAATTCATTAGTTAGCTATGAACTATGACCATGCAATCCACGAGGTGAAATGAAGATGTTTATGCCATATTTCGCAAGAGGAAAAACCGGCTTGTATCAAGCGTTGATGGTGTTCTTCAACCGTATCGGGAATAAGAATATTTTCTAAAGCATCCCGTTTACGACTGATTTCAAGATTGTGATACCCTTTTTGGCTTTTGAATTCATAGTAGTGTTTATCAAATAGATGTTGTGCTTGCTCACTTTGTGGGCGTACTTTTTCACAAAGAATCAGGATACCTTTAGATACTAAGCTTTGTTTGATTTTTTTAAGCAGTGGCAGGCGATTTTCTGGGGCAAGAAACTGTAAAGTGTAGTTTAGAATAATCACAGATGAAGGGTTTTTTGCAATACCTTCCTGTGCTTGTACTAAATTGAGATCATGATTACTCAATTCAATGGGTACTTGTAATTTGTGATTATCTATGTTTTGTTGCGTTGCTTGTAGCATTTCGGCAGAATTATCAATAGCAATAATTTTATGGGTTTTGATTGGTGCTTGGCTAAGTGCAATGCTGAGCTTCCCAAGAGAGCAACCAAGATCATAGCAGAGTGTATTTGGCTGACTATATTCAATTGCCATAGCAACAATGGATTGGAGATTTTTTTCATAATTAGGAATGGAACGATGCACCATATCATCAAACACTTGGGTAACGGTGGCATCAAACTTAAAGGGCTTTGGTCCTTTTTCTGTTTGATAAATATTATCGTAAGTAGAGTAGGGTGAATCTTTGTGTGGCACTATTGATTGTTGATAAATTTTTTATCAAGCAAATAGGTGAGATTATTTGGGAAACAACCATTTTGCCACAATGGCGAAAAGGCCTAATACACTAATGGTAGTAGTTGTTGATATGGTGATTAAAACGCTACTATCTAATTTGAACTTGTATATTTGAAAACCAGATAAAAATAATATCAATAATATAAGAGCAATCCAAACAGTAACTAACCAAAAAATACGGTCACAGTATTTTTTTCTAAGCTTATGAGAGTCTTGAAGCTCTTGTAGCTGAAACTCTTTTAGACTTTTATTTAAATCAAACTTATTATCATCAGTTGATTGTGTTTGAGGGTCAGAGATTTTGCTGAGTTTTCGGCGTATAGCTTCTATAGTTTCTGTATCAGGCATGCTTTAATTTAGTTTGATAGTGTTGCTTTATAGACTCTATCGGTATTATACCAAATCGATTATTCTCCCAAGTTTTATCCCAAGGTGTTCCTGATAGATGGGTTAAGTTAGATAATTGTCCGCCTGTAAAACTTGAGTATTTTGAGAAAATAACTTCAATTAATTTAAATGACTCACTTTTCTTAGGAATATCATCGTCACAAATTAACAATTCTTTTACAGCACCATTACCGTATTCTCGCAAATCTTCGTAGAGCTTTGGTATGACGGGACCAAATTGCCAAGCATGGGTATTATGATAATACAGCGGTTTATCAAAGAGAGCAAGATGAAAACCATGAGCAATATAAACAAGCTTTTGAACTTGCATGTTAGTAAGTGCTGTTTCTGTTAAGTTAAGAAAAACATTGGCTACGGCGTGTGATGAATATGGGGTAAAGTCGGCAGGTAATTTCATAAGAATTTATATTGACGATAATTTTTTTGATAATACTTTTAATTGAAAAGTATATCACGTTTTTTTAAATTTTTCAAAGTGAATAAGTTTTTAAATCGTGCATCGTCCAAGGCGGTTTAAGAGCAAGGATTTTTTCATAAAGGGGGCACTGTGAGTGATGTGCACCGGGTAGATAACCCGATGACATTAGAAATTCATTGACAATTTCTGGACCCATAAAGAAAAACTGTTTTTTAAACCACTTAACCCAGTCAGGAAGTTTTTTAGGGTGTTCGCTATCAAGCAAGTTGGCAAAGGAGCCGTGAGTTTCAATGAGCTTTTGTAGGCTTTGGGCGTTTTTGATGGCAGCTTTTATTTTTAGGCGATTACGAATGATGGCTGGGTTGTTAAGTAGGCGCTGAATATCTTTTTCTCCATATTGGGCAACGGTATTGATGTCGAACCCATCAAACGCCTCTTTAAAGGCTTGGCGTTTTTTTAGAATGGTAAGCCAAGATAGCCCTGCTTGGTTAATCTCAAGCATAAGGAGTTCAAAGAGCTCATTATCATCTCGTGTTGGAATGCCATATTCCAAATCATGATACGGTCCGTGGAATGGGTGATTTTTAGAGGAATCGCAGTAGTGCATTTGCAATAGTCTCTTTTATGTGCTGATTGTTTGGCGAAGTTTTTGTACGCTTTTTTTCACCTGTTCTGGAGCAGTGCCACCAAGATGCTTGCGTGCATTCACACACCCTTCAAGGGTAATGTGCTGATAAATATCTTCTTCTATTAAAGAATGAATACTCTGTAATTGAGGTAGCGTGAGTTGATGCAATTGTTTCTCTTTTTCAATCGCAAGGCGGACAATCTCCCCAACAATTTCATAAGCTTTTCTAAAGGGTATTCCTTTTTTAACAATATAGTCTGCAACATCGGTTGCTGTCGAATAGCCTTTAGCTGCCATTGTTTGCATATTCTCTTTTTTTGGTTTGAGATTTGGCAGTATTTGAGCGAATAAACGCAGGCTATCAAGACACGTATCAAGGGAATCAAAAATAGGCTCCTTATCTTCTTGATTATCTTTATTATAGGCAAGAGGCTGACTTTTCATTAGCATTATCAAGCTATTGGAAGCAGCAAAAACACGAGCACTCTTGCCTCGAATTAATTCGAAAATATCTGGATTTTTCTTTTGTGGCATAATGGATGAGCCAGTGCAAAATTCATCAGGGAGATCGACCAATGAAAAGGCATCAGAATTCCATAAAATAAGTTCCTCGCAAATGCGTGAAAGATGATTCATCATTAGTGATAAATTATTCAATAACTCAATCGCAAAATCACGATCAGAAACGGCATCAAGCGAATTACCACAAATCCCATCAAAACCTAATAATTCAGCAGTGCGTTGTGGATTGATATTATAGGTACTGCCAGCAAGTGCTGCAGAGCCGAGTGGTGATTTATTCGTTCTTTTTTGATTATCGCTCAGACGTTCATAATCTCTTTGAAGCATATGAAACCATGCTAATAAATGATGTCCAAAAGTCACAGGTTGAGCAATTTGTAAATGCGTAAATCCTGGCATAATAGTGCTATGGTATTGCTCTGCCAAATCAAGTAAATTATGCTGACATTGACGAATATGTTGTAGTAGATATGTGGTATGCTCACGGACATATAATCTTAAATCAGTTGCCACTTGATCATTACGAGAACGTGCTGTATGTAATTTTCCGCCGACTTCTCCAATATTTTCAATGAGTTTAGCCTCAATATTCATATGCACATCTTCGAGATGCTGTTGCCATTCAAAATTGCCATTCTCAATTTCTTTTTGAATATTCTCTAAACCTTGTTTGATAATAGCGTGTTCTTCTTGGCTAATAATATTTTGTTCCATCAGCATTTGTAAATGTGCTTGGCTTCCTTGAATATCATATAACGCAAGGCGTTGATCAAAAGAAACCGAAGCATTAAAGGCTTCGGCAAGTTCACTAATGGGTTGATTGAGTCGCCCTTTAAGAAGTTTTTTATTATTTTCTGGCATAGGTTTTATTGAGCAGATTTTTGAGGATCGCCCATAAGATGAATGTGTAGATGAAAAACCTCTTGTCCCCCGTGTTCTCCGGTGTGGATACGTGTGACAAAATGTTCATTTAAGCCCTCTTGTTGAGCAATTTTTTTCAATTTAAGCATCATATGCCCCATCAAGTGTTGATCTTCTGTTTGCAAGTGTGCGAGGCTGATAATTGGCTTTTTAGGGATTAGCAGAATATGGATTGGTGCACGTGGATTAATATCTCTTATAGCAATGCAGAGTTCATCTTCATACACAATATCAGCAGGAATTTCTCGATCAATAATTTTGCTAAATAACGTTTTTTTATTCATAATTTTTTAGTCTTTATGATTTTGCACATTTACTGGAAGGAATATCAACTTCTCCTTCAGAGGATTTTTTTTGCCATTCTTCGGGTGTCCAAGTATTCAGTTGTAAGGCATGAATTTGTGTCATTATCTCTTTAAGCTCACGATAGATTTTTTGATGACGTTTGACTAAGCTTAGCCCAGCAAACTCAGTGCTGACAATTAATACTTTGAAATGAGAATTTGTATTTGGACCACTATGTAAATGGCTATCATTATCAATGCTTAAATATTGCGGCTTAAAGGCTGTTGTTAGCTGATGATGAATTTGTTCTTGCATAAGTTTAATTAATAGCGATAAATTCAGGAGTCGTATTTTTAAACTGCGGCATTTCCATCCCTATTGAGGAGTTGATGTAGGTGGGATCGGTTACAGTAAATTTCTTCCCTTGAAAAATATATTTTTTTCCTGATGGTGCAAATTCAGCAGGGAGAGCAATCGCTGTTGCAATATGTCCGGGATAATCAAGGGCAATTACTTGATATGGCGTGAGCTGTGTAATTAACCATGCAAATAAAATTGACCGATCTTCACAATCTGATGCAGGATAATAAAAAGTTTCATCAGGTAGAAGGTAGTTTTCATAGTTAAACTGTTGATCATCCGTGGCATAGGGAAAAGCTGTTTGCACAAAACGTAATAAAAAATTCACCTTTTCAATCGCAGGCATCTTATTTGTCGCTAACCTTAAGGCAGGTAGAATACTCTTAGAAATATGCTTACTTGGCGTGAACTTGAAATAGTTTTTAAGTTGTTGTTGGGGGAGAGTATTAAGATAGCTAATTTCTGATTTGTAAATTGGGATACTAAATTCATACTTAGTATCTTTCCATTGCATAGAAAGATTATGTTTTTTTGCTTTTTGGGCAATGAGCATAGGAGGATGCACAAGTTGAAGATTTAATGCCTTAGGTGAGGCATTAAGATTCCCTTTGTAGGATTTAATTTTTTTAGTTTTGGTATTTTGTAAAGAATATAAATAATAACGTTTATTATTAAATTTAAAATAAGGGAGGGAATAGAGTCGTTGCTTACTATGATACAGAAGGTAAGCACTATTATTGTGATACCCTATGCGCACATCATAACCATCCTTATTAAGCAATGCCCAGAGAGTAAGAAGTGTTTGGTTATCGGATAAATTTAGAGTGCGTCCAAAATCAGAGAGTAACTTTATTTTTCCCCAATCATTCAAGTTTAGTTGCTGAGAGGTTTTATTAAGTTGCTTAAGAATTAAAGTAGAGTTTAAGGCAGAAAACGCTTTCCAATAATCGGCAATAGAATTATTACTAAGCCTATGAATATGAGTTTGTCGCCATTTTTGCCATTTAGCATCGCCTTGCCAGTGAACTGGATTAGAGAAAAAACTAACCTTAATCGGATATGAAGTGATTTTTGTCGGTTTTTGTACAACTGGCGGGGGTGGTGGTTGAAATTTATTTGGTTGTGGATTAGGACGGATGATTTTTAGAGGAACAGGTTTTTTTGAAATTTTAATTTTAGGAATCTCAACAGGCTTAGGATTGCTATCTTCAGGCTTACCTTGAGAGACTTGAAAATCTTCCCACTGTTGTTTTAAATAACCATAAAATGCCTTATTTTGAGCAGATTGAAAATCATTGAATTGCTGAGTTTGATTTTGTTGTTTTTTAAGCAACCTTTTTTTAAACTCCTCATATGTTTCAGCATTAACAGCGGTTACATTAAAATGCAATAAACTGATACTAAAAATCAAAATGGCTTTGAAAGTAGTTTTCATAATGAAGTGGTTAATAGATGCTATTTTATTATTAGGTATGAATGTTTTTTAATTACTCAATGTAAAATTATACTTTGAGACCTTTGCATAAAAAATATGACAAGTAAAAAAGCAAAAAATCGCTCTGATTTTTATCCGCAAGCGGTTCAAACACTGTTACTCTAAGGTTCGTAAACTCACCAAGAGTAAAAACGCTTTTTGTGTTGTGAAATTTGCGAAGACGGACGTATTAGCTTCATTTCACGCCTCAATCAGAACGATTTTTTATCTTTTTTCTTTTGCCATACTTTTATGCAAAGGTCTCTATTTGTGTAATCTGTGGATTAACTCTTTTTGTTTAAAATGATTATTGTAGAAAAACTAAATATATATCCAATTAAGTCCTTTGCAGGAATCGCTCAAGATTTTTTTGAACTATCAGAGAGAGGGCTATCGCTTTCTTTAGCTTGTGGAATGAAAATTTATGATCGTGAATGGATGGTTGTGAGTAATGAAGGGCGTTTTTTAACACAACGTGAATTGCCAGAAATGGCACGAATTGAGATAGTGATGGCAGAGAATGGTTTATGGCTTAGACATCCTAATGCAAAGGATGATTTTTTCTTATCAGCAGAGCAAGAGCAACAGAAAATCGATGATGTCATAAAAACGATTGTTTGGTGGGATGAATGTAGGGGTTTTGATGTTGGCGGTAAGGCTTCAAATTGGTTAAGTGCTGTTTTAGGGCAATGGCAAGGGGAAAACCTGAGGTTATTACGGTTTTGCTTGGATTGGGTACGTTCGGTGCAATTGAGAAATTCAGTACAGGGAATAGAGCAAACACCAAGCACCCATTTTGCGGATGGCGTTCCCTATCTTATTAGCAATCATCAATCGCTACAAGCATTGAATAACGCTTTGCAAAAACAAGGGGAAATGCCTGTGCCGATGGAACGTTTTCGGGCAAATATAGAGGTGAGCGGCTTGCCTGCTTGGGATGAGCATACGGGCATTGAACTAAGTGAGCAAACAGGAAAGTATAGTTTTGCATTACCCGATCCTTGCAAACGTTGCCAAATCACTACAATTGACCAACAAACTGCAACTATTCCACAAGCAGATCAACCTTTAAATGTGTTACGTTCCGCTAACCCCCATATCACTAATAATAAACCTTATTTTGGGCAAAAAGTAGTTTTACGTAAAGGTGCGGACAATGTTATTTCTGTGGGGGATGAATTGAGAGTGGTCATTCCAACCGATTGAAGTTCTTTGAAAAAAACCCTTATGAGAATTAAGCATTCTGTGTTAAAATTAACCGCTTATTTTTCTAAATTTTTATCTTTAATTTGACAATTTACTTTACAATATTCCGATAAGTTGTTTTTTTCTTTTTAAATACTTGAAATTTCTATGTCGTTTTTTGTAGCTCTTATGATAGTAGTGGTTCCTGCTTTTATTTTAAGCATAATAATAGTGAATAAGTTTGACAAAAAACTTGATATTGAGCCTGAGAAAAGCTACGATCCAGCTACTTATTTTAGCACTTTGCAGAATGGGCGTGAAACCATTCTAAAATCACTTAAAAGTGACAACCTTGAAAACACTAACGTTTGGGTTTATGCCTCTGATATTTCGAGATTCTATAATTATTTGGAAATTTGGCAGTGGCTTGATGAGTTGGTAGAAGAAGGCAATTCAGTTAACTTCATTTTGCAAACCACACCTTCAAAACCTCTTTTTGAAAAAGCTATTAAAAATGCAGCAGAGAAAAGTTTCTCTACTCAAAAGATGAAAAAAATAATGGAAAATGTTCGGATGTATCAAGCGGACAGTGGTTATATGGCTAATGCAAAAAATGAATGGATAGATAGCTTATTAGTTAAATATAAGGCTGAAAATGGCAAAGTGGTAGTGTTTATAACCTCTCCATTGAAGCCTAAAATAACTGAAAATACTAAAGATAAGGATATTATCTCAGAAGGTGATAAAAAATATTTGATTTCAGGACGTGCTGATTTGTATAACTCAAGTAAGAATGCCTATATTTGTCGAGTAGCAAATAACTTTTTTGATGAAATAAGGAAAATTAGTCAGCTTGTTGAAATTCCCCGACTTGATAGCTTAAAATAAGTTTTGAGTCAGAAGGTATGGATACATTGATTTCTAATACTCTCTCTGGTTTATCTTATGACTTGGTTTTCTTTTGGCTATTCTCAGGGTTAACCTCTTTAATCGCCTTTATTATTGCAATTGAGATCCCTTTACAAAATCCTTTAGGAGGATTTCAGAATTCCTTTTTGAAGGCTAACAAAAAGTTTCCTTGGATTCTAAAGGTTCTTCTTTTCTTTTCTTTTCTACTACCTTCGTTATTATTCCTATCTCATACTTTTTTAGGATTTACAACTGTTATGGGAGCAGATTGGGATTGGAGTACTGATTTTATTGGTCATTTGCCTGCTCTTTATTGGGGGCTTTCTTTTTTTCTTTCGGCTACTATATTTCTTGTTTCTTCTATAGTATCATACAAGGTTGTCAGACAATTTTAGACTACCTTTTAATGGCATACTACTCATTTTCTGAATTACAACGGTTAGCCATACAGGCATTAACCAATCATAACATATCACATAAAAACGCTATTAGCGTAACTAAAGCTCTTTTGAAGGCGGAGAGTGATGGTATTCGCACCCATGGCTTATCTCGTTTGCAGGCTTATTGCGATCAGGCGGTGGTTTCTAAGGTATTCGGGCAGGTCGTTCCTAAAGTAGAACAGTTGGCTCCTGCGGTTATTCGGGTGGATGCAGGTTTTGGTTTTGCTTATCCTGCCATTGATTTGGCTGTTGAAACAATCGCTCCGATTGCAGAAAAAATGGGGATTGCGATGGCAAGTATTTATCGCTCACATCATTTTGGAGTGGCAGGGCATTCGGTAGAATCTTTAGCAGCGGATCATAATTTGGTGGCTATGATGTTTGGCAATGCACCTAAGTCCATTGCTCCTTGGGGTGGAAAGGAGCCCCTGTTTGGCACAAATCCCATTGCTTTTTCAGCTCCAAGAGAAAATAAATTACCATTAGTTATTGATATGTCATTGAGCAAAGTGGCACGAGGCAAGGTAATGTTAGCACAGCAACAAGGTAAAGAAATTCCTGATGATTGGGCTTTGGATAAGGAGGGGAATTCTACCACTGATCCCAATCAAGCCATGGATGGAACCATGCTTCCTCTTGGTGAGGCTAAGGGGGCAGCTTTAGTACTGATGGTGGAAATTTTGAGTGCCTGTTTAACAGGGGCAAATTTTAGCTACGAAGCAAGTTCTTTTTTCAATGCTGAGGGAGACCCTCCCGGGGTAGGGCAGTTAATGATTGTCATTAATCCTCGTTTATTTGGTGGGGAAGGTTTTTCCAATCGTTTGGAGGAGTTATTTAGAAATTATCTTGCACAAGAAAATACTCGCTTGCCTGCCGATAGGCGTTATCAATTACGCACACAATCACAAGAAAAAGGGATTGAAGTAGCGGATAAATTGTATCAACAGGTGCAACTTTTAGCATCTGAATCTTAGCGATGAATTTTATCATTAAGCCTTATCAACAAAAATATTGGCAACAATGCTGGGCAATAATTGAACCTATTTTTCGTGCTGGTGAAACTTATCCTTGTTCGCCACAAATGAGTGAAGCTGAGGCTCATCATTATTGGATAGAGACCCCTCTGCAAACCTATATTGCTGTGGATGAAAATGATCAGGTTGTTGGCTCGTATTATCTTAAGCCAAATCAGCCCACTCTTGGTGCCCATGTATGTAATTGTGGCTATTTAACGGCAGAACAGTCACGAGGAAAGGGGGTTGCAACTCTATTATGTGAGCATTCACAAGCGGCTGCCAAACAATATGGATTCAAAGCAATGCAGTTTAACTTGGTGGTATCGACCAATAATGCTGCGGTGAACTTATGGAAAAAATTAGGCTTTGACTTAGTGGGCACATTGCCAAAGGCTTTTAAGAGTCAGCAGAATGGTTATATTGATGCTTTTGTAATGTATAAAGAACTTTGTTAAGTTTTATATATCTAATTTTAAGATATAATAGTCAATAAAAATCACTTGTATTCGATAATAAATGTTCTATAATTGTTATCAAGGTTTTCAATTTTTAATTTTTATTAACTAATTTTACAAAAGAGGTATTTAATTATGGCACTTCAACTTGGTGATATTGTTCCTGATTTTCAGCAGGATTCAACTCAAGGAAAAATTTCTTTTCACGAATGGCTTGGCGATAGCTGGGGCGTTTTGTTTTCACATCCTAAGGATTTTACGCCGGTTTGCACCACAGAGCTTGGGCGTGCGGCAGCACTAAAAAGCGGTTTTGCTGAGCGTAATGTAAAAGTGATTGGCTTATCTGTTGATGGCTTAGATAATCATGAAAAATGGTTTGCAGACATTAAAGAAACTCAAGGGCAGGAAGTTAATTTTCCAGTGATTGCTGATAGTGATAGAAAAGTGGCAAATCTTTATGGGATGATTCACCCTAATGCGAGCGAAACAGCAACAGTGCGTTCGGTGTATGTGATTGATCATAATAAAAAATTGCGTTTAACCATTACTTATCCACCAAGCACTGGGCGTAATTTTGATGAATTATTACGTGCTATTGATAGCCTTCAATTAACGGACAATTACAAGGTAGCAACCCCCGTTGATTGGCAAGCTGGTGATGATGTGATTATTTTGCCTTCTTTGGATAATGAGGCTGCAAAAGAGTTGTTTCCACAAGGTTGGGATGAGCAAAAGCCTTATCTTCGTGTGGTTAAGCAACCAGGCTAATTTACAAAAAATTCATTTTAAAAAGGTCTCGCCTTGAGGCCTTTTTCTTTGGGCAAATACTATGAGAGAATATACTCAATTATTACAAGATGTAAAGTCATTAGACAGGGATTCATTGCTCCGTTTGAGCGGGTTTTTGGATGGGTTGCTGCTTGAGGGTGGTACAGCGACGATTGCCTCTGCAGCACCTGCAACTATTGCGATAGAGCAAAAGTCGGTGTTAGTCGCCTTTGCTTCACAAAGTGGTAATGCTGAGAATGTTGCATTGCAATTAGCAGAAGGCTTGCAAAGTATCCCTTCTTGTGCAGTTAAGGTAGCTGATGTGGCTGAATTAAACCTTAAAAAAATCGCACAATATGCTTATGTTTTTGTGATTGCAAGCACTCATGGAGAGGGCGAGCCTCCAGATACGGCAATTCAATTTTATGAGCAGTTAAAATCTAACCGAGCTCCCCAAATGGATTTGGTGGAATATGCGATTATTGCTTTGGGCGATAGTAGTTATGATGAGTTTTGTGCTTTTGGTGCGTGGATTGATAAACGCTTTGCTGAGTTGGGAGCAAAATCAATAGTAAGTAGGCTTGATTGTGATGTTGATTATGAGCAAGAGGTTGAGAAATGGCAAGGGGAATTGCTTGATGTCTTATCTAAGAGTGCAGGTGCTGAGGTTGCTATCAATGGTAGTGCAAATAATTTGGCAGATGGGGCAACAAAAAATTACACGGCAAAAAATCCTTTACAAGTTGAGGTTATATCTAATGTCAATTTGTGCACGGATCACGCCAGCAAGTTGGTACATCATGTCGAACTTGAGATGCTAAGTAATGAAATAAGTTATTTGCCTGGCGATAGTTTAGGGGTTTCTGTGAGTAATCCACAATCAATGGTTGAGGAGTTGCTTGCGGTTTCGCAATTATCAGCGGATGGGCAGGTGAGTTTCAATAATAAACAGTTGTCGCTATTAGAATGCTTGAATAATGAAGCGGAACTTTTTAGGATTACCAACAAGCAATTACTTTCGTTAGTTGAAAATTACCCCAATAAAAAATTGCAAAGTGCAATTGCTAATGAGGCGAAAATTTCTGAATTTATTTTTAGCCAAGATTGGTTGAGCTTGCTAAAGCATTATGATAAACTCTCTTTTTCCAAGGCTCAAGATTTAATTGATTTATTGAATCCACAAGGTCAGCGGTTGTATTCTATTTCTTCCAGTCCTCTCGCTCATGAAGATGAGGTTCATCTCTCTATTCGTTTGCGAGAATTTGGCGAAGAAAAACATCTTGGATTAATTTCAGGAGAAATTAGTCGTCTTGAAGAGGGTGATAGGGTGAATGTATATTTAAAACCAAATAAGAATTTTCGCCTCCCAGAAGATACCTCAAGCCCAATTATTATGATTGGCTCAGGTACGGGTATTGCTCCTTTTCGAGCATTTTTATATCATCGTTTAGAGCTTGGGATAACTTCGCCATCATGGTTGTTTTTTGGCGAGCAATCATTTAGAAACAGCTTTTTATACCAAAGCGATTGGTTAAAGTTATTAGAGAAAAAAGCATTAAGTGAATTAACGGTTGCCTTTTCTCGTGAGACTGAAAATCCTCGTTATGTGCAAGATCGGGTGCGCGAGAATGCCAAAGAAGTTTACAAATGGATTAATGAAGGGGCTTATATTTATGTTTGCGGAAGTGCTGAAGGAATGGCACCTGCGGTCAATAGTGCTCTTGTTGATGTTATTAGTGAGCAATCTGGAGTGAACGAGGAAGCCGCCAAACAACGCCTACAACAGCTTATGATTGATGGTTTTTATAAGCGTGATGTTTATTAATTTTATTTATTCGCTACTATGACAAGTAAAACAAGCAATACACCAAATAAAGTACTAACCCTCAATGAACTTGTTGCTAACCCAAGTGCTAACGAGGTAATTAAGGATAATAGTGAACTTTTACGAGGCACTATTCTTGAGGATTTAGCTAATGATGTGACGGCAAACATTAGTGCAGATAATTCTCAACTAACAAAATTTCACGGTACGTATATTCAAGATGATCGTGATGAACGTTTAACTCGTCAGCAGAAAAAATTAGAACCCTCTTGGTCATTTATGACAAGGGTGCGTATTCCTGGTGGATTATTAAGTGCCAAGCAATGGCAAGCAATGGATGATATTGCGAACAAGTTTGCAGGTGAAAAACTTAAACTGACCACTCGCCAAGCAATCCAGTTTCACGGCATTATTAAATTTGAATTAGCCGCTTCTATGCAAGCCATCTATAAAGCGAGTATGGACTCTATTGCAGCCTGTGGTGATGTCAATCGTAATGTAATGTGTTCCTCCATTCCTGTTGGAAACTCCATTCATAATCAAACACTTGAATGGGCAACTCATATTAGCGAGCATTTATTACCGAGTACTAATGCATGGTTTGACATTTGGATTAACGGCAAAAAAGCCTCCATAGAGGAATTGCAAAAAGAAGAAGAACCTATTTATGGTAAACATTATTTACCAAGAAAATTTAAAATAGCCATCGCCATTCCCCCATTGAACGATACCGATATTTTTGCTAATGATATTGGCTTAGTAGCAATTGAGAAAGACAATAAATTATTAGGATTTAATGTTTGTGCAGGCGGTGGATTAGGAACCACACATTCAGATAATGCCACTTATCCACGCTTAGCAACCCAAATCGGTTTTTGTAAGCCTGAACAAATCCTACAGGTTTGTGAGCAGATTATGATGATTCAGCGTGATTATGGTAATCGTTCTGAACGAAAAAATGCGCGCTTTAAATATACGATGGATCGAGTAGGGGTGGATTGGTTTAAGGAAGAGTTACATAGACGCTGTGGGTTTGAACTTAGCACAATTAAGCCGTACACTTTTAGGCATAATGGCGATCCACTTGGCTGGAGTGAAGATGCGGATAAAAAATCTTATTTGGTATTATATGTTGAAAATGGGCGCGTTTTTGATACAAAAGACAGCCGTTTAAAATCGGCTTTGCGTGAAGTTGCTAATTTAAATATTTGTGATTTTCGTCTAACGGGAAACCAAAATATTGCCTTAGGAAATATTAAAAAAGCGGATAAGAAAAAAATTGAGGAGATTTTCAAACAGGCGAACTACCCAATTGAGTGTTCTGATTTTAGTGGTATGCGTAAACACGCCATTGCCTGCGTTGCACTTCCTACCTGTGCCTTGGCAATGGCAGAAGCACAGCGCTATTTACCTGATTTAATTACTAAAATTGAACCTATATTGCAAAAAAATGGCTTATTTAATGAAGACATTAATATCCGTATGACAGGTTGCCCTAATGGCTGTGGTCGTCCATGGCTTGGAGAGATTGCCTTTATCGGCAAATCATTAGGACGATACAATATGTACCTTGGTGCGGCTTTTGATGGTTCAAGGCTCAATGCCCTATACAAAGAAAATCTTAATGAACAGACGATTCTTGAGGAATTAGAAGTGATAATTGGGAACTATGCCAAAAAGCGTAAAAAAGATGAAAAGTTTGGTGATTTTGTGATTCGTTTGGGCGTCATAAAAGAATTCCAAGCGCCTGTTCCTATCTAACAATGCACTTTCTTCTGTGGCTTACTTTCCATTCTTTTTTGATTTAAAGAAATTTCGCATTCTCATTGTTGGGGGAGGTGAGATTGCCCTGAATAAAGTACGGCTATTATCACAATATCAAGCGACTTTAACCGTTGTTTCCCTACAGATAAAACCAGAAATTGAAGCCCTACTCGCACCCTCTTTAGAGCAACCGCATCGTTTATATCAGCGAGCCTTTCAAGCGGAGGATTTGGATGAGGTGGACATCGTAATTGTTGCCACCGATGACGATGATTTTAATACCTCAGTATGGGAACTTGCAAAGCAAAAAAATAAGATTGTTAATGTGGTAGATGATCGTGAAAAATGCGACTTTATCTTTCCTGCATTAGTTAATCGAGGCGACCTTACTGTTGCGATTAGCACTTCTGGAGTGGCTCCTACGGTTGCCAGTTGGCTACGTAGCAAGTTAGAAACTGAATTGCCACAATCTTGGACGGCAATTATGGCATCGCTAAAAAAACAGCAACCATTAATTCGTCAAACCTTACCTAATGTGAATCATCGTAGGCGTTTTTATCGTAGCCTGATTGATTTTGTACTTCCTTATTTTCTTCGCTCACAACAGAATGAAAATAACAATACGACTGCTACAGAGGGAAAAATTGCTGATAGTATTGAAAATCATCTGCACACTTGCAGTCAGTCCACAGAAGGGCAAATACCCCACATTAAACAACCCAAAGTCTATCTTGTTGGAGCAGGTCCTGGCGATCCTGAATTATTAACTTTACGCGCCCAACAAGTATTACAGCAGGCAGATATCGTGTTATATGATCGCCTATTAAGCGATGACTTATTAGATTACACACGTCGTGATGCACAAAAAATATTTGTTGGAAAAAAAGCCAACAATCACACCAAAACTCAAGAGCAAATAAATAAACTACTTCTTGAATATGCTAAAAAAGGGAATATTGTGGTACGCCTAAAAGGAGGCGATCCATTTATCTTTGGTCGAGGTGGTGAAGAAATGGCAATATTACAACAACATCAAATTGAAGTAGAAATTATTCCCGGAGTGAGTGCAGTTAATGGTGTTGCGGCTAATTTAGGCATTCCGCTCACCTTGCGAGGAGTTTCTGACAAGCTATTATTAACCAGCATCTACGCCACCCAAACTCACCAAGTCAATTGGCAACAACTTGCTTTACCAAAACAAACGCTTGTCTTATATATGGGTTTGCAAAATATTGCTCAAATTACCACTAATCTAATCGATAATGGTCTAAGTAAAGCTACTCCCATTGCCTTAATAGAAAAAGGCACCTGGCGTGATCAAAAAGTAGTTTACACCACCTTAGAGCAAACCCAATCACAAGCCTACCTGAAACAAATCAACCTGCAATCCCCCGTCCTAAGTATTATCGGAGAAGTTGTTAATCATCGTAAAAAATAAACTATTTTCCCAACAAATCGACAACTACATTTTATATAGCGATGGTTTTATCGGTAGATTAACAACCGCATTAGATTTAGAGTTTTATTAAAGCTAATCGCTATCTCAGCTGTATAAAGGCAACCGATTTAATCAGCGGTAGCGTTTAGCCTTTAGTTGGGGTTCTACTGTATAGATAACCCGTTGGTCTTTGTGATAATCCGCTTCATTTAGCTCGGTATTAAAAAATTTCCTTAAGTGGCTTTCTCTCTTGTCGAAATTTGTAAATGATAGCTCTAACAATCTTTTTTTTATTCTCATACCATAATACATTGGTAGTCGACGTACCCAATGGTCATACGCTATATTTTCACCCCAGCGAGCCCTCTTCACTATTGTAATGTCTGTATCAGCACCTGAGCCAGTCGTATCCCATGTGAACCACCAAGCTTCAGCGACACGATTATCTTGTAAAAACCTTTCTTTGACACAGCGTATCATATCCGTTGAGGGTTGGCGCCAATTGTTCCTCCTTGCCACATCGCCTAAACAGAGGTAACCCGAGGGGGCAATAGGACGCCAAATATACACATCATCGTCTGCCCCTGAGCCTGTATCCCTCCAC
>CAKMZV010000015.1 GCA_929200535.1 uncultured Gammaproteobacteria bacterium
CTGGTCTTTTTCTTACATTGTCTTTACATGCTACAAGTCTATAGTGATATGTGGTGCTTGAAATGAACCCTGTATGGATATAGTAAGAGCCAGTACTTCCCAACAAAGCCTCGTACAAGCCGTTGTTATAGAGTGATTGAGTTGTATTTTCTGAATCGAGCCAATTGATGTAAAGCTCATAATACGTTACTCCAGTAGTAGCCATATCCCACGATAGCGTAATTTGTGAAGCACTATCTATTGTTAAGCGAAGACCCGTTGGGATATTTGGGGTAAGAGCCTGGGTGGCTTGTGACTTATGAATATCATTGACAGCTTTAAAATCAGAACACCTTTTTCCAGAAGTATTTGTATTACAGGCTTTTATCCAGTAGTAATAGCGCGTATTAACCTTTAGACCTTTATCTCTATAGGAGCCATAGCCTGGGGTTTTTATGGAATTTGTTGCCGTAGTAAGGACTGGTAAACCTGTAGTGCTATCGGTTGTGTTGCGGTAAATTTCATAGTATGCAGCATCGCCCCTCCACTGTACTAATATTTGTGAAGTACTCGAAGCACTTGCACTAAAAAAGGGTGGGGCTTTTGGGATGGTCGTTTTTGAGGCAACTGTTGAAAAACCAGAACATCTTTTTCCAGAAGTATTTGCATTGCAGGCTTTTACCCAGTAGTAATAGGTTCTGTTAGCACTTAAGCCTGTGTTGTTTACATAAGCAGCATCAGTGCTTGGGGTAGCAATGGCTGTTAAACCTGCATTGCTGTTGGTTGTGTTGCGGTAAATTTCATAGGAGGTTGCCCCATTGCCGATCCACGATACCGTCATTTGTGAAGCACTATCCGCTGTTAAGCTAAGACCGGTTGGGACATTTGGGATGGTGGTTTTTGAGGAAACTATTGAAAAATCAGAACACCTTTCTCCAGAAATATTTGTATTACAGGCTTTTATCCAGTAGTAATAGGTCGTATTAGCCGTTAGACCTGTATCTTCGTAGGAGGCGTTTGTTGTCGTGGCAATAGCTGCTGTTAAACTTGTATTGCTATCGCTTGTGTTGCGGTAAATTTTATAGAAGTTTGCCCCATTGCCGGTCCACGATACCGTCATTTGTGAAGTGCTATCCGCTGTTAAGCTCGTATCGGTTGGGACATTTGGGGTAACAACCCAGGTAGTTTTTGAGGCACCTTTTGAAAAAGCTGTGCAGGAGTGCCCTGCTGTGTTGATGGAGCTTCCTGCTGATCCTACTGAGCCTTCTTTTTTACAGACTTTTCCCCAATAGTAATAGATAGTGTCTGCCTTTAAACCTGTGTTTCTAAAGATGGTACTGGTTTGACTACTGAGGAATGTTAAGCCACTGGTGGTGTTTGTTGTATTCTTATAAATTTCATAGTAGCTGGCTCCGTCAACAGCATTCCATGATAGGGTGATTTGTGAGGTGCTATCCGCTGTTAGCTCAATATTTTTGAGGGGGTTGATAATTTTTTCACCCTGAGATGGCGGTGAAGTATCTGAACCACCACAAGCAATAAGGAAAAGAGGTAAAAAAGCAACGATTAAAAGACTTTTAAAAGCTGAGAGGGTAATATGAGATAGCTTCATAGTAATATAAGATAGTTTGATAATAAAATAATAAATATAAGGTAGTTTCGTAATTGAGTATTTTATATGTGTAAATCCAATCCATAAGTGCAATACACGTTTTGAGACCTTTGCACAAAAGATATGACAAGGGCTCGTTTTCAAAAAAAAACTATTGCCAGATAGTTCACCAAATACATCGTTAAGAGAGTTCGATATTCTAAACATTTCTGAGGCAGTTCTATCTCTCCATAATCGCTAAATAAATAGCTTTTCAACTATAAGGCATTCTATTTGATTTTAACACATCTTTTTTAATAAGTGTTAAATGTACGTTTTCTTTGTCAAAAAATTAGTGAACTTCTACAGGTATGACAAAAAAACCTAAAAATCGTCACAAACTAAACGCTTGGTTTTTAGCACGTTTTCAATAATCTCCCCAATGGCAATAAGTTCTTCTTTGTTGTTATAAATTCGACATAATTTTTGAGTGGTCTGATTTACTTCTGTATATTCATCTAATTGCAAGTCAGATAATAAAATCCTCTGCCCAAATTTAAGTCTGTTTGCTTCTTGTTCATCTAATGATAGTGAGAGAAAATCTTGTATAGCATAGTCTATCGGCAATAGCCATTCTTCTATTTGCGATTGAGATAACTCTAAGCATTGATTTAATTCTAACATTGGTAAGCCATCATTCTTACCTCTACCTTCGCCTTTCACAAAAGGCTCACTCCAATCACGGTGCAGTTCTTCTAATACCGCACCACAACCTAAATCTTTGCCAATATCACGCACTAAGCTACGAATGTAGGTCCCTTTGGAGCAGTGCACTGAGCAGGTGACAAATGGAAAATCAAAGTCAATAATATCTAATTGATGGATGGTGATTTCTCGTGCTGGCTTGCTAACTTTAATTCCTTTACGAGCGTATTCATACATTGGTTTGCCCTGATGTTTTAGGGCACTATATTGAGGAGGGATTTGTTGTTGTTTGCCAAGATAGTTTTGCAAAACTTGCTCTATGTGGGCAAGAGTGTATTGATTATCTGAAATATCTTGATGCGAGATAATGTTTCCTTCTCTGTCTTCTGTATCCGTTTGAACACCAAGGCGTAATTTGACAGTATAGTATTTTGCTTTATCAAGTAGAAATTGATTAACTTTTGTTGCTTGCCCAAAGCAAATAGGTAACATTCCTGTTGCTAAAGGGTCTAAGGTGCCAGCATGCCCTGCTTTGGGCTTACCACAAGAGTGCCTAATTCTCTGTAAAACCGCATTGGAGCTGATTCCTGTAGGTTTATTAATCAATAAAATACCATTCAAGAGCAAGAGCGAAGGTTTTGCATTAACAATTGAATTTTTTCTATATTTTTATCGCCAGGGGCATTCTCTACACCACTATTGACATCGATAGCGTATGGCTGAAAATTAAGCACCTTTTGTGTGGCATTATCCGCATTAATTCCGCCAGCAAGAATAAATGGATGCGGTAATTTTATGCTATTTCGCAACCTAATTTGCTTGCCAGTACCGCCATATTGCTTATCATCCCAAGCATCTAATAATACCGCTTGAGCTCCTTCATCTAATATGGTTTGCATTTTTGCTGGAAGGTCTTTTGTATCAGCCTTAACGTGCAAACAACGAATATACGGGAAATTAAATTGGTTACAAAACTCACTACTCTCATCACCATGGAATTGAATATAGTCAAACTCTAATTGCCTAATCATTTCTTGGACTTGCTCTGCTGATTGGTTAACACTTAAAACAACCTTACTCACAAAAGGTGGGATTTCTTTGATAATTGCCTTTGCTTTTGATAAAGAAATCTGACGCTTGCTTTTTGCCCCTACGATTAGCCCAATTGCATCTACCCCTAACAAAGCAATCTGTTTTGCTTGTTGTGGTTCAGTTAAACCACAAACTTTAATGCGTACATTTCTCATATACCTAATTTTTTTGGTATTTTTACAAAAGTTGCTTAAGGACAAAATTCTCAAAAAATTGCAATGCAAATATCACAATAATCGGTGAAAAGTCGATCATTCCAACAGTTGGAATAATGCGTCTTACCGGTGCTAAAATCCATTCTGTAAGAGGATCTAAAAGTTGTAAAGAAATAGAATTCCTACTCTCTGGGGAAACCCAACTAAGAATTATCTTACCTAAAATGGCAAAGAACAGTAAATCTAAAATAATCTGAAAACTCTTAATCCCAGCGTACAAAAATACACTTAAAAAGCTGATCGGAAAAAAACCTTGAGAATCAATCTGTTGATAGGAGGCTGTAGCATAAGCCTGCCCTATTAAAAGTCCCAAAGCCAATGCCAGAGCTGCCAAATCAACTCGGGGTATATTGGGTAAAAATAGGCTAACGATACGAGTAAATGGATTGGTTACCTTAGCAATAAAAGAAGCAAGAGGGGCATTGCCACCAACCATACAAATACGCATATAAAAACGCATTAAAAATAAAGTGGCCGATAGTTGAGTAACCATCTGAATAAGTAAAGTAATCGTTTGAGACATAGTCGTTATTTTAAAGACGAAAGGCTGCCGACAGTTCAACAGAACGTTTATAACATGCCTTCATTGCCTCTTGGATGATTTTTCCTGTACCTAAATGTTCAAAGGTGTTGATAGCCTGCTCTGTTGTCCCCCCTGGAGAGCACACTTTTTTTTGTAGCGTCAATGCATCATCATCACTTTCGGCAACTAATTTAACGGCTCCTAAAGCCGTTTGCTTAACAAGCTCTTCTGCTTGTTCGGGACTAAATCCAAATTCCTCTGCCGCTTTTTGCATCTGATAAATAAAATGAAAAAAGTATGCAGGGCCGCTACCAGAAACCGCCGTAATAGAGTGGATTTTATCCTCATCATCCACGGTAATTGATTTCCCTACATTATTCACCATGGTTGTAATAAATGCCCTATCTTTTTCCCCTACTTCCGAATGATGAAAAACTCCTGACATACCTTGACCTATTAACGCCGGAGTATTTGGCATAACACGACTAATTTTTAACGTTTTACACCACTGAGATAATGTTTGTACATTAATTCCTGCCATAACTGAAATAATATGGCAATCTGAGGATAATTTTGCAGCAATTTCTTGACAAACTTTCTGTGCCTGCTGAGGTTTAATCGATAGAATCACCTTATTTGCCTGTGCTACCGCTTCGGCATTGTCGATCATTGGGGTAGCCGACCGAAAACAATCTGCCAATGCCCTCGCCGACTCTATTGAACGACTGCTACAATTAAAATGATATTTTTTATCAATTTCCGTACCTACCAAGCCACCCAACATAGCCCTTGCCATATTGCCACAACCAATAACGGCAATAGTAGGAACTTGAGTTTTATTATCTATCATTGGTATTATAAAATTTAAGAATATATTGGCTCTGAACGAGATGTGGCTGCCTCTGTTCTGTTAAACAGTTTTGGAGAGGATATTTGATTATTCTCTTCAAGTTGCATTCGAAGTGTTTTAGCCAAACAATATGCCAAATTGCAAGGCACCGCATTCCCAACCATCTTATAACCTGCCATTAAATTATTATAATAAAAAATATGATTATCAGGGAAAGTCTGAACTCTCGCACATTCTCTGATACTCAACCTCCTATACAAATGCTCTTTCCCAATAACAAACCGTCTTTTATTCTGTTCGATAAATTCCATCTTGGGGGCTTGAGGATGAATAGGGGCATGTCGCCCTCCTGCCTGAATAGTAAAAGATGGCTCATTCCATCCTCTTACGCGATTTCTTGACATATAAATAGAAGAGAAACTTCCTGTCATATATTCATGGTTAGGCAAGCCAAACTCCTGCCCATTTGTTTTTTGTTTTTCTCTTGCTGGTAATGCTAAATCTTTGATGTCAAAAATTCTCTGCTTTAATGTTAATTTGCTTTTTAGAGGGTTGGGAAATGTGAAAAAAAATTGTAAGTCTTTTCTAATTCCTATAAAAAAAATACGTTTTCTATCTTGTGGAACCCCATAATCAAAAGCATTCAGCAATGTAAATGACAAATTGTAGCCACTATCTGAAAATAATTGTTTAATATTTTTCAAAGCTTCTGTATGTCTATTTGCCAACATACCTGATACATTTTCTGCCAAAAAAAATTTTGGTTGCTTGTCTCTTAAAATTCTAATAAAATCAAAAAACAATTGTCCTCTTTTATCCTTTATTCCTCTTAATGAACCAGCCTCACTCCAACTTTGGCAAGGCGGTCCTCCAATAATTCCCTCGCAATCAGGAATTTCATTAGAGGGTACATCGCAAATTGATTGTCTATCAAGAATTACATTTGGAAAATTTTTTTCATAGGTTTCCCAAATTTCTTTATCATATTCATTTGCCCATAAAGTCTTAAATCCTGCTTTTTCAAAACCTCTATCTAATCCTCCAGCTCCTGAAAAAAGAGAAACAATCTTCATCGTATTTATTCTACTTAATTGATAATTTATTAACAAACAAACTATTAGGAGCAGATAACAAGGAAATATCAAACTTTAATGATGGCTCAACCTTAGAGCTTGCATTATGTATTCTAAAGGATAGCTTCCAATTATTATTTAGTTTCACAATCAGAGTTGTCTTAGAATTCGGTTTAAAATCTATCTCTAAAACTTCACTTGGTAATTGAACTATTGGAGTTTTATATTTAGGCTGTATATGTTGAAACGGTAAATTTAATGTTCCATATAAGTTATACGCCTGAATTTCAACAACCCCATCTCCTTTAATTACTTTATAAAAATCTTTATTTCCCACAAGATAAGAAATCAATCGTACAGCAGTACTTTCAGGTGAAAGATTGTATATCCTAAATAATTCTTGCTTGAATGCCTTTAAAACAGGAACATAAACATTATCCTCTTTGTTATCTAAAGAACTCCATTTTTGTTGTGAATTGTTAGAGCTTTTAATTTTTCTCAACGGCATAAAAACTCTATCAATATTATCAAAATATTCTTGAGAGCAACCTACCCCTAACCATTTTTCACCAAAATCAATATTACTTGATAATCGAGAATGTTTGACCGCTTTATGATTATTTTTTGCCGAAACACCAATCTCCCACCCATCTAATGAGCGGATGATTATAATATCTCGAATATCCCCTATTTCCCCTTGACTATCCGCCTGAATTTCAAGCTGGAGAATGTCCTTATCATCTATCCCATTTGATAATTTAGGCTCAATATCAATTAAAAAATTAACGGAAAAACTTGCTGTTAATAAGTAAATCCCTTGTTGTTCAGTGTTGAGTTTTTCAAAACATTCTTTGGCTATTTTGTATGAGGAATTTTTTATTACCTCTACTTTAGTTTTATTTGTTAATTTTTCTTGAAATTCCAGCAAAATAACGTATTCAAAAGCTTTCCCTGTAACCATTTGGTTGAGAGTGCTAACCATATATACTTTTCTATAAGTGACGAAAAGCCTTTTTTCCTGCAAATACAGCCTTGTCACCGAGTTGCTCTTCAATACGCAGTAGTTGGTTGTATTTTGCGATACGGTCGGATCTGGACATTGAGCCGGTTTTAATTTGTCCGCTACCTGAGCCAACGGCAAGGTCGGCTATGAAATGATCTTCGGTTTCTCCAGAGCGGTGCGATACGACGCAAGAATAATCTGCTTGCATTGCTACGTTCATTGTTTTAATGGTTTCGGTGATGGTACCAATTTGATTAACTTTAACAAGAATAGAGTTAGCAATGTTTTGCTCAATGCCCTGTTGTAAAATTTTATGATTGGTCACAAATAAATCATCGCCCACCAGTTGAATATTCTTGCCTACCTGTTGGGTAAGGTATGACCAGCCTTGCCAATCATTTTCATCTAATCCATCTTCAATCGATAGGATTGGAAAATCTTGACAAAATTGAGCAAGTAAGTCTGCAAATTCTTCACTTTCGTAGCTACGATTTTCTCCATCAAGCTGGTATTTTCCGTGTTTATAAAATTCACTTGAGGCAACATCAAGCCCTATCCAAACCTGTTCACCTATTTTATATCCAGCAGTCTCAACTGCTTTAATAAGTACCTCTATAGCTTGTCGGTTGGTTTTCAGATTGGGAGTAAAGCCTCCTTCATCACCAACAGCGGTGTGATGCCCTTTAGAATCAAGGTTATTTTTCAGAGAATGAAATACTTCCATACTGCATCGCAAACAGTCACTAAAGGTATCAAAGCCAGCAGGAATAATCATAAATTCCTGAAAATCCACGGTGTTATTCGCATGAGCACCACCATTAAGAATATTCACCATCGGCACAGGTAAAGATAGTGGAGATGAAGTGAAGCTGCGAGAGAAATAACGATAAAGCGGAATTTTCTCACTCTGAGCAATCGCACGAGATAAGGCCATAGAAACACCGAGAATTGCATTCGCTCCAAGATTACTTTTATTCTCAGTACCGTCTATCTCTAACATCAATTGATCACAGTGGCTTTGCTCTGCTTTTTGGTTGGTTAAGCATGGACGAATTTCTTGAGTAACGGAGTTTACTGCTTGTAACACTCCTTTGCCAAAATAGGCTTTTTCGCCATCGCGTTTTTCTACTGCTTCACGGGCTCCTGTGGATGCTCCAGAAGGCACTGCGGCACGACCAAAAGAGCCATCACTAAGTTGAATATCGGCTTCAATTGTTGGATTACCCCTAGAGTCAATAATTTGACGAGCATTGATATGAGTGATTGTTAGCATATTTTTAATTACTATAACTATGATTTAATAACTAAATCAAGTTTTTTGAGCGTAGAGAGTAATGCTTTCATTTGATCCAAACGCCACATATTTGGTCCATCACAAAGAGCATTGTCTGGATCCGGATGAGTTTCAATAAATATTCCTGCTACCCCAACAGCAATAGCAGCACGAGCCAATGGGGCAACCATTTCACGTTGACCACCAGATTTTTCACCCAAGCCACCCGGTTGTTGAACTGAATGTGTGGCATCAAATACAATTGGACATCCTGAACTACGCATCTGCACTAATCCACGCATATCAGAAACCAAAGTATTGTAACCAAAGCTGGTACCTCGCTCACATAAGAGAATGTTTTTATTGCCCGTATTAGCAGCTTTTTGTGCAACTTGCAACATATCCCAAGGAGCTTGAAATTGCCCTTTTTTAATATTAACGGGCAAGCCTTGCTCACACACGCGAGTAATAAAGTTTGTTTGACGTACTAAAAAAGCCGGTGTTTGTAACATATCAACAACATCAGAAACTTCATCAAGAGGACTATCATCGTGTACATCAGTAATGACTGGCAAGTCAAATTGTTCTCTTACTTTGGCAAGAATTTCCAAGCCTTTACTTACACCAACTCCACGAAAGGCACCTATTGAGGTGCGATTTGCCTTATCAAAAGAAGATTTGAAAATTAGGGGAATTGAAAGTTCTTCAGTGATTTTTTTTAGTTGTTCCGCAGTCGATAAAATCAGTGATTCTGATTCAATAACACAAGGACCTGCAATTAGAAAAAAAGGAAGATTATTGCCTACCGTAAAACCACAAATAGTACGATGGCTATTCACTTTACTACTCATATTGATTTATTTACTTTATTTTGAGTCCTTTGCACAAAAGTATGGCAAAAGAAAAAAGATAAAAAATTGTTCTGATTGAGGCGTGAAATGAAGCTAATACGTCCGTCTTTGCAAATTTCACAACGAAAATCAGGGCAATTTTTTACTTTTTTACTTATCATATCTTTTGTGCAGAGGTCTCATTTTTTAAATCCCACGCCACTTGAGTAAAAGAAAGAAAAATTGGATGCCCTTCTCGAGGGGTGGATTTTAATTCAGGATGAAATTGACAAGCAAAAAACCAAGGATGCTTATCTGTGGGTAATTCGATAATTTCCACTAAATTTTTATCTTCCGAATAACCAGAAAATTGAATTCCAACCTCCTCAAGCTGTTTAACGTAAAGTTCATTTACTTCATAACGATGGCGATGCCTCTCTTCAGTTGTCGAACAATTATAAATTTTATGAGCTAAACTATTGGAGGAAAGAATAGTTTTTTGTGCTCCAAGCCGCATAGTACCACCAACATCAGAGGTATTATTACGATAATTCACAGTCCCATCAGCATCTTGCCATTCAGAAACCAAGGCAATCACCGGGGTTTTACATTTTTGATCTAATTCAGTTGAATTAACATCCTCCCACTGTAACACATTTTGTGCATATTCAATAATTGCCAACTGCATACCCAAACATATACCCAGAAACGGTATCTTATTTTCACGAGCATAGTTAATTGCCAATATCTTGCCTTGAGTTCCGCGACTACCAAAGCCACCTGGCACAAGAATACCATCATAATTGCTAAGACATTGCTGCGCTGTACTTTTTTCAATTTTCTCAGCATCAATATGCTCAACATTGACCTTAATTTGATGGCGAATCCCTGCATGTAACAAAGATTCATTAATCGATTTATAGGAATCAGAACCCATATATTTGCTAATTAACGCAATGTTGATCTCATCTGTAGGGTTCTTAATACGATAAACAATATCGTCCCAACTATGTAGGTTATTCTCACTTTTTTGCAAGTTAAAGTATTCAATCACCCATTTATCTAATTTTTGTTTGGAAAAATTAGCTGGAACGCTATAAATGGTATCCGTATCTTCAGCTGAAAAAACAGCTGCCTGGGAAACATTGGTAAACAGTGAAATTTTAGACTTGAGTTTATCACTAATTGTTGTCTCACTACGACAAATGAGTACATCTGGCTGAATGCCAATTGAACGTAATTCCTTAACTGAGTGCTGAGTTGGTTTTGTTTTTATTTCTCCAGCCGCGCTTATGTAAGGGAGTAAAGTCAGATGAACAAAAAGGCTACGTTTGCGCCCAATAGTCACTGAAAATTGACGAATAGCCTCAAGAAAAGGGAGTGATTCAATATCACCGCAAGTACCGCCTACTTCAACCAAGCAAAAATCAAAACCTTCACCGGCTACCATAATACGTCTTTTTATCTCATCGGTAATATGCGGAATAACTTGAATTGTCTCGCCAAGATACTTTCCTTGCCTTTCATTATTAATAACTGAGTTATAAACCTTACCTGCCGTAAATGAGTTTTTTCTACTGGTACGCGTGCTAAGAAAACGCTCGTAATGTCCAAGATCCAAATCGGTCTCGGCACCATCATCGGTCACAAAAACTTCGCCATGCTGAGTGGGGTTCATCGTACCCGGATCAACATTAATATAAGGATCCATTTTCAAGATAGTAACAACATAGCCGTGAGATTCTAATAATGCTCCAAGAGAAGCTGCAGTAATCCCTTTGCCCAAAGATGAAACGACACCACCCGTAACAAAAATAAAATTAGTTTTTGAGTCCACAGATGATGACATTAAAAATTTCTATTCCTTTTTTTACACATACAAAAGATTATTAATTCCGTAAAAAATAAAGATTCCCAGCTATTCATAATTAAATTATAATCTTAATGCCCGAAAAATCTCATCAATAAGGCTAGAGTTACTGGCACTATTTGCAATAAAAACATTTTTCCACCCTTGTTGATGAGCGTAATCAGCAATGCGTGGGCTAAGACAAATAAGGTAATCACTATAATTACACAGCAACGGGTTATTTTGCAAATACTTTACTATAGTTTGGCTGGTTGCGGTAATAATCAAAGGTTTGGAAGAGGTATCACGATAGTCTTTTAATTTTTTTGCGTTTTCATCATTTAATTCCTGAGGAGTTTGCTGATAAACAGGAAAACGATTCACACAAAATCCACGCTGTAGCAATGTGTTTTCAATAAGTTTTCGCCCCCCAAGACCACTCCATAAAATAAACTGCATTTTTTGGGTCTCCATTCCAAATTGCAGCGAATCAAGAGTTAGTAATTGCTCACTATTATATGGAAATGGAGAAATTTTAATATCAGTGTACCCATTACTAATTAGTGTATCGGCTGTTTTTTCCCCAATCGCATATAAGGTGTTATGAGCTTGTGCCGAAAAGAATTGCTTGAAATACTTAAGTGAAAAATGAACGGCACTTGGGCTTACAAAAATATGACTAAAGTGATTGTTTGATTGTGTTTGTAAACTCTCTAATTTTGCATTTTCCTCAATAGATAAAGGATTGGGTTGAACGGCAATTAACGGGCAAACTAAATGCTCTATTGACTGTTCTTGCAGTGCTGAAATAATTGGCTCAGCTACAAAAATGGGACGTGTGATAACAACAAGAGACAAAATATTTTTTGTTTAATTTTGCAGGTAAAACTACCCTCTACATAGAACGAATGAAATTATTGTAAAGCCTCTTTGAAGTATGTGAAAACTCATCTGCATTTTGATTGGCGAGTTTTTGCATTTCCTTAAAACCTTCTATTCCAATCGTATTTATCAGTGCGTTCCAATAAGCTGGCACTTTAGACCAATTATCAACGGTATCTGCTTCTACTTCAATATGATACTGCATTGACCATGCATTTTCACCCACTCGCATTGCCTGTATTTCACAACTGGGAGAACTCGCTAAAATCACGGCATCAGATGGTGGCTTACTTACTCTCACTGAATGCCATTGCAGACAATTTTGTACACGAGGCATTCCTTGAAAAATAGGATCATCAATCCCTTGTTTTGTTAGCTCTACTTGCAAAACACCAATCTCTGGAACTTCCTGCCAATCGCATTCCCCATCAAGAGCATCGGCGAGCAATTGATGCCCAAGACATAAGCCAAGATAAGGTTTTTTCAATTCTCTAACCCAACGCCGAATGGCTTTTTTTTCTTCAACTAACCAAGGATGTTCCTCTGTATCCCATACATCCATAGGACCACCCATTACCCATAAAGCATCGTAATCTTCTAATGGGGCAATTGCCTCCCCTTGATTTAAATTCACCGTATGCACTCTTACCCCATCTTGCGATAGATATTCCCTCAATGCACCAGGATGTTCACATTCAATATGTTGGAAAACAAGTAAATTTTTCATTTAAAAATAAATTAAATAATTGACAATGCACCCTTATCAATCATCTTTTGTGCCAATTTATCAGCTAAATCTATGGATTGAGAAGAGGCACCCTTAACTTGATGAGTTAATTTTATTTTACCCTCTGGACTTGTGACTACCGCTTTAATAATTATTATCTCCTCATTAAGGACAGCAAAGCAAGCTATTGGCGAATGACAATTCCCCTCTAAACGTCTATTAAACTGGCGCTCTGCTTCAACACATAAACGAGTTGGCTGATGATCTAACTGTGACAAGAGCTTAATTAGCTCCTTATTTTTTGACAAGCATTCTATACCCATAGCCCCTTGAGCAATCGCAGGTAAACAAATATTTTCTGGTAATACTTGTTTAATATACTGCTGCATTTGCATTCTGTCAATTCCAGCTTTTGCTAAAATAATGGCATCATACTCGCCTTGTAAACATTTATTAATTCGAGTATTAATATTGCCACGTAGCAATTTAATTGATAGATGAGGATACAGATGAGAAATTTGCCCGCCCCTTCTTAAACTTGAAGTGCCAAGTATTGCACCTTGAGGTAAAGATTCTAAAGATTCAAATTTCTCGGAAATAAAAACGTCAAATGGGTCATCCCTTCGCAAAATACTTGCTATAAAAAAAGCCTCATCCCCATCCACTGGCACATCCTTCATCGAATGAACAGCAATATCTGCCTCATTTTCCAATAAAGCAGCCTGTAATTCTTTTAAAAACAATCCTTTCCCGCCTTTCCAAGCTAAGCTTGTCTCTAAACGCCTATCCCCTTCTGTAATACAAGGAATAATTTGTGTTTCTTGATGACAATATTTTTGCAACTGTTTAGCAACATACTCAGCTTGCCAAAGAGCCAGAGGGCTACTGCGAGTGCTAATTCTAATCATAAATCTACCATTTCCAATGTTATTGAGTTCAGTTGTTTGAATTGTACTGAGACCTTTGCATAAAAGTATGGCAAAAGAAAAAAGATAAAAAAATCGTTCTGATTGAGGCGTGAAATGAAGCTAATACGTCTGTCTTCGCAAATTTCACAACACAAAAAGCGTTTTTACTCTTGGTGAGTTTACGAACCTTAGAGTAACAGTGTTTGAACCGCTTGCGGATAAAAATCAGGGCGATTTTTTACTTTTTTACTTGTCATATCTTTTGTGCAAAAGTCTCTTAATAAAAAAAGCCCTAATAATCCTAAGATTAAAAGGGCTTTAAGGAGGATAGTCGGTTTTACTTATTTATAATCCCAGTCTGATGCCTACACTAAAAGTATTTAAAACATCAATATTTTCACTATTTTTCTTTGATTTCCCGGATAGATGATCGTAAGCAAAATATAATTCACTACTCGCAATAATTGGAAAAGCAACGCGCATTCCTTTTATACTCGTTCCTTCAAAATCTCCAAAGCTAACAATTTCAGGAGATTGATAATAATAAACACTACTATTTAATTTAATGCTTTCGCTTAGCCAAGAAGTTATAAGCACATTGACCCCAATATTGATTTCTAAAAGAGAAAGATCATCGCCATTATCACTTCCTATTTTTTCTTTATCTTTTAAAGTGCCTGCAATTGGGCGAATACCTATACCAATACCTACCCTACGATCTGGTAGAACGAAACGCCCCACTTCACCAAAAACATCAATGAAGCTCGATTCTTGTTTTGAATCATAATGCAAAGCAAATCTTGAATGCACATAGCCCGATTCAAGTTCGTCTGTCGCTATATCCTTACCATCTAAACTTGAAAGACTATATAACGCCCCAATTATGTAGTTATTAGATAAACCTAACTGAACTCCACCACCTGCTTGTACATTTGAGCTCAATGAAAGAAAAATGACGCTCCCTAATACAAACTGAGTAATTTTTTGTTTTTTTAAAAATCTCACCATTTAAATAATGTTTACTCTATTGCGTAAAATGCTAAAAATTAATTTATATGACTATCACTTCCTTTTTAAGGATAAATCTTTAAAAATAGTCAATTTAAATAAATTTTACACTATTTATAGTTACTTTTTAATGTAATTCATCAAAAAAAATTTTAACTTATTGAAAAGAAAGAAATATTTATTTAAATTTTATGCAAAGATCTCACAATCATATCTACGACAAGTACAAGAAATCTCGTAGCAAGAGCTATAACCCTTGTTACATCTCCAAAATTTTTATGAGGGGATAATGCTCTGACTCTGACACAAGGTCATTACTGCCATTCGAACAGCGATGCCTTGAGTAACTTGATTTAAAATGACTGATTGTCGTCCATCAACAACATCGGAGGCAATTTCAATGCCACGATTGACCGGACCAGGGTGAAGAACAAGAGCATCTTTATCCGCATAGGGAAGACTCTTGGATGAAATACCATAAAGTTTAAAAAATTCTTTTTCAGAAGGGATAAGCCCGGTTGCCATACGTTCTCTCTGCAATCTTAAACATAGAATCACATTAACCCCATTTAATCCCTCTTCTAAACTTTGAAAAAATTGAACCCCCATACTCTCAATATCATTGGGCACCAAAGTATTGGGAGCAATAACTCGAATATCTTTTGTACCTAGAATTTTTAAGGCATGAATTTGTGAACGTGCCACTCGTGAATGTAAAACGTCACCCACAATTGCCACTTTCATATTTTCAAAATCTCCTCGATATTTACGCAATACTGCCATATCTAAAAGTGCTTGTGTCGGGTGTTCGTGAGAGCCATCTCCAGCGTTAATTACTGAGTTACCCTCTTTTGTATATCGTGCAAAAAAATGTGCTGCACCGTTATTAGAATGACGAATAACAAAAATTTTAATCCCCATCATTTCTAAATTTTGCAATGTATCAATTAAACCCTCACCTTTTTTAGTGGAGGAAGAATCAATATTTAAATTTATAACATCTGCGGATAAACTTTTTGCAGCAATCTCAAAAGTAACTCGCGTACGCGTGCTTGGCTCAAAAAACAAATTAGCAACCTTAATACTTTTAAGCACTGGGCGATTAATAATTTCCCCACCTTTAAAATACTCATCAGCCATACTAAAAATAGTCTCTAACTGATTTTTATTCAAATCTTTGATAGCAAGTAAATGCCTAAAGGGGGAATATTGTGATGACTGTAACATTGATAAAATTTTAACAGAGATTTGCCTATTTATTGAGCCAACATTGCAAAATCAACGCTGCCGCCCAATCATCAACAGACTGTTGGTGGGGTTTTTTCTTCACACCACTATCTTGCATAAGTTGTTGAGCAACCTTTGTTGTGTATCGTTCATCACTAAAAAAGATTGGAAGAGCAATTGCTTGCTTTAAACATTCAGTGATTTTAATCACTTTATCCGTCATATACTGAGTTTCACCTTTTTTGTCTAAAGGCAAGCCGATTACAATTGCCACAGCACCCCATTCAATAATTTTATTCTTAATAACCTCTAAAGCCTGCTTTTCTGAAGAAACACTCAAAACCCCCTTAGGTTCAACCGTACAGCTAAAAGTATCTCCCACGGCAAAACCAATTTTCTTAGTTCCATAATCGATACCAAGAATAATTCCCTTAATACCCTCTTTTGATTTATGCATGCCCCAAACCACTGACTAAATTGTTAGGATTAATGTTGATGCTATTAAGCGCCATTTCCCAATGCTCTTGAGGAGAAGGACAAAACACTATACTTTCATCAAACGGAGCAATATGCCAAAGCCCTAATTCTATTTCTCGCTCTAATTGATTAGGGCCCCAACCTGCATAACCAAAAGTAAATAAATATTTATCCAGCTCTGAATTGATTAGAATAGATTCAATTTCTTGCTGTGACTGTATTAGTGATAATCCATCCTTTTCAGGTTTTTTTTGTATATTTTTAGTTGTTGAATTCGCATACAAAATAAAGGCTTTTTCAATATTGGATGGTCCACCTTGGTAAACTGTTAATTTATCCTCAGGCAAAATATTACCCATACACGCCTTCTCAAAATTAAAATATTCGAACAAGTCTTTTAATTTAATAGAACGAATAGGATGATTAATCATAAAACCCAAAGCTCCCTCATGGTTATGCTCCAAAACATACACCACTTTTTTCTCAAACAAACCATCCGATAAATCTTGGGAAGCCACTAAAAAATAATTCTTTAAACTATCCACTATAGTCATACAAATATCTTGTATAAAATAATTTTTCCAATTTTTATAATTTATTACTCTATGAAACTACAAATTCCTCCAAAAATTTTATCACAGCACAGGGGCTTTGCATATAAAAGATATTAAAGCTATTCTTATTGCAAAAATAAAGATATATTTAAAATTAATGGCTATTTTTACTTTTTTACTCATCATATCTTTGTGTAAAGGGCTCTTAATGCAATATTATCTACTATAATAAAAATCTGTATTTGGAAAACTTACCTATATAAATAACTTTTGTAAAACTATAAAATTTATCATAACTTGTCTGCTGACAACCTGTTAATCACATTACCTGACGGAGCAGTTCGTCATTACTCAAAACCAACATCATTAGAGTTAATTGCAAAAGATATTAGTTCTGGTTTAGCTCGTGCTGTGATTTGTGGTACGGTTAATGATGAACAATACGATCTATCTGATGTTATCGAGGAAGATGCTTCAATACAACTACATAAAATTGAAGATGAAGTAGGACTCCACGTCATGCGTCATTCTTGTGCTCACCTTCTTGGGCATGCTCTTAAGCAACTATATCCCAATGTGCAAATGGCCATAGGTCCTGTGATTGACAATGGTTTTTATTATGATATTGACTTAGAGACTAAACTCACTCCAGAAGATTTACCAAAAATTGAAAAACGGATGATGAAGCTGGCACAAAGTAGCTATGCTGTTATCAAAAAAATGACTTCTCGTGATGAGGCAATTAAAATATTCAAAGAACGTGGTGAGGATTATAAAGTCGCTCTTTTAGAGGATATTAAGGACGATCAAGTCGGAGTCTATTATCACCAAGAATATATTGATTTTTGTCGTGGACCGCACGTACCAAATAGTCGTTTTTGCAAAGCATTTAAGCTGACTCACCTTGCCGGTGCTTACTGGCGAGGAGATGCTAAAAATAAGATGTTACAACGCATATACGGTACAGCATGGGAAAGTAAAGATGCCCTAAAAACTCATTTAGAGATGATCGCCGAAGCGGAAAAAAGAGATCATCGCAAGCTCGGCAAAAGATTAGATTTATTCCATTTGCAAGAAGAAGCTCCAGGGATGGCGTTTTGGCATCAAAAAGGTTGGACCTTATTTCAGCTTATTGAACAATATATGCGGGGAAAAATAGTTGAATATGGTTATCGTGAAATTCGCACGCCACAAGTCTTAGATAGGAATTTATGGGAAAAGTCCGGACATTGGGATAAATTTAGCGACAATATGTTTACTACCAATACAGAAAGTCGCGACTATGCCATCAAGCCAATGAATTGCCCGGGACATGTGCAAATTTATAATCAAGCATTATATAGCTATAAAGATTTACCATTACGACTTGCCGAATTTGGCTTATGCCATCGCAATGAACCTTCAGGAACCTTGCACGGACTAATGCGAGTACGTTCTTTTACTCAAGATGATGCCCATATTTTTTGCACTCCTGAGCAAATTCAGCAAGAAGTGCAAGAATGTATCAATATGGTTTTTGATATTTATCAAGATTTTGGCTTTGATAAAATTGAGCTTAAACTCTCGACCAGACCGGAACAACGTGTCGGTGCTGATGAAGTTTGGGACCTTGCTGAAAATACCCTCATTGAGATCTTGGATAAAAAATATCAATGGCAGTTGCAAGAAGGCGAAGGGGCATTTTATGGTCCTAAAATAGAATTTACTCTAACCGATGCTATCGGGCGAAAGTGGCAATGCGGCACAGTGCAGTTAGATTTCTCAATGCCTGAAAGATTAGAGGCGAGTTATGTCGATATTGATAATGATAAGAAAACACCCATAATGATTCATCGGGCTATTCTGGGTTCATTAGAACGTTTTATTGGTATTCTTATTGAAGAATTTGAAGGTAACTTGCCCTTATGGTTATCCCCTACTCAAGCGGTGATTATCAATATATCCGAGGGGCAAATTCCGTATGCCAAAAAAGTAATGCAACAACTATCAAATGCAGGTGTACGGGTTGAAAGTGATTTTAGAAATGAAAAGATAGGTTATAAAATTCGCCAGCACACAATGCAAAAAGTACCCCTGTTATTAATTATTGGTGATCAAGAAGTTACCGATGGAACGGTTGCCCTAAGATTTCGCAATGGGGAAGACAAAGGTGCATTTCAAATCGGCACCTTATGCGATAATATAAATCAAGCAATTGCAAAGAAAGTGATTGCTGAGAAATCCGATTGCTTTTAAGTGGGTATTTCTGTTAATTAGAAAGCCTATAAAACATTATTTAAAAAACTATTAAACTATCAAGGAGAGCCTTTGAAAAGAAAAAGATATACTAAAAGAGCAGAAAAAATTGAAGTTCCAGTCGCTCGCACTAATAAAGAAATTGATGCTAAAGAGGTACGACTACTCAAGGAAGATAATTCCCAATATGGAGTAATTGCTGTCCAAGAAGCACTCAAAATGGCTGAAGAAGCTGAATTAGATCTTGTTGAAATTTTTGCTAAAGCAAATCCACCAGTGTGCAAAATAATGAATTACAGCAAGTATGTTTTTGACACTACAAAGAAAAAAATTCAGGCACGCAAGAATGTTAAACAGGCGGAACAAAAAACGATCAAGCTAAGACCAAATACTAGTGAAGGTGACTATGAAATTAAGAAACGTAAAATTTTTGAATTTTTAGAGAAAGGTCATCGCATTAAAATTATTGTTTGGTTTAAAGGCAGAGAAATTACTCATCAAGAACTTGGGATGGAAATGCTAAATAAAGTCAAGGCCGATCTTGAAGAATATGTACGCATTGATGATGAACCTAAATTAGAAGGCAGACAAGTGATGATGGCAATTGCCCCTTTGGCAAATAAAAAACCAAACACTAAAAAAGAAAATACGGAAAATATAGAAAATGAGCAAAACGCCTAATTTTTCAGATCGTGATGGATTTATCTGGTTAGATGGTCAATTCGTTGATTGGAAAGACGCAAAAATTCACGTCTTAACCCATACGTTACATTATGGAATGGGTGTATTTGAAGGTGTTCGGGCATACCAAAACGCACAGGGAGCAGCCATCTTTCGGCTACAAGAACACACCAAGCGGCTCTTTGATTCGACTAAAATTCTTGGAATGAAAATTCCTTATGAGGAAAGTTTCCTTAGTGAAGTCCAACAAGAAATTGTTGCAAAAAACAATTTACAATCTGCCTATATCCGACCAATGTGTTTTTATGGTTCTGAAGGGATGGGCTTACGTGCGGATAATCTTAAAGTTCATACGATGATTGCTGCATGGTCTTGGGGAGCCTATCTTGGAGAAGAGAATATGACGAAAGGTATTCGTATAAGGACTTCCTCTTATTCTCGCCATCACGTGAATGTGACTATGTGTCGAGCTAAGGCAAATGGCAATTATATGAACTCAATGTTAGCCCTTCAAGAAGCTATTAGAGACGGCTACGATGAAGCACTTTTATTAGACGTTAATGGTTTAGTTATGGAAGGCTCTGGAGAAAATTTCTTTATGGTTTGTGATGGCAAACTCTATACCCCAAATCTAACTTCTTGCCTCAATGGCATTACACGTAATTCAATCATCCAATTTGCAAAAGATAACAACATTGAAGTTATTGAAAAAGATATTACCAGAGATGAAGTTTACATTGCTGATGAGGCCTTTTTTACTGGCACAGCCGCTGAAGTTACTCCAATACGAGAGTTAGATGGTCGTACCATTGGAGAAGGCAAGCGTGGACCTATCACAGAAAAATTACAAACCCTATATTTTGATGTTGTTACTGGAAAAAACAACCGCTATAAAAGCTGGCTAACACAAATAAGTTAGATAAAAAATGCGACAAACTTACACCCTAAAAGAAAGTGATTTGCCCGCACAATGCCCACCTGAGGGTATTCCTCAATGGAATTCTCATCCAAAAATTTATCTTGCCTTAGATGAAAAAAATAACGAAGCCCAATGCCCATACTGTGGTAATTTGTTTACTCTTGAAAATATTGAACAACCCTTAGATAAGTAAATAAACACGCTAATAGCAACCGTGCAAACTCTTCCCATAGACTTTTCTAAAGCCAATATTTTGGTTATTGGCGATATTATGTTAGATCAGTATTTATACGGAGTAAGCACCCGAGTTTCCCCTGAAGCGCCCATTCCAATTGTTAAACACAACAATAAAAAACTCTCTGTTGGCGGAGCCGCCAATGTTGCGGCTAATATTAAAGCACTCGGGGCTAATGTTACTTTGCTTGGCATTATTGGCAAAGACTCCTCTGCAAAATCACTTATCAAAATCCTTGACGATAAAAAGATAAATCATTATTTATCTCAAGATTCTAAGACAATTACCATCACAAAGACTCGAGTCGTTGCTAATGGGCAACAAGTTGTTCGCATTGATGAAGAAGAAATTTTTTCTCCCGAGCAGACAGTAGAACTCTATCAGCATTATGAACATATTGTTAAAGACTATGATGTTGTTATTCTATCCGATTATCATAAAGGCACCTTGCATGACCCTCAACATTTAATCCGTTGTGCCGATGAGCATCATAAAATTGTGTTTGTGGATCCTAAAGGCAAAGACTATAACAAATATAAAAATGTCTTTTGTATCACCCCTAATAACAAAGAATTTTCCGAAATTTGCGAAGCGAATATCACCTCAGAGGAAGATATTGCCCAACAAATGGAGAAATTAGCTACTTCATTAAATATACAAGCCCTCTTACTGACAAGAGGTGCTAAAGGGATGACTTTATGGCAAAAATCTCAGGATAACCACCCTTCTATTATCAACATTCCTACAGAGGCAAAAACCGTGTATGACGTAAGCGGTGCCGGAGATACAGTTATTGCCACTTTAGCGTGCGGTTGTGCAAGACTACATCAGGCAAAAAATGCTCAAGAGCATCGTCATATTCTACAAGAAAGCGTGCGTTGTGCGAATCAAGCAGCTGGCATCGCCGTGGCACAAATTGGCTCCTATGCCGTTTCCATCCAAGAGCTCAATCGCTCGTATTCACAACAAAGTGCAAAATATGTTAAAAATACACAGCACCTTGCAAACTTAATTGAAGAACAAAAAAACAGCAATAAAACCATTGTATTTACCAATGGATGCTTTGACATTTTGCACTCTGGACATATTCAATGCTTAGAAGAAGCGTCCAAACTTGGCGATATTTTAATTGTCGCACTAAATTCTGATACCTCCGTCACTCGCCTTAAAGGAAAACAAAGACCCATCAATTCGCTCATAGATCGAATAGAAGTACTAAGTGCCTTAAGTGCGGTGGATTGGATTGTCGATTTCGGCGATAACCCACAAGATAACGACACCCCCATTAATCTTATTCAAACCCTCAAACCCGATATTTTAGTCAAAGGAGGAGATTATAATTGTGATACCATTGTCGGAGCAGATTTTGTGAATAGCTACGGTGGCAAGGTGCATATTGTTAAGCTAAAAAAAGGCTACTCAAGCACTAAAGTCATTAACTCAATGCAAGCAGAAAAAACAGAGCAATTATGATTATTATTACTGGCGGAGCTGGCTTTATTGGTAGTAATTTGGCGTTAGCACTCAATAACAGAGGCATTGAGGATATTTTAATTGTTGATGACCTTACTGATGGCACTAAATTTCGCAATCTTGCCGACACAAAAATAACCGATTATATGGATCTATCGGTTTTCAGAGAACGCTTTAACGCCAACACTTTTGATAGGATTGAGGCAGTATTTCACCTTGGTGCCTGTTCAGACACTACCCTCTGGGATGGCAAATATATGATGGATAACAACTATGAATACAGCAAAGAACTCGCTCTCTGGTGTCATAAAAACCTTATCCCTTTTATTTATGCCTCCAGTGCCTCCGTTTATGGTGATGGCAATAATGGTTTTAGCGAAAGTATCGAATGCGAAAAACCGCTTAATGTTTATGCTTATTCAAAATGGCTCTTTGACCAATGGATACGCAAACAATCTTTCTCTAATCAGGTGGTTGGCTTGCGCTATTTTAATGTGTATGGCAAAAACGAAGCCCATAAAAACCATATGGCATCCGTTGCCTATCATTTGTTGCAACAATATCAACGGGGAGAAACGCTCAAACTATTTGGTGAATACGATGGCTACCAAGCAGGCGAACAACAGCGTGATTTTATCTATGTTGATGACGCAGTAAATGTTAATTTATGGTTTTGGGATAATCCACAAACGAGCGGTATTTTCAATTGCGGCACTGGAGAAGCTCAGACTTTCAACGACATTGCCTACGCCATTCAAGCAATTCATAAAGAAGTTGATCTTGAATATATCCCCTTTCCTGAAAAATTAAAAAACGCCTACCAAAGCTATACTCAAGCAGATATTAGCAAACTGAGAGAAGCAGGCTATAGCACTGCCTTTAAAAATTTATCTCAAGGCGTTAAGAATTATATTGCTAAACAATAGCGACCTGAATATGTATCCCCTTATCCAAAACGCTGTTGCTAACACACGCCTGTTAGAACTACAGCAAATGAACAATTTTGCTAATAATAGCACAAACTTAGTCAAATTAGAAGGTGACAACCCTGCTGGTTCGGTTAAAGACCGCCCTGCCCTAAATATGATTAAATCCGCCTTAGAGCGTGGAACCATCAATCAAAACACTCACCTCATTGAAGCAACCAGCGGAAACACTGGCATTGCACTGGCTATGGCCGCTTGTGTCTATAACTTAAAAATCACTCTACTTATGCCAGAAAATTCCAGTTTAGAAAGGCAACAAGCAATGCGTGCTTATGGAGCTAAACTCATCTTAGTAAGCGAACAAGATGGAGGAATAGAGGGAGCCCGTGATATTGCCCTTGCTATGGAAAAAAAAGGAGAAGGCTTTGTGCTCAACCAATTTGCTAATGATGATAATTGGGGTGCCCATTACAAAGGCACCGCTCCAGAACTTTGGCAACAAACAAACGGTAAAATCACACATTTTGTCTCCAGTATGGGGACCACAGGAACAATTATGGGCTGTTCCCGTTTTTTTAAAGAAAAAAATCCAGATATTCAAATTATTGGCGTACAACCAACCGAAGGCTCACAAATCCCAGGAATTAGACGTTGGTCTCCAGAATACCTACCTCAAATTTACCAAGCACATAGAGTGGATAAAATTTATGATGTCAGCGAAGAGCAAGCACTTGAAACAATGCGTCAACTCTCAAGAAAAGAAGGCATTTTTGCTGGAGTTTCCTCTGGCGGTGCCCTACGCATTGCCTTGCAAATAGCCAAAGAAAATCCTGAATCAGTGGTTGTTTCTATCGTATGTGATCGTGGCGATCGCTATTTATCTACTGGTGCGTACAACTAAACTACCTCTACTAAAAAATCAATAATGCAACACATCGATCAACAAATCAATACCAACTACGGCACCTTAGACTTTGCTATTACTCAACAAGAAGATAGCAAGCTACTACTTGCTACAGTCTCTCTCAACAACCATCAAATACACCAATGGAAAAAAACAATAGAGCAAACTAAAGCAACTAAAAATGATATTCAAGGACTAAAAAAACAAGCCTTAGAAGAGATTAAACGTGATGAATACATCCAACGAAAACTCAAGCTAAGCTATCGTCGGCAAAATACGGATATTGCCTTTCCCAACCAAGTTAAACGTACTCACACTTGTGCTCAAATCCATAATGAATTTTCGCCACTCGATAAAGAGCAATTAGAAAAGCCTAAAATTCGCCAACAACGCTTTAGCCTTTGTGGCAGAATTTTCAGCAAAAGAATGATGGGCAAAGCTGGATTTGCCCAACTGCAAGATGGTTGGGGACAAATTCAACTCTACCTTACAAAAGAACAAATAGGCGAGCTATTTGCCGACTTCAAACAATGGGATAATGGCGATATTATCACCGCTGTTGGCTTTATTTTTCGCACCGATACAGGAGAACTCTCGCTCCATTGTGAGCATATTGAATTACTCACTAAATCCCTCAATCCGTTACCAGATAAATTTCATGGTCTCAAAGATATTGAACAACGCTACCGCCAACGCTACGTTGATCTTCTAAGCAATGAAGAAAGTCGCAACGTCTTTATCACGCGTACCAAAATCATTAAAGCTATTCGGCAATTCTTTGATAACAATGATTTTATGGAAGTCGAAACCCCAATGCTACACCCTATTCCCGGTGGTGCGACCGCCAAACCCTTTAGCACACACCATAATGCCTTAGATATGGAGCTTTACCTCCGCATTGCCCCCGAATTATATTTAAAAAGACTCATCGTTGGTGGTTTTGAAAGAGTGTATGAGGTTAATAGAAATTTCCGTAATGAAGGCTTATCCACTCGGCATAATCCAGAATTCAGTATGATTGAATTCTACCAAGCCTATGCCGATTACAAACAACTAATGGATTTAACAGAAAACCTTTTTGCATTACTCTGCGAGCAAGTCATTGGTAAAACAATCATTGATTATCAAGAACACACTTTAGATTTCTCCAAACCATTTCAACGCCTTACAATCAAAGAAGCCATTCTACAACAACACCCAAACCTTGCTCCATCGACATTAGAAGATTTACAACAAAGCAAAGCCTTTGCTAAACAAATAGGCATAGATTGCGATAAAGAAAATGCATTAGGGAAAATTATCACCGAAATATTTGAAGAAAGCGTTGAACACACCCTAATCCAACCTACCTTTATTACTGAATACCCAATAGAAGTTTCCCCTCTTGCCAGACGCAACGATGATAACCCAAGCATCACCGATCGCTTCGAGCTTTTCATTGCCGGCAGAGAAATTGCCAACGGCTTTTCCGAACTCAATGATCCAGAAGATCAAGCAGAAAGATTCCGCCAACAAGTAGAAGCCTTAGATAGCGGAGACGATGAAGCAATGCACTACGACAGTGATTACATTAATGCCCTATCCTACGGAATGCCACCCACAGCCGGTGAAGGTATCGGCATTGATCGCCTCGTTATGTTACTAACCAACACCGCCTCAATCCGAGATGTTTTGCTATTTCCACATATGAGACCACTGCACCCATAGATACAAAATAAATACAAAATGAATAAAATCAACCATTGCCTCTACCCTGTTGCTGGTCTTGGAACACGATTTCTACCCATTACTAAATCACTACCCAAAGAACTTCTACCAATTATTGATAAGCCCTTGCTCCAATATGCCGTTGAAGAAGCACATCTTGCTGGCATAATGCAAATGAATATGGTTGTCAGTGATAATAAAAAAGCCATTCAACATTATTTTTCTGACCCCAACCCTCACGCTGTTGATAAATTAAAAAAACTCACCCATCTACAACAATTGATGGATGATTGCGATTTTCACTTTGTCAAGCAAAAAGAAATGCGTGGGCTCGGTGATGCTATTTTATGTGGCAATGAACAAATCAAAAAAGAAGAAGGGGCATTTGCCGTCATTCTACCCGATGACTTATGTGCCATCAACACCCTAAAAAAAATGGTTGAACTCTATCAACAACACCAATGCTGTATTATCGCCGTTGAGCAAGTTCCTGCCTCGTTGGTTAATCGCTACGGTATCGTCGAAGTTGCAACAAAAGCAATTGATGAGCGTGTCTATAAAGTCTTTAATATGGTTGAAAAACCCCCAATAAATGAGGCAAAAAGCGACCTTGCCATCATCGGACGTTACATTCTCACCACCGATATTTTTGACTTTATCAAAAAAACAAAAAGCGGAGCTAATCAAGAAATCCAAATTACCGATGCCCTAAAAATGAAAGCCCAACGTGGTGAAGTCATCGCCTACCACCTCCCAAACAAACGCTACGATTGCGGCACCCCAAGTGGCTACGTCAAAGCCATCAAAGATTACGCTGCTCAATTGTCTAATTAATAATTAGGTTATCACAATTGAAAATTTATGGTTTTTGTTGTTTTCTCTAATTGTAGAGATAAGGGGATACAAAAAATTAATTATGTGTAATGCCGTAGATACGCAAAATATGGCGAAGCTGTGGCATCATCATATTCCATATTATTAGAAAATACCATCAGTTGCGTGATATTCACGAATTTTCTAAATTTTTTATTTTGAAAGCAAGCCTCCATCCACCCATACTCCGTTTGAATATTTTTATAATTGCTTTTTAGGATTTAAAGTATCATCATCCCAAGTTAAGTGATTGTTTGTAATGTAATTAGCAATATTTTCATAAGATTTAGAATTTCGGATGATGTGATCGTGGTAATTACGTTGCCAACTGAAATTAGGATTTATTATTCGGGCATTTTTGGTTACACCAATTTTAAACCCTCGTATGATAGATGCCAAATTTTTGGATTGTGGACCAAATTTATTTTTATATTGTAGATACGCAATATCTTGCGTATCTATAATATTTTGCGGATACGGAAAATGTTGCGTATCTACGTTGCTATCATCACAATGATTTTCTATTTTTGCAATTTCAATAATACCGTGAATATGATTTGGCATAACCACATAGGAATGCAATATTACAAACGGAAAATGAACGGGAATATCCAGCCAACATTTTTCTGCAATTTCCCCAATTTCAGATAATTTCATTATATTGTTGCATATATCGCCAAAAAAATATAACCGCTGATGCGTGCAAATAGTCACAAAATAAAATGCATTAGAACCATAATCCCAACCTTTTTTTCTATGGCTTTCTGCACGATATGCATTTTTGTATAATGTCATTATGTTATCAAATAATTCATTTTTCCCGATATTATAAAATTTTTAAAGGGCAGGTATTATTTGTAGATACGCAAATAAATACGCAAATAAATACGCAAATAGATACGCAAGTAGATACGCAAAATTTTGCGTATCTACGGTACAACATGTTGATTTTTACCTTTTTTACTCATCATAGTCTCCTTATTTAATACAAATTAAGATTAAAAAAATCATAGCCAACATTACTATAATACTTCCATAAAATAATGCAATGGTCGCTGAAAAAAACACTTTCCAATAATTAAATTCTCCACCTATAAATTTATGAATAGGCATTTCAAAATCTTTAATTTGAACATCATTTTTAAGTCCTGACACGTTATTATAAATTGCCCTAAACTTTCGTTCTTGTTGCAAATAATAACTATCCAAAACCCAAAAGAGAAGCACAGAAAAAATGCTAATACAAATAAATAAAATATTTTTATTAGCAGAAAAAACCACTAAAAATGCTGATAAAACAATGACTGTAAATGCCTTTTAATTTGAAATGAATTTGTATTCATTCGTGTAATGATATTTTGTAAAAATTCTAAATGCTTTATTTTATTGTCCATAATTTATTCATTTAATAAAATAATAAGATACCATAAATCTACCGACACCTACCCATTCATAAGCATTGGTAATAGCCAATCTCGTAGTTTGGCGAGGGGTTGCTTTTTCATTTTTAATATTGTTACAAAACAATATTAACTTGCTTCTACGTTTTTAGTGCTGTTTTGCTGATTAAAATTTTCATTTGGCTAATCTCTATGCTGTTGAGCCTTTCAAGTCTTTGGCTTTGCTCTAAATTATCATTGATAAAACCTGCCTCATTTTTAAACAGGTCGAATTCGACCTGTTTAAAGTCGGGATTATGAAGTTTTTCCCAAAGACCGAGCAATTCAATGGTGTTTTTGTTTCGTATCCAGTTTTTTATAATATCTCTGGGGGCATCTGGATTTTTAAATTTCGCAATATCGGTAATACAAATAAAATCCTTTTGTTGGATTTTAACAAAGTTAATCGCTATACCTTGAACTTCTATTGCAGTCATTTTTTTACTCATAGTTCATTATCTATCCTTACCTGCCCATTCATCAATATCGGCAAAAGCCAGTCTCGTAGTTCGGTGAGGGTTTGATTTTCTTCAATGTTCATCTTTATTTTCAAAAACATATTTTTAGCAATAAGTTCATATTTTTGAACAATATCCTTTTCAGGAACCATTGTTAACTTTTCTTTGAGAAACTTAAAGTGCCTTGCGTATCCATAATTAGATAAATCAATTGATGTTATTGATTGGAAAAAGAAGTGTTGAGGTACTCGTTCATTATTACTTAACAATATCTGTGTTCCATCTGCACCACGAGCAAAGTCAAAATTAATAAGTTTAACAATACCAGTATGATCACCAAAAACAATTATAGGAATCTCTGTTTTAATTTTAGTATTTGTGTCGTTCGTAAAGCCACAAATAAATTTCATACTTTGATCTATTATTGGAATATTCCCATCTGATAAATATTTACTGGAAGGAACTTTTTTAACTTTAGATTCTTTAGCTAATAATTTCCCAATCTCCTTCACCTCCCACCCGACAGGAATCTCTCGTTTTGGGAACGTTTGATAAAAACAAACAGACTGTGGAGATTTTTTCATAGCCCAAGAAAGTCTCTGCAAAGCAGAGACGAATACTGAAAATCATCGATGATTTCTTTGTTGTTAAAAGTGGTGATGATTTTAAATTCGTTGCCATCGTTGCCGAGTCCGTAGTTAGCACAAACACTTTTGAGATTGTCAATTAGTTCAACAGTTTGTTGATGGATGCTTTGAGTATTATTCATTTATCTTTTATTATTGTTTATCTTCCTTGGGTTCATTACGTAGGTTCAACTTTTAAGAAGTTGCCTCTATTAACTATGAACCGTATAAAAACTTGCCCCTTTCCATTTTGTAACGGTATTATTTAAGTATAACGTTTTGCTCCAAAGGATTACCATGGTAGATGAATAAAACACTCTTGGTATGTATAGCCTACAGAGCAAGTAAAATAGTATTGTACGATCTGTAAAAAAACAATTCAAAAAAACGCTTATTTTATGCAAATTATTGATTCTCATTGTCATTTAAATATCTTGAAAAAAAAGCAGGGTATTGCTGAAACATTGGCTGAGGCAAAGCAAAATTGCGTGGTTGGAATGCTGAATATTGGCGTTGATTTAGAGACAGCTGATGAGGTTATCAAACAAAGTGAATTACAATCTAATATTTGGGCGAGCGTGGGAGTGCATCCTTGCCATTGCCCTATTGAGCCGATGAGTGATGGAGATTTGGAGTATATTAAAACGCTTAGCGAGCATCCTAAGGTGATTGCTATTGGTGAAACGGGTTTAGATTTTTTTCACACGAAACCCGAAGATAGCCAACATCAGTTTGATTATTTTATCAAGCAAGTGGAACTCTCTAAAATGCTTGATTATCCTGTGATAATTCATTGTCGTAATGCACGTAAAGAGGTGATTGAAATACTGCAATCACATAAAGCAACTAAGGGCGTAATGCATTGTTTTGCTGAAGATTGGCAAACTGCAAAAGCTGCCTTAGATTTAGGATTTTATATTTCTTTTTCTGGTATTCTCACCTACCCTAAATCAATAGAGTTAAAAGAAGTTGCCAAGCAAGTTCCTGAAGAACGTTTATTGGTAGAAACAGATTCCCCCTATCTTAGCCCTCAACCTTTTAGAAGTAAGTATAATCAACCGGCTTATGTCAAGCATACACTTGCTCATCTTGCCGAGTTAAGAGGTACGGAGGTGACTGAAATGGCAAAAATTACCACGCAAAATTTTGAGCGTTGTTTTAATGTCAAGGTTCAATCCTCATTAGTAAAATAATGGCAGATAACAAACTAAATACGTTTTGCTTATTAGAAAGAAGAAAAGCTTCAACTGCAAAGAATAAAAGCCATTCTAAAGCCATAGATGAAGATGCGCAAAGAGATAGGGCGCGCTTAATTCATTCTGCGGCGTTCCGTAGATTGCAGGCAAAAACGCAAATATTTAGTGTTGGTGAAAATGATTTTCATCGAACTCGTCTCACCCATTCCTTGGAAGTTGCTCAAATTGGTTCAGGCATTTGTGAGTATCTACGTAATGATCAAAAAATTGATAAGCAGCATTCTCAATGGATAGCTTCATTAAGCCAAATGGAGGCAATTTGTTTAGCACACGATATTGGACACCCACCTTTTGGACACGGAGGAGAAAGTGCTCTAAATTATTTTATGCACAAGCACGGTGGTTTTGAAGGAAATGGTCAAACTCTTAGAATTGCCTCAAAATTAGGTGAATATTCAGAAAATCATGGGCTCAATCTGACCAGACGAACCATGCTTGGCTTACTAAAATATCCTGTCACACACAAGCAAGTCGCAGGCAGTTATCCAAACTCTCAAAACCAAGCAAAATTAACGCTTAATGACTACAAACCGCCTAAGTGTATCCATGACGATGAAGAGGATGTTTTAAAATGGATTTTAAGCCCGTTTCCTCAAATTGATCAAGATGAGTTTCAAAAAACAAAAAATAGCAAATCACAATATAAATCCTTTGACACTTCCATAATGGAGTTAGCTGATGATATTGCTTATGGTGTACACGATCTTGAAGATGCCCTGGCTCTCAATCTTATCAATAAAGAGCAATGGCAAGAACAGGTAGTAGATAGGCTAATAGGGAAAGGTATTTTCGCTAATCAAACTAAGAATGAGTTCAATCAACAACTCTTTTCACCTTCTAACAATAAAAGAAAGTTTATTATTAGTCAATTAGTGTTTTATTTTATACACAATATTTCCATTTGCCCTCAGGCTGTTTTTCAAACTCCGTTGCTTGATTTACAGGCTACTATGTCTAACGAAGCTAAAAGCAACTTAAATATCCTAATAGAGTTTGTGTTTAAGTATGTTATCAAAACTCAAGAGGTCAAAATGCACGAATACAAAGGGCAACAAATTATTAAAAAACTCTTTCAAGCCCTAATAGATGACTCGGAGAGATTGCTACCAACCTCCACACAAAACAAGCTCAATAAAGATAGTAATGATTATCGAATTATCTGTGATTACATTGCAGGGATGACGGATAATTATGCCATCAAAGTTTATAAAAAACTATTTTAATCCATTTATCACAATGAATAAAATACACTATATTACTAAAAATTGGAAATTAATCCTCCATATTCTAATCAAAACTAAACACTTTGGGGTAAATAATCATTGGTGGCAAAAGCATCCTTCTTGTATTGGTATTGCGTGGTATAAGCAGGTTATTAACCTTATTCTTATTTATCCTATTGTGCAAAATTATTATGCGATGCGGATGCGTGCCTTATCAGGTTGGGTAGAGCAAGACAACGCAAAAAAATGGTTTTAATTCTTTTGATTTTTTAGTAGATCTTTAAAAGGGGTATGGACTGAGGTTGAGCTAATTGAATTTGAGGATGATTGTTGTATTTCATCAGAGAATACTAACTGTTCTCCGCCGTTAAGATGTTTGGGGCAGCGAGGAATAAAGGGAATTTGCAGATGAATTTCCTCTTTAACCAGCATACCAATGGTGAAATTTTGACTATCTTCAATAACTACCACCTCAAACCCCAAAGCACTTAATTCATTATGTGTTTGCTCGCTGGAATCTGTTGTGATTATTAAGTGATTAGCCGTCTCCATTGTATGCTGATAATCACACCAACAAGATTGACACTTTAATGAAAGAACGGTTTCAAAGGTTAATTCCACCGCATAATAGGAATTATGCAAATAAAATTGATACTGCACTTCAAAATCGGATTGGCACTCGGGTATATCAAATAAATCAGCAGGATGCACAATTAATTCGCCACTTCGTTTTTGCTGGCAGTATTTAAGAATATTTAACGGTTTATTAAGCAAGATAAGAATTTAAGGGCTTTTAGAAAAGTATCTCAATTGATTAAAGAGACCCTTGCACAAAAGATATGACAAGTAAAAAAGTGAAAAATTGCCCTGATTTTCGTTGTGAAACTTGCAAAGACGGACGTATTAGCTTCATTTCACCCCTCAATCAGAACAATTTTTTATCTTTTTTCTTTTGCCATACTTTTGTGCAAAGGTCTCTAAAGTATAATTTATCTTAGTAAAAAAAGAAATTTAAAGCCAAAAAATATAACCTCAAAATGCCAGTAATTTTACTCTCTGATGCCTTATGGTGGTTAATTATTGTAGTGCTTTTTATCTTGGTGCTACAAGCACAGAAAAACTCCCAAACTCGGCAAAAATGGCAGCGTATTTTTGCTAAGCCATTAACGACTGTATGTGCGGTTTTTTTCTTTTTCTATGCTTTTGTTGCAAGTCTTGATTCTATACACTTTAAAACAAATACTAATAATAATCAATCTCACGCAAATGTTATAAGCGTTGTTGATTTATTGCTTAGTAACCTCACACAAACCAAACAACTTAGTTATTCATCTCCGCTGGCAAGCGAGCTACACAGCAAGATGACTATTAAAAATGATGGGATTGCTAAACGTGAAAACCTGCCTTTAAAAAAAGCGGATGAACAAACAGCTATTAACTTTTCACTCTCTATACTATGGGGAATAATTATCGGTTTAATGATTACCGCTCTTCTCCTAATCCCTATCCACATAGGTACCAAAAAATGGGATTGGCAAACTCGAAAACACGCCTATTACACCTTAGGCTTCTTGATATGTGCTAATGCCATCTTACTTTCACTCAGTGAATACGTACATATTTTTGGCACGGATAAGATTGGTAACGATGTATTTTACGATGCAATTAAAGGGATTAGAACAGCGATGTTGCTGGGAACATTAACCACGCTTGTTTTATTACCTCTTGCTTTGCTAAGTGGCATTAGTGCTGGTTTTTATGGGGGAATTATCGATGATATTATTCAGTATATCTATACGACCTTAAATTCCGTACCGGGGGTGCTTCTTATCGCCTCATCGGTGTTATTACTACAAGGCTTTATTGACCGAAACCCCGAATGGTTTGCCCAGCAAATTATTCGTTCAGATACTCGCCTTGTGTTACTTTGTATGGTACTTGGGCTTACCTCGTGGACTGGTTTATGTCGCCTCCTTCGTGCTGAAACATTAAAGCTGAAAAGTTTAGAGTATGTGGATGCCTCTCGTGCACTCGGTGTTTCATCATTTGATATACTTAAAAAACACATCTTACCCAATGTTACCCATATTGTGCTTATCGTGATTGTATTAGATTTTTCAGGATTGATTTTGGCTGAGGCTGTGCTTTCCTATATTGGAGTTGGGGTTGATCCCACGATGCCAAGCTGGGGAAATATGATTAATAGTGCACGCTTTGAAATATCTAAAGAACCCGTTGTATGGTGGCCTTTGGTGGCTACTTTTTTATTAATGTTTACCTTGGTGTTAATCACTAACCTATTTGCCGATAGAGTTCGCCAAGTTTTTGATCCAAGACAGTAAACTACTTCCATTAAATATGAATACCCCTCTGCTACAAGTTAATAATATCAACCTTACTATTCAAGAAAAAAGCATTTTGCATAATATTAGCTTTTCACTTGAACGAGGTAAGACCTTAGCTTTAGTTGGGGAGTCTGGTAGTGGTAAATCAATGACCGCAATGAGCATTCTGCAATTGCTACCACACAATGCAAAAATCACCTCAGGAGAGGTGATTTTCGATAATACCCAACTACTCTCTTTAAGTGAAAAACAGTTATGCTCTGTTCGTGGCAATAAACTGGGAATTATTTTTCAAGAACCAAATATGTCGCTAAATCCGGTACTCACCATCGGTAGGCAAATTGGCGAATCGATAACTCGCCATCAAGGCTTAAAAGCTAAGGCATTAAAAGAAAAAATTATTGAACTACTGCAAGAAGTAAAACTTCCTGACCCGGAAACTCGCATTGATTGGTACCCTCATCAACTTTCTGGAGGGCAAAAACAACGAGTAATGATTGCTATTGCCTTAGCCTGTCAGCCTGAGTTATTGATTGCCGATGAACCAACTACCGCTCTCGATGTCTCTGTACAAGCGCAAATTTTACACCAACTTAAGGAGCTACAACAAAAACGAAACCTTGCAATTTTGCTTATCACTCACGATATGGGCATTGTCCGCCAAATGAGCGACCACGTTATCACAATGAAAGATGGGGAAATTCTTGAATCTCAAGCAAGCAACTCTTTCTTTGAACAACCTAAACATCCTTATAGTCAAAGCTTAATTTCCCAACTCCCACAAATAGATAAATTCCGCCCACCATTAGAAAAAATAGACAATGCTTCGCCTCTTTTGAGTGTGCGTAACTTATCGGTTCGTTACCCCGTGCGCAAAGGACTGTTAAAACGTATTGTTGGTTATACTGAAGCATTAAAACCGATTGATTTCACTCTTTTGGAAAAAGAAACTATTGCCGTTGTCGGTGAATCAGGATCTGGCAAAACTACCTTAGGGCGTGCCATTTTAAGGTTACTCGATAACACGGCTATTATCGATGGTGAAATAAACTACCAAAGCCACTTACTCAATAAGCTCTCACAAAATGAATTACGCCCCCTACGCAAACATTTTCAAATCATTTTCCAAGACCCCTATTCTTCCCTAAATCCCAGGCTCTCTATCTTACAAACACTAAGCGAGGGGATGCTCGCTCTCGGCACAGCTATCAGCAAAAAAGAATGTCAAGAGCGTGCCGAAAATTTACTCGAAAAAGTCGGACTACAAGCCTCCGATATTGACCGCTATCCACACGAATTTTCTGGCGGACAAAGACAACGCATAGCTATTGCACGAGCTCTATCAGTGGAGCCTAAAATGATTATTTGTGATGAACCAACAAGTGCCCTTGATGTGTCAATCCGCGCCCAAATTTTACAACTGCTTGGTCAATTACAAGAAACAATGAACCTAAGCCTGATTTTCATTACTCACGACCTATCACTTATTCCACTCATTGCTCATAGAGTCTTAGTGCTAAAAGATGGCGAACTTATTGAACAAGGTGATGCCAAACAAATTATGCAACAACCCAAACAAGACTACACCAAACTCTTGATTAACTCCATTCCCTCACTAAAATAATGTATGCACGCCTATGCCCTACTTTTTTTGTATAGGAGAAAAACCATCAAGAAAACATACCTAAAATGAGACCTTTGCACAAAAGATATGACAAGTAAAAAAGCAAAAAATTAAATTAAATTTTGATTCCTATGAATAAAGGAAACACTCTCAGAGAGCTAATCCACAAGCAGCCTCCTTTACAAATTGTTGGCACCATCAACGCCTACACTGCCCTTATGGCAGAAAAAATTGGGCATAAAGCAATTTATCTTTCAGGTGGTGGGGTCGCCAACGCCTCTTATGGTTTACCCGATTTGGGAATGACCAGCCTTGATAATGTCTTAGAAGATGTACGCCGTATTACCGCTGCCTCCTCGCTCCCCTTATTAGTAGATATTGACACTGGCTGGGGAGGGGCTTTTAATATCGCCCAAACCATTAAAAAAATGGAAAAAGAAGGGGCAGCCGCAGTGCATATGGAAGACCAAGTTAGCCAAAAAAGATGCGGGCATCGCCCAAATAAAGAGATTGTTTCTACTGAGGAAATGAGTGATCGCATTAAAGCTGCCGTCGATGCCCGAATAGATTCTGATTTTGTGATTATGGCAAGAACAGATGCCCTATCTATCGAAGGGCTTGATGCGGCTATTGAGCGAGGAATTGCTTATGTTGAAGCAGGGGCTGATATGATTTTTCCAGAGGCAATGTTAGAATTAGAACACTATCAAAAATTTTGTGATGCGGTGAAAGTGCCTTGCTTAGCTAATATTACTGAATTTGGACAAACGCCTCTATTCACTAAGCAAGAACTTAATTCGGTCGGTATAAAAATCATTTTAAACCCTTTATCTGCATTTAGGGCAATGAACCGAGCGGCAGAAAATGTCTATAAAAAATTATTGGCAGATGGACATCAACATAACGTTTTAGACACAATGCAGACCAGAGAAGAGCTTTATAGCTATCTCAACTATCATCACTATGAGGGGATTTTAGATAAACTCTTAAGAGGAGAAAATAATGAGTAATAATACAATGGGATTACGTGGCATTAGTGCCGGAAATACTGCAATTTGCACTTGCGGTAAAGACGGGGTTGGCTTAACTTATCGTGGCTATGATATTAACGATCTTGCCACACATTCAACCTTTGAAGAAGTAGCTTTTTTACTGACTCGCGGACATTTGCCTACCCAACAAGAATTAACTGCCTATAAAAATAAGCTATACCCATTACGAGGCGTGCCTCAAGAGGTGAAAAAGGCATTACAAATCATTCCGGGTAGTGCACACCCAATGGATGTATTAAGAACTGCCTGCTCAGTGCTCGGTTGTATTGAACCTGAAACCTCTCACTCACAACAATTAGATATTTCTGATCGTCTTTTAAGTTTTTTCCCATCGGCTTTATGTTACTGGGTGCAATATGCACGCAACGGTAAAGAGATTGAAACCACCACAAAGCAAGATAGCCTTGCTGGACATTTCTTAGAGTTGCTAAACGGTAAAGCACCCTCAGATGAGCATATAAAATGTATGGATGTTTCATTAATTCTTTATGCCGAACACGAATTTAATGCATCCACTTTCACCGCACGTGTTATTAGTGCAACACTACCGGATTTTTACTCAGCCGTTTGTGGGGCAATTGGTGCCTTGCGTGGTCCACTTCACGGGGGAGCCAATGAGGCAGCAATGGAACTTATTGAACAATACGCCACACCCGAACAAGCCAGTCAAGGAATTTTATCAAAATTACAAAATAAAGATAAGATTATGGGCTTTGGGCATGCTGTCTATAAAATCAACGATCCACGCAACTTAGTGATAAAAAAATGGGCAGAAAAACTAAGCCACGGACACCCAAACCAACACTTTTATCCAGTATCTGAAGCTATTGAAAAAAGAATGTGGGATGAAAAAAAACTCTTTCCCAACTTGGATTTTTACTCAGCAAACACCTATCATTTTATGGGAATTGAAACAGATTTATTCACCCCTATTTTTATTATTAGTCGTATTTCAGGGTGGTCTGCACATATTATCGAACAGCGCTCTGATAATCGTCTTATCCGTCCAAATGCTGAATATACTGGACCTACCGAACAAGCCTACACAGATATTTCACAACGTTAAAAAATATATTTATTCACTATGAGCCAAGCTATTATTTCTGCCAATCGCCCTGATTTTGATGATGTTATTCAAAAAATAACAGACTATGCCCTAAACTATGACGCCTCCCAAAGTGAGCTTGCGATGGAAACAGCCCATTATTGTTTGATGGATTCTATCGCCTGTGCTTTAATGGCTCTGAAATATCCAGCTTGCCAAAAACTATTAGGACCGAGCGTACCTAACGCCCTCCTCCCTAATATGGGTGCAAAAGTACCAGGAACAGATTATCAATTAGAACCAATCCAAGCCTCTTTTAATTTTGGGGCGATGATTCGTTGGTTAGATTTTAATGACACCTGGTTAGCCGCAGAATGGGGGCACCCCTCCGACAATCTCGGTAGCATCTTGATGGTTAGTGACTATCTTAATCGCTCCAATCAAGCCTCTATCACTCTGGGAGATGTTCTACAAGCGATGATTAAAGCACACGAAATTCAAGGCGTTCTCGCCTTAGAAAATAGCTTTAATAAGGTCGGCTTAGATCATGTTATGTTAGTAAGAATTGCCTCAACTGCGGTGGTTTGTCGTTTGTTAAATCTTAATCGTGAACAAACACTCAATGCCGTATCACATTCTTGGTTAGATGGTTCATCACTACGAACCTACCGCCATGCACCAAATACCGGCTCCAGAAAATCATGGGCAGCAGGTGATGCAACCAGTCGAGCCGTGCGTCTTGCCCTCATCGCACAAACTGGAGAAATGGGCTACCCCTCAGCAATCACGGCACCAATTTGGGGATTTCAAGATGTGTTATTTGATCATAAACCTTTGGTAATAAAACAAGATTTCAACCAATACGTAATGGAAAACGTACTCTTTAAAATTTCATTTCCAGCAGAATTTCATGCCCAAACAGCAGTTGAAGCCGCTGTTAAGCTACACCCTGAAATTAAAGATAGATTTAATGATATAGAAAAAATTATCATAGAAACTCAAGAATCCGGCGATCGCATCATCAATAAAACTGGCAAATTAGATAACCCTGCTGACCGAGACCACTGCATTCAATATATGACTGCCATTGGGCTAATAAAAGGAAATTTAGAAGCTAATGACTATGAGGATGAAGTGGCTAACTTACCAATAGTAGATCAACTTAGGGAAAAAATGGTTGTCTCAGAAAACCCACAATACTCCAAAGAATACTTAGATCCAGAAAAAAGGTCTATAGCCAATTCAGTACAAATACTTTTTAACGATGGTAGCCAAACCGACAAAGTAGAAATCCACTACCCCATAGGACACCGCCTGCGTCGTCAAGAGGGAATCCCCGTACTTATCAATAAATTCAAGCAAGCCCTAAAAGAATCAAACATCCCCACCTCACAAGCTACAAACATCAAACAACTATTTGATGATAAAGCCAACACTTTAAACACCAACGTCAGCAAGCTGACTGATCTACTCTGGTTAGGAAAACACTAAAAACCACCTCTATGCACGCCTATATCCTACTTTTTTTTGCAATCATTACCGAAGTGTTTGCTACTCTTCTACTCAAGCTATCTAATGGCTGGGAAAAATTATGGTTAGGATTTTGGGCAGTTGTTTTCTATGCAATATCTGCTTTATTTATTGGTATCGTATTAAAAACAATGAATGTTGGTATTGTTTATGCCATTTGGTCAGGGGTGGGCATTGCTCTTGTGTGCGTTGCTTCGGTATTATTTTGGCAACAAAAATTTGATCTTTATGCCTTAGTTGGACTTACCTTAATTATTGTAGGCTCATTGATAATCACTTTAAAATCAAACGTTGTACTCCATTAGAATTTAAGATATGAATAAACATAACGAATTAATTTATAGCGGCTTTTGGATAAGGGTCGGTGCATTTTTAATAGATACTTTTTTGATACTATTAGCGACTTCACCATTCTTATCAAACATTTATGACATGGAATATTATTTTAACCAATTTGGGTTCCATTTTAATAATCACAGTTTTATTGAAGGTCCTATAGATTTTTTTATTTGCTATATACTACCATCCATAGCAATCATCCTTTTTTGGAAATTCCACCAAGCAACACCTGGAAAAATGGCAATTCATTCAAAAATTCTCGATGCTGAAACTGGAGAAAAACCCTCTACCGCACAATGTATAGGGCGATATTTTGCCTATATCCCCTCATTATTATTTCTTGGTTTAGGATTTATTTGGATTGCTTTTGATAAAAGAAAACAAGGCTGGCATGATAAAATGGCTGGCACCGTGGTCGTCAGAAATAAAAATGCAGGCATCGAAAAAGTTGAGTTCAGAGCACAGAAAAAAGATGAAACTTAAGCATAAAATCAAAAAGTGAACTTTATCCTCGGTATTGGTGGCGGAATATCAGCCTACAAAAGTCTTTGGCTTATTCGCCTACTCAAAAAACAACAGCACCAAGTCAAAGTTGTACTCACGCAAAGTGCCTTAGAATTTGTTACGCCCGTTTCAGTACATGCCTTATCCGAATATCCTGCCTATACTGACTTATGGAACCCTCCACAAGACAATCATACAAAAGCAGACGCACAAGAGCATAATATGCACCATATTTCCCTCGCTAAGTGGGCAGATTTTATTATTATTGTGCCAGCAACGGCAAATCGCATCAGCCTGCTTGCACAAGGAGAATGCCAAGACTTGCTAAGCAACATCATTCTTGCATCCAAAGCCCCGCTTGCCATTGCCCCTGCAATGAATGTTACAATGTGGAATAACCCAGCTACGCAAGATAATATAAACACCCTTAAAAAAAGAAGCATCGAAATTTGGGGACCAGACAGTGGCTTACAAGCCTGTGGCGATGTCGGACAAGGGAGACTATTAGAGCCTGAAGAAATTATGCAAAAAATCCAACACTGGATTCGCCCAATTGAACCCTCTTTTAAACATCTTATTATCACCGCTGGTGCAACCCAAGAACCACTTGATCCCGTGCGCTATATCAGTAACCATAGCTCAGGAAAAATGGGGATTGCAATAGCAAAAATCGCTTATCAATGTGGTATTCAAGTTACCCTAATTCACGCCCCAATAGAACAAAACTTATTGCAAGAATTACCATCTGAAATCAAAAAAATTGCAATCACAACTGCAGAGCAAATGCTCCAACAAACACAAACAGAAATCACCAAAGCCAGAAAACAAAACAATCCAATAGAGGTTTTTATCGGCTGTGCTGCCGTAGCTGATTATCGCCCAACAAACTACAACCAAAATAAAATCAAAAAAACAAACGATAACCTTCTAACCCTCCAACTCACTGAAAACCCTGATATTATCCAATCCATTGCCAGCAATAAAAAAGATAAACTGCCATTCTGTGCTGGCTTTGCCTTAGAAAGTGAAGAACTGATTAACAACGCACAAAAAAAACTTAAAAATAAAAAATTAGACCTTATTTTTGCCAACCCAGTAGAAAGTATGAACGCTGAGAAATCAACCATTACCGCACTTTGGAACTCCCAAAACCAAGTAAAACAACAAGAAATTCCCCATAACGATAAAGAACAAAATGCCATCCATATATTAGAACTTATTTCACAACGATATAAAGAACTGCAAAAATGAAAAAACAACCCATACAACTCAAAATTTTAGACTCTCGCATTGGCACAGAATTCCCAATGCCGACCTATGCTACAAAAAAATCAGCCGGTATTGACCTATGTGCTTGCAATAAAGAACCCTTAACCCTTAAACCCGGAGATTGTGAATTGATACCCACTGGGATATCAATTTATTTGGAAGATCCAAACATAACCGCACTCATTACCCCAAGATCCGGTCTTGGCAGCAAAAAGGGAATTGTGCTTGGTAATTTAACCGGCGTGATTGATGCAGACTATCAAGGTCCGCTAATGGTACCTCTGTGGAATAGAGGAAAAGAAGACTTTATCTTAGAACCTGGAACACGTATGGCACAAATGCTTATAGTACCTATCATTCACGCCGATTTCCAAATTGTTAACGAATTTAACGAACAAAGCCAACGAGGCGAAGGCGGCTTTGGACACACAGGACAGTAAATAAGAAATATCAATAAAACCCACCCCGCCCTTGCACGCACTCTACAGAAGAGAAATAATTCCTATCCCGTAAAGGGGTGCCACGAAGTGGCGGGGGGGGGTCACTTCCCAAGCACCTCAGTAACGGGAATGTCAAAAAAAATTATCTCTAAAGGGAAAAAAATCATCAATTTTGTCAAGAGATAGACTTTTCCAACTATCAATCCTTAGAAAAAACAAACTCCCCAACCCCCTCAAAAAACAACTCAATATCCACCTCAAGCACCTTTGAAATTTTCACCAAATGAATAATATTAAAGTGCTTATTAGCAATCCCAATCTCCGCAGCAGAAACCACCCCAACCGAACTATGCCCAATCTGCATAGCTAACTCAAACTGAGACATTTTCTTTAACTGTCTCTGTTTTTGGACATTTTGTCCAATGATTCTGTGAATTTTTTGCTCTTCTTTTTTTCCTAACATATAAAATACCTATAAGTAGGTATTTTAGTGATATAATTCATTAATATCACATACCTATAAGTATGCGATTTGAGTGAGGTTTCAATACAATAATTCACACACATTGGTTTATAATAAATAGGTAATAGTAAGAAAAAGATGGTATTTCTTTATACTTACACCCCTTATCCCGATTGCCCAAACCTCAAATCCCCACTATGTGGAAATAAATAAGTAGATTATTTAAAGTAGGTCTTTCAGAAAACCATATTGAATTTTTAACAACTAATTAGGTTATTTGAGGAAAAATGTTTAAGAAAAATAACACAATTTACCTTCTTATTTTTTTAATTCTTGCGGGCTTCGCTAATGCCTCAGTGGAAAATAGTAAAGCTCTATTGGAAGCAAAGGTAAACTCGCCTCTTTCTATAAGCTTTCAATCACACGCAAAACTACTCTCCATTAAAGGCACCAACCTTTCAATGACTCAAATAGCCTTAGATGTAAAAAGGCACACGGGCATAAACATTGAATTATTGGATGAACAACATTCAATATATACAAAAAAAATTCATCAATTAAACATTAAAAAACAACCGCTGAATAAAGCCCTCAAGCAAATCTTCAAAAGCCATAATACCATCACCACCTACAAATCGAGTAAAGGCAAAGAAATTGATACAGTCTATATTCTCCCCGAAGGCAAAAAATCCCAAATAGCCTCAGCCTCCACCATTGCAAATGTGCAAAAAACTCAAAAAACGCATACCTTAAAAAAAATAGCCCACCCCCCAGTCCAATTCAATAAAATCGGCTCAATCTACTATCCACGCCCGAAAAACCAAAAAGTTACCTACATCCAAGAAAAATACAACGGCATAACAATAAGCTACGTTGCTGATGAACTATTGATGCGCCTTAACCCTAAGAATGACATTAACAATTCAATTCGCCAATTAGATAAAATTGTCAAACAACAAGGTGGCGTACTTGCCGATCGTATGCACCGAATGAAATACATCAAAGCTCGCTTCCCTCTTGGTATTGATTTAAAAACCCTCGCACAAAAATTACAAAAAAGTAAGCTTATCACAGCAATTGAACCCAACTACATAGCCTCCCTACAAACAACTCCTACAAACTACTGGCACTTAGAAGCTATTAAATCAACCATACAAACCAACACAAAAAACAACACCCAAACAAAAACGTTCAAAAAACCAACAAGCAAAATAGCTATTATTGATTCAGGCGTTGATGATTCAGTAAAAGAGCTTAAAGGAAAAGTTAGGCACATTATTGACGTTGTTAATCAAGACAAGCAAGCAAACGATGACAATGGACACGGCACAGCAATGGCACTTCTCGCCCTGCAAGTCGCCCCACAAGCACAAATCCACGCCATTAAAATAACCAACTCCAAAGGTATAGCCACGTATGCCGATATAGCCGAAGGTATTTTCCACGCCTTAGATAGAAAAATTGATGTAATCAACCTAAGTCTCGGTGGTTACGCCCCCTCACAACTTTTGCAAGACGCAATACAATTCGCCCACCGCAAAGGCGTTAGTATTGTAGCATCAGTGGGTAACGGTGGCTATACAGATAAAGCCTTTTACCCAGCGGCTTACGCCAATGTTATCGGCGTTGGTGCAATCGATAAAAACAACCAACCCCTAAGCCAATCCAATCGTGGAAATTTTGTAGATAGTGTCGCCCCTGGTGCCAATATTCAATACCAAATTAACGGAAAAACTCGTCAAAGCAATGGCACCTCGGCGGCAGCCGCCTTAATCTCTGGTGCTATTGCCAAAATAAAATCAAACACTCAACCCAAACAAACCCCATCCATTATCGCAGGCAGAATATACGAAACCGCAACCGACCTACCCCCAAAAGCAAAAGATAATCTTACTGGCTATGGTTTAATCAACCTATCCAAAGCCATCCAATTAAAAAACCCAAAAGCAGACTATACAGAACCCTTTATTGCACTAACCAATTACTACAATCCATTAGATGGAAAGCAATTAGCAAGGCTAATGGATTTTGATGCAGGAGAGGTAACTGAATGGTTAGATTTAAACGATCAATTTATTAACCCTGAGCAATATGAAGAAATATGTGGTAATTCTAAAAATCCTACAAATCCTACAAGTGGAACAATAATGATATTGAAAGATGCTAAAAACCGCCATGCCATTGGACTTGCAGATTTTGGTAACAGTGATGAAGAGGGCTGTAATGACGATGACTTTTGGTTGAACGAGGATCATTTGCGACTCTATATATTCGCAGGTATCGTTGAAAATTTACAGACAGGGGAACATCACAGCTTAGAAATTATTTCCAGCCAAACCAATCTAAACAGCGGAAACGACAAGAGAGCCGAGTTTGATTTTATTAGCACAGACACCCACGGCATCAGAGGAACCAACGGAGGCAATGGCTCAAACTACGATGGTTTTGAATGGACTGAAACTTTTACAGCAGATTCATTAGAATTTAGCACTCTCCATAAAAGCTACTTGCAAGAACAACTTAATAATACCCCGTCACATCTACTTTACTCTGAAGAGAACTACTACTGGAATCCCACCAAAGCAAAATTAGAAGCGATGAGCAACCCTCGGGCACTTGGAAATCGCACCCCGATTATTCTAATCCATGGCTGGCAAGGCAAAGACGACAAATGGGCAACCACGCTTCTCTTCCAAACCGAAGTCCAAGCATGGTGGCAATTAGCAGAAGAAAACAACCATTCAGCACTGCTCTCAGATACTTTTGATATTCTTGAGGCTACCAACAAAATTACCCAAAGAGGAAACACCCATCAAAGTTATTTTGAGTCCATTCAGCTATCTAATAACTTTAAGGTTTACCGCTTTCGTTACCCCACAATGCGTTCTAATGAATATAACGCAAAACGTTTGGTTGAACTAATACAATCGCATCCAGAACTAAAAAATGCCGACAATATTCGTCTGATAGGTCATAGTACAGGTGGTTTGCTCGCCAAATACGCAATGTTAGGTCACGACGGCACAGTTTCCTCAATTAACAGCAGCGTAACCCAAGTTATCACTCTTGCCACCCCGCATCGTGGCTCATACAGCTCCTTAGATTATGACACCGATTACGATGAAGGGTTAAAAATATGTCGATTTATATCAGGAGGCACAGATTCACTTTCAATATATAACACCTTTCGAAGCGGTGCAGGCAATCTTCAAACAGACGGGGCTATTGACCTTGCTTGGGATGGAGGCTGGGGAAAAAGTAGCGAAGGATGCGACCTCATCAACTTCTCCAAGCCACGATTAGATCTTGGCAATAGCACTCATCAATACAAAATAAACACCAAGCTCAAAACAATTAACCAACTACTTTTACAAAACAACTCCATTCTAAAGAAATTTACACTATACGCAGGGTGGGTTGTAGCTTTTGGTCCAAATGATAATGAAAATACACAAATCCTTGCAGCAAAAGCAGTGGATGAAGTAGGCTACGAGCTCGATAGTGCCGTCCCCCTTCCCAGCGGTTTGCTTTTTAAAAATAATGAAGACAGTAATTCTCTTCTACAAACCTATCAAACCGAAGCTAAAAAAGAGCCGTATGTATATTCCACCGAAAACCGTCGAATTTTCTATGATCGTGATCACTCACAAATGCGTTCGGCAGTGGATGAAGATGACTATTCAAGTGATGTATTATTTAAGCAAATTAAAAAAGACCTTCTGATACCTAATACGCCTTCGCCTCTAACTGCCACTGCACAAAGCACTAATCAAATTAATCTCTCATGGTCAAGCGTATCAAATGCTGGTTATTATCGTTTATATCGTTTGACTTCAGTTGGTTATGGACAAATTCACGCCAGCACAAATACCAATTACAACGATACAGGGTTATCAGCAAACACTACCTACTACTACAAAGTTAAAGCGTGTACCAATAGCGATAGTGCAACTTGCTCAAACTACTCTTCGGTGCATAATGCTACCACCAGTGGTGGTACTGGCTCAACTACAACGATAATAGTTACTCTAACTGCTACTGCACAAAGCACCAATCGAATTAGCCTCTCATGGTCAAGCCTATCAAATGCCGGTTATTATCGACTCTATCGTGCGACCTCAAGTGGAGGTAGTTATAGTCAAATTCACGCCAGCACAAATACCAATTACAACGACACAGGTTTATCAGCAAACACTACCTACTACTACAAAGTTAAAGCGTGTACCAATAGCGATAGTGCAACTTGCTCAAACTACTCTTCGGTGCATAATGCTACCACCAGTGGTGGTACTGGCTCAACTACAACGATAATAGTTACTCTAACTGCTACTGCACAAAGCACCAATCGAATTAGCCTCTCATGGTCAAGCCTATCAAATGCCGGTTATTATCGACTCTATCGTGCGACCTCAAGTGGAGGTAGTTATAGTCAAATTCACGCCAGCACAAATACCAATTACAACGACACAGGTTTATCAGCAAACACTACCTACTACTACAAAGTTAAAGCGTGTACCAATAGCGATAGTGCAACTTGCTCAAACTACTCTTCGGTGCATAATGCTACCACCAGTGGTGGTACTGGCTCAACTACAACGATAATAGTTACTCTAACTGCTACTGCACAAAGCACCAATCGAATTAGCCTCTCATGGTCAAGCCTATCAAATGCCGGTTATTATCGACTCTATCGTGCGACCTCAAGTGGAGGTAGTTATAGTCAAATTCACGCCAGCACAAATACCAATTACAACGACACAGGTTTATCAGCAAACACTACCTACTACTACAAAGTTAAAGCGTGTACCAATAGCGATAGTGCAACTTGCTCAAACTACTCTTCGGTGCGTCATGCTACCACCCAACAGGGCTCTACTCCTTATCCCTCACCTTCACCCCCAACAGCCGTGATTGGAGGAAATCAAAATAGCTCTAAAGTTTATAACAACGGTATTTCTCACTTCTCAATTACGCACACTCGCCCATCACACAACCCAAGCTACGATCAAACCTTAGTTATTGCCCGTATTGATAACTCACCTAACTGGTCGCCCAGTAATGGCAATACCTACTCCAAAGGTGAGCAAGGTAATAATCGCATTTGTGAAGTAACTACGTATTCTAACAATCTTTATTGTTCAGGTTTAGCAATGGGTGAAAAATACTATTATCGGATTTATCATCGCTACTACGATAATTGCCACACCTTCTACTGGGATAGCACGAATAGTCGCACCGTTTGTACCAGTGGACGCTACGAATACGATTACCATTCATCAGGTTATGGCACCACTCATCTCGGAGGCACCCTAAATAGTAATAAAATACTCACTACCGAATTATCACCCTATAAAGTACACTCTCTTACTATTAGTAGCGGCACAACCCTAACTATCCCCGCTGGTGTGGTGCTTAAAATGCAAAGCGGTAGTCAAATCACCGTTAATAATGGGGCTACGTTGAATGCTACTCAGGCATTATTTACCTCCTACCAAGATGACAGCATTGGTGGAGATACCAATGGGGATAGCACAGCGACTGTGGCAACTAAGGGAGATTGGAGAGGAATTTGGTATCAATCAGGCTCTAAGGGAAAAATTAGTAATAGTTTGATTCGTTATGGAGGCTCTTATCGTTATTCTCGTGCTAACCTTCGCATTGAGTCGAGTGATGTTACGGTAGAAAGCAGCATTATTCGTGATAGCAGTTCTCATGGTATTTACATCGTCAATGCCTCACCAACCATTCAAGGCAATACCATTAGCGAGAGTGATTCTTATGGGGTTTATGTGCAAGGTGGCTCTCCGACCATTCAAGGTAATACGATTAGAAATAATGGTTCTAATGGTATTCACGCTAGTAGGGGCTCTCCGAGCATCCAAGACAATACCATTAGAAATAATGGGAGTCATGGAATAGTTCTTTCTTTTGCATCAGCGATTAGTTCGGTCATCACAGGCAATCAAATTACAGGACACAGTAGTGAACCGATTTATAACTATGGCGGAACTTTCACAAGTGATTTTACTTTTTCACTTTCTAATCAACACATCAATTGGAATTCGTTTACAGTAAGCAGTGGTACCACGGTTACTGTGCCTATGGGAATGGTTTTAAAAATGAGACACGAAGCTCAAATCACTGTGGAAAATGGAGGCACGCTGAATATCAGTAGTGCCACAATCACCTCCTACCGAGACGATAGTATTGGAGGAGATACCAATGGAGATAGCACAGCGACTGTGGCAACCAAAGGCGATTGGTTAGGAATTCGGTATCAATCAGGCTCTAAGGGAAAAATTAGTGATAGTTTGATTCGTTATGGGGGGAATAATTATCGTTGTTATTATCCTTGCTCCAACATTCTTATTGAATCAGATGATGTTACGATAGAAAACAGTATTATTCGCAATAGTGACCATTATGGTATTTATATTCTCAATGCTTCTCCTACCATCCAAGGCAATACCATTAGCGAGAGTGATTATTTTGGGGTTTATGTGCAAGGTGGCTCTCCGACCATTCAAGGTAATACAATTAGAAATAATGGTTCTAATGGTATTCACGCTAGTAGTGGCTCTCCGAGCATCCAAGACAATACCATTAGAAATAATGGGAGTCATGGAATAGTTCTTTCTTTTGCATCAGCGATTAGTTCGGTCATCACAGGCAATCAAATTACAGGACACAGTAGTGAACCGATTTATAACTATGGCGGAACTTTCACAAGTGATTTTACTTTTTCACTTTCTAATCAACACATCAATTGGAATTCGTTTACAGTAAGCAGTGGTACCACGGTTACTGTGCCTATGGGAATGGTTTTAAAAATGAGACACGAAGCTCAAATCACTGTGGAAAATGGAGGCACGCTGAATATCAGTAGTGCCACAATCACCTCCTACCGAGACGATAGTATAGGAGGAGATACCAATGGGGACAGCACAGCCACCAGTGCGACTAAAAGCGACTGGTATGGTATTTTTTATCAGTCAGGATCCAAGGGAACCATTAAAAATAGCTTAATTCGGTATGGAGGGTATCCTTATCGTTCTGAGTATCCTTATGCCAATATCCGTATTGAATCAGATAATGTCACAGTTAAGAATAGCATTATTCGTGATAGCGGTTATTATGGTATTTACATCGTCGATGCTTCACCAACAATCCAAGGCAATACCATTAGCGAGAGTGATTATTTTGGGGTTTATGTGCAAGGTGGCTCTCCGACCATTCAAGGTAATACAATTAGAAATAATGGTTCTAATGGTATTCACGCTAGTAGTGGCTCTCCGAGCATCCAAGACAATACCATTAGAAATAATGGGAGTCATGGAATAGTTCTTTCTTTTGCATCAGCGATTAGTTCGGTCATCACAGGCAATCAAATTACAGGACACAGTAGTGAACCGATTTATAACTATGGCGGAACTTTCACAAGTGATTTTACTTTTTCACTTTCTAATCAACACATCAATTGGAATTCGTTTACAGTAAGCAGTGGTACCACGGTTACTGTGCCTATGGGAATGGTTTTAAAAATGAGACACGAAGCTCAAATCACTGTGGAAAATGGAGGCACGCTGAATATCAGTAGTGCCACAATCACCTCCTACCGAGACGATAGTATTGGAGGAGATACCAATGGAGATAGCACAGCGACTGTGGCAACCAAAGGCGATTGGTTAGGAATTCGGTATCAATCAGGCTCTAAGGGAAAAATTAGTGATAGTTTGATTCGTTATGGGGGGAATAATTATCGTTGTTATTATCCTTGCTCCAACATTCTTATTGAATCAGATGATGTTACGATAGAAAACAGTATTATTCGCAATAGTGACCATAATGGTATTTACATCGTCAATGCCTCACCGACTATCCGAGGAAATACGATTAGCTACAATGATTACCATGGTGTTTATGTTAATGGAGGAAAACCAAATATTATCAATAACATCATTATTAATAATTATTATCATGGGATTTATGTTGATATAGGTTCACCGAGTATTGCCAACAATATCATTAGTCATAATCGCGGTAGCGGAGTTTATGTTTATGGGTCACCCAGTATTACCAATAATACCGTTAGCAATAATCGCTCTGCTGGGATTTATCTTCGTGGTGATGAGGCAATTCATAGCACAGTTTTGAATAATCAAGTAACGAATAATGGTTCTGATGTAATTTATTACGACGGTGGCACTTTAAATAGAGATTTAACCCTAATTCCTAACCATCAACCCATGATTTGGGGGAATATTACAGTAAGTTCTGGCACTACACTCACTATTCCAGCGGGAATGATTTTAAAAATGAATAGTGGACGCCAAATCACCGTTGCCGATGGAGGCACATTAAATATCAGTAGTGCTACGGTTACTTCCTATAAGGATGATAGTGTAGGAGGAGATACCAATGGAGATAGCACAGCGACTGTGGCAACTAAGGGAGATTGGAGAGGAATTTGGTATCAATCAGGCTCTAAGGGAAAAATTAGTGATAGTTTAATTCGGTATGGGGGGTGGTATAGGAGTTATCATTATTCTTTCGATGTTAGGGCAAATCTTCGCATTGAGTCAAGTGAAGTAACGATTGAGAACAGCATTATTCGTGATAGCGGTTATTATGGTATTTACATCGTCGATGCTTCTCCCACCATCCAAGGCAATACCATTAGCGAGAGTGATTATTATGGAGTTTATGTGGCTGGAGGAGTTCCAAGTATCACTAATAACATCATTAGTGACAATAACCGTAGTGGAATTTATGTGAGTGGTGGAGCACCAAGTAGGATTACGAATAATACGGTAAGTAACGATATTGTGCTTAATATCGAATCGGCAAGAAACTCAGTAGTAAATGGCAATCAAACCACGGAAAATAGAGATGTAGTGATTTATAACAGCGGTGGTCAATTCACCAGTGACTTTACTTTTTCTGATTCTAATCAGCCTATGATTTGGAATTCATTCTCAGTTAGCAGTGGCACTACACTCACTATTCCAGCGGGAATGATTTTAAAAATGAATAGTGGACGCCAAATCACCGTTGCCGATGGAGGCACATTAAATATCAGTAGTGCCACAATCACCTCCTACTTAGATGATAGTATTGGTGGGGATACCAATGGAGATAGCACAGCGACTGTGGCAACCAAAGGCGATTGGTTAGGAATTTGGTATCAATCAGGCTCAAAAGGAACAGTTAATAATAGTTTAATTCGGTATGGGGGGTGGTATAGGAGTTATCATTATTCTTTCGATGTTAGGGCAAATCTTCGCATTGAGTCAAGTGAAGTAACGATTGAGAACAGCATTATTCGTGATAGCGGTTATTATGGTATTTACATCGTCGATGCTTCTCCTACCATCCAAGGCAATACCATTAGCGAAAATTCTTATGGGGTTTATGTGGCTGGGGGTTCTCCGACTATCCACAGCAATACCATTAGTAATAATTCTTATGGGGTTTATGTGGCTGGAGGTTCTTCGGT
>CAKMZV010000016.1 GCA_929200535.1 uncultured Gammaproteobacteria bacterium
CGAACCGAGCAACCACCCTGCCACTTCGTGGCACCCCTCCACGGGAGGGGAATTATTCGTTCCTTTTTATGGAGTATGAGGTGAGTATGGCAGAAAAAAGGAATGGCAGGAAATAGCATAATTTTATGCAAATGTCTCATATTTTGTAACAATAACGTAACAAATATGTTACAATGTTGTTATGTGTTTGTGTACTTAATGGGTATGCCATTTAATTTTTTCTTAGGATTGTTGATATTTAAATGACTGAAAAATCAGCTAATAATAAAGTTCATCGAGTTTCCATCTCATTAAATGATGGGGAGTTTTTGATGCTGAAATCATTGTGTAATAAGGGTTATTTAGGTCAAAATAAGCCTACGACATTAGCAGCCAAAATTCTTGTTGATCATATGCTGTATGAGTCGGCAAAAATAAGAGAGCGATTAGAGGCTTCAATCGAGTTGATGAAATCATAAGGTAGGGCTTGAAAAAGTACTTCTTTATTTTTTAGTATGGCGGAGTATGAGGGTTGTCATCAATCTGTTTTATTGCGTTCTTCGGTTGAATCATTAGTCTTACATCCCGATGGTGTTTATGTTGATGGCACTTATGGTAGGGGAGGGCATAGTAAGGCGATTTTAAATCAACTTTCGGCTAAGGCAAAATTGCTGGTTTTCGATCAGGATATAGAGGCGATAGAAGCAGCGAAGAGGGCACAGCTTGAGGATGAAAGGATTTTGGTGTTTCATTGTAATTTCCGCAGGATGAAGGAGGAAATTGAGAGGTATGGTGTTTTGGGTGAGGTCAATGGGTTGCTGTTAGATATTGGCGTGTCTTCACCTCAGTTGGATACCCCAGAAAGGGGCTTTAGTATTCAACATTTAGGGCCTCTTGATATGAGAATGAATAATCAGCAAGGGGTAACAGCTTTGCAATGGTTAAAGGAAAGTAGGGTGGAGGAAATTCGCCAAGCTTTAAAGAGTTTTGCTGATGTGCGGTATGCTGGAAAATGGGCTCGCTTAATTCAGGAAAGGGTGTTGGATGGTACAGTGAAAAGCACTTATGATTTGGCTGGTTTAGTTGAACAAAATATGCCAAAAAAAATACAGTTGCAAATGAATGTCCATCCAGCAACAAAGATATTTCAGGCGATCCGAATTGCGGTTAATAAGGAGATTGAGGCATTAGAGGAATGCTTGCGTAGTGCAGGCGAGATTCTTTGCCAAGGTGGTAGGTTAGTGGTTATTAGTTTTCATTCAGTAGAGCATCGTTTATTGAGAAAATTTGCACGTGGTGATAGTCAAAATCTGCCACGCAATTTGCCAGCAATGATGTCTAATGATTGGGAAATAGTCCAATTATTAGGTTATCCAGAGGATAGCGAAGTACAAAGTAATAGGAGGGCTAGAAGCGCACGTTTAACGGTTTTACAGAAGTTAGGATAGGTTTAAATTTATAAGGAGAGGTAGATATGATTGTTGACACATTGAAAAATGGAGAACCTTTTGAAATCATTTCAGCAAGTATTGATTTTGAGAGAGAGTTTAGTCAGGATATCCAACAAGGTGGTTCTTTAGCAATAAAGAAAAATGACGAAAATGATGAGGCGAGATTATTAAATATGAATAGTGATGATGGTGTAGATAATATCCAAGAGTCTAATGTTGAGTATTTAGATTCAGAGGAGCAATCTTTAAAAATACCCAAGTCAGCTAAGGGTCATTTTGATTGTCTTGTGATTGGGATAGGAAATAATGGGTGTCAAAATATTGATTATATTGCCCAAAAAAGCGATAGCTATTCGTTAGTTAAGATAAATTCTGAAGGTGGTAGTGGCGATTCATCTTCTCTTTATGTTCCAATTGATGAGGGAAAATTAGACTTAGCAAGCGAGGATAGTAGTGAAATATTAGATTATCTTGATAGTCAGTTAGAGGAGGCTATTAATTCTTCTAATATAGTGATTGTGATGTCTTCTTTAATAGATGAAATTAGTGAGGTAACGCCATTAGTGGCTAAGCTATTAAAGAAGAAGGCAAAATCTAATTTGGTTATTCTTTTTAAGCCAACTAATCAAATTAAAAGCGATGTGGATAAATCTCAGTTTATCTTAGAGAAAATTGAAAAAGAGCAAAAACCAGATGATGCGATTAAAAATTCTTTGGTGATTATTTCTCAAGAAAAAGCCAATAATTGTTATGATACAATGACTGCTTTATGGGATGGGTTGTATAGTACAGCTTATGATGTGACTAAATGCTTTGATACATTTTTAAATCCTCAGAATAGTGCTAAAATCAGTTTGTCAAAATTGTGCAAGATGCTTGATTGTGGGGGCCCGATTTTTTATGGTCGAATCACAATCGATGATATTGATAATGAAGGTAGTGAGGGGGCTTCTTTAGATAGCTTACCAGAGGAACTTAGTGTGCAATCTTTTGTCGATGAGGCTGATTTGCTATCTGCAAGAAATGTGGTGGCAGTTGTTAAAAGTTGTAAAGATTTTAGTACACGAGCCAATAGTCAGTTCAGAGAGCAGATTGGAAAAATAGCTAATTCAAATTATGATCAATCGTATCAGCATCAAGTAGTACATTTAAGCCATTTGCTTGATAACGAAATTGAAGAGGGGAAAATGGAGGTTACTTTTTTGGCAACAGGAATAACCAATGCCGAGAAAGAGAGCTCTAAAGAATCTGTGGTTCAAAAGGAGGCTGAGCAGGAGGTGCCTTCTCTAAAACCCAGTTCGGCATCTTCTGCGGTTACAAAGTTAGCGACAGTTCCTAAGCCTGCTAAAAAACAGGATACTTCTACTACTAAAAAAGCGGATCTTTCATTATTTAGCAGACCTCCGAGTCACAAGGAGGAAGAGCCAATTGCGTTTTTGGAACGACAACATAATTAGAGACCTTTGCACAAAAGATATGACAAGTAAAAAAGCAAAAAATCGCCCTGATTATCGTTGTGAAATTTGCGAAGACGGACGTATTAGCTTCATTTCACGCCTCAATCAGAACGATTTTTTATCTTTTTTCTTTTGCCATACTTTTATGCAAAGGTCTCAATTAATATTTGTTTTAACTGGAGATTAGTATTGATATTCGTTGGTTTGCCTGGTTTATTGCTTTAGCATTATTTGTAGGTAATTGCTTTTGGATTATTGATCAGGCATATAGTTATCGTAAAAGTGTTTCTCAATTATCGAAAGTAAATGAAATTTTAGATAATGCTAAAAGTGCTAATTCAGAGGCGCGTGTAAATTTAGCACAGCAGCAATCTCTACAGAAAATCGAGCAAGTGAGCCAAGAGCTTAATTTGGCGTTTCCTAAAAAAATAAAAACATTTCAATTGCCTGCTGAGGCATCTCGGTAATCATAATCATATAGAGCTCTATTGCAATGTTGATGGGATTTTAATGTATGTCTGTTATTTCTCAAATTAAAGTAGTATGGCGCAATGTGGTTGTTCTTATATTGTTGTTTACAGGTCTTTGTGTATTGGCGGCTCAGGCTGTATTCAATTCACAGAATGTTTATCTTAAAAAAAAATCTAAAAATGTTACTGCTCGACATTTAACATTGTCAGCTCCAAGAGGTACTATTTTTGATAGTCAAGGCAATATTATAGCTATTGATGTGCTTTTTTATCAGTATCTGATTGACGGTAGAAGACTTAACGAGAAGTGGAAAAATTTATATGAAAAGTCTGCCGGAAAATTTAATTCTGCCAGTTATTTGAATAAAAATATAGTTAAAGATGAGGTGCTTAAATTATCAAAGGTATTAGGTGTTTCTTACGATAAGTTTAATCGGCTTTTGGTTAAGGCGACTTCTAAAAGACGGACTCTTTTTATTAGTAAAAAAGTGACTCTTGAGGAGCATCTTAATTTTCAAGAAATAGGCTCAAAAGTATCTAAAAAATTGATTTCTTCTTTGTATGAATCAATCACAAGTAAAGGGTATTATCGTCGGCGCTATCCGCATAAAAATGTTTTTTCAGAGTTGGTTGGGCATATGCCAATTAGCAAAGAAAGAGAGCCTTTTGATGGTGTGGAGAGAGCTTTAGATAATACGTTAAGGGGCAAGAATGGTGGGCTTTCGTATCTTAAAAATCTTAAAGGGGATTTTGTCGAGTTAAAACAAGGTGTCGAGCTTCCTAAAGCGGGGAAGGATGTGCAGTTGACGGTTGATTATCAATTGCAGTATATCTTAAATAAGGAGTTATATAAGCAGTTACATATTCATCGGGCAAAAAGCGCTTCGGCATTATTAGTTGAGGTTAAGACTGGAGAAATCAAGGCACTGGTTTCACAACCTAACTATAATCCAAACAATACGCTTGAAAGAACAGCGTATCGCACTCGTTTGCGACCTTTATTGGATTATATTGAACCAGGCTCGGTGCAAAAGTCTTTGTTGGTGGCAGCAGGTTTAGAAAGTGCAATTTTGAGTGAGGATTCCACAGTACGTATTACCAGAAAAAGTAAATTCAAGTGGCGTAGTACTCCTTTTATTGAAGAAAGAGCACTTGGGGTAAGGACTGTTTCTGAAGTGATGAAGTATTCTTTAAATAGTGGAATTATTAAGTTCGCAGAAAATATCCCGAGAGAACATTTTTGGGCACTGTATAACAGATTAGGGTATGGCGCAAAGCATAATATTTTTACTGGTGAGCGCGGTATTTCTTCATTGCCCCATCATAATAGTTGGATAGATAGTGATTACTATACGCGCACTTATGGTTATTCCGAAAAAATAAATATTTTTAATATTATTTCATTTTATGTGGCTATTGCTAATAATGGTATATTGCCGCCTTTGCATCTTTTACCTCAAGAAGAGGATAAGATTATTAGAAAATCACGGCGTATTGTTAGCACCCAAACAGCGATAGTTATGAAAAAAATATTACATCAGGTGACTACCAGTAATGGTACAGGAAGAAAAGCTCAAATTAGGGGTATTAAGGTTGCCGGAAAAACAGGTACCGCAAGAAAAGGAGCGGTATTGCAGTTAAAATATAGGGCTTTATTTGTCGGTTTTGCACCTTTGGAAAATCCGCGTTATGCTTTGGCGATTATCGTTGAGAATCCGAGGCGAAATGAGGAGTTTTATTCTGGTGGGACAGTGGCAGCTCCACTTTTTTCAACGGTGATGAAGCAAATTTTGCATTTGGATTTATCACAAAATGTGGCATCGAATTAAAATTTTTCACAATGTATGAGTTGCTTTCTTTCTTAAAGGAAAATAAAGTTGATTATGTTTTTTCTTCAAAGCGTGTGGATTCTATTGTTTTTAGCGATTTCTGCTTAGACGGGCGTAGTGCAAAACAAAATAATGTTTTTATTGTAACGGAGAAAAATACCTTATTTATCAATCAGGCAGTTAATAATGGTTGTGTTGCTGTTATTGTTGATGTGAATAACGAGGTTTCAACGATTGATAGTTCTGTGCCAATAATTCAAATTGATGGTCTTGAGAAGAATTATTTTTTATTGTTGCGTAGTTTTTATCAATTGCATTCTTTACATCCTAAAATTATTGGGATTACAGGGACAAACGGCAAAACTTCGACAGCGCATTTTTTAGCCCAATTACTGAGCCAAGCAAATTATAGAGTTGGTATTCTTGGGACCTTGGGTAATGGTATTTACGATAGTAATCACCATTCTCTTGATGTTTCTGAATTAACAACTTTAGATACGATTCGTTTATATCAGCATTTATCTGAGTTTAATCAGCAAGCGGTGGATTATATTGTGTTAGAAGTTTCTTCTCATGGTATTCAGCAGAATCGTATTGCAGGCTTAATTTTTGATGCAGTTTGCTTTACCAATCTTAGTCGGGAGCATCTTGATTATCATACGGATATGGAGCAGTATTTTGATTGTAAAATGCGTTTATTTAGTGAGTATGTTGATGCAAATAGTCGGTATATTGTAAATATCACTGATACTTACGGTAAGAGGTTGTTTGTTTCCCTTGAGGAAAACTCAGCTATTGAGAAAAGTGCTATTTTTTCTTATCAATATCAAGATTACACAACGGTAAAAGCAGATAGTCAATGTTTAACACTGTATCGAGAAGATAGTCATACAACCTTAGATTATCAAGGAAAATCTTATCCCATACCAAAGCTCTTAGGTATTTGTACGGATATAGAATATCAAAATCTTTTATGTGCTTTTACAGTGCTTTTAGCAATGGGAATAGAGATTGGACAGATAATTCAAAGTAGTCTTGGAGTGAGTTCTATTGAAGGAAGGGTGCAAACAGTCTCTTCTCTACAAGATGATATAACAGTGATTGTGGATTATGCGCATACAAGTGATGCTTTATTGAACATTCTTAGTAATTTAAAAAATCAAAAATCATCTTGTGCACAGTTATTATGTGTTTTTGGCTGTGGTGGTAATCGTGATGTTGGGAAAAGGCAATTAATGGGAGAGGTGGCAGCGAAGTTATGCGATAAAGTTTATATAACAGATGATAATCCAAGAGATGAAGAGGCGGCGTTAATTCGTCAGCAAATTATTGAAGGTGTTGAAAAATACAGCTCGGTATATGAGGAAATAGCTGATCGTTCTCATGCAATCTCCATAGCAATAGAAAATGCCCCTGCGGATGCAGTTGTATTAATTGCCGGTAAAGGGCATGAAAAATATCAATTAAACAAAGGGATAAAAACACCATTTGATGATGTTTTAGAGGCAAAAAATGCTTTGCAGAAAAGAACAGCAAAGGGAAAGATGGGTGTTTTATGAGAGAAAAAAAACTGCTTTTGCAAGATGCTTTTGAGGTGCTTGAAACTCAGCAAGATAAAAATTTTGCAGGAAAAAAAAGTTTTTTTGGCGTCAAAATTGATAGTCGCCAAATTGTGGAGGGCGATATTTTTGTAGCGATTAGAGGTGAGCGAGTGGATGGTCATAAATTGCTGCAAGAAGCTATTAGGAATGGTGCCGTTGCTATTGTGGTGGAGCTCTCATCTGGTGTGGATGAAAATCAATATGATGTGCCGATTATTGCTGTGCCATCGACAAAAAAAGCTTTTGGGCAATTAGCTGGTTTATGGCGTAAGGAGTTATTTCGAGGTAAGGTAATTGCTCTCACTGGGAGCAATGGGAAAACAACCATTAAAAATATGATTGCCAAAATCTTACAGGTGAAATATAAAGCGCAAGGTACAAAGGGAAATTATAATAATGAATTTGGTTTACCAATAACGATTTTTGAGCTTTCTCTTGACTGTGATTATTGGGTGTTGGAAATGGGGGCGAGACATTCGGGGGATATTAGTTATTTATGTGATATTGCAATGCCGAATATAACGCTAATTAGCAATATTGGTAATGCCCATATTGGTGAGTTTGGAGGTCGTGAAAAACAAGTACAGGCAAAATCAGCAATTTTGCGATATGGTGAGCTTTCTCTCGTAGATGTGGATTCTCCTTTTTATGAGGTTTTTCTAAAAACAGGGTTACAAAATAAGAATAAAAAATGGAGTCGAATGGGTCGAAAAAAATCTCATAATTTGAAAAGTGCGGATATTGATTTGAGTTGGAATTATATTGCTGGAAAAACAATTTTCAGCACTCCCAAAGGGCAGTTCGGTTTACAATTAAATTGTCTTGGAGAACATAATGCACATAATGCATCTTGGGCATTTCTTGTCGCATATCATTGTGGTTTAAGTGGTGAAGATATTATTCTTGGTTTAGAGAATGTGTATCCTGAAGAGGGACGTTTGCAGCTCATAAAAATAGGCAAATATACAGTGATTAATGATAGTTATAATGCTAGCCCAGAGTCGGTAGAGGCAATGCTTGCAGCAACTAATCATTTATCAGGCAAAAAAATTGTGGTCTGGGGTGATATGGCTGAATTGGGTGATCGTGATACAATGAATCAATGCCATAGGCAGATGGCTGAAAAGTTTGACTCTTATGCAATAGATTGGGTTTTGACGTATGGTGATTTTGCACACTCTACAAAATTATATGGAGAAAAAACATCGACTTATACAAAATATCAGCATTCACAGCACTTAGAGCAAATAGCGGTGTTAATAAAAGAGATAACCCAACAATGGTTGAGCATTTCTCACGCTCAGGATTCAATCTATGTTTATCTCAAGGCATCAAATAAAATGCAATTGTCACAACTTATACCACTAATTAAGGAATAAAAATGCTATATCATTTTAGTCAATGGATTGCCGAATATAACAATGATTTTTCTGTTTTTCAATATATTACATTGAGAGCTATTCTCGCTACTATTAGTGCCTTAATTATTTCTTGGGTATTAGGACCTTGGACGATTGCTAAGCTGGTGAATTTACGTTTTAAACAGGCAATTCGTGAGGATGGTCCTCAAGCACATCTGAAAAAAACAGGCACGCCAACAATGGGGGGCGTGTTAATTATTAGTGCAATTGCAATCTCTTCCCTACTTTGGGCTGATTTGTCGAACCCTTATTATTGGGTAGCATTGGGAGTTACGATTGGTTTTTCTTTGGTCGGATTTGTTGATGATTTTTTAAAGATAAAGCATAATAACTCAAAGGGTATTTCTGTGATGCAGAAATATTTTTCCTTATCTCTGATTGCAATTATTGCCGCTACTTTGCTTTACTCTATGGCTGATGGAGCAGAAAAAACAGATTTATTAATTCCTTACGGTAAAGATTTAATTATTCCGATTGGTATATTATTTATTCCGTTGGCTTATTTTGTGATGCTTGGAGCGAGTAATGGTGTTAACCTTACTGATGGTCTTGATGGTTTAGCCATATTACCAACAGCGATGATTGCGAGTGCTTTGGCAATATTTGCTTATGTGAGTGGGCATTTTCATTTTGCGGAATATTTGCGCTTACCTTTTATCGCAGGCAATGGAGAAATTGCTATTTTTTGTTGTTCTATTGTTGGTGCGGGGTTAGGCTTTTTATGGTTTAATGCGTATCCAGCCCAATTATTTATGGGTGATGTGGGGGCTTTGGGTTTAGGAGGTGCATTGGGAATTGTTGCGATTATTGTGCGTCAAGAACTTGTTTTTTTTATTATGGCGGGCATCTTTGTGATTGAAACGCTTTCTGTGATGCTTCAAGTGGGAAGTTATAAATTGCGTGGTAAACGCCTCTTCTTAATGGCACCTATTCATCATCATTTTGAATTGAAGGGCTGGGCAGAACCTAAAATTATTGTGCGTTTTTGGATTATTACGCTTATCTTAGTTTTAGTTGGTTTAGCGAGTCTGAAGATTCGCTGATAGAGAGACTTTTAAGTAAATAAAATGATTGGCTGGATTAGCAAAGCACAGCAACTCATTGAAGATAATGCTCCTTTTGTTGTTATTACAGTATTGCAAACAATAGGTTCAACTCCTTGTGATTGTGGTGATAAACTGATCTATATAGGTTCTAAAAACTCAAATTCCGCTGATTCCTTGTATGGGAGCATTGGTGGTGGGATGGTTGAGTATCGTGCTTGTGAATATGCTCAAAATTTACTTGAGCAAAAAAATGAAGAGGTTGCTCCTTATGTAATGCACTTAGATAGTAATACCTTAAGTGCTCACAGTGGGCAGTGCTGTGGTGGGAAGGTTCAATTATTTTTTGAATTATTTTCAGGGAATGATTGTTGTATGCAATGGCTTAATGAATTATCCTTGTGCTATCAGCAGCAAAAAGATGCTTTGATTTTGAGTGTGCAAACACAACAGGGTTTTTATAAACGGGTTTATGCTCAAGATGGTTTTATAGAAATACAAAAATTTCTCGCTTCTTTACAGAATAGCCCTTCTCTTTCAGCGGTGTTTGAAAAATGGGGTTTGCAAAAAGAGTCATTTTCAACTTCCTCGGGTTATAATGCTTACTATTATCAAGAGCAAGAGATTAAAATAGTTATTGAAAAAGTTGCTTTTAGTCAAGTGCGTACGGTGATGCTGTTTGGTTGTGGGCACATTTCACGTGCGTTGGTTGCTATTATTAGTCAATTGCCTGTTAGAATTTATTGGGTGGATGATCGCCCACAGGAGTTTGAGGTTTTTATGCAACAATACGTTGATAAGGAACTCCCTAATAATGTGACTATTTTATGCCAAGATTTTTTATCAGTAGAAATTCCTGCTGATGCCTATTGTTTGGTGATTACTTATAGCCATCATTGGGATTATCAGGTTTGTAAACATATTTTATCTACCTCAAGTCCATGTTATGTTGGGCTTATTGGCTCTAAATCGAAGGATAAACGTTTTAGAAGTTTTTTACAAAAAGAAGAAAATATAAAATCTTTAGATAAATTTAGTTGCCCAATAGGGGAGGTTTATCAATCACATAAGTCTCCTACTGCTGTAGCCATCTCTATTGCAAATCATTTATTAAAAAAATTATGAAAACCCCGCTTTTAGAACTAAAGAATATTACCAAAGCATACGGTAATCTAATAGCCAATAAAGATATTAATCTATCCATCCAGCCAAATAGCATACATGCTTTGCTTGGTGAAAATGGGGCTGGCAAAAGTACCTTAGTCAATACCGTTTATGGGATTGTTTCTCCCGATAGTGGGGAGATTTATTGGCAAGGTAAAAAGGTAGAGATTAACTCCCCAATTATTGCACGTAATTTAGGAGTTGGTATTGTATTTCAACATTTTGCGTTATTTCCCTCGCTTAGTATATTAGAAAATATTGCACTGGGCATCGGCTATACGGATAAGTTAAGTACTTTGCAAAAAGAAGTTGAAGAGATTATGGCAAAGTATAGAGTGCAAATAACTAATCTACAACGACCGATAGGGCACTTATCTGCCGGAGAGAAACAACGTGTGGAAATTGTGCGTTGTTTGATGCAGAAACCTAAGTTATTGATTTTAGATGAGCCAACGTCTGTGCTAACTCCATTAGAAACGGCAAATTTATTTGAAACTTTAGAGGTGTTGAGGAAGAGTGGCTGTGCCATTTTATTTATTGGGCATAAGCTTAATGAGATAAAAGCAGTTTGTGAGACTGCCACGATTATAAGAAAAGGTGAGTGGGTAGGGGATTATCAATTATCACAAGTTCGTACCGATGAAATTGCTGAGTTAATGGTTGGTAATACCCTGCCAGCAGTGAGCAATCGAAAGCCTACCAAGAACCCTAAAGTGATTTTTCAGTTTAATCATAATGGTAATATTGACTTTGAGGCTACTGCTTCCTACAGTGAAAATTTACAATTAAAAAGCGGTACCATCACCGGTCTGGCTGGCATTGCTGGGAATGGACAAGATCAGTTAATGTCGTACCTTTCTGGTGAAACCTCGGGCAATAAAGAGAGCATCGAGTATTATGATTTTTCTTTGCAAGAATTAACATCAGAATCAGCAACAGCAGTTAGTGAATTTATTGGGCATCTTGGCATTGTCGTGCGTAATAAAAAGGGTGTTTTATATGTGCCAACCGAGCGTTTAGGGCGTTCTTCTCTAACTCAAATGAATCTTATTGAAAACGCTTTTTTGGGTATTGCTGATAAATCTCAAGTCTGTCAAGGTGGTCTGATAGATTACAAAAAAGTGAAACAATTTAGCGAGGATATTATTCAAGAATATGATGTACAACCACCCAGAAGTGAGGCTCTTGCAAGTAGTTTTTCAGGGGGTAATTTACAAAAATACATAGTTGGTAGAGCGATTTTACAAAATCCTAAAGTGCTGCTTATATCAAATCCCACTTGGGGGGTTGATATTAGTGCAGCAACCTTTATCCGTAATCGCCTTATTGAATTGCGTGATTTAGGAATGGCAATTTTTGTTGCCTCAGAAGATCTTGATGAGATGTTTGCCATTTGTGATGAAATTGCTGTCATTAAGCAAGGTAAACTCAGCAAAGCAGAAAAAGTTGAAGAGCTAACCATTGAAAAAGTGGGTATGATGATGATGGCATAGAGAGCCCTTTGCACAAAAGAATATGACAAGTAAAAAAGCAAAAAACCGCTCTGATTGTCGTTGTGAAATTTGCGAAGACGGACGTATTAGCTTCATTTCACGCCTCAATCAGAACGATTTTTTATCTTTTTTCTTTTGCCATACTTTTATGCAAAGGTCTCAGAGAGGGCGTTTATGACAACTCCTCAGTCACCTCAAATCCAATTACCACCCGGTTGGTTGTTGGTATTACAAGAGCAATTTTCAATGCCTTATATGCAACAGCTTAAAGCATTTTTGGTGCAAAGAAAAAAGCAAGGTGCGATTATTTTTCCTCCCAGTAGCCAATGGTTTAATGCCTTAAATTTAACCGATTTTAACGATGTTAAAGTGGTTATTCTTGGACAAGATCCTTACCACGGTGCAGGGCAAGCCCATGGTTTGAGTTTTTCAGTGCAAAGTCCAACACTTCCACCTCCCTCATTAAATAATATTTTCAAAGAGTTGCAAAATGATCTCGAGCTGCCCTTAAATGCCCCTAAGCAAAATACCGATTTAAGCCGCTGGGCAAAGCAAGGGGTGTTGTTGCTTAATTCAGTGCTTACTGTTGAGCAGAGCCAGCCTGCCAGTCACGCCAATCAAGGGTGGGAAAAATTTACCGATGAAATAATCCATCTATTAAACCAAAAGCGTGAACACCTCGTGTTTATTCTATGGGGTAGTTATGCCCAAAAAAAAGGCAACTTAATTGATCCCAAGCGACATTTGATTATCCGCTCAGCACATCCATCTCCGCTATCATCACACCGCGGCTTTTTCGGTAGCAAACCTTTCTCACGCACTAATCACTATCTAAGCCAACACCAACAAACAATCATTGATTGGACGGTTTGAGACTATCGAGAAACTGTTTTTTTGCTGCTGTAGAAGTAATAGGCTAAGCCGGTGGCGATGGTGTCGTGTGAGTTGGTGATGTGGAGGGGGCTTGCGGTGTTGGCGCTGTGGCTGTAGTTTAGTCTTCTGATGGAGAGGAAAAAAAGGATTGAGTTGTTGTAATTAAATTTGTGTTGATAGCTTAGGCGAATACGATAGGAGCGAGATATTTCTCCAGCTTGGGCATTGTAGGCAGGACGTCCGTCAATGGCATCTGATTTATTAACTTGATAATAAGCCTTATTGATGGTTTTATCACCGTATCGCATTGTAACACTACCTATGATGTTAAAATCATTTTCCCCAACCCTTGCACCTAATGGGTTTAGAGAGAGAGAAATTTCTGGGTGCATTTCATAGCCTTGATAGTCAAAATCATTTACCCCTAAGTTGAATAGTAGAGGCAGTTTTAATTCAAAATTCTTAAAGGGTTGGTAGCTGATTTGGGTGCCTGTTTTAAATATGGCAGGAAGCGCATCCATCCCACGGCGATGAAAATTATCTTCAGTGATGATTTTTTTATTGGGGTTATTGGAGTTGTTGGGAAAATCTTCTGCGGAGCGATTGTTTTTTCCTACTGGAGGGCTAAATCCAAAGGCAATACCAAAACTTAATTGATCGTTAATGGGGATGCTGATTGTACGTCGATTGATCGTGACGTCTTTAAAACGGTAAACAAAAACAGGCGCTGGAGAAGTTAGTTGATATATATGATTGGAGGCAGGATAATGTGGTACGGATCCGGAAAAGATGCCAATGCCGAGTTGCCATTTGGGTAATAAGATGGTGTCGGTATCAGCGTGGCTATTTTGTATGAGAGACAGGGAAATTAGTAGAATGTATAGAAATCTCATTTTATAGAGGCAGTTCGTTATAGTAATTGATTTTGGGAAGAGTTGTTGGTTTTTCCCATTGATAACCCAAAGTGTTTATAGGCGTTTTGGGTGGCTGTGCGTCCCCGAGGGGTGCGATTAATCATCCCTAATTGAATTAAGAAAGGTTCTATGACCTCTTCTAAGGTGCCTTTATCTTCGCCGATTGCCGAGGCAATCGTTTCAATGCCAACAGGTCCCCCTTGAAATTTTTCAATAATTGTTAGGATAAAATGCGTATCAAGACTATCTAATCCTTGCTGATCTACTTCTAAAGTTTGCAGTGAAGATTGGGCTATTTGTTGATCAACAATGCCGTCAGATTGGACTTCTGCAAAGTCTCGCACACGGCGTAAAAGTCGGTTAGCTATTCGAGGAGTGCCGCGAGACCTTTGGGCAATTTCTCTTGCTCCATTTGGGTCAATCGGAATGTGTAGTAAGCCAGCAGAGCGAGTAATAATTTGTGATAGCTCTTCCACGGAGTAGTATTCTAAGCGGTTTACAATACCAAATCGGTCTCTTAAAGGGGCAGTTAATAAACCAGCACGAGTCGTTGCTCCGACTAAGGTAAAGGGTGCAACATCGATTTTTACAGATTGTGCAGCAGGACCTTCACCAATCATAATATCAAGGTGAAAATCTTCCATTGCTGGATAGAGCACTTCTTCCATTACTGGGCTCATCCGATGAATTTCATCGATAAATAGGACATCTCCAGGTTCTAAGCGTGTCATAATAGCAGCTAAATCACCAGGCTTTTCAATGATGGGTCCAGAGGTGCTGTGAAGTTGGGATTGCATTTCATGGGCAACAATCATTGCTAAAGTGGTTTTCCCTAAACCTGGTGGTCCATATAAAAGAACGTGGTCTAAAACTTCAGCTCTACCCTTGGCTGCTTGTAAAAAAACGCTTATTTGATTGCGTGCTTTTTGTTGTCCAATATATTCATTTAAATTTTTTGGACGAATAGATTTATCAATATCCTTTTCTTCAATCGGTAGAGGATTTATATTTTCATTGCGCTCTTTCATTTATTCAATAAATTCTGTTATAGAGGTAGTCTGAGACCTTTGCATAAAAGTATGGCAAGTAAAAAAGCAAAAAACCGCTCTGATTGTCGTTGTGAAATTTGCGAAGACGGACGTATTAGCTTCATTTCACGCCTCAATCAGAACGATTTTTTATCTTTTTTCTTTTACCTGCAAGCAGTTCAAACACTGTTACTCTAAGGCTCGTAAACTCGCCAAGAGTAAAAACGTTTTTTGTGCCATACTTTTATGCAAAGGTCTCATCTTATAATTGTAAAGCGTATGTTCTTATAAATTAAAACAAAGAGTCCAGTGATTACATTAAAAAATTTATTAAATTCTATTTTGGAGGGTAATGATTTATCATCGCAAGAGATGAGTCATTTAATGAGTACCATAATGCAAGGCGAAGCAACCGATGCACAAATTGCGGCATTTTTGGTGGCTTTGCGTGCTAAAGGAGAGAGTTTTCAGGAAATTGTGGAAGCTGCCAAAGTGATGCGTTCATTATCCACCCCAGTAGTGGTTGAAAATCAGGAGGCTTTAGTGGATACAGTTGGTTGTGGAGATGGTTCTTCGACCATCAATGTTTCAACCTGTTGTGCTTTTGTTTGTGCAACTGCTGGAGTGCCAGTGGCCAAGCATGGTAATCGCTCCAACACTTCTGCATCAGGTTCTTCAGATGTGCTATCTGCTGCTGGAGTGAATTTAGATCTTAATGCTGAGCAAGTGGCTCAATGTATTAAAGAATGTGGTGTTGGCTTTTTATTTGCCCCTAATCATCATAGTGCTATGCGTTATGCGATAAATGCTCGCAAGGAAATGGGAATCCGCACCTTATTTAATTTATTAGGTCCGTTGACTAATCCAGCTGGGGTAAAAAATCAAGTAATTGGGGTTTTTGCGTATCAATGGTTGGAGAAAATTGCACAGGCTTTACAGATGCTTGGTAGCCATCATGCAATGGTGGTGCATTCGCAAGATAAACTGGATGAAATTTCTACTGCAGCCATCACCGATGTAGTGGAGTTAAAGGATAATAAGATACATCATTGGACGATTGATCCTAAAGATTTTTCTTGTGCTCAGGCAAATTTAGAGAGTATAGTTATTGATAGTCCTGAGGAAAGTTTATCTATATTGCGTGGTGTAATGGCAGGCGATAAAGGGGCAGCAAGTGATATTATCATATTAAATGCGGCGGCGGCACTTTATGTTGGTGGAAAGGTTGCAAGTTATGCGGATGGAGTAGCCTTTGCTCGTGAGGTTATTTATTCAGGGAATGTCTTGCAAAAATTCGATGAGTTTGTGCAATATACGCAGTCTTTTAAACAAGATTAAAAAATGAATTCAATTTTACATACAATTGCAGAGCATAAAAAAATAGAAGTACTGAACCTTAAAAAAGTTTTTTCATTAAATGCTTTTGAGGAACTAATTAGTGAGCAGGGGGATTGTCGTGGCTTTGCTGATGCTGTTGAAGAACGGGTGAAAGCAAAGAGTGCGGCGGTGATTGCTGAGTGTAAAAAAGCCTCTCCAAGTAAAGGGGTGATCAAAGAAAACTATAGCCCAAAAAGTATTGCGATTGAATATGAAGAAGCTGGGGCGTGTTGCATATCAGTGCTAACGGATGAATCTTTTTTTCAAGGAAAGATAGAGGATTTACAGGAAGTGAAAGCACATTGTCTGTTGCCGGTTATTCGTAAGGATTTTGTGGTAGATGCAGCACAAATTTATCATTCGCGTGCAATGGGTGCTGATTGTATCTTATTAATTATGGCAATGTTGGGAAAGCAACAGTTTAATGAGTTATATATGTGTGCTAAAGAATTAGGGGTTGATATATTAATAGAAACGCATACTTTATCTGAGATAGATATTGCACAAGCGTATAAACCTCGTCTTTTAGGTATCAATAATCGAGATTTGAAAACCTTTGAGGTTGATTTGCAAATAACTTTTGAGGCAATGCCTTATATTCCTCCTGAAATTATAGTGGTGACTGAGAGTGGTATCAAGACACAGCAAGATGTTCGAAAAATGTACAGCAACGGGGTTTATTCTTTTTTAGTAGGAGAGGCTTTTATGAGCCAGCCTTCACCAGGTAAAGAATTAAGACAACTATTTGGCGATTTGTCGTTAGCGAGCTAAACGTTTTTTAACCGACATCAGGAATGTGAAAAATAAAATTGCTGATCCAATAAGAAAGTTGATGCAGATAAACCAAACCCATTGAGGCATTGTAAATCCAAGCATCTTCCAGCTATCATCAATGCAATCTCCAGGTCCTTCCAAGAGCCAAGGGATTAGCTTATCTAACCGCCCCAAGAAACCAAAATTAGGACGGAATGGGCAAAAATCACTGACTGTTCCATCCATAACGCCAATATGTGTATTCGCCTCTGATAATCCTAAAAAAGCACACACAAAAACAATGATTAATCCGACCGGGCGTAACCAATAGTGGCTTAGGGAGATAACACCTCCCAAGAGTACACCAATTAAGGCTAAACGCTGGTAAATGCAACGAACACATGGTTCAAAACCGTTAATATGTTGAGAATACAGTGCATAGCAGAGTAATAAAAAAGCGAGGAGTGTTCCCAGCCATAAAAAATTTTTTTGATTTAACATAGTTTGAATATTTTGTCTTTTATTTTAAGAGTGTATAATTTTTCGTAATATTTTCATTATTTATATTTATACACTAAATGAGACCTTTGCACAAAAGATATGACAAGTGAAAAAGTAAAAAATTGCCCTGATTGTCGTTGTGAAACTTGCGAAGACGGACGTATTAGTACTGAACTTGCTTCAGTATTCCACGCCTCAATCAGAGCGGTTTTTTATCTTTTTCCTTTTACCTGCAAGCAGTTCAAACACTGTTACTCTAAGGCTCGCAAACTCGCCAAGAGTAAAAACGTTTTTTGTGTCATACTTCTATGCAAAGGTCTCTAAATATACAAAAGGAGCAACAATGTCTGGTATTAATATTAATTCGGTAAATCTTAATGATAAAAGTCTAAGTATAAGCTATTCCAATGGAAAAATTATTGATTACAATTATTTTTGGCTAAGAGATAATTGTCCAAGTGCCTTTCACCCACAAACCAAAGAAAGAAATTTTGACCTGCTTAGTATTAATGATAATATTCGAGCACTTGAATTTGAAATCACTCAAGATTCTCTCAAAATTAAATGGTCAGAACAAGACCATCTATCAGAATATGACGTAAATTGGTTAAAAAATAATGCCTATAATGAGCATTATTCTAATTTCTTAATGATGCCTGAGGAAAAGTTATGGGATAGCACTTATCAGCCAGCTATTTTTAATTATGAGAAAGTTAAAGATTTAGATAGTGAACTTTATCAATGGTTGCAATATATGTGTCATTATGGGTTGAGTATTATCGATAATATGCCAAGTAATGATGTCGCTATGGAGGAAATTGCCCATCGTATAGGCCATCTTAGAGAAACAAATTTTGGGATTGTTTTTAATGTGCAATCTAAGCCAAACCCGAATAATCAAGCATACACTTCAGAACGCCTACCTTTACACACTGATTTACCCAATCAAGAAACGCCTCCAGGTTATCAATTTTTGCACTGTTTACACAATGAAGCGGATGGTGGTGAATCGACTTTTGTGGATGGTTTTGCTGCCGCAAGACAATTAGAAAAAGATAATAAACGCTATTTTGATTTATTGGTTAATTATAAAATCCCCTTTCGTTTCCACGATGAGAAATGCGATATAAGGGAGATGCGACCAGTAATCTCAGTGGTTGATGGTGAGGTTAATGAAATTATCTTTAATGCACATATTGCTTCTACGTTCAACCTGCCAGCGGATATTATGTATGAGTATTATCTTGCGTATCGTGCCTTTATCAGAATTTTAAATAGCCCTCAATATCTCATTAAATTTAAACTTGAAGGTGGGCAAATGGTGGTTTTTGATAACCGTCGTGTATTACACGGTAGAGAGTCATTCAACCCACAAACCGGTAAAAGACATTTGCGTGGCTGCTATGTTGATCGCACTGAGTTTAAGAGTAAATACAGAAAATTAAAGCAGAGTTTAGCGGTATAGTTCGAGACTTTTATGCAAAGGTCTCAGTTTTAACCAAAAGCAAGCCATACGGCAACAAATGCCATTAGGGTGCCTGAGATGCGATTGAGTATTTTGACATTCTTCTCTTTGCCGATGATTTTGCTGATAAAGTGCCCGCCATAGCAATATAAGTTTAGGCTTAAAAATTCGATAATAAGAATGCCGGATATGAGAATGATTAGTTGGGGGACTAATGCTTGTTCGGGGCTAAGAAAGGGCGGGAGTAGGGCAATAAAAAATGCCCAACCTTTGGGGTTGATAATCGCAGTAATAAGACCTTGGGAGGCTAATTGATAATTTGTCTTACGGGTGTTTTGTTGAGTTTTTTCATCAGTAGGAATGGAGAGCGAGCCTTTGGATAGCCAGAGTTGAATAGATAAGTAAAGTAAATAAAGTCCGCCAAGGTATTTTAATGCAATAAATACTGAGTGATATTCTAACATTAAGGTTCCAGCGCCCAATCCGCAAACAAAAACAACGATAGCTACTCCAATCAATTCACCGAGCATCATCCATAAAGTACGTAGATGACCCACGGTCATTCCCATGGTAAGTGATAGAATCATACACATACCTGGGGTAATTGAAACCATTGTAAAGGTGATTAAGAATAATCCAAAGGAGGGAATCATAATGTTATTTTTTTATTTCTATTATGCAAAGGTCTTAATTATAGGTCTTAAGATGATTTTTATGATATATGATACCAATACTTGAATTTTTGTAAAGGTTGCTTTACTTAAAAAAATATCAAAATTTGTTATTTTTTTACCCCCTTTATGAGTTGGCTTAATGTAAAATTTATCATCCGTGTGGGTTTAAATTTATTATGAGATTATGCAAAGGTCTCATACTTGGAGTTTGCAAAATTAGTTTGTCGTCATTGATAGAATTTTCTTGTTAAAGACTAAAAAATTATTATGATTAATTTACGTAAAGTAGCTGAGGAAAAGGGTATTAAATACTTTTTAATCAGTTTTGTTGATCTTTTTGGTGTGTTGCGTGCTAAGATGGTTCCGGCAGAGGCGATTGAGGGCATGCAGAAAGATGGAGCTGGCTTTGCAGGCTTTGCTTCGTGGTTAGATATGACTCCAGCACACCCTGATATGTTTGGTGTGCCTGATCCAGATAGCTTAATTCAATTACCGTGGAAACCTGAAATTGGTTGGTTGTGTAGTGACTTATGGATGGACGGTAAAGAAGTTGAAGCCTCTCCTCGAGTTGCTCTAAAAAGACAAATTGCTAAACTCAATAAAATGGGCTATCGTCCTAAAGCTGGGGTAGAATGTGAGTTCTTTCTTATCAATCCTGAGGGTAACGCACTTTCTGATTTGGATGATAAGCAAAAAAAACCTTGCTATGATCAACAAGCATTAATGCGTCGTTACGAAGTGATTCGTGATATTTGTGATTCAATGCTTGAGCTGGGTTGGAAGCCTTATCAAAATGATCATGAAGATGGTAATGGTCAATTTGAAATGAATTGGGATTATGATGATGTTTTAAAAACCGCTGATCGCCATACTTTTTTCAAATATATGACTCGTTCTATTGCAGAAAATTATGGCATTCGTGCAACTTTTATGCCGAAGCCTTTTGCACATCTTACTGGTAATGGTTGTCATTCGCATATTTCATTATGGGATCATCCTACAGGTAAGAAGAATATCTTTAATAGTGATAGGGATTCTCGTAATCTTGGTTTATCCGAAATAGCGTATAATTTTCTTGGTGGAATTATGGAAAATGCACAGGCTTTATGTGCTATTTTCAATCCTTCAGTTAATAGCTATAAGCGTATAGGTGCTGGTTCTGCAACCTCTTCTGGGGCGAGTTGGTCACCTTCAACCGTCACTTATAGTGGTAATAACCGTACTCATTTAGTTCGTGTTCCAGATAATGGACGCTTTGAACTTCGTCTTATGGATGGGGCAACCAATCCTTACTTATCGCAAGCTGGCATTTTAGCCGCTGGTGCTTATGGTATTACCAATAAGTGCGACCCAGGCGAGCCGATTAATATCAATATGTATGAGGACGCTTACGATGCCAAGCCGCATGAAATTTTGCCGAAAAATTTGCTGGATGCTTTGCGTTTATTAGATAAAAGTAAAATTCTTAGGGAAGCGATGGGCGATGATTTAATCAGTGCAATTATTAAATTGCGCACCAAAGAATGGGATGATTATTCTTCCAAAATATCTCAATGGGAGTTAGATAATACGATAGATTGTTGATGATAGCTAAGTAAATAAAAATACACACTAATAATTATGCCTTTTAATTTATTGAAGTATGGTTTTGGGGACAAATACTATGCTGCCGAAGAACATTTTACGCCTCGTGAAACAAAGCTAAAGTCCTCTTATGATGTGGTTATTATTGGTGGTGGTGGGCATGCTGCGGCAATTGCCTATTATTTAACTAAAGAGCATGGTATTAATGATATTGCCATTTTAGAAAAAGGTTATCTTGGTGGTGGCAATACAGCACGTAATACAGCCGTGTTGCGGGCAAATTATCTTACTGAAGAGGGAATTACGTTTTATCGTGATTCTATGAGGCTTTATCATAACCTCAGTGACGAATTTGGCTACAATATTTTATGGGAAAATCGTGGACAGCTTACACTTGCCCATAGTGATGGGGCAATTCGCAGTTTTCGTTGGCGTGCTGAGATGAATAAAGAATTTGGCGTTCAATCAGAAGTGATTGACCTCAAAGAAATTAAAGAGTTAGTTCCTTTACTAAGAGTTTCAGATGATGTGCGTTTTCCAATTCTTGCCGGGTTATGGCATAAGGATGGTGGTACTGCACGCCATGATGCTGTGGTTTGGGGGTTTGCCAAGGGAGCATGCGAGCGAGGAGCTGAAATTCATCAGCTTACCGAGGTGACTGGTCTTGATGTTGAGGGTGATAAGGTGGTTTCGGTAAAGACTAATCGTGGTGATATTAAGTGCGGTAAAGTTATTCAGGCGGTTGCCGGAAACAGCTCAGATGTTGCGAGAATGGCTGGAATTGATTTACCTATTCATACTTTTCCATTACAGGCAATGGTCACCCAGCCCTATAAACCGCTGATTTCTCCATTAGTAAGCTCGCCTCATTTACACGTTTATATTCAACAAACTTCACGTGGAGAAATGGTGATTGGTGGTGGTTCTGATCCATATCCTCTCTATAGTACAAGAAGTAGCTTAGAGCTTAAAGAGGCATTAAGTGCAGCGACTATCGAATTATTTCCTTTCTTCAAGGAATTAAATATCCTCAGACAATGGGCTGGAATTACGGATATGACTCCAGACTATAGCCCGATTATGGGGCGTTCTCCTCTTTCAAATTACTATCTGGATGCTGGTTGGGGAACTTGGGGCTTTAAGGCAACGCCGATTAGTGGGAAAACAATGGCTGAATTAATTGCTACTGATAAGGTTCCTGATTTAATGGCTCCTTTTGCCTTAAGTCGTTTTGATGATTTTACTCAGGTTAGTGAGGCAGGTGCAACAGCTGCGAGCCACTAAGGGAGTAGCATAAATCATTTTTAATATAATTAAATTATTTTACTATTATGACACAAAACTCTTCTCTTCCAAAATCGGCTGATTATGTGATTATCGGTGCAGGAATGCATGGCTTATCAACAGCGTATCATTTGGCGTGTTTGCAACCAAATAAATCAATTGTTATTATTGATAAAGGGGAATTAAATGAAGGAGCCACCAGTATAGCCTGTGGAGTAGTAAGAAATAATTATTATCAGCCTGCGATGCGTAAGCTGATGGCACATTCAGTAGATGTTTGGGAACAACACCAAAAAGAATTGCATTATCATCCAGTGGGTTATATGCAAATTAGTATGGAGGCAATGCACGAAGACGTTGCTTCAATTTATGAGCAACAAAAAGCAATTGGGTATGAGTCTGTGTTTATTGAAGGCGAAAAAGACAGCCGTGACTATATGCTTAATTTGTTTGATGATTGGCAGGCTCCAAATATCACCTCTGTGTTACACGAAAAAAGAGGTGGGTTTTCACACAATACCTTAGCCGTTACAGGGCTTGCTAAAATGGCAACTGATAAGGGTGTGATTATTGTTACTCAAGCAGAAGTTACTGAATTAGAAAAATCAAATACAAGTAATGCTATTAGCAAAGTGCACACGGTTAAAGGGGCTATTGAATGTGAGCAATTGATTATTGCTCCAGGACCTTGGGTAAGAACATTTTGGAAAATGTTAGACTTACCAGATTATATTGATCTTCTCGGTGCGGATGGCAAACTTCATAATACCAGAATGTGGCACTACTGGATGTTGCAAGAAGGTGTGCTTGAGGTGGATCCATCAATGTTAGTGACGAATGATGGCAAAGTGCCGCCGGTTCTTCACGTGGATTCGGATGCCCCTCTTCACTCTGACTCAACTGGTAAGCTGTTGATGGAAGAGCCTTGGGGAATTTATTACAAGCCTGATGCGCATTTTGGCGGTATTCAAGGTGGCTTTGCACCGTATCCTTTAACAGAAGACTTGGATGATGTTTCTGTTGATCCTTATGGTCATAAATCAAAAAAATATCTTGTGACACGTGAGTTTATTGATGTTTGGTGTTCAGCATTAGCAGCTTGCCAAAAGCGTTTTGAAGGGTTGACTCCAAAATATAAGGATGTACCTTCTGGTGGTTTAGGTTGCTTAACTCCAGATAGCTTCCCGGTATTTGATGTATTTAGTGAAAATGCGTATGTTATTGCAGATGCTAATCATGGGTATAAAATGCTCGGAGTTGGCAAATTAGTAGCAGAAGATTTATGTGGAAAATCCAGTGATTTATTGGAACCTTTCCGCTTTAGTCGCTATGCAGAGGGGAAATTACATCCTCTTAGCAATAGTCCTTTCCCTTGGAGCTAAGTTTTAGCTTTAATTGAATTTTTTTAATTTTTAAATATAACTAAGGAGATTATAATGACTGATTTAGATAGACATGTTAATCAAGACGGACGTGCTGATTTAGTCAAGCAGGTTCGTTCTAAAATCAAAGAATTAGGAATTACTTACATTTACTTCCAATTCATTTCGGTGACAGGCAGAATTGTTGGTAAAGGAATTCCTGCTGATCATTGGGAAAGAGTGGCTAATAAAGGCTTCCAGTTGGTTTATGGTTCTACAGCAAACTTGTATGTTGATCGCCATGGTGATTATATTGGTTATGGACCAGAAGCCTCTGAGCTTATTGGTATTCCAGATCCTGAAACATTTTGTCAACTTCCTTGGGATAAGCGTATTGCTCGTGTTTTTTGTACTTGCTTTAGAAATCGTGAGGAAAAAAATAATCCAGGTGCACATTTGACTTCTGATTGTCGTGGTAACTTACGTATGCATCACGAAGAGCTAAAAGCCAAGCATGGTTTGTCTTTACGTGTGGGTACTGAGCCTGAAATGATGTGGCTAAAACGTGATGAAAATGGCAAACTTGCTGGCATCACTAAGCCTAACTGTTATCACGTTGACCAATTTGAAGAATTACGCCCAACAGTAATGAAAGTAATCGAATACTCACAAGCAATGGGTTTGGATATGATTCAAGGGGATCACGAAGATGCTCCAGGGCAATTAGAACTTAACTGGAACTTTGACGATGTATTACGTAATGCGGATCGTCTTAGCACATATCGTCAAATTTGTGCCCAAGTGGCACGTGAGCATGGCTTAGTAGCTTGCTTTATGACCAAGCCATTTGTTGGCGTATCTGCTTCAGGTTGCCACCACAATATGTCCCTTTGGAAAGGTGGTGAGGATAAGTTAAACAGAATGCATCATGATGTATTGCCTGGAATGGATGAGGTTTTCTCTTATGTTAACGGTGGTGAAAACACCTTTATGCCAGATCCTAAAATTGATGCTTATAAACCAGCACCAACAGGTTTATATTCAATTGGTGGCGTAATGAAAAACATTCGAGCATTAACGGCATTAGGCTCTCCTACGGTGAACTCTTATCGTCGCCTTTGGGATACTGGCTTTTGGGCTCCTATTTTTGCTGACTGGGGTTATCAAAACCGTACTTGTGGTTTGAGAATTTCTGCTCCAGGTCGTTTTGAGTATCGTTCAGTCGATTCAATGGTGAATCCATATATGATGGGCAGTGCTTTGATTAAATCTTTTGACGATGGTATCAGCAATAAGCTGGATCCGGGTGAGCCAGAAGAGCGTAACATTTACGAAGCAATGGCAGAAGGAAAAGATGTTGAAAGATTGCCAATGTCTCTCGGGGAAGCCTTAGAGGCTCTTGAGCAAAATGAAACCATAAAATCAGCTATGCCTGATGAAATGTATAAAGTTTTCTCTCATTACAAACGTAATGAGTGGGAATTATTTAACCATACGGTTACAGATTGGGATTTGGAAACTTATTGGGACTACCTTCCATAACTTGTAACGTATAAGCTAAGCTTGCCTGAGGGTTTAGGTTGCCTCTATGGTAGCCTCGTTCCCTCAGGCTTTTTTGACCTATAAAACCATAAAAAATTGTAATAAAGGAGAACGTTTATGTGCGGAATAGCAGGTCTTATTCATAAAAATAAAAAGGGAGCAGACGTAGGCAGTCAAATGTCTTCAATGCTTCAGGCGCTAAAGCATCGTGGTCCAGATTCAACTGGCTTTGCTGTCTATAGTGATGGACAAAAAGATAACCACTATGTTGTGCGTTTAAAGGTGGCTGAGCAGGCTGATTTGGAAAAAGGATTTGACATTCACCAAATCGTTAAAGATAGAACCGAGGCAGCCAAAGGAAGATTGGAACAAAGTGGTGCCAAAATTGTTGCTGAAGAGAATCCGACTGAGTATGCAGGTCGTTATACTATCAATTATGATGGTGATATGAAAGTATTAGCGGATTATCTTGAGGATTTAGAAGGGGTTGAGGTTTTATCTATTGGTCGTAGTTTAGAGTTGATTAAAGACCTTGGTGATGCTGAAGTTGTATCAGAGACTTACGGGCTAAAATCTTTCAAAGGAACTCACGCTATTGGGCATACTCGTATGGCAACCGAATCTGATGTTGATATTCGTTCGGCTCATCCTTATTGGGCATATCCTTTTAGTGATATATCCGTTGTGCACAATGGTCAGCTAACTAATTACTGGACTAATCGTCGTGACTTAGAGCGTCGTGGGCATCGTTTTTCATCGAACTGTGATTCGGAACTTATTGCCGTTTATTTGGCAGATCGTATCGAGAAAGGTGATGATTTGGAATCAGCGATGAAGTCTTCAGTTGAGTATCTTGATGGTGTGTTTACGTATATTGTTGCCACCAAAGATATGCTTGGAATGGCAAAGGATACTATGGCAGCTAAGCCAATGGTTTTGTTTGAAAGTGATGATCTTATTGCGATGGCATCGGAAGAAATTTCTATTCGCCAGATATTTGATCATGATGTAGATACATTTGACCCTTATGATGGAGAAGTAAAAGTATGGAAAAACTAAGCACACAAAATAAATCCCATGAAATGGGATTGCACTCGGAAAAACTTTCGGGACGCACACAACAACGTTTCTTTTCTGCAGAAGAATCAGAAAACTTTGTTTATCCGTTTTCTTTTGAAGTTGACTATGATAAAAGTGGCACGATTGATGCCGAAAATTTATCCAGCAAAGAAGTCAATATTGAAATTAGAAAATTGATGGAAAAAGGTGTTGGTGATATTACGATTAAAAATCCTAAATCACGACACGGACTTGGCGTTGGTATTCTTAATCGCTTAAAGCTAACATTTGAAGGAAGCCTTGGTTACTTTGGGTGTGGTTTAATTGATGGACCAAACATTCATATCAAAGGTCGAGTGGGTTGGTCTTGCGGTGAGAATATGATGGCTGGAAGCGTTTTAATTGAGAAAAATGCGGGCTCTACTTTTGGCGCGGCTATTCGTGGTGGTGATTTAATCTGCAGAGGTGATGTGGGTGCCAGAACGGGTATTGACCAAAAAGGCGGCACCATTATTGTCGGCGGTAGAACGGGAGCTTTCTCAGGTTTTATGATGCAACGTGGTCGAATGATTATTTGTGGAGATGCAGGCATTAACCTCGGTGATTCAATGTATGATGGCACGATTTACGTTGGTGGCAACATTGAAAGTTTAGGTGTTGATGCGGTTGAAGAGCCAATGAGTGAGTTAGATGCAAGCTGGCTAAAATCAAAATTAGATTTATATGGCATTCCTACCAAAAATGGCGTCGAGAATATGAAGAAAATAGTTTCAGGAAAGCAGTTATGGAACTATGATAATCTTGAGCCAAGTGAGAAGAAATTAGTTCTCTAACTCGTACTTGGTATTGCAAAAATCAGAAAAATAATTCATTTAATCATTTATACAGAAGGAGAAAAAAATGAGTACAAATGACGACAAATATCGCTTAGGAAGCAGTTTTATGTTCCCTAAGGAAGTCATGAATGACATCCATGTTAAGTCAGAATTAGGGCGTTATCGTATGCGTGCGTGGTCTCTTTTCAAAAAGATACCAACTTGGGATGACTTAACTTTTATGCCAGGTACATTGACACGTTTTGTAATTGAAGGGTATCGTGAAAAATGCGAAACCAAAACAATTATTGGACCAAACTGTAAAAATCCATTAGAGTTGGATATTCCTATTTACATCACAGGAATGAGTTTTGGTGCGTTAAGCTATGAAGCCAAAACGGCATTAGCTCGTGGTGCTACGATGGCTGGTACAGCAACTTGCTCAGGTGAAGGTGGTATGATTCCTGATGAAAGACGCTATTCCAGCAAATGGTTTTACCAATGTATTCAGTCACGTTATGGTTTTAATCCAAACCATTTACGTCTTGCTGATGCGGTTGAGTTTTTTATTGGACAAGGCTGTAAGGTGGGTCTTGGTGGGCATTTGATGGGTCAAAAAGTAACCGATCAAATTGCTGAAATGCGTTCACTTCCTGCAGGTATTGATCAACGTTCACCAGCACGTCATCCAGACTGGTTAGGACCTGATGATCTTGCCTTGAAAATTGAAGAAATTCGTGAAGCGACTGATGGGCAAATTCCAATCCAATTGAAACTTGGTGCAGCTCGTGTTTATGATGATGTAAGAATGGCAGCCAAAACTGGACCAGACAGCATTTACATAGATGGTATGGAAGGCGGTACTGGTGCAGGTCCTCACTTGGCAACAGAAGAAACAGGTGTTCCTGGGATTGCAGCTATTCGTCAGGCACGTCAGGCATTAGATGATGTTGGTAAATCAGGTGAGATTTCTTTAGTTTATGCAGGTGGTATTCGTAATGGTGGTGACGTTGCTAAAGCCGTTGCCCTTGGTGCTGATGCTGTTGCTATCGGGCATTCTGCAATGATTGCTCTTAACTGTAATAAGGATATTCCCGGTGCGGATTTTGAAAAAGAAATGGGCGTTAAAGCTGGAGATTGTTATCATTGTCATACAGGGCGTTGCCCCGTTGGTGTTGCAACTCAAGACCCAGTTTTACGCAAACGTCTTGATCCAGATGAAGCGGCTGAGCGTGTTTATAATTTCTTACACTGTCTTGCGATTGAATGTCAGATGATGGCACGTGCTTGTGGCAAAACTAATGTACATTCATTAGAACCCGAAGATCTTGCGGCTCTTACTATGGAAGCGTCAGCGATGGCACAAGTGCCTTTAGCTGGTAGCCAACATACAGTAGGTCGTCCTGATATGACTCGCTTCTAATTCTAAGGAAATAAAGAATATCATCCAAGCGTAAATATAAATAGCTTGGATGATAAATTGACAAAAAATTTATTAAGGAGTTACTATGTCAAAAAATATTGATCATTTTATTAATACCGATGGATTAGATTCCAGTCGTGAAAAAGAAATTGGGCAACATATTGGTTATCGCTACGATGTAAACTTGGTGCCTGACCTTAAATACCTTACGCCATTTTTGAAAAAATATATGGAGATTATGGGATGGTCTGATTTGAACTGGTTAGAAGATGTTCATATGGGCTATGAAGAAAATCGTCCAGCAGTATTTGATCGCAATATTAACGGTTGGGTAAGTGTTCCTGAAGATATGAATTTGCCGGATAGTCAGCAAGAACGTGATATGATTGCACGTGAATTGCTGATTAAATTTCAAATGTCTGAGAAACATCCTTTGGTGGACTTGAACAAAGCTTATCGTCGTTTTTAATTAATCGGTTGCCTCTATTGATTTAGAGGCAGCCTATAATTTTTGGAGAATTTTACCAATGAAACTAATGCCATGCCCTTTAAATGGTCTTCGTAATATTTCAGAATTTTCTTACGGAGGTGAGGTGGAAGATATGCCAGATCTCAAAACAGCTACCTCGCAAGAATGGGCGAAGTATATTTTTTATGATGAAAATCCAAGGGGTATGGTTAAGGAATGGTGGTGTCATACGGCTACCAGCTATTGGTTTATTGCTGAAAGAAATACTGTAACAGATGAAATTACAGCTACTTATGATCCTTCAAAGGTTTATTCAAAAAGAGTTGATTTTGAATAGTTTTTAACCAGCATAATATTTTGTATTTATAACATCTATGAGCGATAACTTTTCTTATCCCAATTTACTTGTTGATCAAAGTAAAAAAGTTACCTTTAACTTTGAGGGAGAATCTTTTACAGGCTATGCCGGAGACAATGTTGCTACGGCACTTTGGCGTAATAATCAAAAAATAATTTCTCGTTCTTTTAAGTATCATCGTCCGAGAGGAATCTTTAGCCTAACAGGGCATGATGCTAATACATTGGTGCAATTGCCTGAGGAAGGAAATGTACCAGCGGATCTTTTACCTATTACCGATGGATTAACCGTTAAAGGGCAACATTATAGCGGTAGCTTGAAGAATGATTATTTTTCAATTTTTGGGAAATTTTCTAAATTCTTGCCCGTTGGTTTTTACTATAAAGCGTTTTATAAAAATAACAGCTGGGATAAAATTTGGGGTGGTTTCTTTAGAAAATTTACTGGTCTTGGAATAATCAACCCTAAGAATGAAGGAGGCTACTACGATAAGAAATACCTTTTTTATGATGTGGTTATTATCGGCTCTGGATTAGCGGGTTTGCAGTCGGCACTTGAGTCAGCAAAATCAAGTAAAGCACAAGTATTGATTATCGAGCAAGAATCTTGCTTGGGAGGCTCGCTTAATTTTTCTCGTTTGGATGTTGAGGGTAAAAAAGCTCAAGAATATCGTGATAAGTTAGTGGCAGAAGTTGAGAAAACAGACAATATTACGATAATGCTTAATAGCATTTGTAATGCCGCTTATAGCGATAATTGGTTGTCAGTTATTCAGGATAAAAGGGCGTTTAAATTACGTGCTAAACAGCTTATTTTATGCCCCGGGAATTATGAACAAGCCTTAGTTTTCCATAACAATGATTTGCCTGGTGTGATGCTTAGTACCGCGGCACAACGGTTATTGAAACTCTATGGCGTAAAACCTGGTGAAAAAGCGGTTATTGCAACGGCTCATGACGATGGTTATCTTGTTGCTTTAGATTTACACGAAGCTGGAGTTGCAGTACAACGCATTGTTGATTTACGACAAAATGTGAGTGACAACTCTTATCTTGAGGCAGTTAAAAAGCTGGGTATTGAGGTATCTCAAAAATCAACAATTTATGCGGCTAATTCTGCAAATAAAGTGCTTGCAAGTGTACAAATGGGCAAAATCAGCACTACTGGAGAATGTGCATCGGATACCGAAACTATTGATTGCGATTTGCTTTGCTTGAGTGGCGGCTATATGCCAGCTTATCAGCTTGCCTGCCAAATTGGGGCAGCCTTAGATTTTTCTGAAGAGGACAATAAATTCATTGTTAAAAAATTGCCGAAAAACTGTTACACTGTTGGTACTGGGGATGGCGTTGAATTACCTTCTTTGATTGAAAACAAGGCTAAAATTGTTGCTCATCAGGCTCTTTCTGAGCTTGGTTTGGCTGAAGGAACTGCACCCAAACCAAGCACTGAAAAAGAAAAAATCAATGAATTTGCTTACCCTATTTTTGCTCATCCAAAGAGCAAGGAATTTGTCGATTTTGATGAAGATTTGCAAGTTGCTGATATTATCAATGCTGTGCGTGAAGGTTATACCGATATTCAATTAGTTAAGCGTTTTTCTACACTTGGTATGGGTCCCTCTCAAGGTCGCTTCTGTGCTTTTATGAGTAGTATTTTGGTTTCTAATTACGATAAATCACGGACTATTGGGGATGTTGGGGTTACCACCGCTCGCCCTCCATATGCTGCAGAAAAAATTGGACATCATGCCGGCAGAAGTTTTTTCCCAGAACGTCATAGTAATATGCATCATTGCCATACAGATGCTGGGGCACAATTCCTGATTGCTGGTCCGTGGATGAGACCAGCCTATTATGGAGCCAAAGGAAGTATGTTAGAGTGCGTTGCCAAAGAAAGCCTTAATGTACATAATAATGTTGGTGTTGTCGATGTATCGACACTGGGTGGGTTAGAAATTCGTGGTCCAGATGCGGCAGAATTTATCAATCGGATGTACACTTGGAATTTCCTCAAACAACCAGTCGGTCGTGCACGTTATGCATTATTAACGAATGAATCTGGGGTTGTGATTGATGATGGTGTTGCCTGTCGATTTTCTGAGCAGAATTATTATGTAACTGCCACCACTGGAGGGGTTGATCGTGTTTATCTACAGTTTCTTAAATGGAATGCTCAATGGCGTCTTAAGGTTGATATAGCAAATGTCACTTCCGCTTGGTGTGGAGTTAATATTGCAGGTCCTAATTCACGTAAAGTTTTACAGAAAATTTGTCAAGATGTTGATTTATCTGTTGAAGGCTTCCCTTATATGGGAGTGAGAGAGGGAACGGTTGCGGGCATACCAGCGCGTTTAATTCGTGTTGGCTTTGTCGGAGAACTTGGTTATGAAGTTCACGTGCCACAACACTATGGTGAATATCTATGGGAGAGCATTATGGAGGCGGGCAAAGAATTTAATATTGCTCCGTTTGGTATTGAAGCTCAACGTCTTCTTCGTCTGCAAAAAGGACATATTATTATTAGCCAAGACACCGATGCTACCACCTATCCTGAGGAAGTACATATGTCATGGGCAGTGGGTAAGAAAAAACCATTTTTTGTTGGTCAGAAAGCGATTCAGATTGTTGATGAGAAAAAACCAGTTCGTAAATTGATTGGTTTTGAGGTCTCTTCCTCACAAACCGTGCCTAAAGAAAGTCATCTGTGTTTTAATGGTGATCAACTTATTGGTAGAATCACCTCCTGTGCGGCATCCGCAAAACTACAAAAAACAATTGGCTTGGCGTATGTTGATCCTGATTTTAGCGAGCCAGGGGCAACGCTTCAAATTCGTTGTGATAATAAAGAAATGGTTTTGGCAAAAGTCGTCAATTTACCTTTTTATGATCCAGAAAATGCTCGCCAAGAACTATAGGCTTTAAAATATTAAATATAAAAAACAATTTGCTTAATATGACTACCGCAAATCAAACTAACTATCGTGCAGCCCTTTATCGTACACACCAGCAGGGTGGTGCTAATTTTATTCCTTTTGGTGAGGGAGTCATTGTGAGTGATTATGGGGACAGCAATAAAGAAAAAGAACAGGTTAAAAAACTATCACTTGCTGATTTAACTTCAGTAGATCGTATTGGTTTTAAAGGGGCTGATACCCCTGATTGGTTAGAGAAACAAAAAGTAGAGCTTCCATCACAGCCCAATAAGGCGGTTCAACTTGCGGATGGTTCAATCGTAGCTCGCTTATCATCGAATGAGTTTTTTGTGTTGGGAGATTTAAAAAATCAAGCACAAACGTGTGCAAACCTTAGAAAAAACTGGGAATTTAAGGAAGATTATTTATGTTATTTGCTTCATCGTAATCATAGCCACACGCATTTTGTGCTTAGTGGTGAATATGCTGAGGAAGTAATGCCGAAGATATGTGGTGTTAATCTTAAGGCTCCTGATTTTGATTTTCTTGATGTTGCACAAACCTCTGTTGCTCGCCTTAGTGCAGTTGTTGTTAAAAATAAGCTGAGTGATGGCACTACCGCATTCCATATTTTATTTGATAGCTCTATGGCTGAATATATGTGGATGTGTTTAGAGGATGCCATTGCAGAGTTTGAGGGGCAACCAGTAGGTATTCAAGCATTAGAATAAGGCAATCTAAAAAAAATGGCTTTTTAAAACTTCTCAAGATACGATTATTTTTGTTATGCTAAATTTTCAGAATGAAGTTCCGATGTTTGCTGACTCCCAAACAGTTGGAGATACGCAAGAATTATACTATCTTAATAGTGAAGCATTACAGCTTGAGCTTGATGCTGGTGAACGAGTTGAAATATGCGATATAGAAGGGGATCAGCGCTGTGGCGTATTGCTTTTTGATGTCAAAAGTAAAAAACCCTCTAATTCTTCCGTGCTTACCGACTGTCAGTCAGTAAAAGTTTCTCTATCTGATTTTCAAGATGAGGATTTTTTTGAACAGCTACAATCTATACTTAAAAAAAATCAGTTAGATGCAGATAATTTGGAGATGGTAGAGTTATCTTCAGTAGGGGGAGTTGCTGGTAAAACTGCCTTATTTGAGGTGAAGCAGCAGGGCATTGGTATCGTTTTGGTTTTTGGTTCTTCAATGTGTGTTGAAAAACAAAACTCTCCGACAGATATTCGTTTGATGGTACGTCGGAATTTTGAGAAAACCGATGGTAAAGAGCAAACATTCCCGTTACCCACTCCTTTAGCAGAGCCCATTCAAGAAATTCGGGTGAAAAACTCAACTGCCGAATCATATACGGTCAAAAAAGGAGAGTATATTCAAATTATTGATGTTGAAGGTCATCAGTGTTCAGATTTTCAATGTTTCTCAGTCAGCGACTTAGAAAAAGGTGAGAGCTTAGGGATTGATCCAACAGTCACAAGGTCAATTATGGGATCAAGTTACCCAGCACCTGGGGTACATGATAAATATTACAATCTTGACTCCGTTCCTTTAGTAGAAATTGTGCGTGATACAGTATGGCGTCATGATACCTTTGGCTTAGCTTGTAATAGTAAATATTATGAGGATGTGGGTTTTCCGGGACATCCTAATTGCACTGATAACTTTAATAAAGCGTTAGGAGAGTATGATGTCAAGCCTCGTTTAAATTGGGTCGCAGTTAATTTCTTTTTTAATACCAATATTGAAGAATGCCATAGCCTCTCCTCAGATGTTTCTTGGTCTCGCCCGGGAGATTATGTCTTACTCAGAGCATTGAGTGATTTAGTTTGCGTCTCCTCTGCGTGTCCTGATGATGTTAGCCCTGCTAATGATTTTAAACCAACCGATATTCACGTGCGTATATATGGCAAGGAAAATGAATTTTCCCAAGCCTGCACATTAAGACCAACCCCAACATTTAAGCCACTTATGACTAAAGAAACTGGATTTCATGCGTGTACTTCAAAACTCACTCGTAATTTTATTGATTACAATGGTTATTGGTTAGCCTCAGATTATAGAGAATATGGTGCGATTAATGAGTATTGGGCATGCCGTGAAGGCGTTATTGCGGTGGATTTATCACCACTAAGAAAATTTGAAATTTATGGTCAAGATGCCGAAATTTTAATGCAATATGCACTTACTCGCAATGTGCGTAAACTGGCTGTCGGGCAAGTGGTTTATTCAGCAATATGCTACGAAAATGGTGGAATGATTGATGATGGTACTTTATTTCGTATGGGAGATAATAATTTCCGTTGGATTTGTGGCACGGATTATTGTGGTGTTTGGTTGCGCGAACTTGCAGAAAAAATGAACTTAGATGCTTGGGTAAAATCTTCTACTGATCAATTACATAATTTTTCAGTACAAGGTCCTAAAAGTCGTGAGCTATTAAAGAAAATTATTTGGACTTCCAAGACCTGTCCAACGATGGATGAATTAGGATGGTTCCGCTTTACAAATGCTCGATTACATGAAGAAAAAGGCTTACCTATTGTCATTTCTCGCACAGGTTATACTGGCGAGTTAGGGTATGAGCTTTTTGTGCATCCCTCAAGAGGTGAAGAGCTTTGGCAAGAGGTGTTTAAAGCAGGTGAAGAATTTGGTATAGCCCCATTGGGTTTAGATGCCTTGGATATGGTTAGAATTGAAGCAGGTTTGGTATTTGCTGGCTATGAATTTTGCGATCAAACAGATCCTTTTGAAGCAGGTATCGGATTTACCGTTCCTCTAAAAAGCAAAGAGGATGATTTTTCTGGACGAGAATCTATAGCAAGACGTAAAGAAAACCCAGTCAATAAATTAGTTGGTTTAGAATTAGAAGGTAATGAAGTTGCAGCTCATGGAGATGATGTTTATATAGGTATGCAAAAAGTTGGCGTGATTACCAGTGCCACTCGTTCACCAATTTTAAAGAAAAATATTGCATTTTGTAAAATGTCAGTACAAGCCACGGAGTTAGGGACACAAGTAGAAGTGGGGAAATTAGATGGTCATCAAAAACGATTACCAGCTAAAGTCATTGCATTCCCGTTTTACGACCCTGAAAAATTAAGAGTGCGTTCATAAGTCCAACAATGACCATTGGATTGACATTCTTAAAGAGTATATTTTATTAAACTTTTTAGCAGGAAAGTCAAAATATTTTAAATTTCTGATACAATGTTATCTATTATTATACATTTACGCTTAAACAAAATGGGTTGAGCTATTACAGGTTTAGTATAAACAATTTTTGTTAATTTAAGAAAATTGTTTGTATTTTTGAGTGTTATCCGAAAGGGTGATGTTTTTAGTTAAAATTTTCCTATTTAGTGGGTTAATTTTAGAATTATTTCTAACTTTTATATTAATTAAAGGAGAGGTATATGAAGTTTTTATCAAGAAAATTATTTGTTACGTTATTAGGAGCGTTCTTTTTAAGCGCAAGCCATTTGGCACTTGCAAAGGACTCTAAAGAACCAATTGTTATACCTACACATAATTGGTCTAGCCAAATTGTGATGGCGTATGTTATTGGTGGTATTTTTGAAAGCATGGGAAATCGTGTTGATTATAAGTCAGCTGACTCACAAGCAGTTTATGAGTCTGTTCGTACTGGAGACATTACACTTTCTCACGAAGTATGGCAATCAGCATTTGGTAAATCATTCTATAATGCGATGGAAAAAGGCGGATTAATTGACGTCGGTAATCACGAAGCCTTAACCTTGGAAGATCTTGGTGTTCCTAAGCATGTGATTGATGCTAACCTTTGCCCAGGATTACCTGATTGGGAAGCGTTAAAACAACAAAAATGTGTTGATGCATTCAAAACAGCAGATTCTGGCAATAAAGGTCGTATTCTTGAAGGCCCTCAAACATGGCATGGTGATTTGATTCCTAATCGTATCAAAGCATTAGGTCTTGCTGATAAGTATGTTGTTAAATTTGCGGGTAGTGCAGATGCTTTATGGGCAGAATTAGCTTCAGCTAAAAAAGATGGTCGTGGTATCCTTATGTTTAACTGGACGCCAAACTTTACGGATGCTGATGGTTTCTCCTTCATCAAATTCCCTCCATATTACGATGGTTGCCGTATTGCTGATGGTGGTGATGAAGCTTGTGGTTCTCCTGATGGTTGGTTGAAAAAAGCTGCATACTATAAAATGCCAAGAAAATGGCCAGCAGCTTATACAACTTTCTCTAAGCTATCTTTTAACACAACTCAAATTGGTCAAATGGCTGCTCTTGTAGACATTGATAAAATGAGTCACAAAGATGCTGCTAAAAAATGGTTAGCAGACAATAAAAAAGTATGGCAACCATGGACTAAGAAATAATTTTTTTTCTTAGTTTATATGCTTTATAACCCTCGTATCTAAATTTTTAGTGCGAGGGTTTGTTGTTTTACCAAATAGCCAATAATAAAATGGACAAAACAAAAGTACTTCATAATAGTAGTTTTATTTTGTGTATTTTGAACCCTCTTTAACGTTTTAATTTATTATCTCAACGTTAAGTATTTATAATCGAATTAGTTTTCAATACAATGTCTAACGAAAATCAACCTGTTATCAAGTGCGAAGCTGTTTATAAGATTTTTGGTGATGAGGCAAAAAAAATTATTGATGCACAGAGCTCAGATGTTGTTAACATTGAAGAGCTCAACCAAGCGGGATGCATTGTAGGTGTAAATAATGCTAGCTTTGAAGTTCATAAAGGCGAGATGCTGGTTGTGATGGGTTTATCAGGGTCTGGTAAATCCACATTACTTAGGTGTATTTCTCGCTTAACTGATGTCACTTGTGGCAAAGTGCTAATTGATGGCGAGGACCTTCTTGCTATGAATGAAAAGGAGTTGATTGAATTGAGGCGCAGTAAGATGGGAATGGTTTTCCAAAGCTTTGCCTTACTTCCTCATAAGACTGTATTAGAAAACATCGCCTTTCCATTGCAGGTAAAAGGAGTCAATATTCAAGATAGCATTAAGCGTGCCCAAGAAATGATTGAATTAGTTAGTCTGCAAGGACGTGAACACAGTTTCCCAAGGCAACTTTCTGGTGGACAGCAACAACGCGTTGGTATCGCAAGATCGCTTGCCGTTGAGCCAGATATATGGTTTCTTGATGAGCCATTTTCAGCATTGGATCCGCTTATTAGAAAGGAAATGCAGGATGAATTTTTGCGTATTCAAGCTGTCCTTAAAAAGACCATTTTATTCGTAACGCACGATTTTGACGAAGCATTAAGATTAGCAGATCGTATTGCCATTATGAAAGAAGGGGTGATTGAACAACTCGATACTCCTGCCAATATTGTTTTAAACCCAGCGACCCCTTATGTGCGCAAATTCACTCAAGAAGTACCACGTGAAAAAGTGCTTAGGGTTGAATCAGTTATGGAGGAAGTTGGCAAATTAAAAGCAAGTGAATTGAGTACATTAAGAGTTTCTAAAGATGCCATTATTGAGACAATAGCCGAAGCTGTATTGAGTGAGTCTAAACCTGTTCCAGTAATTGATGATACGGATAAAATGATAGGTATTCTTAATTGCTCAACCATTATTCATATGCTTTTTGGTGATAAAAGTGCTGAAAACACACTATCAAAAACTTCCTAAGAAACAATGCAAATTAAAACTATCACAGAAAATACCAAGTTAGTTCAGGTTATTGGATTGTTTATTGTTTTTTTTGCACTTTATGTTCTCATAGAGCCTTCTGCCGATAATATTCTTTGGCGTATTCCTGAAATATCGTTTGGTGAGGGATCTTTTTCTTTTTGGGCTGTACCAGCGATTATCAATGACTCGATAGATTATATGATGTTTGAATGGATGCCCGTTCAAATTTATGATTCTGAAATTGAAGATTATGATACCTCTACCTTATTAAAAGAAGTAACACGAGGTTTTTCAGGCTTCATTGAATTTTTGATTAATCTTATTCGTGAACTTATTCTTGGTGGAGTTAAGACGATTGTTGCTTTCACTAGTTGGGATTTTATTAGTGACAATGAGTGGGCTAATTGGCCTGCACTACCTTGGACAGTAGTTTTAGCAGGGGCATTTATTATAGGCTATGCCCTTGGAGGGAAAGGTTTAGCTTTCTTTGCAGGCATTTCAACCGCCTACACTGCCATATTTGGGCAATGGGAGCCAGCGATGGAAACCCTTTCTTTTGTTCTTATTGCAGCACCTCTATCATTTATTTTTGGACTGGTACTGGGGATTCTTGCTTATAAAAACCGTACGATTGAGATTTTATTAAACCCATTGTTAAATGTTGCTCAAACGATGCCGCATTTTTCTTATTTAGTGCCTATTGTTGTGTTATTTGGTATTGGCGATCAGGCTGGTGCAATTGCGACCATTATTTTTGCTACTCCTCCTATGGTTCGCTTAACCTTATTAGGGTTAAAGAAAATATCCCCTGAGATTGTTGAGGCTGGAATGATGAGTGGTTGTACTAATCGCCAATTGCTTTTTAAGGTGCTAATTCCAAGTGCAAGACGTGATATTTTAATTGGCGTTAATCAGGTTATTATGCAGTGTTTAGCGATGGCAGTTATTGCGTCTTTTATTGGGGCCAAAGGATTGGGTTTTAATTTATTAGTTGCCTTGAATCAGCTTAGGATTGGGCAAGCATTAGAATTGGGTATCTCTATTGTACTAATAGCTGTTGTTCTTGATAAATTATCTTTGGCTTGGGCAAACAAACAAGTTGATTACTTTGCTGATTTAACCTTTTGGCAAAAACATAGATATGGATTGATGTTTTTAGTAAGCCTTGTTGTTGGCTCATTTTTTGCTTATATCGGGACATTAATTTTTAATGATATTAACTATTTATACCTAATTCCACATAGTAAAGGAATAACAACAGCACCTGTATGGCAAGCTGGAATTGATTGGGTGGTAGAGAACTGGTATCATTCTTTACAAACCTTTAATCATTTTATGATTAAAGATATCCTAATTCCAATGAAAGAGGCATATCTTGGTATGCCGGTCGTTGCTACCTTTACGTTAATGATGGGGATTGGCTACATTATTGGAGGGATTCGTTCGGCTTTAGTCGTTGGTGGGTTTTTATTATTTATTTCACTCACAGAATGGTGGGATAGAGCGTTGATTACCGCTTATATGACCACCTTTGGAGTTATTATCTCAACTATCATTGGGGCAACTGTTGGTATCCTCTGTGCACAAAATGCTAAGGCAAGTCGATTCATTTTAATTGTTTGCGATACTTTCCAAACATTTCCCTCTTTTATTTACCTTATTCCAGTTATTATGCTTTTTGGGGTAACAGATACTTCGGTACTTTTGGCAGTCATTGTTTATGCAACTATTCCGGCAACTCGTTATACTGTTGAGGGATTACGCAATGTGCCAGTTGCTTTGCAAGAAGCTGGTTCAATGTCAGGAGTCAATCGTTGGCAACGACTCACCAAGATAGAAATCCCTTTAGCCTTTCCACATATTATGCTGGGAGTCAATCAAACAGTTATGTTTTCTTTGGTAATGGTGATTTTTGGAGCATTTATTGGTACTGATGATTTAGGGCAACTTATTCTCAAAGCTCTATCTGATGAAAAAGGTATTGGTAACGGTTTGATTTTAGGATTTTGTGTTGCTTTTATAGGTTTAGCAGTGGACCACTTAATCAGTAAATGGTCACATGATCGTAAGCAAGCTTTAGGAATTAATTAACACTTTCTTCGCTTTATTTTTGCCTAAAAAATCTCTTTTGGGTAAGTAATTTTCCCTTATAGATTGAGTTGTTTAATCCACTTAGTGGCCAACTCATCCCATGAATTAATGTTGTAATTCATCGTGTCTTTTTTCTTATCGTAATTTCCAGCGTTGTCCAATGCTTTTTGGATACTTTCTGAATCACTCGGAGTGTAGTAAAAGGTGTTTTTCCGTTCCGTTTTTAAAAAATCTGGAGCAATAATAGCTAATCCAAAGTAAGTGTATTGTATCATTTTGAGAGTGTCAGTAAAAAATTCAGCACCTACGGAGTATTTAAGAGGCTGCAAGCCAACGTTAGCGTGTTTTAGATATGGGATAGTTTTTTCAAAAGGTATTTCTCCATAATGGGTAACATTATCTCCTGGTATTTTTTCTAATGGTCCTATGATATGAAACTGCCACTCAGGTTTTAACTTGACTGCTGTGCACAGAAAATCATAATCGACATATCCAATTCCTACAAAAACTGCATTGATAACACTTCTCGTAGCATAAGGAGAAGTTATTGGTGAATCAAATAATTGTCGATTAACACAATGATAATCTAATTGCAACGCACAAGTTGGTTCTAATTCCCTAATCCGTGCAAAAAGTACCGAAGAAGGCACGCTAACCAAATCAAAAATTTTTAAGTTTTGCTGCTCATATTTTTTTGTCGAAGGATGTACGCGGATTAGGCGCAAATCATCGGATATTCGGTAAATCAGTTTAGCTTTAGGGTTTATTTTGATAAAAGTGTCTAATAGCTCCAATGATGGTGAACTTTCAAACACAAAAGCATTTGCTTGTGCAATAAAATCACGGCTTTTACCAAGGCGAGAATGTAGCAATGAACAAACAGGGGTAAGTAAGAAATTAATAATCGAGCCAAATAATTTGCCAATTTTTGACTTTCCAAAAGCTTTGCTAAAATCAACTTTATGCAATAAAGTGAAATGTATAAATGAAAATAATTTTGGTTTTTTCTCAATCAATTGTTGGCGTTCTCGCCAAACTGGAAAGCGAAAACGATTATCACGGTTTAAGACGGAGATAAAACTAATTGGGCTAGTGAAAAAAAGCACCTCCCATTGCTGTTTATGGAAAGCATCTGCCATCCAAAAAAAACCTGTTTTTCTATGTTGTTCCAAATAATGAGGAGTTATAAAAACAATTTTAGACATTGAGGTGAAGAGTTGAAATTCAGTTAAGGATACAGATTATTTAGAGCATATGCAAAAAATATTTACAAACATAAAATCATTATTTTAATTTTAACATCAAAATTCCAAGTGGATAATCATCGCCAAAATTTGGACATAGAAATAATTTCAACTATACAATGAGACCTTTGCACAAAAGATATGACAAATGAAAAAGTAAAAAATTGCCCTGATTTTCGTTGTGAAACTTGCGAAGACGGACGTATTGGCTGCGTTCCACGCCTCAATCAGAACAATTTTTTATCTTTTCCCTTTTGCCATACTTTTATGCAAAGGTCTCACAATGTATTTGCTGAAAAGCACAGTCCAATAGTAATGAAACTAAACAATACACCAATTTATTTCATCAATTCCCAAACACAAGCCTTCTATTCCCAGAACCATCAACTTCACTCCTATCAAAAGTATATTTTCATTCAAAAAACAAGCTATAATTGTGGTAGCGATATCCATTATATCATCGGCTCTACGTACAATTATTCTACTACTAACCTGCTCAAGTAAACAAATAAGTAACGTATAAAATTTGAATTCACGAAAAAATTTTTTATCGATGATAGCCCCAATAAAATATTGCTTTTTTCTATATTCTATAGATAACCTCTAATAAAAGTTGTCAAGTTTATGCTTGATTCGAAACACATAATAACTCTAAAAAGCTAAAGTAAATAATATGAATTTAAGCGAGGCTAAGATTGCAGTGGTGGGGTTGGGTTATGTTGGTCTTCCTCTTGCCGTTGAATTTGGAAAAATTCTCCCAGTGCTTGGTTTTGATATCAACAAACAAAGGATTATTGAACTGAGGGGCGGAGAAGACGTTACGTTAGAAATCTCCACAGAAGAGCTTAAAGAAGCCTCGTTTCTATCTTTTAGCAATGATTCTTGTGATTTACAACAATATAAAATTTTCATCATTACCGTTCCAACCCCTATTGATGAGGTAAATCGTCCCAACCTTGAACCCCTTAAAAAGGCAACAAAAATGGTTGCACAAGTACTTAAATCAGAGGATATCGTCATTTATGAATCGACTGTTTACCCCGGGTGCACGGAAGAAGTTTGTGTCCCCATACTCGAAAAAAATTCTGGACTAACTTATAATAAAGATTTTTTCTGCGGCTATAGTCCAGAAAGAATTAATCCAGGCGATAAAGTCAATACCATCACAAAAATCACAAAAATTACCAGTGGCTCAACACCTGAAATAGGGCATTTAATAGACAATTTATATCAAAGTATCATTACCGCAGGAACCTACTTAGCAACAAGCATCAAAGTTGCCGAAGCTGCTAAAGTTATCGAGAATACACAGCGAGATTTGAATATTGCCTTAGTCAATGAGCTTTCCGTTATTTTTGAACGATTAGATATAGATACTCTTGATGTCCTTAATGCGGCAGAAAGCAAATGGAATTTTTTACCTTTCAGACCTGGTATAGTAGGTGGGCATTGTATCGGAGTTGATCCTTATTATCTGACTCACAAAGCCGAGCAAGTAGGCTATCATCCTGAAATTATTCTTGCTGGTCGAAGGATAAATGATACAATGGCATTCTATTTGGTACAAAAATTTATCCAAAAAATGATAAAAAACAAGATAAATGTTTCCAATAGCACAGTAGGAATTTTAGGAATTACTTTTAAAGAAAATTGCCCGGATATTCGAAATAGCAAAGTGATTGACATTATTTCAGAATTACAAAAATGGAATGTGAAAACCATCGTATGTGATCCTTGGGCAGATCCTGAAGAGGTTCAAAAAAATCATAATATTGAACTTAGTGATATTGATAAGAAAAATCCAGTTGATTCACTGATTGTTGCCGTTGGGCATAAAGAATTTAGAGCCTATACCCCTGAACATCTAAAAACTCTCTGCAAAAACTCTGCACCTGTTATAGCAGATGTTAAATCACTCTACAATAAATACCAACTGTCCAAACAAGGATTTGACGTTTTTCGTCTATAACAATCCAAAAAAAGCGAATGAAAAAAACATACAGGGAATAGGGTGTGAATGCTGAGGGAAAATTTTTTTGCATTTTGCAAACGGTCTCTTGATAAAATGACTTAATAACCAAAAAATGATTAAATATCAACAATTTTACATTAATGGTCAATGGGTTAATTCCATTAGTAATGAGACATTAGATGTCATTAATCCAGCAACAGAAAACGTTATTGCGAATATTGCTATTGGTTCAGAAGAAGATGTTGAAAATGCGGTCAAAGCAGCCAATAATGCATTTAATAGCTATTCTTTCTCTTCGCTTGAAGAGCGTATAGTGCTTTTACAGCGTATTGTTTCGACAATGAAAGAACGCTCTGATGATCTTGCAGATGCAATGACCAAAGAAATGGGTGCCCCTTATTTGTTTTCTCGTGAAGAACAGGTGGCTTCAGGCATAGATCATTGTGAGGTGATGATTGAAACGCTTAAGAATTTTAGTTTTACACAACAACGTGGAAATGCTCAAGTGCATCTTGAGCCGATAGGTGTCTGTGGCTTAATTACGCCTTGGAATTGGCCACTTAATCAAATTGCGTGTAAAGTTTTTCCAGCGTTGGCTGCTGGTTGTACAATGGTGTTAAAGCCCAGTGAAATTGCGCCATTAAGTGCATTAATTTTTGCTGAGATTATGGATGCGTCTGGTGTGCCAAAAGGGGTTTTTAACCTTATTAATGGTACAGGGGAGGGCGTAGGTAACGCACTTTCTACCCACAAGGATGTCCAAATGATGTCAATTACAGGCTCTACTCGTGCTGGTATTGCAGTGGCAAAAGCAAGTGCGGATACAGTTAAGCGGGTGCATCAAGAACTTGGGGGGAATTGTCCTAATCTTATTCTTAAAGATGCACCATTGTCTTCAGCAATTGAAAATGGTTTGCGTAGTGTTTTTTCCAATAGCGGACAAACTTGTGACTCACCCGCACGGATGTTAATTCCTGCTATTTTAATGGCACAAGCAATTGTCATTGCCAAAAATGTTTGTGCTCAAATTCGTGTTGGTGACCCTGAAGATAAACATACTGAAGTAGGTCCTTTGGTCAGTGCTGAGCACTTTACTAAGGTGCAAGCCTTAATACAATCTGCGATTGAAGAGGGCGCTACTGTGGTAGCTGGTGGTGCTGGTAAACCTGCACATTTATCTAAGGGTTATTTTTGTCAACCAACAGTGCTTGTGGCAAAACCTAATTCTGCCATTGTTAAACAGGAAATTTTTGGTCCCGTGGTTGTTATGGTTCCTTATGAAGATGAACACCAAGCGATTACGATGGCGAATGATACCGAATATGGGTTAGCTGGTTACGTGCAAAGTGCAGATCAACGCAATGCTCAAAAAATTGCAAAACAATTACGTTGTGGTACCGTACAAATCAACTACCCTGAGTATAATAGCCGAGTGCCCTTTGGTGGGTATAAACAATCGGGGAATGGCAGGGAGTATGCCGATTTTGGATTGATGGATTTTTTAGAATATAAATCAATTATTGGGTAATTGAGACCTTTTATAGGCTAAGTTATTTGGTACGATAATAGACAAAGCACCCATAAAAGAAAAGTAAGCAAGGTAAAATTGCTGCGGCTATTGAATGGGGAATGGCAAGATAAGAATTACTATTTCGGGCTAATTCAGTAAAAATAAAATACATTACTCCGATTAGTACCCCAATAAAAATTTTATCTCCAAGTTTCTGCACTCTTGGGGTTCCAAGCATAGTTGGCATTGTGATTAAAATTAGCCCAATAATGCTAAGAGGCATCAGCACTCGCTCCCAAAAAGAAAAAATAAATTTTCCTGCACCACCGCCATCAATATGATTTTTAGTAATGTAATCAGCATAACTTAGTAATTGTGAGAGAACCATTTGATTAGGTTCTAAAATACTATAAGAAAAAGTATCAAAAGTTAGATTAAGTTTAAAATCTTTATTTTTGATGGTATTGCGTTCAATACGTATGTGTTGCAAGCCTTGGGGAAGTGCTTGATTTTTATAATGATATTTTGTATGTGTTATTTTTTGTAAAGATAGCGTGTTGTTTTGCCACTCTCCTTGAGCGGCATAATATTGATTAAGTAATTGACCTTGAGGATTTACTTGCCGAATAGTTACTCCAAAAACTTTTGAATCTTGGGTAGAAACAATATTGATAAAAAAATCTTCTGAACGAACCCACTCTCCTGTGATAGAAACAGTTGTATTTTCATTAGATTGTACAGGGGAGAGAATTTTTTTTGATTGATTTACAGCAAGTGGAAAGGCATATTCCATCAAAGTTCCCCAAATTAAAAATATAAAAAAAGTCCCTTTTAAGACCATTAAAACTAAACTCCTAAATGGGTAGCCAAGTGCTTGTAATGCGACAATTTCTCTTTTGGACACCATACCTCCAAAGGCAAATAAAAAAGCCATCAATAAGATAGTGGGCAAGAAACCGTAAAAAAAAGCAAAGGTGCCTAAGCTAACGCCGAGCAAATAATCCCCTACGGGAAGATTATTATCCAAATTTTCCAATAAACCGACCAGAAAAAACAGCGCATAAAAAACGACCCCGACAAGCAACGAAGAGAAAATAAATTTTTTACTGAAATATAAATCAATTTTAGAAAACATAAAAACTATGAATGTTTACGCTGGGTTACCTCTATTAAAGATGGGGCGATGGAAAAAAGATGAAAAATTTTTCCCAATGAGATGGAAAAAGTGAGTAATAGCCATTCTATTGTCACTTTTTCCAACGCTATTGGGGAGAATTTTTCGCTTTTTTACACGGGTCATATTTAGTAGATGTAACCCGCAATAAACGATTTTCACTAAGCAACCACATTCCATAAAGTAATATCGCAAAAAACACATAAAGCCCGCCATAGCCAAACTCTGGAGACCATACTCCAGTTTCTGTATTTTGACGTACTAAAATCAGCAATTTGCTATAAACAAGAAAAATCACCAAGGCTGGAAGAATATTAATTAAGGGGCTTTTTCGTGGGCGATAGCGCACGATAAACACTGCCAGCAAACAAAATAATAAAGCACTAATCACATACGATAAACGCCAAAAGAATTCCGCTATATGCTTGCTACTGCCATTTTGTAATAAATCAACAGTGCCAAGCATTCGAATAGAACGATTAAGATTTTGATTAACCGATTTTAGCAGATATTCAGAAAGGGAAAAATCTAAAGATTTTGCATAAGTGATTGAAGAAGTTGAGGCAGAAGGCAGGTAAATCATCACATCATACAAACGCAACCAACGAGCGCCATTTTTGCTATAATCTTGCCCACTTTTTGCGGTAATAAACAGCTCTTGATTATTAATATTTGATTGAATAACCGCCCCCTTAAATTGACCATCTGGCAAGCTCTCACTAACGTATAACATAATATCTCTACCATAAGTCTTTAAGGTGCGATCGCTAAATTTTAAATTAATTTCTGCTTTCGCTTGCTCACCAAGATGGCGCGTTTTTTCAAAACCCTGTGGCATTAGAAAAAAAGCAAGATAGCTGATAATCACCAAAAAAGGCAAAACAAAGAGAATCACATTTTTTAAAAACCACGCCTTACTGAGCCCTACTGCCATCATAATCACACTTTCTTGTGAATTATTTAGGGAACTTAAATTAACAATAATGCCAATATATAAAGAAATACCGATGAGTAAGAGAATGAGCTCTGGAGATTGGGCAAGGAGAATTTTAGGTAAATAATGGATGGGCAAATCGTGCTGTTTAAAATCATAAGTAAGCTGCCCTAATGTGCTGGCAAAAAACAATACAAATAATACCAAAAAAATCGGCAACACCAAAGCCAATTGGCGTTTCCAAAGATAAACATCTAATTTTCCGTAGAGCATAACTTAGGCGTATCAGCGTGTAATAACAAAATCCTCACCGAGATAGGCTTGTTTAACCTCCTCCACCTGCACCACTTCTTCGGGAGTGCCGGAAGCTAAAATTTTACCTGAATAAATAATATAAACAGAATCACAAATACTTAATGTTTCGTGTACGTTATGATCGGTGATAACCACGCCAATTCCTTTTTTAGCAAGATTGGCAACAACGGTTTTTGTATCATTTATCGAAATTGGATCCACCCCAGCAAAAGGCTCATCAAGCAAAATAAACTTAGGATCTGCTGCCAAGGCTCGAGCAATTTCAACTCGTCGGCGCTCCCCGCCTGATAGCTGAAAACCAAGTGATTTGCGAATATGGTCTAAGCTAAATTCCTGTATTAGTTGCTGCAAACGTTTATCGTTATTATGGCACTGTGGATTAATCTCTAAAATACTCATAATATTATCCTCAACACTTAATTTTGTGAAGATAGATGCCTCCTGTGGCAAATAGCCAATTCCCAGACGGGCACGCCGATGAATAGGCAAAGCCGTAATATCAGTACCATCAATCGAGACGCTCCCCTTATCCGGGCTTACCAAACCGCTAATCATATAAAAAAGCGTGGTCTTACCAGCCCCATTAGGTCCTAACAACCCAACAACCTTTCCCGAAGAAATTTCCAAAGAAATATCTTTTATAACCTCTTTTTTACGATACGATTTGGCAATATTACTTGCTCTCAATTGATTTTTCATAATTTTATTATTTCTCTGTACTATCCAATTTAAAGATAGAGTTTACTCTACCCAATAACTCAATTGATTGAGAATCTAAATCAAGTTTCATTTTTTTTGCGGTAATAACTCCCTGTGATGATTGGATTTTCATTGGTTGATTTGAGGTTAATAATTTTTTATCTATGTTATAACGAGCATCTCCAGTGGTGATATTGACTGTGCTACTATTTTCATAATAACTAATCTTAATCGGTTTTTTTAGACGGGCATAATTTTTTTTGCTTTCATATAAAACGCCATTAGCATTAAGCTGGTTTTGTATCGTATGTATGCTTGATAATTGCTGTTGATACGCTCTTAGATTTTCCGCATAATATTCGTCAAGATTAACAAAATAGCTTAGGGTACTAATTTGGGCAAAAGTAACTTTATCGGTCAACTGTACAAAGGAAATACCGTGTGCTGAAAAAATAATTTCTTTGGGTTGCTCCGCTGTTGCTGGAGATGGTTCACTATTAAAAACCCATTTACTTATAGCCCCAATCAAAGCGACAAATAAAAAGGCAATTAATAAAAAAATCGTTTTTTTATTTTTCACTTTTTAAGTAATAGGATTATTATCGATAAGGCGTACATCTTGCAAATATACGGCTGCAAATAAACGTGCGTTTAGCTTTGCATTTGGTGATTCTACAAGCTGCAAATCATCATTGTCACGCACCTCAAAATAATCAATTGAAAAATATTTTTCTAAGTGTTTTTTTGCCTCCTTTAAAATAATTTGCCATTGCTCTTTTGATTGGCAACTTACTAGTCTTTGAACCGTTTCCTTCATACAATTAGGTAATTGTGTAGCAAACTCTAATTGCTCGGCATCAAAATAATTATTTCTTGAGCTTAACGCTAATTTTTTGGCATTACGTTTGGTGGGAGAAGAGAGAATTTTTATTGTTGGGAACAGCTTTGCGGTTATTTTTTGAAGGATAAGAAGTTGCTGATAATCCTTTTCACCAAAACAGGCACAATAAGGTTGCACCAATTCAAACAACCGACATACCACCTTAACCACCCCATCAAAAAAATGCGGACGACTCACCCCACAAAGCACCTTTGATAAGGGCTCTACATCAGGATAGTTTTGCAAGTTATAAATAGATAGAGCAGCATTCGATGGATAAATCTCCTCATTTTTTGGGATAAAGATAGCAGAACAAGCCGTATTTGCCAAAAGGGCAATATCCTTTTCAAGTGTACGCGGATAAGAAGCAAAATCTTCTTGCGGAGAAAACTGTGCAGGATTCACAAAAATACTCACCATCACTTTATCGCAATGTGCAGCGACGGTTTCCACCAAAGACAAATGCCCACTATGCAAATTACCCATAGTTGGCACCAAGCCAATCCGGCAATCTTTATATTGATTCTGATACTGCTGTAATTGCTCTAAGCTACTAAGATTTTGAATATTATGTGAGGGCGTCATTATAAAACAAGCACGGAGGCAAAACCACTGAAAAATTATCTAAACTAAGAGTTAATTTTACCCTGATAAGATACTTATTTCGAGACCGTTGCAAAATGCAAGCAAGCGAAAGAAAAAAGAGAAAAATTTTTTCTCGGAATGCTTAAGATGTAGTAATTTACTGTCATTCCTCTTTCTGCCATCCTGAAGCCTTTTCCTGTCATTCTGAGGCTTGCCCTCAGAATCTCTTGCACGGAGTATTACTCATTCCCACGTAGGAGCACAAACAAGCTCCCTCTCCCTCAGGGAGAGGGAGCCAGCGTCCTCCCTTTTACTCGTTCCCACGCAGGAGCGTGGGAACCATTAACCATTGACAATTAACAATTAACCATTATTTTGTGGATTTTTTCTTTTTTTACTTAAATATGCTATAATGACTTTAATTAATTTGTATTTATTTGGCATAAAAAACGCCATTTTGCCGTTGTTTTTTCCTCGGACTACTATTTTAATTTTTGAACCCTATCAAACTATGCGTATATGTGCCTATTTTCTAAAATCACCCCCCCCCCCCCCCCCCC
>CAKMZV010000017.1 GCA_929200535.1 uncultured Gammaproteobacteria bacterium
TAAACTCGCCAAGAGTAAAAACGTTTTTTGTGCCATACTTTTATGCAAAGGTCTCGAATCTAATTACCAAAAACAGTTGGCAATACTTCTTGAAAAAATGGAAAAAAACACAAATAGTTCCTAATAGTTAGAAATAATGAAAACTTCTAATCTTTCTTCAAATACTCATCAATTTTATCTTGGGTTGATGAGCGGTACCAGTTGTGATGGAGTGGATATTGCTTGTTTGAAGATTGATGCTGAGAGCTTTGAGCTTGAGTTTTTTCAGAGTTTTCCTTATCCTGAGAGCTTAAAAAATCGTTTGTTGGATTGTGCTGTAGAGGATGTGTTAGATATTCACGCAGTAAAAAAATTAGAAATTGAGCTAACGTATTTTTACGCTGAGAAGGTCAATCAGGCATTGATTGAAAATGATATTTCATCCACTCAAATTAACGCATTGGCATTGCATGGACAAACCATTCGGCATCAACCAGAAGGGGAGTTTCCTTATAGTTGGCAGCTTGGTGATGCTGTTTGTTTATCCGTAAAAACGGGTATTGAGGTAATTAGCCATTTTCGTCAATCAGATATTGCGAATGGCGGACAAGGAGCCCCGTTGGCGCCCATTTTTCATAAGAGGTTATTGCAAGAACCAATTTCTTGTTCAGACATAGGTGTTGCAACAGCAAATGAAATTGTTTTGAATCTTGGTGGCATAGCTAATGTTACTTTATCTTATGAGGATGGGCGTCTTGTTGCCTTTGATACAGGTACGGCAAATACTTTGCTTGATGCTTGGATAAGAAAAAAAAATCTTCATCCCCAAGGGTTTGATCAAGGTGGAAATCTTGCGAAGCAAGGTAAAATTAATACAAAACTACTCGCCAATTTGCTTGATGAACCTTATTTTTCACAACAGCCTCCTAAGAGTACGGGTCGAGAGCTTTTTAATATTTCTTGGTTAGAAGCCAAAATCGAGGCTTGCGGAGAGGATGTAAAGGATGTTGATTTATTAGCAACTTTAGTAGAGTTTTCTGCTATCAGCATCGTGTCTTCTTTGCCAGCATTGAAATGGGATTATTTATGGTTATGTGGGGGAGGGGCAAATAATGCTTTTTTTGTAGGGCGGATAGAAAAAAACTTAAGAAAAAAATGCCCAAAAATTAAAATTAGCTCTATTTTTCAACGAATTAATATGCCAGTTCAAGCCATTGAAGCAAGTGCTTGGGCTTGGTTAGGTTATCTGTATAGACAGAATGTTGCTTTTGATTTACAATCAATCACAGGGTCAAAAAAACCTTCTATTTTAGGGCAATTAAGTAAGCCATAATTTTGATTGAAATAGCTCGATGGAAAAAAATTATAATAATTTAGCTCAAGTAGCGGATAGTCTTTTAGGGTCTTGGTATTATGACCCGGCAATTTATGAAAAAGAATTGCGTAATTTATGGACTAACCAATGGTTATATGTGTGCAGTGAGGCACAACTTTATGAGCCATTGATGTATCAGACCTTTAAAATTGGACACTATAGCGTGATTGTATTGCGTGATAAAGGGGGTGAGTTACGTGCGTATCATAATGTATGCCGTCATCGTGGGGCTACTCTGTGCACCGAAGCCCAAGGGAAATTACGCAATAATACCTTATTATGCCCTTATCATAATTGGCTCTTTAGTGCTCAATCTGGTGAATTAATGCGAGCTCCAACCACTGTTCCAGATAATTTTGATCAGAGTGCTCAGGGCTTGTTTAAGGTACAAATACAGTCCTTTCGTGGATTTATTTTTATCAATCTGGATGAAAATGCAGATTGGCATAATGAAGGCGTTTTTCAATCTTGTTATAGTCCTATCATAGAAAAATATCCAACCCAAGAAATGGTAATTGGGGATGTTTGGAATAAGACAGTGGATTGTAATTGGAAAATCTATTGGGAAAATTTTAGTGAATGTTATCATTGCCCTAATATACATCCTGAATTATCTGATTTGGTACCCATTTTTTCACGTAGAATTCAGAATACTGAAGATGTTGAAAATTGGGAAGAGAATTACGATGAGACAGACCCTAAAATGGCAGGCGGCTTGCGCGAGGGGGCAGAAACTTGGTCTGCCGACGGAAGTGCACAGGGGCATTTTATTGTCTCTCCAGAGGAGCTTGAAGGACATCAGTATTCAACCACATTGCCAACTATGTTTTTGGGGACTTATGTCGATCATATTAGAACCGTGCGTATCTTGCCATTAAGTCCAACAACAATGGAATTATCAGTCGAATGGTTATTCAAAAAAGAAACACTGGAAGACCCAAATTATGATATGGAAAATGTGACTGAGTTTGCTAAATTAGTGATGGAACAAGATGCTTGGGCATGTGAGATAAATCAAAAAGGCGTAATGAATCCACGCTTTGAAAAAGGCACATTAATGCCAGAAGAATATATCGTGAAAGAATTTCACGATTGGGTAAGACCTTTTATAGATTGAGACCTTTTGTAAAGGTTTCAGATTAGGCTTGCTTTTACCTCCGTTTATTTAAATTTTTTTAACTAATGAAATCTCCTGAATTATTACTTCCTGCCGGTAGTTTGCAACATATGCGGTATGCTTTTGCTTATGGTGCGGATGCGGTCTATGCGGGTCCGCCACGTTATTCATTAAGAGCAAGAAATAATGAATTTGATTTGTCGAATATGGCAATAGGGATAAAGGAAGCTCATCAGCGTGGCAAATTATTTTTTGCTACCATCAATTTAATGCCTCATAATTCAAAATTAAAAACCTTTTTACGTGATATTGGTGAAATTATTAGTATGAAGCCAGATGCTTTGATTATGGCAGATGCAGGTTTGATTATGTTGGTGCGTGAGAATTATCCAGATATTCCTATTCATTTATCGGTACAGGCGAATGCAGTGAATTGGGCAGCGGTTAAATTTTGGAATCAAATGGGCATACAGCGAGTGATTTTATCTCGTGAATTATCCTTTGAGGAAATTGCTGAAATTCGTCAAATGTGTCCAGATGTTGAATTAGAAGTTTTTGTCCATGGGGCATTGTGTATTGCTTATTCAGGGCGTTGTTTACTCTCAGGATATTTTAATCATCGGGATCCAAATCAGGGTACTTGTACGAATTCTTGTCGTTGGAATTATAAGGTACACGAAGATGAAGGGGAGGCAGGGGTTGATACCGATCCGATGAACAAAGTAGCTGAAATTCCCAATGTGACAGAAATAAAATCTCAAAAACCTTATTTATTAGAAGAGGCAAACCGCCCCAATGAATATATGCCCATTGAAGAGGATGATAATGGCACTTACATTATGAACTCAAAAGATTTACGAGCCATTCAGCATATTCCAAAATTAGTTGAAATGGGGATTGATTGTGTCAAAATTGAAGGGCGAACTAAATCTTGTTATTATGTTGCTCGCACGGCACAAACCTATCGCCAAGCCATTGATGATGCTTGTGCTGGTCGGGATTTTAATCCGCAACTTATTGGTACTTTAGAAAACCTCGCCAATCGAGGTTATACCGATGGCTTTTTTCAACGCCATCAATCTCAAGAGTATCAAAACTATATTGATTCACATTCTAAAAATCGGGTACAACGTGTATGTGCAGAAATTCTTGAATTTGAAGAGCAAACCCGTTGTGCGAAAATCTTGAGTAAAAATAAGATAAAAATAGGGGATGAGGTCGAGGTAATCAATCCAAAAGGAAATTATCATCACGTTATTGACGTACTTCAAGATCACAAAGGACACCCCATTGAAGAGATTAAAGGAGGTGGAGTTAATGCCCAACTAATCTTACCAAGAGCCGAAGCCGGTCTGAGTATGTTGGCAACTAATTTAAGTCCTTAAAAGTTGATGTAGAGGGTCGTATTTGTTGGAGTTGGCTTTTTTCTTTTATACACCACTTTTTTGAGATTACCATTGTCTCGATGTAAATGAAAAAAACTATTTTTCTCTTCCCGTGGTTAATAGGAGTTATTTTCCTTTTCCCGATTGTTGCTGGGCTTATTGGGACATTGATTTTTAGTTTGGGTTATTTGCCTGGGATTAGTGATACATTGAGTAACCAAGGATGGGCATTACTTTTTGAGCATTCAAGTTTGTGGCAATCGACTTTTTTAACCTTATTTATTGGTTTTGGAGCCACCTTACTTGCTGTGATTGGGGCAGTATTGGCTTGTGTTTATCTTGATTCTATTCGCCTTTTTCGGCGTTCTCTTTTTTTATTTCTATCGGTACCTCATTTTGCCATTGGCGTTGGCTTAATTTTCTTATTTTCACCTACGGGTTGGTTTATTCGAGCGATTGATTTTTTCTTATTTGAAATATCCGAGCCTTTAGGGTTTAGCTTGGTTAAAGATCCTTATGGGTTGAGTTTGATTTTTGCCCTAATAATTAAGGAAACGCCTTTTTTAATTATGATGTCGATGGTGATATTGCAGCAAATCAATAGCTATCGACAATTACAGTTAGCACAAACGTTGGGGTATGCTAAGGAAAGTGCTTTTTTTAATATCATTCTTCCGCAATTACTGCCAAAATTAAGATTACCTATTTTTGCTGTATTGGTCTATAGTCTATCAAACATTGAACTAAGTATTATTATCGGTCCGAATATCCCACAGCCGCTAATCTTACTTTTTCATTATTGGTTTTTAGATGCCCAAACCGAGTATCAATATGCGGCTAATGCAGGAGCCATTTATATATTAGGCATTACTCTATTGTGTATGGCAATGTGGGTAGGCTTAGAAAGGCTTGTTATTCGATTTTGTTTATGGCGTAGTATTCGAGGCAAGCGAGATAGTTTAGTCATTTATATTAAGCCTTTTATTGCAGGTTATTTTTACACTTTTTTGGTTTTACTTATTTTAAGCATTTTTGCATTATTGTTATGGGCAGTCTCGAAGCAATGGTTCTTTCCTGATTTTCTACCTCAAAGCTACAATACCAAAAATCTTATTAAATACTCGGTTCGATTATTTCCCTCATTACTCAACACCTTATTGATTGGGGGAGTTGCAACCTTGATTGGATTAGTTTTGGTGATTGGTGCATTAGAGCACGAAAGTTTTAAACCCAAATATCAGCATACGCAACGCTATTTTGATAGTCCATTATGGTTTTGGGTGGCTTATTTACCATTAATCATTCCATCGATATCGTTTATGTTTGGTGTTTATGTGCTCTTTCTTTATTTGGATTTGAATCACACCTGGATTGGTATATTTTGGGTACACTTATTATTTATTATTCCTTATTTATTTTTAAGTTTAAGTAGTAATTATTTAAGTTTTAATCATCGCTATGTCGTGCAAGCCTTACTTTTATCGCATAGTTACTGGAAGGCATTATTTAAAATAAAATTACCTATGTTGGCTAAAACCATTGTTTTCGCTTTTGCGATTGGATTTTCTGTTAGTGTTGCTCAATACATTACGACTCTTTATATTGGAGGCGGACGTATTGGCACCATTACTACAGAGGTTTTATCAAGCTTAAGTGGGAGTAATCGCAATGTGTTATCCATTTATACCTTATACCAATGGATACTACCGTTGGTTGTTTTTTTTATTGCTTTTTTGATACCCTCTTATCAGAAAGTGAGATAAATATGATTGAAATTAATAATTTAAGCATTTACTATAATTACCCTAAGCAAAACAAGGTTTTATGCGAAGAGGTTAATTTATGTATTCAAAAAAGCGAATTTATAACGATTATGGGACCCTCTGGGTGCGGTAAAACGACCTTGCTTTCTGCGATTGCAGGGTCTCTCTCTACAGCTTTTTGCCTAACTGGTGATATACAAATTGATGGAAAATCTATCGTTGATTTACCAATTGAAAAACGCAGTGTGGGAATGATGTTCCAAGAGGCATTATTATTTCCGCATATGAATGTCGAGGAAAATTTATTATTTGGTATGCAAGCTCATCTCTCAAAGAAAGAAAAATTAGAACAGGTAAACCAATGGCTATCTATCGCGAATTTAGAGGGGATGAATCAAGCTCATATTAGCACCTTATCTGGTGGTCAAGCATCACGCATTGCTCTTTTGCGAACGTTATTATCAAAACCCAAAGTTATCTTATTAGACGAGCCATTTGCTAAATTGGATGAACACCTAAAAGTAAAATTTCGACGTTGGGTTTTTGATACAATTAAATCTCAAAATATTCCTGCCATTCAAGTAACGCACAATAGCCAAGATGCCATTGAGGGAGAGGTAATTCATTTTGAACAATATCAAAAATCTTAGAGAAGAAAAATAATTTTTTACTATGTTAGATAAATACTCATTAAAAATTATTTCCCCATCGATGAAATGGGGAGCCAAACAATTAGCACGATTTAATATTAAACCTTATCAAGTTACCTTGGTTGGTTTTTTAGTAGGTATGATTGGCGTATGCTTGATTGCTTTCAATCAATACCTTGTAGCACTTATTTTTATAGTGTTAAATAGAGTGGCAGATGGCTTAGATGGTGCATTGGCGAGATTGAGCAACGAAGAGAGTGCTGCTGGTGCCTTTCTTGATATTGTATTAGATTTTATATTTTATCAAGCAGTCGTGGTTGGCTTTGCTTTTGCTTCACCTGATAACGTGACGGTGTCGTTATTATTAATGCTAAGTTTTGTAGGAACTGGCTGTAGCTTTCTAGCTTTTGCTATTTATGCAGAAAAATTTAACATTAAAAGTATTCATTTTCCGCAAAAAGGATTCCATTATATGAATGGTCTCGCGGAGGGAACGGAGACTATTGCTTTTTTTGTTTTGGCGTGTATTTTTCCTGAGTACTATATTCCCTTAGCGTTTGCTTTTATGGTGATTTGTATAGCAACCACCATCATAAGAATTTGGTTTGGCTACCGGACATTAGAAAAAATTTGATATAGCTGGATGTTATAACGTCTATAGAAAAGACATTGCAATTATTTCCATACTGTAAAATTTAATAGAGATAGCAGGATGAAGAAAGAAGGTACAAATAGTGGGGGAAATAATTTTTTACCATTGTTTTAGTAGCGTTGCAGTTTTAGAAGCGTTAAATTAAGGAATTAGCAACTAATTTTTTATAATAAATAGGTAATAATATAATGCATTCAATAACAATTAATATCAATAATGATAAATTGGCTGATAAAGTAACTCAATTACTTGAAAGTTTCAAAAATGACGGATTAGAGATTGTTTCAAAAGAAGATATGGAAGATTTAAAACTTCTCAAAGCTACTCGAAATATAGAGTCGATACCATACGAAGACTATCTAAAAGATGCAGATTAGCATTCGAAAAAGTGCAATAAATGATTTAAAGGCTACCTCTATCAAATATGACCCGTGTAAAAAAGCGAAAAAATTTCCCCAATTTCGTTGGAAAAAATGGCAATAGAATGGCTATTACTCACTTTTCCCGCCTCATTGGGAAAAATTTTTCATCTTTTTTTCATCGTCCCATATTTAATAGCGATAGCCTAAAAAAAATCGATCGTAAAAACAGACAAAAAATTCATTCTAAAATATTGACTTTATCGGCTTTCCCAAACGTCCATGATATTAAAAAACTAACTAATTTTGAACCTGCTTATCGCTTTAGAGTTGGTGATTATAGGATTTTATTTGATGTATCAGGGAATACAATAGAAATTGGTAGAGTATTGCATAGAAAGGACAGCTACAAATAAGGCACTTAAGTAATCAGCAATCCTCCTTAATGCTGGTAAACTCCCCAAGAGCAAAAAAGCTTTTTGTCGCCTCATTGAGAACAAATTCATCTTTTTTAAAGTCTCATATTTTAAACCCCTTAATAATTTTTATTTTATGTTAAAAAAACTTATTCTAATTGCAATTATTTTATCCATTGTTGGTGCGTTTTTTGCCTTTGATTTAGGGCAATACTTAACACTGGAACAAATTCAGCAACATCGTGGTTCAATCAATCAGTTATATAGTGAAAATCAAGGCTTAGTACTGTTAGGCTTTTTTATTATTTATGTGGCTGTCGCTGCTCTTTCTTTACCGGGAGCTGCCTTAATGACTATTGCTGCTGGGGCTTTTTTTGGGGTACTTGTCGGGACGGTGATTGTCTCTTTTGCAAGTAGCTTAGGAGCAACTTTAGCTTTCCTTATTTCACGCTTTTTATTAAAAGATAGTATCGAGAAAAAATTTGAGAGTAAGATTGAGCCAATCAATAATGGTTTAGCAAAGGAGGGGGCTTTTTACCTTTTTTCTTTACGTTTAGTGCCAATTTTCCCATTCTTTGTGGTTAATTTAGTGATGGGGGTTACCAAGCTCCCTGTGTTCACCTTTTATTGGGTGAGTCAAATTGGTATGTTTGCAGGAACTATCGTATTTGTTAATGCAGGAACTCAGATTTCACAACTCCAATCGGTTAATGATATACTTTCTCCCAATCTATTAATCTCTTTTGCATTGCTCGGTATTTTCCCAATTGCTGCGAAAAAATTAATTGAATTGATAAAAAAATACAAAAAATAAATTATTGACAATGAAAACATACTCTAAACCTAAGCAATTTGATAATAACATCGTTGTTATCGGAGCCGGCTCAGGTGGGCTCATTAGTGCTTATATTGCTGCTGTTGTAAAAGCTAAGGTAACCTTAATTGAAAAACACCAAATGGGAGGAGATTGCTTAAATACTGGCTGTGTGCCGAGCAAAGCCCTCATTAAATCTGCCTCCATTGCTCATTATTTTCGCAATGCAAATCATTATGGCATTGATGCGGTTGAACCTAAGGTCAATTTTGCCGAGGTGATGGAGAGAATTCAAACGATTATCAAAAAAATTGAACCACACGACTCGGTCGAAAGATTTACTGGATTAGGGGTTAATGTCATACAAGGCAAAGCAACTATTCGCTCCCCTTGGGAAGTTGAAGTAAATGGCAATATTATTACCACCAAAAATATTATTATTGCCTCTGGTGCATCTCCTTTTATTCCTCCGATTGAAGGACTTGAGCAAATCACTCCATTGACTTCCGAAAATCTTTGGGAGATTAGAGAACTTCCTAAGCGGCTTATTTGTCTGGGCGGTGGTCCCATTGGTTCAGAGCTTACTCAAGCCTTTGCTCGCTTGGGTTCAGAAGTTACGCAAATTGAGAGAAACTCACGCCTAATGCCACGTGAAGATGAGGATGTTTCTACTTTTATCGAAAAGAAATTTATTGCTGAGGGAGTTAATGTACTAACCAACCATTCGGCTAATAAAGTTGAAGTGGTAGATGGTGAAAAAATACTGCATTGTGAGTTTGAAGGGAAAACCGTTAAATTACCTTTTGATGAATTAATTATTGCCGTTGGCAGAAAAGCCAATGTGACAGGTTTTGGCTTAGAAGAGCTCGGCGTTGAATTAAATGCAAATCATACGGTACAAACCAATCCCTTTCTCGCCACCAATTACCCCAATATTTTTGCTGTTGGTGATGTAACGGGTCCTTACCAATTTACCCATACCGCCTCGCATATGGCATGGTATGCCGCAGTAAATGCTCTTTTTGGCACATTTAAAAAATTCAAAATTGATTATTCGGTGGTACCATGGGCAACATTTACTGATCCAGAAGTTGCAAAAGTTGGATTAAACGAAACCGATGCAAAGCAACAAAATATCCCCTATGAAGTTACCCTATTTGAATTAGATGATTTAGATCGAAATATCGCCGATGGTGCGGAAGAGGGCTGGATTAAAGTGCTTACCGAACCCAATAAAGACAAAATACTCGGTGTTAGTATGGTGGGGATACACGCAGGTGATTTAATTCACGAATATATTGTCGCAATGAGACAAGGCATTGGTTTAAATAAAATTCTTGGTACAATTCATATTTATCCCACCTTATCAGAAGCAAATAAAATGGTCGCAGGGAAATGGAAACAAAATCACAAACCCTCCGAAAAAGTGATGCAATGGTTAGCAAAGTTTCATAATTGGATGAGAAAATAAAAAATACTTAAATGGACTATCGTTTTCTAATTAGTATCGGTATTTTTGTGCTTATTGTTAGCTGGGAATGGTGGCGACCGTTACGCCTTGAAGATAAAAATAAGTTCATTCGCTGGGTAACCAATATTGGCATTGGATTAACCAACATTGTGCTGATTAAAATTTTTGCAGCGGGCATTTTGATCACCCTATCAAATTCGATAACAGAACAACAAATTGGTTTAATTCATTGGCTTAATCTCTCTTCATTACTGCATCCAAGCATTATTTTTATTATTAGTTTATTATTATTGGATTTTCTGATTTATGTACAACACGTAGCGAGTCATCATATCCCGCTACTATGGCGTTTACACAAAGTCCATCACACCGATAAAACCCTTGATGCGACAACCGCTATTCGCTTTCATCCATTAGAGATATTTCTTTCTCTGGGCTATAAAGCGGTATTGATTATGTTATTTGGTTTTGATATGTACAGCGTTATTCTCTTTGAAATACTACTTAATGGCAGTGCCATATTTAACCATGGGAACATCAATTTGCCTAAAAAACTTGATGCTTGGCTAAAAAAAGTGATTATTACCCCTAATGTGCATTTCATCCACCACTCCACCGTATCAACAGAAACAAACTCAAATTATGGTTTTTTCCTTATCTGGTGGGACAAAATTTTTTCTACCTATCAAGCAGATGCCCATCAACCAGTGAGCCGTTTAGAGCTTGGCTTAGAAGAACATAAAAAAACAATTTCTTATTTCTCACTGTTATTACTTCCTTTTAAATCCACAAAAAAAAATAAATCATAATGAAAGCCTTTATTACTTTTTTTCTATCTTTGGGACTTACTTTTTCAGCAATGGCAGAACAAATTATTGTTGGTGATTTTAGCAATAAAAACTTGCAAGGATGGGAAGAAAAATCCTTTGTTGGTAACTCACTATATAAATTAAAAAAAGAAGGGGAAAAATGGATTCTAAGTGCCTCAAGCTCAAATACCGCATCCGCACTCTTCTATGAAAGAGAAATTAATTTATCGAAGACTCCCTATTTAAACTGGAGTTGGAAAATACAAAATAAACTCAATCCAAGAGATGAGACGGTTAAAGCAGGGGACGATTACGCCGCACGTATTTATGTTGTGAGAGATGGCGGTTTATTTATCTGGAACACCATTGCCATCAACTACGTTTGGTCAAATCAGCAAAAACAGTTTGCTACCTGGAACAATGCCTTTGTTGGTGATAATGCCAAAATGCTTTCCCTACGAGATAATGAATCCAAAACCAATCAATGGTATCAAGAAAAAAGAAACATCTTAGAAGATTTTAAAAAACTCTACCCAGATGAAGACGTGACTGAAATTGACGGTGTTGCCCTAATGATCGACACCGACAACCTAAAAACCAAAGCTCAAAGCTACTTTGGTAATATCTTTTTTAGTAGCAAATAAACAAAGGATTAAAAACATCACTCAAAGATGAATAAAATATATCGAAATTGAAGTTAGAACCGCTTCAATTGTGCATGGCTATGATAAAAATAATCAGTGAATTGAAGAATCTATTGATGGTGAAGACTTTGCGAGAAAAATCATAGATTTATCTCGTATCCGTTCGATTAGTGAAGTATTTATTAGTTAGTACAATCGATGGCAGGAAAATGTATTGGGAATATAAAGGCTCAATGGATGATTTCAAAGAAAAATTACTCCAACATAACGTGCTAATCGAGGCGTAAAATACAGCGAGTAAAGCTTTTTCTAAACCCTCTTTTTAATTCATAATACACAAGCTGAGACCTTTGCACAAAAGATATGACAAGTAAAAAAGCAAAAAATCGCTCTGATTTTTATCCGCAAGCGGTTCAAACGCTGTTACTCTAAGGCTCGCAAGCTCGCCAAGAGTAAAAACGTTTTTTGTGACATGCTTTTGTGCAAAGGTCTCCAATAAAATCAAAAACAACAAATATTAAGTGAAGTATATGCTTTTATAGGAAAAATAAATAATAAAAGCAAATCTTATTATGATACAATTGAGGGTTTAATAAATAGTTAGCTGTTGCAGAGTTATGTTGAAAAAATTGAAAAACATCAAAAAATTATGAAAGTATTAATTGATTGTGGGGCTAGTGACGGACAAGCTATCGAGCAAGTAGTTAATTTATATGGCACATTTGATAGAGTGATAGCTATTGAAGCTAATCCAGAGCTTATTCCAAAATTGCAGAGTTTACCCAATACAGAAGTGGTTCATGCCATCGTTTCTGACAAAATGTCCATAGAAACCTTATATTTTGGGGAACATTTCACAGAATCTTCTACTTTTTTAGAGAAAACAACTGGAAATTTAAGTAGTCATAGAAGCGTGGAAGTAACATCTATAGATTTCGGGCAATGGTTATCAGACAACCTCAATGGTACGGAAGATTTAGTCGTTTGTAAAATGGACATAGAAGGATCCGAATTTAAGGTGTTAAAGAAAATTATCCAAGATAAATCAATAAAACTAATACACATTTTACATATAGAATGGCATGCAAATCGATTCCGCAACAAATGGAAATTACGATTAGATAGAGCTTACATTAAAACTTGGTTATATCTGAATTCTATTAAATGTAAGGACTGGCATTGAATGAGAACATCTAACAAAGCACTCCAGCGGACGGCTATCCGCCGCTGAGTTCGGTCGTTATAACTACTAGGAGACATAGTGAGTACCGAAGAAAAGAAAAAGCATGGCGCTGGAGCTTTCGTATTAGCTGGAATTTCATTTATCCCACTAATTGGTGTCCTAACGGGAATTCTATGTATTCTTAATGCAGTCATAGCTAGGCGACCAAATTCAAAGCTACTCGGGATACTTGGTTTTTCAGGCATTATGGTTTCTGTGATTTTGTATGGTGTTATTTTGCCTAATATGTTTAAAAACATAGATTTCTCTAAGCAATTCGAGCCTCATGCAATCAGTTCGATGACCTCATTGGTAAGAAATATCGAATATATTAAATTACAAAGCGGCGCGTACCCAGAAAGCATGGAAGAAGTACGAGCAAGCTTGAAGGAGGGAGAGATGGTCTTCTCCTACGATGTTTCTGGCCCTGCGACGATGGGAGAGACTCAACGCGATTTTTACTACGAAGTGATAAATGATGGTAATAACTATCTTCTTTTCGGTATAGGTGCCGATGCAACGCCTTTCACTGAAGATGATATATACCCATTAATAGACCCAGCTAAAGATAAAAATATAGGTTGGGTTAAATCTAAGTGAAAGTTATAACAAGGCAAGGCAAAATCGCCCTACGGGCTGGACGCGCTATCGCGCGCCTTTGCTTGCGGCGTTATTACTCCTGGTGAATTTATGCGTTTTAAAGCAATAGCGTTTAAACCGCTCGTGGATTAATTATGATGAATCAGCTCTTTCTCCCTCAGAGAGAGGGAGGTTTTTTAGCTGTTTTTGAATTAAAAACAATTTCTACTCTTGTTGTGAATAATAAATTAAAACACCTGCTTTAATTTTCTATAGTTTTAGGAATATATAACTATACAATTATTAAGACTATTGTATTAGGTTATGGGAGGACAAGCAGGCAGAAAAAAATTTCATAATCAAGGCGTCAATTGCAGTCAATACGTCCGTCTTAACAAAATTGACAACACCGATTATGGGATTTTTTTCAAGTGCGACTCTTTCCATAGCCTAATGCAATAGTCTTTTATTATTTATAGTAATCCGTAACAGCTTGTTGAAGTTTTTTTAATGCGGCATCCAAAGTATTTTCATCTAATGGATTATTTGAGGGGGAGTCTTTTAGTTTCGTTTGAAGAATACTTTGGTTATCAAATAAAAACTTTGCAAAACTTTTTGCTGAGGCGGCATCAACCGGTTCTTCATTATCATCTTTTAGAGAAGATGAATCCATATATTCATAAGTTAACCCTCCTTCGGGTTGATAAAGTGTATCATCTTTACATTTTTTGTTGTTAAAATCATATGTGAAACTCCAACGCCCTCCGTTTTTTCTCTTACCAATTTTAATCATCTTGCCATCAGCAATTTGTTTCATATTGCAAACATTAAAATTTTTCCCTACGAGATGAAATTTTTGATTAAATACTGATTCAAACATACTGCTGATATTTTTTTGATTTTTTCCGTTTTGATTAGGGTCATCATAGCCACGACTGTATTCATACTGATTAATGACAATAGGGCGCCCATTTACCACTTCAGCTATATCGTGAAATAAACGTTCTTTCCCTTGCAGTTTAGTGACCTCTTCGACACTTCCTGTGGCAGTTGTTAGTTGACCTGTTGAGTAGGTTAATCCTTCAAAACCAGTATCTTTATATTTTTTGAAAATAGTAACGTCATATTTTTTATCATTCTTACTATGACAGTCTGAGCAAGTTAAATCAATTCTTACAATAGCATTTGGCGTACCATCTCCTGGAACAAATATTTTATTTTCAGCTAACATCTTGTATTTATTAGTACCAAGTTGCTCTCTTGTGATTGAAAAAGTATCATTGTAGTTCCTTTTCTTTTGGGGATCTGAATATTTATGTCTGACAAAAACTTTTAGGTATTTGTTTCCAGCTACGGTTTTGCGTAGCAGATACCCATCAATATTTTCAATATCAGATATTGAACATACCCCAGAATCTTTTTTATAAACGGCTGTTCCACCATCATAATTAATTTTGCAAGCGTTCAATGTGTAAGATTGAGTTTTATCATCGGGTAAATCAGAGTGAATTTTTTTCAAAACAGTGTATTGAGCTGTCGAGAAGTTTAAATCACCAAGATTAATTTGATAATTGATGACATTGATAGAAACACTCTGTGCATTATCATTTGCTAATTTATCTATGAGTACAATGCGTCCTTTTAATTCTGCATAATAGTTTTCAATATAATTAATGCTGTTAAGGGCATTAAAATAAGTGTAATAATTGCCTGTTAGGGATTTTCCGTTATAGGCAAAGGTGATTGAGGAGGGAAGAAGTAAAAATAAAATTAAGGATATTTTTTTCATAACGTCGTATTTAAGTGGAATGGTCGTAAGAAGCAGGAAAGGGCAACTGCTGAGTTATTTAAGTAAATCAGGTTGTGAATCAAACTGAGGCTCGCTGCCTAACTGTACTGATTTTAAATCAGATAATTCTTGTTCACTTAGGGTTAGCCTATCATCAGCAAAGCCTGAGAATGTATCTGAATTAGAGGGAGTACTACTACTTCCACAAGAAATAAGAAAGAGGGGGCTTAACAATAAGAGTATTGTAAGTATTTTTTTCATATTATGTACTTTTAATTGTTGATGGGTAGAGAAATCGGACTTTAGGCATTACAAATACAAAATACACCTAAACCATTTAGACGAAAAAACTCTATTATGTTTTTTACCTAATTTAAATAAAGAGTCTATTGTGTACGAATCATAGGGATTTTTGCGAGCCCAAAAAGGAGAATGAGTGTAAGAACAATCGAGCTACTTGCGGGAATATCAAAATAAAAGGAGCTTATAATGCCGCATAGCACAGCGAGAATATTAATAAGAGCACTCATAATAACATTTTGTTTAAAGCTGGAGCAATAGCTCTGTACGATTAGCGGAGGAATAATCAGCATTGCACCAATTAATAAACCACCAATGACTTTTAGACCGATACCAACAATAGCAGCTATAAGAAGCATAAGTAGTATCTCAAAAAAAGATTTATAGGTGTTTTTACTATGTAGGAAGTCTTGATCAAAGACTAAGGTGAGAATGTTTTTCCAAAAAAATAAGAGTAAACCAATAATGAAGATATTGAGGCAAATAAAGAGATATAGTTCACTTTGAGTAATTGTAAGAATAGAGCCAAAAAGATAACTCTCTAAAGAAAAACCACTCCGTGAATCAATATGGATTAGTAATAAGGCTAATGCTAAGCTACCATTAAGAATAACGACTGAAATGGCTTCTGGAGCGGCTTGTTTTTTCTGGCTTAACCACCAAAGAAGTAGGGTGGCGGCAACAGAGGTCAAAAAAGCACCTGCTATCGGATTAATATTCCAAAAAACCCCTAATCCAACTCCAGCAACAGCGGCATGTGCAAGCATATCAGACATTACAGCTTGACGTGCAACAATCATAAAATTTCCAAGCAGTGCAGCCGATAGGGCGGTTAATACTCCAGCCATAAGTGCGTTGGTAATAAAGGAGTATTGTAAAAATTCCATTTAATAGAGGGTCATTTTAATGATGATGGTGTATCGGTAGAACTCGGTTAGCCTCTTTTTCTTGATGTTGATGTTCACTTGTGCAGGTGATTTTGCCTTGCGAAAAATCTAATGGGTGGCAACCTTGGTGTAGGGTTTTATTTAAGCATAGAATATGGTGGCATTTGTCGATAATACGATCCACTTCATGGGAGACAAATAGGATGGTTAATTGGTGTTGTTGATTGAGCGTGGCAAGTAAATCGTAGAGTTTGATTTTAGTAGAAAAATCAATACCACTTAGAGGTTCGTCAAAAATTAGAGCTTGTGGATGAATGCAGAGTGCTCGGGCAATAATAATGCGTTGTTGTTGCCCTGCTGAGAGGTGGTGGAAATTTTGCTTTAATATAGAGTGTTCTAAGTCAACTTGTTGAAGTGCCGTTTTGTGTTCTGAGAGATTGCGATTACCAGACATTTTTAATACTTCTCTCACAGAGATAGGAATAATCGGGGATAGCGTGTAGCTTTGGGGGACATAGCCGATAGTCAGCCCAGTGGCTTTTTCAATGCTTCCTTTAGAGGGGGGGAGTAGTCCAAGAATGATCTTAATTAAGGTGGTTTTGCCCGCACCGTTTGGTCCTATTAGTCCGACGTAATCTCCGATATTTAAAGAAAAGTTGATATTTTCTAAAATTGTTTTTTTATGCTTATTGTACGAAATGTTTTTTACTTCGATGGCTGACATTGACGGGCGGTTTGTAGATTCGATAAGTTTTTATAAGACAAGGTGAAGAAGTCATCTTTTTTATTTTGCGGTTGCTGCTCTAAGGTGTCAAAGGTTAGGATGGTCAGTTGTTGGTTTGCGTTTAGCACTTGTGTGTATTCATTTTGTTGATTGGTGTCCACAAGTAGGTAGCGAATAGTATGTTTTTTGATTTTTTTAATTAGTCGGCTTAAGGTTTTGGCTGAGGGTTTATCGTGAGTCGATATGCCGAGAATCGAGTTTTGGGTGAATTTGTAACGTTTGGCGAGATAGCCGAGGGCAGCATGTGAGACTACAACTTCATTGGTAGCACAATTTTGTAATTTTTGATGATAGGCTTTATGGAGCTTATGGAGTCGGTTTTTAAGGTTGTTAGCGTTTTTCTTTAACTGCTTTTTTTCGGAGTGATTAAAGGGTAGAGTGAGTAATTTTTTGAGAATTTTATCACTGATATCTTGTGCATAAATTGGGTCTAACCAATGGTGTGGATCACTGTGATGGTGTTCGTCATGGTCGCTATGGTGTTCGTCTTTGTGCTTGCCATGATGTTCTTCATCGTGATCGCTATGGTGTTCATCTTTGTGCTTGCCATGATGTTCTTCATCGTGATCGTTATGATGCTCATCATCTTCTTTTTCAGCCACTTCTTGCGTTGGATAAAGTGTGAGTAGTTTTTGTGTGGGTAGTTGTGCTTGAATATCTTCACCCCATCCTTCGAGATGATTACCATATAAAATCGTTAAATCAGCCTTGGATAATTTGATGCGATCTTTGGGAGAAAGTCGGTAATCGTGAATCGGGGTAGTGCCAGATAAATTAGTCAGCTGGGATTTTTTTTCTATCACATTACCAAGAATTTGTTCGGTGAAGAAAAAAAGCGGGTAAAAGCTGGTTATGATAGTTTGTTTTTGAGAGTTTTTGACATCACCACTTGAGGAGAGGGGAGTCATAGAAAAACAAAGCAATAGAGAAAAAGTAAGTACTCGGTTATGTTTTTTTATCATTTTTAGTTTATTAAGGTTATTGGAGATATCTAAGGTGTAGGAGGTAGTGTAAATTTTACTTTATTATGCGAGGGCGTTTGCTAACACTTTAGGCAGTGAAGTCTTATAATTTGTATGTGTGCGTAAAATTCTAAATTTCAAGTGAAAAAAACGTAATTAGAGTGCGTTTTTCTTATGATTAAAATAAATGTAGATAACAAAGAGATAGTTGCAGAGCAAGGTCAGATGCTAATTGATGCTGCAGATGGTGCAGGTATTGCTATTCCTCGTTTTTGTTATCATCCAAAATTATCTGTTGCGGCGAATTGTCGTATGTGTTTGGTGGAGGTTGCTGGGTTGAAAAAACCAGTGCCAGCTTGTGCCACCGCTGTTTCGGATGGAATGGTTGTGCATACTCAATCGAATAGAACAAAACAATCGCAACAGGCGGTGATGGAGTTTTTATTGATTAACCATCCTTTAGATTGTCCTATCTGTGATCAAGGTGGGGAATGTGAATTGCAGGATGTCGCAATGGGTTATGGGCAGGATGTTTCTCGTTTCACAGAACAAAAGAGGGTGGTTGAAGATAAGGATATTGGTCCTTTAATACATACTGATTTGACACGTTGTATTCATTGCACTCGTTGTGTGCGTTTCGGGCAAGAAATCGCTGGGATTAAGGAGTTGGGAATGTGTGGGCGAGGGGAGCATTCTGAAATTTCTTCATTTCTTGAAAAAAGCATTGATTCAGAGATGTCTGGCAATGTGATTGATGTTTGCCCAGTGGGTGCATTAACTTCTAAACCTTTTCGATATTCTGCACGCTCTTGGGAAATCGTATCTCGCAAAACAATTGCCGCTAATGACTCGAGTGGTTCCAATATGTATTGCCATATTAAAAATAATCAAATCAAGCGTGTTGTGCCTGCACAGAATGATGAGATAAATGAAGTATGGTTAAGCGATAAAGATCGCTTTTCTTATGAGGGGGTGAATAGTCCAAAGCGTCTTGTTAAACCAATGGTTAAAGTGTTTACTGATTATTGGGAACAAAGACGGTGGGAAGAAATTTTACCGTTAGTGGTTGAGCTTTTGCAAGAAGCAGGTAAAGATATTGTGACTATTGTTAGCCCTAATTGTACTTTGGAGGAGATGTATCTTGCACAGAAATTAACACGTGCTTTGGGGAGTAATCATATTGATCACCGTATTTCCCAAAAAGATTTTGGTAGGCAGGATAAGTGGGCTGATTTACCCAAAACTTCAATTAGCTTGAGTGATATAGAACAATCCGATAGTGCTTTTATTATCGGCTCTGATTTGTGTTATGAACATCCGATGGTTAGCCATCGATTACGTAAGGTAAGCCAGCGTTTTGGGTTTAAGGATAGTCGAGTTTGGCAATTAAATGAAACGGAATTTTCTTTGCGGATGTCAAGTAAGTGTTTGCTTGCAAATAAAGATGATTGGATAGCAGAAATCGCTACTGTTTTAAAGTGTGTATTAGAGATAAAAGGAGTGCCGGAGAGTAGTCAGAGAATCGGTGATCTTGGCTTAGATGGTTTGGATGGTGAAAATTCTCATAAAGCGTTGGCTAAGCAATTATTAGATGCCAAAAATCCATTGATTTTATTAGGAAATCTATGCACTGAAGCAAGTAATTTTGAGGAGTTGATTGCTTGGAGTCAAGAGCTTTCTTTGCAAGTAGAGGGTAATTGGATATGGCTACCTCCTTATGCGAATAGCCTTGGGGGATGGGTGAGTGGGTGTGTGCCTCATCGTGCTGTTGGGGGTGAGATTATAAGTAGTGTTGGTGATGATTGTGCTAAGATGCAAGAAAAAAAATATCAAGTTGCTATCGGGATTGGGGTTGAGTTTGGGATTGATATTACGGTTGAGGCGGAAAATGTGATTGCCTTAACAACCCATCATACAGAGACACTGAATAAACACGCAGATATTATATTACCAATGGCGTGTATTGAAGAAACAGCAGGAACTCTACTCAATATGCAGGGTGATTGGCAGTCTTTTAGTGCCTGTGCTAATCCTTCTGCGGAGGTGAAATCTGGCTGGAAAATATTGCGCGTATTGGGTAATTTTCTTAATCTTGAAGGGTTTGAATATACTTCAAGCAAGCAAATACACGATGAACTTCGCTCATTCTCTAATGAATTAAATGATTCTTGGAATTTAGAAATTGCCTCGCCTTTTAAATCCTATGTTAAGAAGGAAAAAGAGGATGATTTTTATCCTGTGAAAATTGAAGTTGTCGAGGGAAGGGAGACGCCTGTTGAGTTAAAGAGGATAAAAATGTGTTATCATCGCTGTGCTTATGATGATAATATTATTTTAAGGAATGCCGATTCATTGCAACAGAGTAAGTACGTTCTATCAAGTAATCGTGTATTTGCACACCCTAAAACAATTAAGCAGTTAGGAAATATCACTGTGTTGACCATTGAATTTGATGATGAAGTTGATAAAAAATCAGTGGGATTAGAGGTAGTAGCTAATGATTGTTGTGCAGAGGGGATTTTGTCTTTGCCTGAGATGATTAGGGTGTATAGACCAATGGAGTATGATGAAGATATCATAGAGTATTCTTATCGTTCTATTGGAGATGTGACAGAAATTAAAGTAGAGGGGCTGTTTTCCCTTGATTTATCGTCAGATGTGATGGTGTTGGACAATGACTGATTGGGTTTTTGAACTTTTATTGCTTTTTTTGCCAGATTGGTTAGCACTTTCTGTGCTGTATCTATTGATAGCATTGATGATTATTATGCCAGTGATGTTGTGCGTTGCGTACTTAACTTATGCAGAACGTAAGGTGATTGGTTATATGCAGGTGCGTATTGGTCCTAATCGTGTTGGAATGAAGGGTTTATTGCAGCCCATTGCCGATGCGGTGAAACTGTTATTTAAGGAGATTATTGTACCAACAGAATCAAATCGGTATTTATTTGTATTAGCGCCTGTGTTGGCAATTGCTCCTGCCGTTGCTGTGTGGGCAGTGATGCCTTTTGATGATGGTTTGGTGGTCGCGGATTTAAATATTGGTTTGTTATATGTGGTTGCCGTTGGTTCAATTGGTATTTATGGGGCAATTATGGCAGGTTGGGCATCTAATTCAAAGTATGCGTTTTTGGGTGCTGTGCGTATTGCCGCTCAAGCAATTGCTTATGAAATTGCGATGGCTTTGACAATGGTTTCAGTAATTATTGTTAGCAATACGCTTAATCTCTCGAACATTGTGCAACAGCAAAATGGTGGGATTTGGATGTGGAATTTTGTGCCTTTATTTCCAATGTTTGTGGTGTATTTTATTTCCAGCGTCGCAGAGACAAACCGAGCCCCTTTTGATGTTGCCGAAGGAGAATCAGAAATTGTCGCTGGTTTTCATGTTGAATACGCAGGGATGTCTTTTGCCGTTTTCTTCCTTGCTGAATATGCGATGATGATTTTTCTAACCATGCTTGCCTCGGTACTTTTTCTTGGCGGTTGGCATTCGCCTTTTGATGGCACTCCTTTAGAATCCATTTTCTCTTTTATTCCAGGGATTTTTTGGTTAATCTCTAAAACGGCTTTGTTACTCTTTATGTATTTATGGTTAAGAGCAACTTTTCCACGCTATCGTTATGATCAAATTATGCGTTTGGGATGGAAAGTTTTTATTCCAATTACCTTGCTATGGATTTTTGTCGTAGCTGGGATGAACTATTATGAAGTAAAACCGTGGTTTTAACAAAAAATTGATAAAAAATGTTACGTAGAATTGCTCATTTTATTAAAACTTATACCTTGTGGGAATTGCTTAAGGGCTTAAGCGTTACTGGGCGAGCATTGTTTCGCCGTAAGGTAACGGTGCAATTTCCAGAACAACGCACGCCAATTTCCCCACGTTTTCGCGGCAAACATGCACTAAGGCGTTATCCTAATGGTGAGGAGCGTTGTATTGCTTGTAAATTATGTGAAGCCGTTTGTCCAGCTAATGCGATTACCATTGAATCCGAACAACGTGAGGATGGCTCAAGGCGTACCACCGTTTATGATATTGATATGTTTAAGTGCATTTATTGTGGTTTTTGTGAAGAGGCTTGCCCGGTGGATGCGATTGTTGAGACCAATGTATTTGATTATCATTTTGAAAATGCTGCCGATCGTGTAATGACAAAGGATTTACTCTTGAAAATGGGCGATAAGCACGAAAAACAAATTGCTGAAGATCGTGAGGTTGATTCGCAATATCGGTAATGATTTATTGAAGCAAAAAATATACAAAAATCTATTTAACAAACAAGGAGTAATATGAAAAATCAAAATATTTACAGTGCTGAAGAGCTGTCGATGTTTGAATCAGCGGAACGAGGGGAGTTTGTTAGTCTTAAAGGCGATGCCTTTTTGCAAGAAAAAACACGCTTAGAAGCAGCTGCAAGCAATACCTTGTCTAAAAAGACAAAAAGAAAGCCAATAAATATCAGAGTGATTGAAGAGGATGTTCGTAAAATCAAAGCATTGGCTTTACAAGAAGGTATTCCCTACCAGACTTTTTTAACCTCTATTATTCACAAAGTGGCAGTCGGTAGAATTAAATTAGAAAATTAACACGTGCTCGCTTTTCCAGAACTTTTCTTTTATTTATTTGCAACCATTGCGGTGCTTTCGGCAGTGGGAGTGGTTGTCTCTTCAAACCCTGTAAAAGCCACTTTACTATTAGTGCTTACCTTTGCTGCTTGTGCGGGTATTTGGTTATTACTACGTGCGGAATTTTTAGCGATTATGCTAATCTTGGTTTATGTTGGGGCAGTGATGGTGCTATTCTTATTTGTAGTAATGATGTTAGATATTAACCTAACTTCATTAAAACAGCGAGTATCAAGTTACTTACCCTTGGGGGTTATGGTGATGTTAGTTATTTTTGCCGAATTGACGTGGGTTTTTCTGAGTGATACCCCAACGTCTGTTAGCTCAGATAAAATTTCCAGTGAGAACGTAGGCAATACCTTATTGCTTGGAGAATTGATGTTTACCGAACATCTTTATAGCTTTGAGCTGGCAGCATTAATTTTGCTGGTGGCAATGATATTAGCATTAGTGCTAACACTCGGTAATTTTAATCAAACTCCTTCAAAAAATCTTGATGTCGCAAAACAGGTAAGAGTATCAAGCAAAGATCGTTTAAAAATAATTAAGATGGAGAGCGAAGATGGTTGAACTCATTGATGTATTGATTTTCAGTGCATTACTCTTGATGATTGGCATTGGAGGGATTTTCTTAAATCGTAAGAACCTAATCATTATCCTATTATGTATTGAGCTAATTTTATTGGCAGTTAATACCAATTTCATCGCCTTTGCCTACTTTCTCAATGATTTAAATGGACAGATTTTTGTTTTCTTTATCCTAACCGTCGCTGCGGCAGAAGCCGCTATCGGTTTAGCCATCCTGCTATTGCTCTTTAGAAATAAAGGCTCACTTGCGGTGGATGATATAAGCGAATTAAAAGGATAGATGTGAGACGATGCGTTTTTTTACTCGTTCCCACGCTCCTGCGTGGGAACGAGCACTGCAACCTACCTTAGAAAAATGGATTTATTAACCCTAAGTTTATTAACCTTATTATTGCCTTTATTAGGTGCGCTTGCCGTTGGGTTATTGGGGCGACGGTTAGGACGTGATTTTGCGTATGTTATGACCATTGCCTGTGTTGGTGGGGCAACGGCGTGTGCGGCTTTGACTTTTGTGCAAATAAATTTTTTAAAGGTGCCGCCTTTTGAAGTGAGTTTGTATAAGTGGTTAGATTTTGGGGTTTTGGGTTATCAGTTTGAAGTGGGGATTTTGATTGATGCTCTTTCTTCTACGATGATGCTGGTGGTTACTTTTGTTTCTTTAATCGTGCATATTTATACGGTTGGCTATATGGATTACGATGAGGATTATCCCGAAGAAAATCCGTATTATCAACGTTTCTTTAGCTATATTTCTTTATTTACTTTTGCGATGTTGGCATTAGTAATGTCAAATAATTTTTTGCAGTTGTTTTTTGGTTGGGAGGCAGTTGGTTTAGTCTCGTATTTGTTGATTGGCTTTTATATGAAAAGAGAATCAGCAGTGCAGGCAAATTTAAAGGCTTTTTTAATTAACCGTGTCGGTGATTTGGGCTTTTTATTAGGCATTGCTTTGGTGTTGATGGTGTTTGGCACGCTAAATTATGGGGAGGTTTTTGCCTATTTAAATGAAAATACCGAGCAGGTTCAATCGTTGCAACTTTCAATTCCGTGGGTTTTTGGGGATGTTCAATGGCAGATGGTTACGGTGATTGCGATTTGCTTGTTTATAGGAGCAATGGGGAAATCTGCTCAAATGCCTTTGCATACGTGGTTGCCGGAGTCAATGGAGGGTCCCACCCCAATCTCAGCTTTGATTCACGCAGCAACGATGGTTACTGCGGGTATTTATATGGTGGCTCGTTTGCATCCTTTGTTTTTGCAGTCAGAGGTGGCTTTGTCGATGATTTTAATTGTTGGGGCAACCACTGCTTTTATGATGGGGTTATTGGGTATTGTGCAGAATGATATTAAGCGTGTGGTGGCGTATTCAACTTTATCTCAATTAGGTTATATGGTTGCTGCTTTGGGGGCTTCGGCTTTTGTGGGTGGCTTTTTTCATGTTTTTACCCATGCTTTTTTTAAGGCATTATTATTTCTTGCGGCAGGTTCGGTCATCGTGGCATTGCATCATATTCAGGATATTCGCCAAATGGGAGGTTTAAGAAAATATATGCCGATTACTTATTGGTGTATGTTACTCGGTTCGCTTTCTTTAATTGGCACACCTGGGTTTTCTGGATTTTTCTCTAAAGATTTGATTTTATTGTCAGTTGCTGATAGCGAGATTTTCGGTGCTGGTTATGCACATATTTTATTGATGGCTGGTGTGTTTGTTACGGCATTTTATTCTTTCCGAATGTTTTTTGTGGTTTTTCATGGTAAGCCGAGTGATGAGGTGTTGAAATATCAGCCCAAGGAATCATTCCATAGTATTAATTTTTCATTGTTTGCCTTGGTTCTGCCGTCAGTTTTTATTGGTTGGTTAGTGGTTGATAGTTGGATTTTTGGGGATTATTTTACTTCTGTGATGGGTGAGGGCGATGAGAGCGGAGGCAAACATCTTGCTGAAAATTATGCTAATGGCTTGGCACTTATTTTGCATAGTCCTTTTTCTATGCCTTTTTATCTTGCTTTTGCTGGAGTGGCTTTGGCGTGGTTGTTGTATTGCAAATCCCCTGATTTGCTCGAAAAAATGAGTAACCGTTTTGCGAAAGTACATCAAATTTTATTAGATGGCTATGGTTTTGATCGTTTTAATCAATGGTTCTTTGTGCGTGGCAGTGTCCGTCTTGGGGAGCTTTTATGGCGTTATGGTGATGTTAATATTATTGATGATGGGATTATTAACCGTGGAGCAAAATGGGTGGGAGGAATCGCCTCCAAGGTTCGCCTTATGCAGTCGGGTTTGATTTATCATTATGCCTTTACTCTAATTATCGGAGTGATGTTGCTTTTGGGATGGTTAGTTTATAAAAATATTGTTGTGTCATAGCATAATGAGTTTAATGAGTTTGCCGATTTTATCTTTGCTTCTTTGGTCTCCAGCCTTGTGTGCACTTTTGGTTATGTTATGTAGCCGTTTTTCAGCGATTACAGCACAATGGGTAGGCTTGCTGGGTAGCGTGGCTATTTTTGCTTTGTCAATGGTGCTGTATGTTGATTTTGACATAACAACCGCCCAGATGCAGTTTGTCGAAAAAATCGCTTGGATACCGGCATTTAACATCCATTATTATTTGGGTGTTGATGGCATTTCCTTGCCATTAATCTTACTCTCAACTTTTATTACCATTCTGAGTATTGCCTCGTCTTGGCGTTCAGTTAAGAAAAACTTACCTCAATATATTGCGTTATTCTTGCTTCTTGAGAGCTTTATATTGGGTGTGTTTATGGCTTTGGATGCTATTTTGTATTATGTTTTTTGGGAGGCTTTGCTGATTCCAATGTTTTTAATTATTGGGATTTGGGGTGGAGAGCGTCGGGTTTATGCGAGTGTGAAATTCTTTTTGTTTACCTTTTTCGGCTCGATCTTTATGCTGGTTGCCTTTATTTATATGTATTACATCGGTGGTAGTTTTGAAATTATCGATATGCATCTTTTGCCGCTTGAATTTACCGAACAGGGTTGGATTTTCTGGGCATTTTTTCTTGCCTTTGCCGTTAAGATTCCAATGGTGCCGGTGCATACTTGGTTGCCTGATGCACACGTTGAAGCTCCTACTGCCGGTTCGGTTATCCTTGCAGCAATACTATTGAAAATGGGTGGCTATGGGTTTATACGTTTTTCTTTGCCCATTGTGCCGGATGCGGCTGCTTATTTTGATTGGGTGGTGGTGTTGTTATCATTAATTGCAGTTGTGTATATTGGTTTTATTGCCTTAGTGCAAAAGGATATGAAGAAAATTATCGCCTATTCGTCAATATCGCATATGGGGTTCGTCACCTTAGGTTTTTTTGTTATTTACGCAATGCCTCTAAACGTTTCGGCATCGGTGCTGGCTCTCGAGGGTGGGGTGGTACAAATGATTTCCCACGGTTTTATTTCTGCCGCTTTATTTTTATGTATTGGGGTGTTGTATGATCGTATGCACAGTAGAAATATTGATGATTATGGTGGTGTGGCGACGGTGATGCCAGCATTTGGTTTTTTTGCAGTATTATTTGCAATGTCAAATAGTGGTTTGCCTGGCACTTCGGGTTTTGTCGGTGAATTTATGGTCATCCTTGCTGCCTTGCAAGCAAATGTATGGTGGGCATTAATCGCTGGTTTAACCTTGATTATTGGAGCAGCTTATACGCTATGGATGGTTAAGCGGGTTTTTTATGGTAAGCCAATCGCTGAGAAAGTGCTGACATTGCAGGATCTGCACTGGATTGAAAAAAGCGTTTTTATTGCCTTGGCATTTTGTATTGTGTTGTTTGGTTTCTGGCCAGACCCATTGGTGGATGTGATGCACGCTTCAATCGCTAATTTATTTGAGTTAGCGACTTCTACGAAAATTTCAAATTAATTTTTTTATGCTTATCGCTCTTCCTGAAATACTCACCTTAGCTTTGGCACTTTTGGTGTTAATTGTTGATTTATGCTTTGAGAAGCGTGTGTGGGTTTCTATGAGTGTTAGTCTATTGGGCTTAGGAGCTATTTTAATCGTGTTGTTAAATATGGCAGATACTCCAGATCAAAGTGCCTTTTATGGTCATTATCAATTTGATCAAGTGGCATTATTACTTAAAGCCAGCACCATTTTACTCACAATGATAGCAATAGTTTACGCCTATTCTTATTTATCTCATTCGGCTGCTTTTTCAGAAACCGAGGATATGTTTAGGGGAGAATATTTTACCTTAATTATTTTGGCATTGCTTGGGATGATGGTGCTAATCTCATCAGGTAGTATGATTACTGCTTATCTTGGGTTAGAAATGAGTTCATTAACTTTATATGGATTAGTTGCATGGAATAAGCGACATTTTATTAGCTCGGAGGCATCAGTGAAATATTTTGTTTTGGGTTCTATTGCTTCTGGATTATTACTCTATGGAATGTCTTTGGTGTATGGTGCTACCGGTACATTACTATTAAACGACATTACTTTTGACATTCAGCAAAGTGGCAATTTACTACTCTTTGGCTTGGTGTTTATGTTAGTTGGTATTTCTTTTAAACTCGGGGTCATTCCTTTTCATATGTGGTTACCTGATGTCTATCACGGGGCTCCAATTGTGGTAACAACATTCCTCTCAAGTGTTGCAAAAGTGGCAATGTTCGGGCTGTTATTTCGTTTATGGGCAGAGTCAATAGAAGAATCGCATCAACAAACGGATATGATGTTGAAAATTATTGCTCTAGGCTCTATTGTGCTGGGCAATGTGGTTGCGATTGCACAAAAAAATATCCGTCGATTATTGGCTTATTCTTCAATTGCTCATATGGGCTTTGTGGTGCTGGGTGTTCTCGTAGCAAGCGAAGAAGGTTATTCATCGGCATTATTTTATGTAATAATTTATGCCTTAATGAGTCTCGGAGTATTTGCCTTGCTATCTTTCTTCTTATTTAAAAATAGAGAAATTAATGAACTTGAAGAATTAAAAGGCTTGGGCTATCGCTATCCTTGGCAAGGTTTTTTATTGTTAGTATTGATGTTTTCATTGGCAAGCATCCCACCAACTGCTGGCTTTTACGCTAAGCTATTAGTATTACAATCAGTTATTGGGGCTGATTTAATTATTGAGGCAGTGATTGCATTGATATTTTCTGTTATTGGAAGTTTTTATTATCTACGGGTTGTCCGCTATATGTATTTTGATAAAACCTCCAACAATGAAGATTTAACCTTTGTCCTATCCCAAAAAGGTTGGAACAGTACAGATAGAATAATTATGCTAATTTTAAGTGGCAATATTTTACTGCTAATTTTATTGGGGATTTATCCCACACCCTTGATTGAGTGGAGTGTTGCTGCAATGCTATACTAAAAATGAACTTTTCCCAATGTTGGAGTTGATGAGTGAGCAAACAACTACTGCATTTAAAACCGTTATGGTTGGTAGGAATAAATACTTGAATTCACGATAGTTAAACTATAATGTCAAATTGGAAAAAACGTAGAAAGAAAAAACTATTAAACGAGGCACGACGAACAGGGCGGATAGAGGAGCTTCAAAAAATAAAAAGTTCTAAAGTGTCCTCTTTTAGAGAGAGTTTGGTTGAAGAAACAAAATCACCAAAACTTGAAAAAGAACGAATAATTGAAAACAAGCCAGTTAAAGTTAGTAAATCACCAAGACGAGAGAAAGAAAATGTTAGAGTATCTAAGACGCTCGCAATTGACTATAAATACCCTAAATGTTTTGGGGATATTCGGCGAGAGTTCAAAAGGGGCTATAGTGATGATGTTTTTAATAGTTTGGAGAGAGGAAGAGCTATTCTATCAACGGAAGAACAACTACGTCAATACTTGCATTCATACGGTCCAATGCATAGAGAAAAACTTATTAAAGCATATCAAACATTATTTGAATTTTTAAATATTTCTAAGAATGAAAAAATTGAAATTTTTGATTATGCGTGTGGTCAGGGAATAGGAGCAATCGTTTTGTTAAACGAAATCGAAGAAAAAAAGAGCTTCAATTTAGCTAATTTATTGGGAATAACATTGATTGAGCCTTCAAATATAGCCTTAGAGTGTGCGAAGTCTTTCCTTGATAAATCGGCACATTTATACAGCGTCAATAAGTGCTTTGATTATTTAACTCAACGTGACTTAAAAAGTAATGATAATGCAATAAAAATACATATATTTTCTAATATATTAGATATGGAAGTTTTTAATGTGGAAAAGTTAGTTTATATGATTTCAAAAACTCAAAGTGGGGTAAATTATTTTGTTTGTGTTAGCGCACTAAACAAAGATAAATTAGATAACTTTATGAATAAGTTTAAAGGACATAAAGGTTTTAAATGCCTTTCATCGCTTGATGGGTCCTTTAGCAATGAGCAGGAGTGGAAAATGAAATGTAATATATTTAAAGTTGGAGGTTAAAGTGAATTTATTTGAGAGGAATAAAATTTTGCCATTTACAGTGCCTAATGAAGAAGGTTATTCGGTTAGCTGGAATGAGACGTTAAATGGTTTTGATATTATAGTTCCTTATGGGAAATTGTTTTATTCAGAGTCATTTTTTAATAAAAAAATTAGTGATAGAAGTGTCGAATATTTTTTGGAAAATGATAGTAATGATTGGAAATCAACCGATTGGACTAAAATTGAAAAAGATCTTTTAAGTGATATTTCTTTTAAAAATATTGATTGGCAACATGACAAAATAAAAATGTACGGAAAGGAGGTTTATTTACCTCGGTTGTCAGCTTGGTATGGAGATAGCGATAAGCCTTACACATATTCAGGTTTAACTTTAAAACCAAAAAAATGGAATAAAGGACTTTTGTATATTAAAGACCAAATATCTAAAGTTTCAAGTGTAGATTTTAATAGTGTTTTAATGAACTGGTACAGAAACGGTGAAGATTATATAAATTGGCATAGTGATGACGAAAAAGAGTTAGGGAAAAACCCTGTGATTGGTTCTGTAAATTTTGGAGAAGAGCGTGATTTTATTATTAGGCTAAATGATAAGTCAAGCAAGATAACTATACCTTTAAAACATGGTACATTTCTACTTATGTCAGGTGAATTACAGCATTTTTGGCAACACTCTGTTCCCAAAAGAAAAAAAGTAAAAGGCTCTAGGTTTAATTTAACGTTTAGAGTAATTAATCATGAAAGCTCCTAAATATAATTTTAGGGTCTCAATTAGTCAAGACCAAGACCCGAGTTTATTTCAGGAGTAAACTATGTTAATGACAAATAAGGATATTAAAAAAACAATCATAGCAGGGCATACTATATGCGTTCTTGGGTCTTCGCACTTACTACTTTTTCTCAATGATTAGCTGGCAAATCGCTGTTTTTCTGTTTGTTAAATTTGTGTTGGCAAATTTGGCTTGGGTGAGTCATTCGGTTTTTTTTATAAAACCCTTGCCTGCAAAAAGCCCCGTACTTTGGCGTTTATTGCAGTGGCTAATATACCTTATCGTAGCTTTTATGCTTTCTCTTTGGATAGAGAGCTTTTTAATGGGAGGGGTTTACCAGCAAGATTGGGAATTTTACGTCACTTTTTTGTGCGTATTTATCGTGTTTAGTTTTCCGGGTTTTATCTATCAACTATATCGAAAACATAACCCTCAATGAATGCAAAAATAGAGCCTCTAAAACTTAAAGTAAAGAGTGTGGGTGAAGGGTCTCCATTGCTTGCAATCCACGGTGTACTGGGAAGCGGAGACAATCTTAAAGTACTTTCTCAACTTCCACTTCAAGTACATTTACCTGACTTGCGCAATCATGGTGATTCTCCCAATCATAAAGACGCATCACTGGCCGCAATGACCGCTGATTTAATCTCCTATTTAGATGAAAAAAAACTTGATAAAATTCATCTATTTGGGCATTCGTTAGGGGCAAGATTGGCAATGTATTTTGCAATGAATTTTCCCGAACGAGTGGATAAATTGATTGCGGTTGATATGGCACCTCGTGAATATCCTCCGAAACAACGTCCGCTATTAGATTTAATGGAAAAAGTTGAATTAGCAAAGGTGACAACTCGCCAACAGGCAGATGATATTTTAAAAGAACATGTAGAAGAAGCTTTTGTCCGACAATTTCTCTTAAAGAGCTTGCAGCGTAAACCCTCGGGAGAATTTGGTTGGAAAGTAGGGTGGCGTTTTTTGCGTGATGATTATCCCTCTTGGGGTTGTAGCCCAGTAACTGACGAGCAAATTTATTCAGGAGAGGGGGCATTTATGTACGGAATGGATTCTACTTTTGTGAGTATAGAAGATCATCCGATTATTAGAAAACATTTTCCAGCCCTTGAAATCATTGGCATTGAAAAAGCTGGGCATTGGGTTCACTCCGATCAGCCACAACGCTTCTTACAAGAAGTAAAGCGTGTCTTGGCAATAGGGTAATAGAATAATGAAAACTGTACCCGTCCCACTACAAGCAATCGATAGCCGATTATACAAAATACACTTGGATAGCGGTCTATTAACTCAGCAAGATTTTATGCGTGGCATAATGCAATCCTTTAACGCAGGCAAGCAAGTAGCGGTAGTCACCAACCCACAGATTGCCAAGCATTATTTACCCTCTCTACAAGAGTCACTCAGCAATTATGAAGTCTTACCGGTGATATTGCCCGAAGGAGAAGCACATAAAAATATTGAATCGGTAATGTCAATTTTTCACCAGCTTAGTGATGCTGAATTTAACCGCTCTTGTACCTTGATGGCATTGGGTGGTGGTGTTATTGGTGATATTACCGGCTATGCAGCAGCCACTTGGATGCGTGGTGTGAATTTCGTGCAATTACCAACGACCTTATTAGCCCAAGTTGATTCCTCAGTTGGCGGAAAAACTGGAGTTAATATCCCACAAGGTAAAAATATGATAGGAGCTTTTTATCACCCACGAGCAGTGATTACCGATTTAAATACCCTACACACTTTACCCGCAAGAGAGTTTAAAGCAGGCTTGGCTGAGGTAATTAAATACGGGCTTATTTACGATGAACAATTTCTTACTTGGTTAGAAAAAAATATTGATAAATTGATAGACCTTGATAAACAATCCCTTATTTACGCTATTCAACGAAGCTGTGAAATTAAAGCCGAAGTTGTCGCACAAGATGAAAAAGAACAAGGCTTGCGAGCTATTTTAAATCTTGGACATACCTTTGGGCATGCGATTGAAGCAGCAATGGGCTATGGCAAATGGCTACACGGTGAAGCTATCTCCGCAGGAATGGTAATGGCTGCCAAGTTATCCTATGAATTAGGATGGATAAAATCCATTGATCTCGAAAGAGTGCAAGCTATTTTTCAACAGACAGGATTACCCATAGAAGGACCTAAAAACCTAAGCTACGAGGATTATTGGCAACGAATGGTTAAAGATAAAAAATCACGTGACGAGGGTTTGCCTTTGGTATTATTAAAAAGTCTCGGTAAGGCAGTAGTGAGCTACGACTATACCGAACAACAGCTTAGAAAAATACTTCCCAAATAACCTGAGACCTTTTCACAAAAGATATGACAAGTAAAAAATCAAAACCCATAATGCAGACATTAGACAACCTAAAAGAAAAAGTCAATCTCAAAATGCGGGAAAAAGCTATTCTCCACCTAAAAAAAGAATTAGCAATGAGGCATAAAACATTCGATGATTATAGCGATGAAGAAATAGAAATTATGCTATCATCTGAAATAGATAAAATTAAAGGCACTTGGAAAACACGCTCAATTTACGGCTTAGCCGCATTATTAGGAATAAGCTGGATTTAGAAAACCATAATTTAAACCGCTATGTTTAAACAATTTAAATCAATGTTTTTATTAGCGTGGTTATATCGTTTTAGAAAAAAATTAACCGCAATCATTGTTTTATTCGTTGCGGCTTTCCTCTTAGATTGGCTATTCTCTGATTTAGTTGATTTCTTAAAATCAACCCAACAAACAAAATACCTCAATTACTTATTCCTATCCAAATGGGTTTTAATCCTCTTAAGTATAGGATTTGCTTTCTACCTGATTTTCACGATATTTAAAGTAGAATTTAAAACAGAAAAAAAGAACAAAACCCAACTACCAACCCAAAAAAAGACAAGGCAAACAACAGCTAAAAAAGCAACAAAAGCCAAACTAACCGAAAGAGAAAAATCCTTCCTAACCAAAAAACCACGCTCAAAAGCCGAGATTTTGTTGGATAGATAAAAATCAGAAGTTCTTATGTGTGTGATGATTGAGATAGCCATTGCGGCTATATCAATACAAACAAGTCAATAGCAAGTGGCAAAATATTTGCTGGTAAAATAAGTATATGAAAGTAAAGGAATTGGTGAAAGCATTGGAAGATGATGGATGGGTACTTGTCAAAATACGAGGTAGTCACAGACAATTCAAGCACCCAATTAAAAAGGGTAAAGTAACGGTTTCTGGAAAGCCCAATGTTGAGATACCAATTGGAACGCTTTTTAGTGCATTAAAACAAGCAGGTTTGAGATAAAGGAGATTATTATGAAATTCACAGTTGTTATTGAGCAAGGGGCTAATAGTTATGGGGCGTATGCTCCTGATCTTCCTGGTTGTATTGTCGCAGGCAAGAGCAAAGAAGAGGCCTTGATATTAATTCAAGAAGCTATTGATTTCCATATTGAGGGATTAAAAGAAGATGGCGAACCCCTACCGAAAGTACATTGCGAATTTGAGCAGGTAGAGATTAATTACGCCTAACAAAGCACTCCAGCGAACGGTTATTCTTCGACAGGCTTCAGGAACCACACCACCGCTGAGTTTGGTTGTTATATTGCTAAAAATCAATAAAAGGTTAAACATTGATGGAATTGTCAGACTTAACACATAAAAGGCGTGAGCATATTTAATCTTGCAGAGATAATAACGACTATTCACATGAAATAATTGCTGGTCTGTATTCTGATCCTTCACATTTTATTTATGAACTACTACAAAATGCTGATGATGCAGGTGCATCAGAGGTCAGATTTCAACTAACATCAGAATCACTATCTTTCATTCATAATGGCAACAAACCTTTTGACTTTGAGGATATTTAAAATAGAAAAAAAGAGCAAAACAAAACCACAAACTCATAGAAATACCGACACCAACAAAAAAAACCAAAGTCTCAGTACCTACCGAACTAACCGAAAGAGAAAACTTCCTAACCAAAAAACCTCGCTCAAAAGCCGAGATTTTGTTGGATAGATAAAAGAGTAAACTTCCTAAAAATGATAGATTTAAAAAAGAAAAGGGCTGAGTTTGTCGAGTATGTCAAAGGGCAACTTATTGGAGGCTATCCGATTAAAGATAACAAATTAGATGGCATAGCTCCAAGGGACTTGTTTTTTACAGGGTTATTAGCCCCTATTGGTCACGAAGAAATGATTGATGAGTCAAAAGAAGAAAATGAGGCAAGCTCGCAAGATACTGAAAAATCATCCGGTCAAGCGGTTAGGAAAAATATACGCTATATGCCTCCCTCATCGGCAGGTTTTTCTTTTTTTATCACGGGTGAGGATATTAAACTAAGAGTTGTCTATCAAGCTGTTGCTTATAAAGAGGAAGAAAAAACAGAGGAAGAAAAAAGCCAATCTCGGAAGTGGCAAAGGCATATTTTAGGTGATAATGGCGAGGTTCAAGAAGTTGAATTGACAGTTAATGGTCAAGATAAATACGACGTATTCGATGGTAGAGCCAAAATAAATAGCTTGTGGCGTCCACATAAAAACGGTTATATAGTAACCATATCATTATCTAATACACAATTGATTGATGCTAACGATGGTAAAAAGTTTAATAAGGAAATCAACGAAAAAACCTTATTTGAAGTTGAATTTAGTTGCATTATTGAGTCAGGAAATATTGCAGAATATCCCTCAATCAATCGTTCGCTATTAAGTGATGAAGAAAAGATAATTCAATTACGCTATCAAGATTTAAAAATTTATGCCGTAGGGCACGGCACAGCGGCTAATTGGAAGGAAAATAAACAAGGAAAAATGAAAGTTTGGGCGGATTTTATGCCCCAAGTGGAAGTGCCTCGTGTTACAGCAGATACCAGCGGTGATCAAAATGACAACGTGCTACAATTTCATTTTTTACAGAAATTACTTGAGGGGGATAACGATGTTATTGATAAGTTAAAACTTTTTGTGATGGCTTATGAAGAATGGATAGAAGAACAAAGGCAAGAAGCAAGAGCTGAGGAGGATCAAGAAACAGCACAAAAACTCATTGAGGAACTAACCACTGCACATAACAGGATGCAGGGGGCAATTGAGTTATTAAGAGAAAATGAAAAAGCCCGAATAGCCTTTGCAACAATGAACGAAGCAATGTTAAAACAGTGGAAACAAGGCGATATAAATAAGGGTATTCTCCAACAAGACTCTTCCTATAAATGGCGCCCTTTTCAGCTGGGTTTTATATTGATGACCTTGCAATCAAGCATTGATGAAAACGATGAATTTAGAGATACCTTAGAACTAATATGGTTTCCAACGGGTGGTGGTAAAACAGAGGCTTATTTGGGATTGATGGCGTTTTTATTCCTTTATAGGCGTTTGCAAAGTACAGCGAGCGGTGCAGGTACTGTGGCTATTATGCGTTACACCTTACGGCTATTAACGACTCAACAATTTGTGCGTGCCAATAAAGTGATTTGTGCCTTAGAGTTGATTAGACAACAGAAGAGTAACCAATTTGGTAAGGAGCCTTTTTCATCAGGCTTATGGGTTGGTAAGGCAACTGCTCCCAATACCTATAAAAAAGCATGCAAATACTTGGAAAGAGAGGAGTTGGATAGGTTGGTTATTAGGCAATGCCCTTGGTGTGATGATGAATTTAAGAAAAAAAACTACCAAGCTGGGGAAAATTATTTTAATTTTTTATGCACCAATACCCATTGTGATTTTGGCAAATTGGGCGAAGCACTGCCGTGTAATATTGTGGATGAAATGTTATACAAATCTCCTCCCACATTACTGATTGGTACAGTTGATAAATTTGCCAGATTAGCTTGGGAAGAAAGAGCAGGTAGTTTTTTTGGCGAGAAGAGCAATAAGCCACCTGAGCTGATTATTCAAGATGAGTTGCATTTAATCTCCGATGCGTTGGGTTCTATTGTTGGTTTATATGAGGCAGGTATTGAAACGGCAATTATCAGCCGATATGGACGTCCTAAATATATTGCCTCAACGGCAACCATTAAAAATGCGGCACAACAAGTCGAGCGATTATTCGCTAAAGAAATGAAATTGTTTCCACCCTCGGGCTTGCGTTATGATAATAGTTATTTTGCGAAGACCGTGCCACTTGATAAAGAACCTGGGCGACTTTATGTGGGCTATTTAGCACCATTATTGAATAGAAGTAATTGCTTGACTCCGTTAGCATCCACCTTATTATCCGCTCCCACGCATCTATTTAAAAATGGAGATGATAAGGTTCTCTATATGGATCGCTGGTGGACTGGGATTATCTATCACGGTAGTTTAAAAGGCTTAGCTAACTCAAGCACTCTGTATCAAAATCGTATCAGGACAAGGCTGGAGGAACTGACTGTGCGACATCTTAAAGAAGAAATTGATAACATAAGCCCTAATTTTTGTGAGGAGAAAAACCTCAAGAATAGTGAGGATTTTAACAAGACGCTGGTTCCAGAAGAAATAAAGCAAATAATCAACCAATACCTGCCAGCACGAGAACTAACAATTGAACAACTATCAAGTAAGAATTTGGCTGAGAAAAACAATGAAATTTTCAACGCCTTAGCCAAACAAAAAGGTAACTCAGAAGCGATTGATGTTGCCGTAGCAACCAATATGGTCGCCACTGGTTTAGATGTTTCAAGATTAGCTTTAATGGTGATTAACGGTCAACCATTGACGACGGCGGAATATATTCAAGCCAGTAGCCGAGTTGGGCGAGGAGAAACGCCGGGGATTGTATTTACCAACTACTACAAAACACAAGCAAGGAGCCTATCTCACTATGAAAATTTCCGCTCCTATCACGATAGCTTTTATCGTTTTGTTGAACCTTGCAGTGTAACCCCCTTCACCTATCAAGCACGAAAAAGAGCATTGCATGCGGCTTTAGTTATTGCCATTAGGCATGGCGGTGTGGGTTTATTAGAAAACAATACAGCTGGAGACTTTGATAAAGGGAATCCAGAAATCCAACAGCTTATCCAAAGGTTTAAAAAACGATGCAATGCTGCCATTGATTCGGAAAAAAATAAACAAGATACAGTTGAAAATATCAATCAATTGGTTGATGATTGGGATAATGAAAAACAGTCTTGTCAAGAAAAGAGCATAAAAATGGTTTATTATGAGAGTGATCGATCTTCAAGTAATTTGATTTGTAATTTTGATATTGGGATTGATGAAAAAAAAGGTCTATGGGAGACCTTACAATCAATGCGCAATGTAGAAAACTCAGCGATGATAAAACTTATTCCAGGGCTTAAAAAGAGAGATGAATAAAAATCTATACACTCCCGTTCGCTTTTCTCACCTTACTGGTTATTCAGGAGTTGGGGCAATTGTGCGTGGTGTTGAAGAGAAGCTAATGGTGATAGTTGACACACGTTACTGGACTGATAAAATGGGTACTTCTGCTACACAAGAAATCCCCTTTGTGAAGCGCATTATTCAAGCATTAGGAATTAGTGAAAAAGAACTAAGAATGCCTCCCATAGCAGGCGAAGATTCTCATAAGGGGATTAAAGGAAGCTATATTCCTGCCCAAGTATTCCCCACCTATGCTACCTGTAAAAAATGCAATCGATTACACCCTAACCCTTGGCGAGAGCAAGGAAAAGGCTTAAATGAAGAAGTGCATTGCGAGCATTGTAGAGGTCTCTTAGAGCAAGGAACCTTATGTTGCATTAACACTCAAGGTTACTTGGATGAGGTGCCTTGGCATACGATTTGTCATACAAATAGTTCACAGGATTGTAAGCAAGACTATAAAGCAAGCTATTTAGAATTTACTACTGGCAATGATGGTAAAAAAATTATTAAATGCACAAAGTGTGGAAGTTCTCATCGCTACGAGAATGAAAAAATAGGCTTTATTGGTAAGCAGCAACCTTGGGTACAAGAGCCACCATCAGAGGGGATAGAGCAAGTAAGCATTATCGAGGTAAATGATTCAAGTGTTTATTTGCCCGAAGTAGAAAGTGCTTTGATTATTCCTCCAGAATCACGGATAGATAAAAATTCTGTGGTGTATAGGTTGTACAATAATTCCACTAAATTAAGAGAATTAAAGAAGGTAGAAGGTTTTGAAAGAAGGGGGGAGGTGAAGAAATTAGCGACTATGTATCAATGCACAGAGGTACAAGTAGAAAGTGCCTTGAAAGAAATTGATAAGGGTTATCCCTATTTAGCGGATATATCATTAAGTGGTGATTTACTTCAAGAGGAATACAAGGCATTTTTAACCCCCATAGAAAATGTTAGGGATGATGAGGATTTTGTCCCCGATCATCAAACCCAACAGTGGAAAAATTTAAAAGAACAGTTTACCATACAAGAGCAAGGAGATTTATCGGCACTAATCAGCTTGGTGGATAAGCATATTATTGTTAAAAGGTTACGAGAAATTGTTGTATTCAAAGGCTTTAGAAGAGGGTTTAGTGATGATAAGGAAAGCGAACAAGAACAATTGGCTCAGCAAAAATTAGTACCTCCCGATATTGTCGGAGAAAGTGATTGGTTGCCAGCGATTGAACTATTTGGTGAGGGCGTATTCTTTACTTTAAATGAGAATTTATTATCGCAGTGGGAAAGCGAAAAAGCGGTTAAAAGTAGGGTAGAGGAGTTTGCCACCAAATATGAGTATTCCACTCTTTTGAGTGAAGATATAACCATTAGCCCGCGATTTATTTTATTGCACACCTTAGCACATTTAATTATTCGTGAACTGGAAATAAGTGCGGGCTACCCAGCCGCTTCTTTAAAAGAACGAATTTATCATTCACGAGATAGCCGAATGGCAGGCATTTTAATTTATACGGCAGTACCTGATATTGTTGGTTCTCTTGGGGGTATCATTGAGAGTGCCGAACCTAAGGAATGGTTGAAGATTTTAAGCAATGCCTTTAATAATGCACGATGGTGTTCGTTAGATCCAGTATGCGGAGAACATCAAGGGCAAGGAGCAAGTGGCTTAAATCGTGCGGCGTGTCATGCCTGTTGTTTAGTGCCAGAAACCTCTTGCAATTATCAAAATAGTTTTTTAGATAGGGTGTTTATTAAGGGCAATAAAGCAGAAGGGATTCCTAATTTATTAGCATTTGTAAGAAATCATAATGGCAGAGCGAAAATTTGAATTACCTAAATATAGCGATTTAAGTAAAGAGCAAGACGCTATTTTAGCACTACCTAAAGAGGGGCAATATTTAATAATAGGTGCTCCGGGTACGGGGAAATCTGTGGTGGCATTGTTAAGGGCAAAAAAATTCCATTCTGACGGTGGCTATGAGTTTTTGACTTACAATAAGGTTTTAAACGAAGCTATAAAACAAATGATTGATGGAAGCATTGAGGCTTCAACACTAACCTCTTTTCTTTATAAAACATATTTTACAGAATTTAGACAATATGTGCCTGAAATTGAAAAATATAAACCGAACTACGAGCAAGTTATTAAAGATTTTAGAGAAAAAAAACAAGAACATTCATTGCGTCTAATTATCGATGAAGGACAAGATATGCCACCTGAATATTACCAATCACTAATCGCATACGGCATAGAAAACTTTTTTATTGTTGCCGATCAAAATCAACAAATTACCGAAGACCATTCCAGCAGACAAGATTTAACAGATTTACTGGCATTAAATAACGAACAGGTGATTGAATTGACGCAAAATTATCGAAACTCACATTCTATTGCGTTATTTGCCCAGTATTTTTATACAGATAAAGCCAGTCCAAAACCTAAATTACCATCAGAAAAAAAAGAATTTGGTAAGCCTATTTTATATACTTATAGAAATTTTAAGCGATGCATCAACTATATATTAGGGGAGGCTGATCGAGACCCAAGGAATCTGATTGGAGTCGTTGTTGATAATGATGAAGTGTTAGAAATATGCCGTGCTCGACTCTCTCAAAGCACTATAGAATTAGATAACCCTAAACCCAATATTCAATACTATCAGTCAGATAAATCAAATGAAGATAAGTCATACGCAGAAGAAGATGAGAACAAAAAATTTGGTCTTGTAGATATTGACTTTAGCGAAGGTGGTATTGTGGTGTTAAATGCAGCTTCGGTAAAAGGGCTTGAATTTGATATTGTCTTTGTGATGCTTAACGGCTTTCAGTCTTTTAATGATACTTCTGAGGTATTAGATCAAATGCGTAAAAAATTTTATGTAATAAGCTCAAGAGCAATTAAAAAACTGGTATTTTTTCAGTCAAGCACTTCTGATATTGATAAAATATTGCCTGCTTCCGATGATCCTATTTTATTAAGAAAGGAGTTAGCTAATGCCTAAAGATAGATGGTTTTTACCAACAAATACCGAGAATCTGAAAATGATTTTAGAAAAAGGGTTGATTGTTAGTCGGGAGGGCTTTACCAATAAATATTATACTGATGAGCTGGAAAATTATCCAAGGCATATTCCGTTGTTTAAAGGTGATGCTATCTCGCAAGCTACTATGGAACGTGTTGTCAGTGAGGGTGAGCATTTAAAACCTTGTTTAATCGAAATTGATTTAAGCAAAATACCATCGATAGCAGAGCAAGATAAAACAACTTATAACGCTCCATTACTTTTACTTGCTCCCTTGCCTTTATCTTGCGTGAAGCAGGTTGTTTTTAAGTCTGTCCCAGCAAAAAATGAGTTTGAGAAAGAAAATGAACTTTACAGTAATTTGATTCTTGGTGGCTTAAAGCTCAAGGAAGAGGGAAAGCTTTTTAAGGCTATTAAGGGCGGGGAATCCAGTACGCAACCCAGTTTATTTGATAATAAAAATAAAGAAACTGCCGAGCAGCCTATTGATAATGCGAATTATCAAGACCAAGACCAAGAAGCGGTTGATTATTCTAAGGTTACTGCCTTTGGAGCGTTATTATCTAATTTGTTTTATTGCGCTAAAAATGGAGAAATAAGCAATAATGTCTTTGAAGTATTTAAGGAGTTTTCTACCAAAAATAAAGAATCACTTAGTGAAATAAAGGATATAGAGTATATTTATCAATATTTCACAAAGGATGGAAGTACTTCCTCCGAATCCGAGCAGGAAATTTGTACAAAATTAGTAGAAAAAATAATAGAGGGTGATGATTTTAAGAATGATGTGGTTAATTTGTTAGAGTCGGAGGACTGGCAAGAACAACAAGCTCAGAGTGCAACTACAAAATACGCTAAAAAAATAAGAGAGTTTGAAGAGAATGACAATAGGACAGTCTCTGAAAAACTATCTCAGGCAACAACCCCATTAGGAAAAGCACTATTAATGCTTTTTCATAGAGAGGATAGCAATGACTTAATGGACTTTAAATTTAATGATAGATTTTCAGTGAGTGAAGAGGATTATGCGTTATTTGCATTATTGTTTGGCATTCGTGATGGCTTTTCGGCAACCCCTAAATTTATACGAGAGTATGAGGGCTTGCAACATTTTATTTCTTATAAAATGGCAGAGTACGCCCATTATCTTATTGGTAATGATGTTAAATTTAAAGCACCGAGAGAGCCTAAAACTGTATGGAATATGAGTAGCACCAAGAGTTTTGTAAAGGCACTACTGGCTATGCAAAAAGCTCAAGGATTTATTGACATAGCAAAGATAAACATAGGTGATGTCAATGATGAGTATTTTAAAATAATTTTAGCAAAAAAAATTAACACTGAAATGTATAATACATTGGCAAAAAAGAAGTCGTGAAAATCATTCCAGCTCATCTTTACCCAACAGAAAGCAAGGCAGAAAAACGTATTTTTACCAAACTCAAGGAGTGCTTTGTCAATGACAATAAGTACGTGGCTTTTCATTCATTAAATCTAACTGCCCATAACGAAAAACGCTTTGGTGAGGCAGATTTTGTGGTTATTTGCCAATACGGATTATTTGTTTTTGAGGTTAAAGGCGGTGGCGTAGGATTTAATGATGAGGGCTGGTATTCAATAGATAAAAATAATCAGACACATAAAATTCAAGATCCTTTTAAACAATCTCAAGGTGCGTTACACGCTATTGAAAAAAAAATAAAAGATTCACATAAATTTGATACCTTGCATATCCCTATTGGTCATGGGGTAATTTTCCCAGATATAGAATTTAAACAAGCAGGTGGAGAGTGGGAGGCACAGATGGTTTGTGATAAACAGAAGTTTAAGAATTTTGAATCTTTTTTAAGTAAGTTTTTTCGATATTGGTTTAATGAGAACAAGAAAAAAATTTATAGAATTGAGTGCTTGTCTATTGAAAAAATCCAAGAAATAGCGAAATATTTGCGTCCTTATTTTGAGGTTATTGAAACCTTACAAAATATCTTAGAAGGTTCAAGCCAAAGGGCGTTTAAGCTGACTGAAGAGCAGTATGAGTATCTTGATGCCGTTGAGGCGAATAATCGAGTATTATGTTTTGGTGGGGCTGGAACGGGAAAAACTTTTTTGGCAGCAGAACTTGCCAGAAGAATTGCTAACGAGGATAAAAAGATAGTAGTTATTTGTAAATCTGAGTGGCTATGCAATTATTTACGCAAAAAAATAGTGAATGAATTTGTCTCTGTTTCAACCATTGATAGTATTAAAGTTACTATGAGGCGGGAAGGTATTGAAAAATATGCTGCCTTGATTGTGGATGAGGGGCAAGATGTTTTCAATTTGCAAGATATGGATATATTGGATGAAATTCTTGACAATGAACTTGAAAATGGCGAGTGGTATATTTTTCATGATAGTAATAATCAGGCCTTTAAGGAAATAGATAAGGAAGTTTTGGAATTGTTAGAAAGCTATTCTCCTACTCGGGTTCCACTAAATAAAAATTGCAGAAATACAAAACATATTGTGAAGTATATAAACGATTTATTATCAGTGGATATGGGGCGCAAGGAAGTAGCTGAAGGTCCCGAGGTTAGGGAATTATATGCCAGTGAAATTTGTATTAGCGAAGTTCTTGATGATTTATTGGATGATGGTGTGATTGCAAAAAATATAACGATTTTATCGCCACAAGAGTATAGACATTCAAGTATTGCAAGGCTACCAGAAAGTAAACAAAATAGAATCACTCCATTAGATAGCTATTCAATTAGAAATTTTCCCGTGGAAAATATAAGTTACGCAGAAATAAAAAATTTTAAAGGTTTGGAGAATGAGGTAATTGTATTGGTTGATATGCCCCAGCTTAACTCAGAAAAAGAAATGCAAACACATACCGAATACTATGTGGCAATGAGCCGAGCGAAAGGATTGTTAGTTGTGTTGTGGAGCAATAATCTGTAGGGAAGATACACAGGAGTGCCCCTACAATCCTACAATAAATCGTTTAAATTCCAACGTGGAAAAATTTGAGTTTCGGCATTATCAGGTCTGTTTTGGTAGGGGAGGTGGTTTAGGCGTAGCCAACCGACGTAAGCAATCATTTCGCCATTATCAGTGCAGAGGTGAGGGGAGGGAATAAATAATTGGACATTCATTTGCTCGCTAGTTTGTTGTAAATTTTGGCGAATTTTTTCATTGGCAGCCACTCCCCCTGCAACGAGTAAGCTCTTAATTTTTGGTTTTTGTTTATCTTCTCTGTCTGTATTTAAAAAAGTAAGTGCTGTTTTTATTTTTATGCTTAATGTTTCGGCAACAGCTTCTTCAAATGAGGCTGCTATATCGGCTTTAATTTGTTGCGTTTGTTGCTCATTCGGGTTGTTTTGTAATTCTCGCCGATAGGTGTTTTTTACTTCGGTTTTTAATCCGCTAAAGCTAAAATTAAATCGATTTTCAGGAGATAGGGGGCTGCCTGCTTTGGCAGTCATTGGTCTTGGGAATAGATATTTTTTTCCATTCCCTTTTTTTGCTAATTGGGAGAGGGGATAGCCTCCAGGGTATCCTAAGCCGAGAAGTTTGGCACTTTTATCAAATGCTTCACCAATAGCATCATCAATAGATTGTCCGATAATTTGATAGTGCCCAAGTGCCTGTACTTCAACTAATAACGTATGTCCGCCAGAAATAAGCACACCAAGGAAAGGAGGTTGAATTTCAGAGTGTTCTAACATAGGAGACAGTAAATGGCCTTCCATATGATGAATCCCGACACAGGGTTTTTTTAACCCTAAAGCGAGTGCTTTTGTATAGCTTGCACCAGTGAGTAAAGCACCTGCTAATCCAGGTCCTTGAGTGTAGGCAAAACCATCAATGTCTTGTAGTGTTAATGAGGCTTCTTGTAGGCATTGATGAGTGAGTTTTTGTAGGTAAATGATATGGTCACGTGACGCAAGTTCTGGTACAACGCCTCCATATTTTGCATGGGTTTCTATTTGACTATGTAAGGCCTTAGAGCGGCATTTGTTATATTTTTTAGCGTAAGCGCTATCGTAAATTGCGACACCTGTGTCATCGCAAGAACTTTCTATTCCAAGAATGATTTTGTGCAAAGGTATAAGATTCGGTAGATTTAGTGAGACCTTTGCATAAAAGTATGGCAAAAGAAAAAAGATAAAAAATTGTTCTGATTGAGGCGTGAAACGCAGCCAATACGTCCGTCTTCGCAAGTTTCACAACGAAAATCAGGGAAATTTTTTGCTTTTTTACTTGTCATATCTTTTGTGCAAAGGTCTCTTAGTGTTAAAATTAATGCCCAAAGAGCTCTTGTTAAAAAATAAAAGCTTTTATGTAATTTTAACAAATTTAACGGTAATTTTAACGGTAATTTTTATGTGTGGCATTGTTGGTGCGGTAAGTGAAAGAAACATTACTCCAATTTTATTGGCTGGATTAACACGTTTGGAATATAGGGGTTATGATTCAGCAGGCGTTGCGGTTATCAATAAAGAGCAGAATCTTGAGTGTGTAAAAACGCTTAATAAAGTTAAAGATCTAAATGAAAAAGTTACTGGGATTGAAGGCAACCTTGGTATTGCTCATACTCGTTGGGCAACCCATGGATTACCTGTTGAGAGCAATGCACATCCGCATATTGTCAATAATCGCCTTGCTTTGGTACACAATGGAATTGTTGAAAATTATTCTGAATTAAAGCAGTTTTGCATTAATCAGGGTGCTATTTTTTCTTCAGACACAGATACTGAGGTGATTGTGCAGCTGATTAACATTACTATGCAAAAAGATAATTTGACGTTATATGACGCTGTTAGGCAAACTCTTCCAAAGCTTAAAGGTGCCTATGGAATGGCTGTTATTGATGCAGAAAATCCAGATGAAATGATTGCGGTAAGACAAGGTAGTCCACTAACGATTTCTTTGGGTTTTGGGGAAAATTTTATTTCATCTGACCCAATGGCGTTGTTGTTTATTAGCCAGCAATATGTGGTGCTTGAGGAAAATGATTTGGCAATTCTTCGCAAAGATTCAGTGGTCATTGAAAATAGTAAAGGAAAAGTTGTCTTCGATAGTAATGATACTCAAAAATCCAAATATAAAATTATCACAAGCACACAAGATGATGCTGGGGTAACGAGCAAGGGTGGCTATAGACACTTTATGCATAAGGAAATTCATGAGCAACCGAAAGCCATTGCTGAAACTTTAGAAGGGTGTATTAGTGATAATCGTCTTTTAGTAGAATGTTTTGGGCAAGAGGCGGCATTTATTTTTTCAAAAATTAAGCGAGTGCAGATTATAGCTTGTGGTACAAGTTATCATTCAGGGATGGTTTTTCGCTATTGGTGTGAAGATATTATTGGTATTCCGGTTGACGTTGAGGTGGCGAGTGAATTCCGCTATCGTAATCCAGCTATAGAAAAGGATGTTCTTTTTGTGGCAATTTCTCAATCAGGTGAAACAGCTGATACAGCAGAAGCGTTGAAAATTGTTGAGAAACTAAAAAAACAAGCTGAGGGAAAAAATCACTGGTCAATCCTAACAATTTCAAATAAAGCAGAGAGCACATTAGTTCGATATGCTGATTTGGTTTTTTTAACACGTGCAGGGTTTGAGGTTGGAGTTGCCTCCACTAAGGCGTTTACGACGCAACTTGTTGCTTTATCTTTATTGATGATTGCTTTAGGGAAATCTCAAAAGAGATTATCAGAAACTGTAGAAAAACGAATGATTCAAGGCTTGCGCAAAGTGCCTAAATTAGTGCAAAGTGCCTTAGATCAGGAAGAGCAAATTATTGAACTATCAAACATAATAGCCAATAGTCAATCGGCACTTTTTCTTGGTAGAGGAACGATGTACCCCATTGCCTTGGAAGGAGCTTTAAAACTCAAAGAAATATCGTATATTCATGCCGAAGCGTTCCCTGCTGGGGAACTGAAGCACGGTCCATTAGCTTTAGTAGATGAAGAGACTCCAGTGATTGTGATCGCCCCTAACAATGATTTATTGATTAAATTGAAATCAAATCTTGAAGAGGTTTCATCAAGAGGAGGGAAGATTTACGCATTTGAAGATAAAAACTCTAAGCTAACAAGAACAAAATCTGTTAATGTGATTAGTGTTGCAGAAAATGTTGGTAGAATTTCCTGTCCTCTTCTATTCACTATTCCCTTACAATTGCTCTCATATCATGTTGCTCGAATCAAAGGAACAGATATTGATCAACCCCGTAATCTTGCAAAATCTGTAACAGTAGAGTAAAACCACTCTTTATGAGACCTTTGCACAAAAGATATGACAAGTAAAAAAGCAAAAAATTGCCCTGATTTTTATTCGCAAGCGCTTCAAACGCTGTTACTCTATGGTTCGTAAACTCACCAAGAGTAAAAACGCTTTTTGTGTTGTGAAACTTGCGAAGACGGACGTATTAGCTGCGTTCCACGCCTCAATCAGAACAATTTTTTATCTTTTTTCTTTTGCCATACTTTTATGCAAAGGTCTCTTTATATATGTGTTATTTTTTATTTAGCAAATTTTAAGATATGAATTTATATTGCCCGATAGGTATGAAGACAACAAGATTACTTTTAAAGTTTTGTTTTTACAGCAGTTTTTTTCTTCTTTTTTCGTGTGGTAATGATAGTAATGAGGATAAGGTTGTTGAGCCTTATCTAACCATCACAAGCACTGTTTTAGTCGTGGAAAATTCCCCAATTGGTACTACTGTCCATAGCGTTGTAGCCGATGGTAATGATGCTGCTGCAGATAGCACCTTAACTTATAGTCTGACCCCCTCGACGTATTTTGTAATCAATGCCCAAGGAACAATAAGCGTAAAGGCAGTTCCAGACTATGAAACAAGTAGCAAACATACAGCTGTCCTCACAGTAAGTGATGGAGTATTAGAAACGACCCAACTACTGATATTTGCTATAATCAACGTTAATGACAATACTCCCACCATCACAAGTGCCAATACGATTTCAGTCACAGAAAATTCCAAACTTAACCGTCCCATCTATAGCGTTAAAGCCGATGGTAATGATGGCTCTGCAGATAGCTTAACTTATGCTCTTAATCCTGCTACGCTTTTTAGAATTACTAACCAGGGAGAAATAAGAGTACGCATCCCCCCAGACTATGAAGCAACCAGCCAACATACAGCTGTCCTCACAGTCAAGGATGGAGTATTCGAAACGACCCAACAACTGACATTTGCTATAATCAACGTTAATGACAACGCTCCCACCATCACAAGTGCCGATACAATTTCAGTCACAGAAAATTCCCAAATTGGTATTACTGTTCATAGCGTTATAGCCGATGGTAATGACGGCTCTGCAGATAGCACCTTAACTTATAGTCTGACGCCCTCGACGCATTTTGCAATCAATGCCCAAGGAACAATAAGAGTAAAGGCAGTTCCAGACTATGAAACAAGTAGCAAACATACAGCTGTTCTCACGGTAAGTGATGGAGTATTAGAAACGACCCAACTACTGACATTTACGATAATCAACCTCAATGACGAGGTTCCCACCATCACAAGTGCCGATACAATTTCAGTCGAAGAAAATTCCCCAATTGGCACTACTGTTCATAGCGTTATAGCCGATGGTAATGAT
>CAKMZV010000018.1 GCA_929200535.1 uncultured Gammaproteobacteria bacterium
TTATTCCAAGTATCCCAACCGGTGTTAGCTTAACAGCTAATAGTGCTTCACAAATGACGGTATCGTGGAGCACAGTGAGCAAAGCAACCTCCTATAAACTTTACCGCAATATAAGCGATAGCAATGCAGGTTTAACAGCCATTGCCACACCAAAAAACAATTCCTATAAAGATACAGCTCTAACGGCTCATACGATGTATTACTACTGGGTAAAAGCATGTAAGGAAAATTTAGATGGAGTACAAGCCTGTTCTGATTTTTCTCAAGTTGCCTCAGAATTTACCTTGATTGTTCCCCCAGATGTCCCAACCACTCTAACCCTAAGTGCGGATAGCATCTCACAAATAACGGTATCGTGGAACGGCAATGGGGCAAATTCCTATAAACTTTATCGCAACATCAGCGATAGCAATGCAGGTTTAACAGCCATTGCCACGGAAAAAACCTCCTCCTATATAGATACAGGTCTAACGGCTGATACGATGTATTATTACTGGGTAACAGCGTGTAAGAAAAGTCCACAAGGAGTACAATCCTGCTCTGATTTTTCAAAAGTTGCCTCAAAAACTACCCAGATTGTTCCCCCCAATGTTCCAACCGGTGTTAGCTTAAAAGCGGATAGTTCTTCACAAATAACGGTATCGTGGATCGGCAATGGGGCACACTCCTATGAAATTTACCGCAACACAAGCAATAGCAATGCAGATTTAACAGCCATTGCCACGCTAAAAAACCCCTCCTATGAAGATACAGGTTTAATGGATGATACGACCTATTACTACTGGGTAAAAGCGTGTAATACAAATACTTCTGGAAAAAGATGTTCTGGTTTTTCTCAAGTTGCCTCAAAAGCCACCTTGATTGTTCCCCCAAGTGTCCCAACCGGTGTTAGCTTAACAGCGGATAGTGATTCACAAATGACGGTATCGTGGAATAGCGTTACTGAAGCAGAGTATTATGAAATTTACCGCAACACAAGCGACAGCAATGCAGGTTTAACAGCCATTACCACGCTAACCGGCACCTCCTATGAAGATAATACAGGTATAGAGAGTTATACGACGTATTATTACTGGGTAAAAGCGTGTAAGAAAAGTCTACAAGGAGTACAATCCTGCTCTGATTTTTCAACAGGTAGATCTGAAACCACGCATCTAAGTGTCCCACGTGGTGTTAGCCTACTTGCGATTAGTACTTCACAAGTTAGAATATCGTGGAATAAAGTTAATCGACTGATTGAAACAGACTATTATGAAATTTACCGCAACAGTAGCAATACAAATAGCGATTTAGACCCCATTGCTATCCCTTTTGCAGGTAGTGCTGTCTCATACACAAATAGTAGGCTCACCCCACAAACCAAATATTATTATTGGATTAAAGCATGTAAAGCAGGTAAGGATGATTGTTCTGCATTTTCAGAGATGGCATTTGTAGTCACCAAGATAATTCCGCAACTCAACGACACAGGTATTACTTGGGGAGGCAATTACCCATCAGGTAAACAGACCGGCATAATTTGCTCACCGACAGGCTTTGCCGAAGGCACTGAACAAGATTGCCATTATGGCAGAGATGGCGAAGCCAAGGCAAGCACATTCGCTAAAATAGGTGGCGGCAAGGCAGGTTTTGATTTTACCAAACTGAGTAGTGCTGGCACGGTACTGGCAATTCAAGATCAACGTTGGTCAAGTACTGGCAGTGAATCGGCAGGTACCCAGTGGTCATGTGTGTTAGATAACGTTACGAGCTTGGTATGGGAAGTGAAAACCGATGTGGGTATCTCAAGTCACACTGCCAATATTCACCATAAAGATAATGATTACCGCTGGGGTGGCAAAACAGCAATTGGTCGAGGTCATAAGGATAGAGAGGATCGCTACAATGATGATTGGAATACGCTGGTAGATGGCAGTAATGCGGAAAAACTCTGTGGCTTTAATAACTGGCGTGTCCCCACTCTGAGTGAGTTACTTTCTATTGTTGATTTCTATAAGGCGAAGGAGAGTGTTCGTGTTTTCGACATTGATCTTGCCTACTTCCCAAATACCTCAGCTCTCCATGGTAATGGCTATTATTGGTCGGCCTCGCCATATGCAGTCGAAACCGGCAGTAGGAGTGCCAACAAGGCGTGGTATTATGATTTCTATTATTCAGAACCTTGGATCAGAAACCGCGGGGCATTGTATGCTGTGCGTCTTGTTCACTCCAGCGAGTAATATGCAAAGGTCTCATTAACCCAATGGCAGTCAAATAAATTACACAAATTTCAAGGAGTACACAATGCAAATATTCAAAAAAAAACAAACGTATAGCCAAGCGATTTTGATAACTGTCGGGTTACTATTACTCACCTACGCAAGCGTTGGCACTTCACAAACAATAAAGTCCTATGTTACCAATGAATGGCCAGATAGTCGCTACATTGACCATAATAATGGCACAGTAACTGATAAAGTAACCAAGCTAATGTGGGCAAAATGTGCACTCGGGCAAGATAGCGCCAGCACGACTTGCAGTGGCTATGCCACTAAATATAATTGGAGAGATGCCCTTGAGCAAGCAAATAGCAGCACCCTTGCCGGCTACAGTGATTGGCGCCTACCCAACGTTAAAGAACTTTATTCTTTGCTGGCATTAGATCGCTTTGAACCTAAAATCAACTTATCCATTTTTCCGCGTAGCGTGTCGGATGAGTATTGGACCTCCTCGCCTATTGAGAATGCCCATGGGTGGACCGTCGATTTTCGCATTGGCTATCATCAGCAATTAAGCCGCACCAGTGGTCATCGAGTACGTCTTGTTCGCTCCACCCTGTAATTTTTGGGGCATAGCCCCGCTTATTTTTTGTATTTGTTCCTTTTTCTGTCATTGCGAGGGAGCGTTTTTCAGCGACCGTGGTAATCTGTTGGGGAAATTCTGTCAGCGAATTAGCTAATCTTTACAAAAGGTCTCATTGTCTCATTTCATAAGTTCTTTTTTACTTATAATTTATAATTATGTGTTTTGATAATTTTTATTAAAATAACTTAGTTTTTAAAATAACTTAGTTTTTAAAATAACTTAGTTTTTTGTAATTTTGTCAGTGCTCTTTCGTCTATTGGTGGAAAGATTTTTTGTTTTTTTACGTGTTATTTTTTTAAGGAGTGTTTTATGAATAATAAGATTGGATTAGCGATTGCAAGTTTGGCGTTTGTTGGAGGCACTGTTAGTAGTGGTGTTGTTTTAGCTGGTGATAAGGAGAAATGCTACGGCGTTGCTAAAGCTGGTAAAAATGATTGTGCTACCAAAACTTCTGTATGCGCAGGACATTCAACATCCGATGGGCAAAAAGATGCTTATATTGTTGTGCCTAAAGGATTGTGTTCTCGTTTAGTTGGAAGTAGTAAAGAATCCAGCTAATATTTGGAGGGTATGTTTGAAATGAGGAGACGTTGTTTTTCTCTTTCTCAAGCTGACCTGTTTAATTTATTAAATTTTATAAAGGAGTTATATATATGAATAAAAAAATTGCATTAACTGTTGCGAGTTTAGCGTTTGTTGGTGGTACTATTAGTAGTGGTGTTGCTTTAGCTGGTAGTAAAGAGAAATGCTACGGTGTTGCTAAAGCAGGTAAAAATGATTGTGCTACAAAAACCTCTTCATGTGCAGGGAGTTCAACTTCTGATGGACAAAAATATGCTTTTATTGCTGTGCCTAAAGGTTTGTGTGACCGTTTAGTTGGTGGTAGTAAAGAATCCAGCTAAAGGGTAGTCGGTTTATTCAGAGAGCACTTTATATTCCTCTATGCTCCACTTTATTTCTGTCATAAGTGCTCTTTGGATATTTGATATTTTGAGATCTTTGCACAAAAGATATGACAAGTGAAAAAGTAAAAAATTGCCCTGACTCTCGTTGTGAAACTTGTGAAGACGGGCGTGTTGGTTGCTTTCCACGCCTCAATCAGAGCGATTTTTTATCTTTTTCCTTTTGCCATACGCCATACTTTTATGCAAAGGTCTCATTTTGTCAGTAGTATTGCTTTATTAGTGTGCTAAATTACCCAAATTATTCAATTCTTAATCAGCCAGGTATTGGTTTACGTGGTCCTCACTTATTTCAAGTCTTAAATGAAAAACCTAACATTAATTGGTTGGAAGTTCATGCAGAGAATTTTTTCTCAGAAGGAGGGGAGCATATTGAGGCTTTACAAAAAATTAGAGAAAATTACCCTTTGAGTGTTCATGGAGTTGGGCTTTCTCTTGGCACTACAGATGAGCTGAATAAAGAGCACTTAAAAAAACTCAAACAAGTTGTTACGCGTTTTGAACCAGCGTTACTTTCTGAACATTTAAGCTGGGGGGCAGTGCATAATCAATATTTTAATGATTTGTTGCCCTTACCCTATACCGAGGAATCTTTGCAAAATTTTTGCGATAAGGTTAAACAAACACAAGATTTTCTTAATCGACAAATTTTGATTGAAAATCCTTCATCCTATCTTAGATACCGAGAATCAACTATTCCAGAATGGGAATTTTATTCTTCTTTGCCTGAAAAAACAGGCTGTGGTTTGTTGCTTGATGTTAATAATTTTTTTGTTAGTGGTTTTAATCACGAATTTGATCCATTAGAATATTTGCGTGCGGTAAATCCTAAGGATGTTAAAGAAATTCATCTTGCTGGTTTTGCGACTAAAGAATTGGAACAAGGAACTTTATTGATTGATGATCATGGTAGTTTGGTTGATGATAGAGTGTGGGAATTATTTGTTCTCACTATGCAAAAAGTTGGCTCTAAGCCTGTGTTGATTGAGTGGGATACTGGCGTACCTGATTTATCTGTGTTATTAAATGAGGCGAATAAGGCAGGCGAGTATATGTTGCAGTATGAGCAAGTCGCTTAGAAGTCTTCAAGAAGGGTTTGCTGAAGATGTGATTTTCAGCCCTTCTGCTGATGTTGTTAGTAATAGCTATTTACCTCGTGGTAATTTTAGTGGTAAAGATTTTATTGATGTTTATCGCAATAACTATGTGCTGAGTTTAACGGAAGCACTTGCGGCATCGTATAGTGCAGTTAAGCGATTAGTTGGTGAGGATTTTTTCTTTTATATTGCCAAGCAGTTTGTGCAAAAAACACCATTGACAAGTGGTTATTTAACTGATTTTGGCGATGAGTTTGCCGATTTTTTAGAGACCAATGAGGAGTGTAAGGAATTAAGCTACCTGCCTTGCATTGCACGATTAGAGCGTTTTTATGAAAAGGCTTATCATTCGGCAGAAATACCTGCTTATGAGATAGCTAACTTGGCATCGCTTGGGATTAAGGATGAAAGTGATTTATATATAAATTTTCACCCATCAGTTTATTTATTAGAGTCATCATTTCCAGTGGTTTCTATTTGGTTGATGGATGATCAAAGCGAAGTGCCAGATTTAAATAATAATCCTCAAAAGGCAATTATTTATAGACGGCAATATAAAGTTCAAGTTGAGCTTATTAATCAGGATGAGTTTGATTTGTTAGGTGCTTTAATGGAAAATAACTGCCTGAATCAGGCATATGCCTTGACAAATGAAAAAGTTGACTTACAACCATTTCTTGCAAAGTATATTGAGCGTCAAGTATTTGTTGATTTTTATATTTGAACAGAATGCTTTGCATATTATAATTAAAAAACTATTAAATTAAAAATGATGTGGCAGAAAATATATCAATGCAATTTGTGCATATCGGCAATTTTGCAAAAATACGTTAAGGACATTTTTTTATTATTTTTGCGTTTTGCGGCGAGCATTCCATTTTTTAATTCGGGGATGTTGAAAATAAGTGGTTGGGATTCGACTCTTTATTTATTTGAAGAGGTCTATCAAGTTCCGGTATTAAATTTTGTAGTGGCAGCTTATCTGGGTACTGCGGCTGAACTTATATTACCTATTTTTATAGTATTAGGTTTATTTACTCAAGTAAATGTTTTGATGCTATTTGCAGTCAATGTTGTTGCTGTTTTATCCTATCCAACCCTTTGGGAAGGGGGATTTTATGATCATAAAATGTGGGGATTGATGTTATTTTTCATCGCATTTTGTGGTGCAGGAAGAGTATCTATAGATTATTTTCTAAATAGAAAATAAGTTTATTTTTTTTTTATTTTTGCAGAAATATTGAAATTTTTATTGGCTTATCTCAATGAGTAAATTTGATTTTACACAGAAAGAGTTAGATTCTCTATTCGGTTATTGTCGGACGTTGCTTAATGATTATGATGAGGCATATGACTTGTTGTATAGTAGCTTAGAAAAATATTTAAAGCGTTTACCCAGAGATTCTAGAACAAAATTTTCATATATTCGAATGATTATTAGAAATCTATGGATTGATAATTTTCGCAAGTATAAGCCTGTTTTTGAGGTGATTACACCAGAGAATCAGGAAAGTATAGGTTATCTTGTATCTGATAAAAACCTGATAGAGAATGAGTTAATCAACAATCAAGAATTAGAAATAGCTTGGCAGAAGATGAGTGTAGAGGAAAGAGAAATTATCTATTTGTACATTATCGATGGCTTATCTATGGAGGCAGTGGGGAAACAGCTTGGTACTTCTAAAAATAGAATTGCGGTATGTATATATCGTGTGAGGGATAGGTTGCGTGCTCATCGAGAGAGGCGGGAGAAACAGCAACTAAGTAAGTAATATAGTATAAGGTGAGACCTTTGCACAAAAGATATGACAAGTGAAAAAGTGAAAAATTTCCCTGATTTTCGTTGTGAAACTTGCGAAGACGGACGTATTGGCGTAGCCTGTGCTGAACTTGCTTCAGTATTCCACGCCTCAATTAGAGCGATTTTTTATCTTTTTCCTTTTGCCATACTTTTATGTTTATGCAAAGGTCTCAAAGTAAGTGTATTTTTTATTGAATTTTAATGAATGTATTATAATGGACAAAAATAATAATAGTACTATGACCTTAAGAGAGGCGCTTATTGCTAAGTACGATAAGATAGGCTTAGATACCACTGGGTTAGATGCTATGCTCAAACTTCAGCGTAAAGCGAGGTGGTATAGGATGGCTCGATATATGAGCGTGTTGCTTCTATTATTGGCATTTGGAGGCACATCAGTTTTTATGTGGAATGGTTATAAGGGGAACTCTTATGAGAATTTGGCATTGGCTGCTTTGGAATACCATATTCGAGCCCATCAAGACCCTACAAACTTTAAAGTCTCTCATTTTGAGGGCATTGAAGTTAGTGCAATTCAGGCGCATTTTCAGCAAGTAAACCTGAAATCATTAAAGAGCTTGGATTTAGCTGGGATGACGATTGTGGGCTTTAAAAAGTGTAGAGTTGCAGGCCCAAATACTGTTCATTTAAGTGTTAGAAATAATAAAACAGGGAATATGGAAAGTATTTATCAAGTTCCCTATGAGGATGTGAGATCTTTTCTAATGAACCTTGATAAGAAAGGTAAGAAATATCAATATCAAATTAAAGATAAAATGGTTAAACTTTTCGTTAAGGATGAAACCTTGATTATGATGGTGAATGTACTACCTAAATCCAAAGGTATTTAGTAGTTTTTCTTACTTCGTTGCTGTATACTTAATGTAGGGAAGCCTTTGCTTATTAAGAGGCTCATCTTATTAAATATTAAAATTTATGGCGAAAGACATTATTGAAATGGAGGGGAAGGTTATTGAAACTCTTCCTAATACAGTGTTTAAAGTGGAATTAGAAAATGGGCATATTGTTACGGCCCATATTTCTGGGAGAATTCGTAAACACTATATAAAAATCCTTAATGGCGATAAAGTGAGAGTTGAAGTTAGCCCGTATGATTTATCTAAAGGAAGGATTACATATAGAGATAAGTAGTTTGCCTAAGCGTCCTTGTTTAATCAAAAGTAGTAAAAAAATAGGAATTGATTAGAAAGGTTTTTTTAATGGTCTAAATTTTTTGAAACTATGCCTAAAACTTCTTTTCCCACTATCCCTTCTTCAGAGATAACGTCTGAAGAAAAATTCATTAACCGTCGCGACTTTATTCAAAAAACATCACAAGGATTGCTTGCTTCTTCTGCTGCATTGATTTTGCCTTCTGCTATGGCAGACTCTGAGTTTAACTTAAAGCACGAAATTACCTCCTATAAGGACATTACGACTTACAATAATTTTTATGAATTAGGGACATCAAAATCTGATCCCAGTAAAAATGCCAAATGGTTAAAGCCACACCCTTGGAGTATCGAGGTGAGTGGTTTAGTAAATAAGCCTGGAAAAATTGATATAGAAGATATTCTCAAGATCCCCACTGAAGAAAGAGTATATCGTATGCGCTGTGTTGAGCGTTGGTCAATGGTGATTCCTTGGGAAGGTTTTGAGTTAAACAAATTACTGCAAAAGTTTGAACCTAAAGCTGAGGCAAAATATGTCGAGTTCAAAACAATTTTAGACCCTGAAAATCTTTATGGACAGCGTTTCCCCGTTTTACAATGGCCCTATGTTGAAGGTCTTAGAATGGATGAGGCAATGCATCCACTTACGTTAATGGCTACTGGTATTTATGGTAAAAAATTATTATCGCAGAATGGTGCGCCAATTCGTTTGGTTATTCCTTGGAAATATGGATTTAAGGGAATTAAATCTATTCAAAAAATTCGTTTATTAGACCGTGAACCAAGAACTTCTTGGAATAAAGCCGCTCCAAATGAGTATGGTTTTTACGCCAATGTTAATCCAAAAGTTCATCATCCCAGATGGCGTCAAAATAAAGAGCGTCGCATAGGTGAATTTCGTCGCCGTAAGACATTACTGTTTAATGGCTATCAAGAGCAAGTTGCCAGTCTCTATAAGGATATGGATTTGAAAAAATACTTCTAAGAAGTAGTCAATAGAGGTAGCCGATTTTTTTAATGGGTATATTTCGTTTATTAAGTTTTATTCTCTGTCTTTCCCCTGCTGTTTACTTGGCATTAGGTTGGTGGTTTGGGTTTCTTGGTGCTAATACTACAGAAGATTTTATTCATCAAAGCGGACAGTGGGCTTTATTTTTTTTATTTCTCACTCTTCTCGTTACTCCTCTAACTCGGCATTTGCCACTCGTTGAGCTAAATTCTATGCGTCGGCAATGGGGGTTATTTTTCTTTTTTTATGCCATCCTACATTTGATTGGCTATCTTGTGTTAGATTTCTTTTTTGAATGGGAAGATATTTACTATGACATTATTGAAAACAACTATATTATTGTTGGCGTTTTAATTATATTTTTGCTATTGCCGCTGGCAATTACTTCAACGCACAAATGGCGACGCAAATTAAAAAAACGCTGGCAAAAACTCCACCGCTTAGTATATCTGATTTTCCCACTTGCGATGCTCCATTTTTACTGGCTAATCAAAGCCGACTACATAGAGCCTATTCTTTATACCGCTCTTATAGGATTGTTGCTTTTAGAGCGAGTGATACATTTTAAAAAATCAAAATTACAACAATAAAAATCAAAGCGAGAAAACCTAACTCCTTTTCAACGACGAAAGGATTTAACGACTAACCAAGGAAGGTTCTATCCAGTTCCCGACAGCTTGGACAGGGTGATAATTCTGATCGCTTAACCAAACTGCCAGAGCCATTTTATTACTTGCAATTCCCTTTTTTACCTGTGGCAAAGGTATTTTCCATGATTTTTCAGATGCTTTTATTCGATGGTGAGAGAGTTTTAATACAACGAAATTAGCGAGCAGGGTTTTGCCATTATTTTCTCCTGCAGTAATGCGTTCATTATAATCAGAGCCTAAGACTGCTGTATAAAGTAGGTTAGGGCTTCTATATGGGTTATTCGTTTCGTAAGGAATTTCAACAGTTAAATAGTTTTTATTTTTTAATGTTGCTCTTAGTGGGATTGATTTTTGTGCTAACACTGGAATGCCTTGTCTTGGTTTTGCGAAAAAGCCATGCCACTCTTTACCATTAATAACCCAGCCTGGCGTATAAACAGAGCGTATATTTCCATAGGCACGATGTCTTCTTTGGCGCTTACTGTATTTAGGTTTAGAAAAACGATCTTTCCAACCGATATAATTCCAATAGTCCACATGGAATGCTAAGGGGATATAACTTTCCCATAGCATAGAATCACTTTCTAAACCATTCATCAAATTTTCTGCTGGTGGGCAACTATGACAGCCATGTGATGTATAAAGCTCAACAAGACTAATCTTGCTTTCTCCAGCATCTGCTTGCCATAAAATAGAACTTTCAGCATTCGCTTTATTTAGAATGCCCACAATAGAGAGCAAGGTTACGATTATTGTTAAATGATATATTTTCATAATTTGTTTTAGAGTTGTTCAAGTTAATTTATAGGTATCCTGAGACCTTTTGTAAAGGTTAGGTAATTCGCTGACAGAAATTATAATTATAATTTTTGGAGATTTTATGAACCTATCAGACAAAACAGTAGAAAGGAACTACATACAACGCTACCTATTTTTATTTGAAGAATATGCTCAAGTTAAGCAAAAAAAGCATTCAGAATATCGCTTTCTTAAAGATTTTTATGAATCCCATGCACTTAAACGTCAAGTTTTTCTTAAATTTTACAATCGTTATAAAAACAGTGGATTTGATCAGGAGGCCATTCTTCCCCAAAAAAGAGGTCCTAAATGGCTTAGCAGACGACCCAGTCAATACATTGAATCCTGCGTTCTTAAAGAACGAAGAAAAGGGAACAATAAATTTGAAATTCATCAACTTCTGCTTCCTGTTCTTGGCAGCTTAACCCCAAGCCCCTCAGGTATTTACACGATTTGCAAACGACATAATCTCAATATTCTCAATCGACCGATGAAAGAAATCAAAAAGAAAATAATCAAACAAAAGGCGGGTGAGTTAGGACATATTGATGCTCATCACTTAGGCAAAGGCATCCTTGCGAAAGAACCGCATAATAAATACTACTTGTTAGCCGTTGTGGATAGTTGCACGCGTTTAGCTTGGGCTGAAGTATGCTCTAACTTAACGAGTTTAGAAGTGATGTTTGCAACGATGCGGTGTTTTTATCGATTACAAGATCAATTTGGCGTGAGATTTAAAGAAATTCTTTCAGACAATGGTAAAGAATTTTCAGGAAAAAGAGCAACGGATACAATGCCTGGGCACCCTTTCGAAAGACTGCTCACAGAAATGCAGATAAAACACCGCTATACGCGTCCTTATCGACCACAAACAAATGGCAAGGTTGAACGTCTTTGGCGAACTATTGAAGAAGACTTAATAGAAGGAACTCATTTTGAATCGTTGGAACAATTAAAGAACGATTTGCAGGACTATCTTTTATACTACAATTATGAGAGACCTCACCAAGGCATCAATGGGAAATCCCCTGCTGATTTTTTAAAAAATCTGTCAGCGAATTAGCTAACCTTTACACCTTTGCACAAAAGATATGACAAGTAAAAAAGTAAAAAATTGCCCTGACTTTCGTTGTGAAATTTGCAAAGACGGACGTATTAGCTTCATTTCACGCCTCAATCAGAACAATTTTTTATCTTTTTTCTTTTGCCATACTTTTGTGCAAAGGTCTCAGCCTATAATTAATAAGACGTACTCAACGTCTTAATTTTTATTTCTATTTTTATTTAGGAGCCCTGTTATTACTACCCCCACTGATTATCACAAGAGTGAAAATACTAATTATACTCAAGAAGGAACCACCCACTTTGGTTACCGAGAAGTTTCTATATCGGAAAAAAAACAGTTAGTTGGTGAAGTATTCGATTCTGTTTCGGATAATTATGATTTGATGAATGATCTAATGTCGTTGGGGGTTCATCGTTATTGGAAGCATCGTGCTATTGAAATGCTTGATGTTGAATCATTATCAAATTTACAGGTTTTAGACCTTGCTGGAGGTACTGGCGATTTAAGCGTTTTACTGAGCAAAAAACTTGGTGCAGATAGTAGGGTAGTGCTGGCTGATATTAATTATGCAATGGTTAGCGTTGGGCGTAATCAGCGTATTGACCAAGGCTATAGTGGCAAACTGGATTTTACCATTGCCAATGCCGAACAACTTCCTTATCCCGATGCTTCTTTTGATCGCTTAATTATTGGCTTTGGCTTGCGTAATGTGACGGATAAGCAAAAGGCATTAGATGAAATGTTTCGTGTCCTTAAACCTCAAGGAAGAATGCTGATTTTAGAATTTTCTAAGGTGCAAAATGAACTACTTGCTAAGGCTTATGATTGGTATTCCTTTTCGATTTTACCCATCTTAGGAAAAATCATTACCAACGATGCCGAGAGTTATCAATATCTTGCTGAATCGATTCGTAAGCATCCAGACCAACAAGAATTACTATCAATGATTGAGCGCAGTGGTTTTAGTGAACGTCAATATGAGAATTTTTTACAAGGGATGGTTGCCATTCATACAGCTATAAAATAGTTATAAATAAAAATGCTTTCTTTATTATCATTTGTTAATGGGTCGGTCAATAAGGTATTGGCTTATGATCTTGTTGCCCAAAAGAAACTCTCACAGATGAACGGGCGTAGTTTATGCTGGGATGTGAGTGGTTGGGGGTTGACTTTGGTTTTTCAAGTAGATGAAGGGAAGCTAATAATAAATGATCGTATGATACCTTGCCAAGTTACGGTAACCGCCTCGCCCCAAGAACTTTTTGACCTATGGCAAAAATATGAGCAAGACACAACGGTAAATTTAAAAATCACCGGAAACCCCTTAGCATTACAAGATTTTGCACAACTTTTTAAAGCACTTAATATTGATTGGGAAGCGTTATTGGAAGAATTTTTTGGTGCCTTTAATGCAAACCTGGCAGGGCGAGTAGTTGGCAAAGTGGGGTCTCAAATGAGTCGTACCTTACACCGTATTCGTGATGATATCAAAGCATATCATCGAGACGAAGTAAATAATTAATTTTCTCTTATGATAAGGCAATTTATTCGTGCTATTAGGCTTTTCTATCGTTATCGGATGGATGAATTATTAAATGAATTTACCGATAAAAACTGGCTCTGCGTATTGTTGCGTTATGCACCTTGCAATCTTGGAGTAAAAAGAGTCGATTCCTCAATGGATAGAGGCAATCGTTGCCGTCAGTTTTTATTAGAAATGGGCACTTACTATGTCAAGTTAGGTCAAGCCTTGTCTGTTCGTAGGGATTTCATTCCTGCCGATATTTGTGATGAATTAGCGCACCTTCGTGATGCTTGCCCACCATTTGCTGGTGAAATTAGCATCGCCTTAATTGAACAACAACTTGGGCAACCCATCAATCAATTATTTGATGATTTTGACCCTAAGCCAATGGCTTCTGCCTCCATTGCTCAAGTACATACCGCCAAACTTAAAGATGGCTCATCAGTCGTCGTGAAGGTGGTTCGTCCAGATATTGATAAACGGATTACCGAAAGTTTAGACTCTATGTATGCCATCGCCAAATTTTTCGACCGCTGGTTTCCAGAATTTAAGCAATTACGCCCTCTTGAGATAGTTGATGAGTTTTCTTCTTTGCTACACAATGAAAAAGATATGCTCCGTGAGGGAGCCAATGCTAATCATATTCGGGCTAATTTTGAAGGTGATACAACGCTTTACGTACCCAAAGTCATTTGGAGCCATACCGCTTCAAGAGTATTGGTGCTTGAGCGTATTTATGGCATACCTATTCATCGGATGGATCGGCTGAAAAAAGCAGGCATTGATTTAAAACAGATTGCTGATAATGGGGTGAAAATTTTCTTTAAACAACTTTTTGAACATAATCTATTTCATGCGGATATGCACCCGGGCAATGTGTTTATCAGTGAAGATGGCAAATATCAAGCGGTTGATTATGGTATTGTTGGGGCACTTTCAGAATATGATAAATTATATATTGCTGAGAATCTATTAGCCTTTTTCAATCGAGACTATCGCCGTATTGCCGAATTGCATATTCAATCCCAGTGGGTCAGTGCAGATTCACGTGTGAATGATTTAGAATCTGCTTTTCGTAGTGTTAGTGAGCCTATTTATGGAAAACCATTAGATGAAATTTCATTTGCTCAATACCTTTTACGCTTGCTTCAAGTAGCTCGTGAGTTTGGTATGCAGGTGCAACCGCAATTACTGCTACTGCAAAAAACGTTATTTAATATTGAAGGCTTAGGGCGTGATCTTTATCCTAATTTAGATCTTTGGGAAACTGCCAAACCCTTCTTAGAAAACTGGGTTAAAAAACAATTTTCACCCAAAGCAATTATTAAAGATTTACGCCACCATCTTCCTTTTTTGCGTGAGCAAATACCCGCTATGTTATACCAACAAAATCAATCACAAAGACAAGATAAAGAAAGAATAGCTATTTATTCTGGCTATCGAAAATTAGCACTCAGTGCTTTTTTTCTCTCAATGCCTATTCTGCTCTTTTTTTATCCCATAATCATATATCTTGGAGAAAGGGAAACGCTGGTGGTGAATATTCTTTGCATCGTACTTGGTTTATGGTTCTTTTTCCGTTCAAAGATAGCACTGCCCAAGTAAAATGAGCAGCCATCAAGAAAACGATACCCAACACTTTGATAGCCTTGCCGCTGAATGGTGGGATACCCAAGGAAAATTTAAAGTATTGCACCAAGTCAATCCACTACGGCTATCCTTTATGCAAAAACAAGACTCTCTGCAAGGAAAACGCATCCTCGATATTGGGTGTGGTGGAGGTATTCTATCTGAGGCATTGGTCAAGTTAGGGGCAGAAGTTGTCGGGCTTGATTTATCACAAAATACGATTGCAGTTGCCAAGCAGCATTGTGCACAAAATAATCTTGCTATTGAATATCATTGCCAATCGGCACAAGACTTTGCAGCTCAGAACCCTAAGCCCTTTGATATAATTTGTTGCTTTGAAATGTTAGAGCATGTTGATGATCCTGCGGATGTTATTCAAAGTGCAAAAAAAATACTCAACCCTCAAGGGACATTCTTTGCTTCGACCTTAAACCGTAATTTATTAAGTTGGTTATTTGCTGTTGTAGTGGCAGAAAATGTGCTTAACTGGATTCCCAAAGGAACGCATAACCACGGTAAATTTATTCAACCAAGTGAACTCACTGCAATGGCACGAAAAGCAGGTTTTTATTTTACTCATAGCAATGGCATTATTTGGGATCCCTTAACTCAGAGTTTTGCACTCTCTGAAAAGCGAGTAGAAATTAATTATATTTGTCGCTTTACTAATCTTTAACGGGTATGAGCAAAGCAGGCTTTTATTTTGATCTTGACGGCACATTAATTGATAGCTCTGCTGATTTACTCGCTGCTACTCAACACGCCCTTACCGACAATTTCAACCCTCATAAACCGTTTACAGACGTTATTGCCCTTGGCTCACGAGCAATGCTTAATCAAATGGCACTAACGCAGTTAAGCGAACAACAATTAGATGCGGCACAACAAATTTTTTTGCAATACTACAGTAATAACCTTGACAAGCACAGTGTCTTTTACCCTGATTTAGACAAACTATTATTAGATTTGCAACATCAGAAAATTCCTCACGGTATTGTTACCAATAAATCCTTTGCCCTTAGTCAAAAACTGATGGGACGATTATTACCGCAATGGGATGGCGTTATTATTGGCGATCAAATGGAAAATGGATGCCTCCCCAAACCAGCCCCTGATAGAATTTTGAAAGCCTTAGAACTTACTCAAATGAACGCTGAAAACTGTTTTTATTTTGGCGATTATCCCAGTGATATTGAAGCAGCAAAGCGGGCAGGGTGCCACGCAGTTGCCTTAAAATTTGGTTTTTACGATGGCAATAACCCACCAGAAAACTGGGGAGCAGATACAGTTATTGACACCCCTAAACAATTAATTGATTTTATAAAGACTACCTCTATCTACCAAAAATGTTAAATATTCCTTTTCAATCCAGCACGACCTTAACTCATAAAGTAATTTTAATTACTGGAGCAGGGGCAGGCATTGGTGAGCAGATTGCCTTGGATTGTGCCAAAAGAGGAGCCCAAGTCATTTTGCTCGGACGCACCGTTGGTAAATTAGAAAGAACGTACGATTTAATTACCGAAGAGCAAGAAAAAATTCAACAAGCAATGGGGGTTTATTATGAACCAGCCATTTATCCTCTTGATCTTGCTGGTGCAAACGATACAGACTATAAAGAACTTGCCGAAATTATTCAAAAGCAATATAAATGCTTAGATGGTTTAGTACATAATGCAGCTATATTGGGCAATTTAAGCCCACTTAAAATGTATGTTCCACAGCAATGGTATAAAGTGATACAAACCAATCTTAATGCGGTTTTTATGCTGACTCAAGCCTGCACTGAGATATTAGAAAAAAGCACCAATGCCTCGGTTATTTTCACCTCAACCGGAGTAGCTGAAGAACCACAAGCCTTTTGGGGAGCCTATGCAATCAGCAAAGCAGCCAGTGATCACTTTATGAAAATAATGGCAATTGAAAATCAAGATATTAGCAATATACGGGCAAATTCTTTTTCCCCGGGTGCGGTAGCAACTCGGATGCGTGCAACTGCCTTCCCCGGTGAAAAACCCTGCTCAATCCCACAAACACAAGATATTGCCCCATACTATGCTCAACTCCTAAGTGACCACACCAAACACATCAATGGGGAAATTATCACCAAAGAGGATTTTACTGATGCACCGCCCATAGAGACCTGCTGCTAACAACAAATCTCCATTTATTTTTCACGCTTTATTTATCTATTGAGTATTTTCTGGAGGGGATTTTTTCTTCCATTTTTTAAGCTCTTCATCGCTAAGTTGGCGAGCTTCATCGGTTAGCATAATCGGGATTTGATCTCGAATAGGATAGGCTAATCCAGCTTCAACCGAAATTAACTCATCTTTTTCTTTGTCCCATTGTAATGGTGTTTTATAAACAGGACAAGCTAACACTTGGAATAAATCAGGATGAATAGGCATAGTGAGTGTGTTATTTTAATAGAATCAACCTATAATGTTGTTCTCAGGACCGTAAGGGAATTTGGTAATATTTTCACTGCCATTTTCTGTTACAACCAATATATCGTGTTCACGATAGCCACCGGCTCCTGGTTGCCCTTCTTCAATCATAATCATCGGCTCAATAGAAACAACCATATTAGGTTCTAACACAGTATCAATATCTTCTCTAAGCTCCAAGCCTGCCTCTCTACCATAATAGTGCGAGAGAACGCCAAATGAATGCCCATAGCCAAAGGTGCGTTTATCAAGAAGATTATGCTTTTCAAAAATCTTATTAAGCTCATTGGCAATATCACAACAGCGAGCTCCAGGTTTAATTAGTTGTAGTCCAGCTTCGTGTACCTCAACATTTGCTTGCCATAATTTAAGCGAAGCATCATCGCAATGATCATAAAATAGGGTGCGCTCTAAGGCGGTGTAATAACCAGCAATCATAGAAAAGCAATTTAAGCTGAGAATATCCCCTTTTTGCACCTTGCGAGAAGTAACAGGGTTATGAGCTCCATCCGTATTGATGCCTGATTGAAACCAAGTCCAAGTATCCATTAGTTCACTGTGTGGATAGCGTTTGGCAATTTCTCTGACCATCGCTTGGGTAGAATGTAATGCCACTTCATACTCAGGCACACCTTCCTTAACCGCCTCAGCAAGGGCAAAACCACCCACATCGCAAACTGCCGCTCCCTGCTTGATATGAGCGATTTCCTCATCCGATTTAATCATTCGCATCTGCATACAATCTGCCGATATATCGACAAAATCAGCCTGCGGAAATAAATCCTTCAATTTTTGTAAACGCTCCTGTGTAATATGATCAAACTCAACCCCAATTCGGGCTGAATTTTTTACTAATTTTTTTAATCCAAGAAAGAAGTTATCTCGCTGCCAATCAGTATAGACTAAATTATCCCCAAAGGTACGTCGCCAAGGTTGCCCACCATCAATATTTGCGGTAAGGGTCGTTACTTTATCAAAATCAACCACCAATCCATAAGGTCTGCCAAAGGCACAATAAAGGAAATCGCTATAGTAATTAATGCAATGAATAGACGTAAAAATAACCGTATCAACCTGCCTCGCCTCCATCGCTTGACGCAATTTACTCTGACGCTGTTGATATTCTGCATCACTAAATGTATGTTGAACGGGCTTTCCGTTAGGGATGTTTTTTAGATTTTCCATTGTTTTTTTTCTATTATTATGTTACAAAATGAGAACTTTGCACAAAAGATATGACAAGTAAAAAAGTAAAAAAACGTCCTAATTTTTATCCGCAAGCGGTTCAAACGCTGTTACTCTAAGGTTCGTAAACTCACCAAGAGTAAAAACGCTTTTTGTGTTGTGAAATTTGCGAAGACGGACGTATTAGCTTCATTTCACGCCTCAATCAGAACGATTTTTTATCTTTTTTCTTTTGCCATACTTTTATGCACAGGTCTCAAAATAAATACAGTGTTGGATAGTACGAGGATACATTAGAGTAAAGAACACGTACAAACAAAATCCGCTTCCCTAAGGGAGAGACACAGTTTGTACGTAGTTGATATTTCAAATGTGTTCTTGCACCATATAAAACAAATTATATTAGTGATTTTCTTACACTTTCAGGAGCCTGAGAAAGAGTAAAAACCTTACCTCTAAATTAATTTTTCAGATATTTTTAACTTAGAAAACTATTCTATGAGTGCTTTAGGATTCCACAGATTTGATTAATAATACCCCGTAAATTTAAGAGCGATAGTCAAGAGTTTCTTATAGGTTTTTATACAATTTTATTTGTGAATATGAACATCCATTTGAGGAAAGGGTATGTCCAAGCCTTCTTTAGCGAAGGTTTTATAAATATTCTCATTCATATCAAAGAACACTCCCCAATAATCCTCTGCATTTACCCAAGCTCTAACGGCAAAATTAACAGAACTATCCGCAAGTTCAGATACGGCAATAAACACTTCAGGATCTTTTAGGATTCTCGAGTCTTCAGCACATAATTTATTAATAACTTTGCGTGCTTTATCGACATCATTACCATAGGCAATACCCACTGTCCAATCAACTCGTCTCTTAGGCTCTACCGAAAAATTTGTCATTGAAGAGGTCGATAATTGACCATTTGGAATAATAATGGTTTTATTATCAGGTGTTTTCAGGACAGTGTTAAAAATTTGAATCTCTGAGACAACTCCCATATAGCCTTGAGCATCAATGAAATCATCAACTTTAAAAGGTTTAAAGAGTAATATCATTACGCCACCAGCAAAATTCTGCAGTGTTCCAGAAAGAGCCATACCAACCGCTAAACCAGCAGCCCCTAAAATAACAACAAATGAAGTCATTTCAACGCCTACCATGCCTAAGACACTGACAATGAGCAGTACCTTAAGACCGATTCTAATGATACTCATTATGAATGGTCTAAGGGTGGCATCCATATTTGTTTTTTGAGTGATTTTTTCTACAAGGCTTACTAATAGTTTTATTACCCAGATACCAATAATTAATACAGCTATAGCTGCTGCGAGTTTTGGTGCATAATTAGTTAAAATTTCAGTCATTATATTTTTGTGGTTAATTTTTTATATTGATTTTAAGTTTGAAATTTAATGATAGCAAACTTGACGGAAGATGGGAAAAGACAAATAAGAAAAGACCATCTAAAATAATTATACTGCACTGAAAATTGATTTTCTGATTGTCATCTTGAGTCCCCATTTAGCTTGAAATAATTAGGGTCAGTATGTCATATTTTAAGAGGGCACATCTTCTAATTTTTCAGCAAGCCAAATCTTTATGATTGACTGTCTTGTAACCCCTAAGCGGGTTGCCTCTTTGTCTAAAGAATCAAGCATCCAAGTTGGAAAATTAACAAGTTATTAATTTAAGATAATCTTTTTGTACTCCAAGAACTTTCTCTTCTACAGTCTAGAATTGCTTGTACATAAATGAAATTTTCATTAAATGTATAATAGATAGCAAATGGAAATCTCATTGATAGTTGTCGATAATATTTTTCAAAATAAATTTGATGAACTCCAGAGTAAATAGATAGTGAAGCTATGTCAGAATACAGAGAGTCAAGAAAGTATGTTCCCACCCCTTCTTCTTGTTTTTCATAAAATTTATAGCCTTCAATTAAATCTTGGGTAGCTTCAAGAGAAATCTTGATTTGTTTCAAATGGATTCCTTTATTTCCTGTTTGGCATCTTTCCAATCAATAAACGTTTCATTGACTTCTCTTTGCTTTAATACTTGCCCATGCCATTTAGGAGAAGGAATGTTATGTTGATTTTTGCTAAGCTCTTTCCATAGAATTTCCATAGCAATAATTTTCTCATCAATTGAAAGTTCTTTCAGTTGTGTTTGTAGATTCATCAGGTTCTCGTAATTTTAAGATGAAATTTTTTAATGGGTCTATAAAAATTGATATTGTTTTGCGTTGATAAAGTCAGTTTTTTTCATATTGAAGGTTTTTGTAATAAATCTATTTTCTTTATTTTCACTCCATTCAAAATAAGACTATTGCATTAGGTTATGGGAGGACAAGCAGGCAGAAAAAAATTTCATAATCAAGGCGTCAATTGCAGTCAATACGTCCGTCTTAACAAAATTGACAACACCGATTATGGGATTTTTTTCAAGTGCGACTCTTTCCATAGCCTAATGTAATAGTCTTAATTTATACTTGAAATTTTACCCTATTTTCCATTTTGGATTTTTTGGTGAGATAAGGCACCATATTAGACCTGCGATAAAAATGGAATAAACAAGTGATTTTTATTTGATATTATTGCTCTGTAGCCACCATTCTAATAGGGCACAATGCCAGAGCTTGCTTCCTTGTAGGCGAGTTAGATTTTGTTCGGGATTTTTGAGTAGGTTGTCTATGTATTTTGGTTGAAATATTCCTCGTTGGCGTGCTTGGGTGGCAGTTAAGGTGTCGCTCATTTTTTCTAAAAACTCACCACGTACGTATTTTAGGGCAGGCATTGGGAAGTAACCTTTTTTTCTAAAAATAAAATCATCTGAAAACCAGGATTTGGCGATATTCTTTAGCACGCCCTTTCCGTTGTGCATTAAGCGATGCTCTACGGGAATTTGATTCGCATGCTCAACCAATTGAGTGTCAAGAAAAGGGACGCGTGCCTCCAAACTCCATGCCATTGTCATATTATCAACTCGTTTTACAGGGTCATCGACGATGAGGGAGGTCGCATCAATTCTAAGTAACTCAGCAGTGACATTATTATTTTCTGAGAGTGAGAGTTGTTTTTTGAACCATTGGGCAGTGAAATCTTCGCCGTGCCATTGTGGCTGAATCATTGTTTGCCATTCATCGTGTGTACGATCAATATAATAGCGCGCTATTTGTTCATAAGCGGATGATGTGGTGAAATTATTGGTGGCTTGTTGCTGTTGCTGATAAATTTGCTGGAACCAGAAATAACCAGCAAATACTTCATCCGCTCCTTGTCCACTCAATACAACCTTAGTATGTTTAGCGACCTGTTGAGAGAGTAGATAAAAAGCAATACAATCTTGCCCAAACATAGGTTCAGACATTGCATCAATCGCTTCTGGTAAGCGTTTGAGAACATCATCATTAGGGATTTGATAGCGATGATGCTGGGTTTGAAATTGCTTGACCACTTGATCTGAATAATAAAATTCACTGCCTTTTTCATCGCCAATATCTTCAAAGCCAATGGAATAGGTATGGAGTTTTTGTTGCCATTCGCCTTGTTGGTGAAGTTTATCGGCAAGTGCGACGATAAGCGATGAGTCTAAGCCTCCAGAAAGTAAAATGCCGACAGGAACATCCGCCGCAAGCAGCCGTTTTTTAACGGCTTGGAGTAGTAATTCTTCGCTTTGTTTTTGCCAATCTTCAAGAGATTGTTTTGGGATGTTGATTTGGTGTTGTGGTGGCAAATGCCAATATCGCTGTGGTTGGATATTTTCATCAAGGCTTTGTTGCTGGGAGATTTTTAAAAAACTCGCTGGAGGGAGTTTTTTGATTGATTTTAAAATAGTGTGTGGCGCTGGGGTGACGGCGTGCAGGTGGTACATAAAATGCAATGCCTGTGAATTTAATTGGTGGCTTATTTCTGGGCATTCTAATAATGAGGGGAGGGTGGAGGAAAAACGCAACGCCATACCTTGTTTAGTTTGCTGGATAGTGTAATACATTGGCTTAATGCCAAAGCGATCGCGCACTAAATATAGGGCTTTTTGCTTAGCATCCCAGATGGCAAAGGCGAACATTCCATCGAGTTTTTCAACACACTTTTCCCCCCAATGTTGCCAAGCGTGTAAGATCACTTCGGTATCGCTGGTGGAGTTAAAAATTGCACCGAGCTTGCTCAGTTCTTGGCGTAATTCACGATAGTTATAAATACAGCCATTAAACACTAAAGCCCAGCGGTTTTGCTCAGTATTTTTTGCTATGGTACTATCCTCTGGTAAGAGCATTGGTTGAGTGCTTTTTTCAGAGAGATCAATAATACTCAAACGCCGATGCCCAAAACTAAGAGCACTGTGTGGTGTTGGTTGTTGCTGGAAAATTCCCTGTGCATCGGGACCACGATGTGCCATTCGCTGGCTCATACGAGAGATTAACTCCGCACTGATTTGTGGATGATAAGCAGATGAAATAGAGGTGATAAACTCGCCGCAAATACCACACATAATATATCTCCTATGCTCCTATGGCGTTTTTTTCGAGTTTTTTTGAATGTAATCGCTTAATTCACCCACTTGTTTTTGTAACTCATCAATTTGTTTTTCTAACGGGGTTTTGGTTGGGTTAGCATTTTCTATTTTTTGATGCTCCTCTTCAAGCACATTGATAATAATGCCAATCATCATATTTAAGAAAATAAACGCAGAGAAGAAAATAAAGCTAATATAAAAAATCCAGCTGAGTGGATATACTGCCATTGTTTCATACATTACATCCGTCCAATCTTCAAAAGTTGCCACACGAAATAGGGTGAGCATAGAAATCCCAACATCCCCCCAAAGGATCGGATTGATATGTTCAAACAATAGGCTTCCAAGTGTCGCATAAATATAAAAAATCACAAACATCATCAAGGCAACATAGCCCATTCTTGGTAAAGCAATCAACAAGGCTGAGGTAAGTAAACGTAATTGAGGTACAAAAGAAATCAGACGCATTACACGGAAAAGTCGTAACAACCTGCCGAGTAAAACATAATTACTCTCTTCAAGCGGAATGAGTGAACCGACCACAATCAGCGTGTCAAACCAATTCCAACCATTTTTATAATGAAAAAAATGATACCAGCGTTTTTCGGCAATAATACGAGTGATTAGCTCAAATAGGAAAAAAAAGGTAATACCATTATCTATCCAATACAGAGCAATATCAAGATAGGAATTAACGTTATATGTTCTTGCTCCGATGGTAAGAGAACTAATTAGAATAATCGCAATAACAAGCCCTTGGAAGATGTTGTTATCACGAATCTGTATGGACTTTTCTTGCCACTTGTTGAGTGTGTTACTTAGATTCATAGAAGGCTAAAAATCAATTGAGTTCCAGAAGCTCTTGGGCGTGCTTACGAGTGGTATCAGTAATGGTAACCCCCCCAATCATTCTCGCAATTTCTTCAACTCTTTGAGATTTTTCTAAGGGAGTCACTTGAGTTTTTGTTTTATCCTCTTGAGTGCTTTTTTGGATAAGCAAATGCTCATTAGCTTGAGCCGCAACTTGGGCTTGATGAGTAATTGAAAGGATTTGCTGTTTTTTGCCAAGTTGATGCAATAAATTACCCACAATTTCTGCGGTAGCACCGCCAATACCAACATCCACCTCATCAAAAATTAATGTTGGGATAGTGGCATTTTCCGCATTCGCAACGGCAATGGATAAAGCCACTCGAGATAATTCCCCACCCGAAGCAATTTTACTTAACTCACGTGGGACAATATCAACATTAGCACTAAACATAAATGTCACCAAATCTTGCCCATTGAGTGTGGGCTTCATAGCACTCGCATCAAACAAGGGAGTAATTTCAATTTCAAAGCGTGCTTTATACATTTGTAATTGCTGTAAATAAGCCGTGATAGATAATTGCAAATGAATAGCATTCTCTTTGCGTTTTTTTGTGAGCTCATCCGCAATCTTTTTCCACTGTGATTTTTGCTCGTTAATTTTCCCCTCAAGCTGCTGTAAATGCTCTGATAAGCCTTGCAATTTTTTAAGATTCTCCTCTAATTGCAACGATAAATTATATAATTCTTGTGCAGGGATATTATGCTTACGTGCCAGCTCATGCCATTGGCTTAAACGCCGATCTAAATCATTAAGTGTTTGCCCTGCACTTAACTCATCATCATCAATACTATGTAAATGTTGAATCTCATCAATAGCTTCATTGACATACGTTTGTGCATCCTCCAACAACTCCGTAGCACGTTTTAATTGTGGGTAATTTTCGCGATACCTTCTCAACGCATTTAACGCCACATCAATTAATTGTTGCGTATTTGAATCAACCCCCTCAACAGAAGAAAGCGCACTAAGTGCCGCTTGACAATCACTTTTAACTGCCTCTGTATTCGAGAGTAAAAGATGCTGTTGATTTAATTGTTCATACTCATCCGCACCGGGCTTGAATTGCTGAATTTCAGTTAATTGAAACGTCAGTAAATCTACTTTATCTTGAGTAGAATTAAGCTGTTGAATTTCTTGGTACTCTTGGCATAACTTTTGATAAACCGCATAAATACTATTCAGTTTTTTTATGAGCAAATAATGATTACCATAATCATCCAATATTTGCCGTTGTGTATTTTGTTGGGTTAGGGCATAATGTGCATGCTGGCTATGAATATTAACCAATAAATCCCCCAACTCACGGAGTGATTTTTGTCCTACAGGTTGCCCATTAATCATCGCCTTAGTGCTCCCATTAAGCTGTAACTGACGGCGAATAATACACTCTGAACAATCTAACTCCTGTTGCTTCAACCACTCACTCACAACACGATTTTGGCTAATATCAAAAATAGCTGAAATTTCGCACTTCTCCTCACCTTGGCGAATAAGCGAAAGATCCGAACGGCTACCAAGCGCAAGATTAAGTGCATCAATAAGAATAGATTTTCCTGCCCCTGTTTCACCAGTTAATGCAGTGAACCCATTCGTAAAATCGATTTCCAACTGCTCAATAATCGCAAGATTTTGAATAGATAAATAACGCAACATTATAAACTACTCTCCCCACCCCAATTTACTTGAGAGCACCTTAAATTCATCATGTGAATTTGGATGAACCAACAGCAAATCAGTATGATGTTTCTCAATCATCACTCGCTCACTATTCGTAAAACTTATCACATCCCGACCATCGACAATACATAAGTTTTTTTGTTGCTTATTATGCGGAATAATCTCAATTTTAGACTGCCCACTCAACACAATTGGGCGATAAGTTAACGTATGTGGGCAAATTGGCGTAATACCAATCGCATCAAGCTGTGGAGAAATAATCGGACCTCCAGCGGCAAGAGAATAAGCGGTTGAACCAGTCGGTGTGGTAATCAATAAACCATCCGAACGTTGACGCACCACATAATGCCCATCCACATAAACCTCCAAATCAGTCATCAAACCACGCCCATACTTACGAGAAATTTGGAACTCATTCAAAGCAAGAAACTTTTCATCCGGCTTACTATCAATATAAGCACTCAGCATTTGGCGTCTCTCAATCCAAAACTGCCCATCCATAATTTTCTTAATCTCAGGCTCCAACTCATTGGGTGAAATATCCGTAAGATACCCAAGATGCCCAAGATTGATACCCAACACAGGAAGATGATACTGATAAATAAAACGAGAAGTATTGATTAGCGTTCCATCCCCACCAATACAAATCATCAAATCCACCTCGGCACAAACCTGAGATAAAGAAGTTTTTTTAATGCGACTACTCGCAACCACCTCCTGAATATCCTCATTCACCACAAAGCGACACTCGGGATACTCAATACTCAAATAAGTAATAAGCCGCTGAGCAGTCGAACGTGCTGCTGGCAACTTACGAGCAGTAATACCAATACGAGTGAATTTTTTAGATGTAATGGCAATGGACACGATAGATACGATTAGGCTGAAAAACCAAGATTAGATAATCAAATATTTAATAGAGGTAAGCTCTATTTTATAAGAATGAATGTAGATAATTATACCCTCGATTGAAATATTAACATAGATACGCAACATTTTGCGTATCTACAATCGTTTTGTTTCAATAGCGATTCTGCAGAACGCCTTACAACGTAGATACGCAAAATTTTGCGTATCTACGGTGTTGTTTCAATAGCGATTAGAACGCCTTACAACCATGTTTAAAGATGTGCAAAGTAACGGACTACAAGTTTCAATAGCGATTCTGCAGAACGCCTTACAACATACAGGTGGTCTTATGGGTATGGTCTGGGGTCGTTTCAATAGCGATTAGAACGCCTTACAACAAATTTATGAAAAATTCTGCAACATATTACTATGACGTTTCAATAGCGATTCTGCAGAACGCCTTACAACTCCCATCAGCAGTTAATAGAACAGTTTATAGCTAAGTTTCAATAGCGATTCTGCAGAACGCCTTACAACCTTGCCCAGCCCCTAAAAGAGATAACGGAAATGTTTCAATAGCGATTCTGCAGAACGCCTTACAACAGAAAGAATAGACAAGGTCAGAATAAGCTAGCTGATGTTTCAATAGCGATTCTGCAGAACGCCTTACAACAGAAGCAACGTATGGCAGTTCTGGCGTACATTTTTTGTTTCAATAGCGATTCTGCAGAACGCCTTACAACCCAAAATTGGGAAGAATCGTATTCTTTACAAAAAGTTTCAATAGCGATTCTGCAGAACGCCTTACAACAAACCTTGTGGTAATCGGGTATGGAAGGCACGCAGTTTCAATAGCGATTCTGCAGAACGCCTTACAACTTAATGAATAACATATTAGGTACTTCGTGCATTCTACGTTTCAATAGCGATTCTGCAGAACGCCTTACAACATACGTATGCTCACAGACAGCATATTGTTGATTTTTTTGAGTTTCAATAGCGATTCTGCAGAACGCCTTACAACAAAGTAAGAGCTATGACTTCTGAAGAAAAGATACTCTGTTTCAATAGCGATTCTGCAGAACGCCTTACAACCTCATGGGGGACGTTGTGAGAGTTGCAATTTAAGTTTCAATAGCGATTCTGCAGAACGCCTTACAACAAGACGAATGAAGTCAAGCGCGAAAATATAGAGAGCGGTTTCAATAGCGATTCTGCAGAACGCCTTACAACAGAAGAAGACCTTATATTGAATAACTTTTTAGACGTTTCAATAGCGATTCTGCAGAACGCCTTACAACACAATTAAAGAGGAGTAATATGAGCTTACAACAGTTTCAATAGCGATTCTGCAGAACGCCTTACAACGCAAGAGAGTACGCAAGCGTTATTTGATAATTTGTTTCAATAGCGATTCTGCAGAACGCCTTACAACACCAGCATGCTGATTTTCTTTGAATTTAACTCCGATACGTCGTTTCAATAGCGATTCTGCAGAACGCCTTACAACAGTATAGCATTTTTTCATTTTAATTTCAAGAGGTTATTAAGGCGATTTTGCAAACCTATGAGGTTTTTTGTTTGAATGTGTTATTTTACGTTTTTTTTCGTGCTAACTTACTGGTATTATTCAAGAAAAAACCTATTTAAGGCTTTTCCTTTTATTTCAATGATTTACGTTTTTTTGAGAGAATAAAAAATAGGTTTTGTCAAAAAATCATCTTAATGTATGCTGGCAAAGGGGATTGGGGTAATCGCTGGAGAGGGAAGTGGTTGAATTTTTTGACAGCGCGGGTGATTTTTTGTCGCAATATAGTAGCAATGTATTTTATCGGTATCTGGGTCTATTTGTTGGAGTAATCGGCGGTTAATAGCAATAATTTCTCGATGTTTTCTCACCGCAATTTGATAAACGCTTTCTTGTATCCTTTCACCATAGTTGAGTAAAATTTTGGCACATCGAAGCCGTTGTTTATCAGAGGCAATATCGTAGCAATAAAGATAGTATTTCATTGTGTTAGATTAATTTTTTGTGATGTTCTTGAATATTTTTAATCAGTGTTTTGTTGCTATTGATTATTTGGTTTAGGGGGCTGTCTTGTTTGTATTTCTCTTGGGTTAGCGTTTGCATTAGGGTTCGTAGGTAGATTTTTCTTTTGTTTGATGCGAGGTGTATTTTATCATCGTTATTTTTGTAGAAATCACTGGGATGAATTTGTTTTAGGTTAATGCACTTGAGAATCGTTTGGTCAATTTGAGTCCTAAGGGGTTCCATTTGATCAGAGGCTAAGGTTTTGTGTTGTCCTCTTGGTTGGTGCATATAGCCATGGTATGGGTTTAAGCCTTGAATGGTAATGAGGCTATCGGTGTAGTTATATAAAATGGTGTAGCCAAGTGAGAGTAGTACGTTGATTGGGTCTTTGGGTGGGCGTTTGTTGCGTTGTGTAAATTGGTATTGTGGAGGAATTAATTGTTGGTAGGCGGTGTAGTAGGCACGTGCTGCTTTGGCTTCAATAGCAATGAGTTGGGTGATATTTTGACTATTGGGAATCAGCTTGATATGGCATTGTAGTGCATTGAGTTGGCGTAAAATGCTTTTTTTAGTTTTTTCTTGGTAGGTTTGTAAAAGTTTATGTTGTTGGGTTATTTTTTGTTGGATGTTATGCTGGGCAATTTTCAGGGAAAAATCTGAATTAGCAAAGCTTTGTATTTGTTGTAGCCAGAGTGTTTTGTTATAGGTATGATTTTGATTGCTGTGTAATGTCCCTTGAAGGCTTCCATTACTTTTGAGAAAATAGATGTTTTTTTGTTGCTCCAAGGCATTTTGTAAGCTTGCTGTCGTAATTTGATGCTTGCCAATAAGCATTATGGATTGAATTTGTTGCCATGGGTAGGTGGCAATGGTGTTTTCTTTTTCACTAATGATTAGTTGGTTTTGTTCCGTATTGAGTTCTTTATATCCGCCTTGTATGATAAGAGTATTCCCATAGGGTGTATCTGTTGTTAAGGAGTGGATAAGAGTAGGTTGGTTTGTTGGGATTCTTTCATCATTAAACAGGTAGTTTTTATCGAGTGGATAGGAGGTGTTTTTTTGTGGTGGTGGAGATGGGAATTCAGGTAGTTCATTTTCGGTGGCTTGTGTGTGATGCGAAAAACGATAACCAAGAAAGTGATAAGATTGCTCAGGACTTATATGATTGGTCTTATCTCGATTCGTATAAAGATGATGCTCATTTAATGATTGATTAACCGCTTTTTGAGCTTGTTCGCTTTGTTGTTTGTTTTTGGAAAGGATAATAAAATCATCTGCATAGCGGATAAGCCGATGCCCTTGTTTTTGTAAGTCGTTATCAAAATCATCAAGAATAATATTGGAGAGAATGGGGCTAAGTGGGCTACCTTGTGGCAAACCTTTTTCTCTATGGACATAAATTTGTCCGTAAAGGTAGGGGGCTTTTATCCATTGATAAATTAGCTTTATTGCTGGGTCTTGAGGGAAAAGCCCGTGTAGGCGGACGAGTAGGGTACGATGGTTAATGGTTTCAAAAAATTGTTTAATGTCACTTTCAAATACCCATTTGTAGCCTTGTTTAATAGCTTTTTCAATGGCATCTTTGGCATCTTTTCGACTACGTTGGGGGCGGTAACCATAACTGTGTTGGTAGAATAGTTGGTCAAGGCGTTGGGAGAGTATATTAGCAAGAGCTTTTTGCAGAATGCGTTCTTCAAATTTAGGGGCAGTGATAATGCGGTAGCTACCATCTTTTTTTCGTTTTTTCCATGCTTCAATAGGAGTGGGTGAGTATTTTTCTTGTTCGAGTTGGTTTTGAATTTCGCTTATTTTACTTTGTAGGTAGGGCGTGTTAATATGAGTATATTGTTGGCGTGCCGCTACTTTAAGTTCGCTTTTGGCTTGTTGCAAGGTTTGTTCTATATTATTATGGGTAAAGGCTTGTTGTAGGATGTTTGGGGTGGTGGGTGGCGGTCTGAATAGGTAGGGTTTTTGATTATTTTTTAAGAGATACTTGCCCCACCCAAAAGAACTTAGTGCACCTATGCCTGTGAGTTGGCTGTAGCTTAAAATTTGTTGCCATTGTGGGCTTAAAGAGTCAGTAAACTCAATTTGAATTTCTCCGAGCATTCCACCGCAGTGGGTTTCATTAGCTTGTTGGGTGCGTGCTTTGAGGTGTAGCCAGAATAGGTCTGTTTGATATTTTTTAATACGTGGAAGATAGGCTTCTAATTCATCAAAAGTTTGGCTGGGAGTGTTGCTTTGTTGATTATTCAGGTTGTTGGCAAGATAGAATAAGAGACGTGGGATGTTGGTATTATCTTGATCTGCCATATAGCGTTGCTCACCTTTGTAGGATTGAGCCGCTTTTTTTAGCAGACGCACTGGGCTTAGCCATTGCAGGGTAAGTTCTTTTTGCCAAGAAAGTTGCTCAATTTGGTGAGAAAAATCTTGGTAAGTAATAGGGTGTAAATAATCGCTTAATTGTTGGGGGAGTTCTGTGGATGAAAGTGTGGTTAAATTAAGGGGCTCTGCTTGGTGCCATTGTTGGTTAGTTTCAGGGAGATTAAATAGCGGCAGGTTTTGAATTTTGGTGAGCTTGATATTTTGTGGATCAAGGCTACTTGGTTTTCGAGATTGAGTGGAGGTAGTGGCGGTGTTCGTGTGGATTTGCAATAGCAATTCATTTAAAAATTGTGGGGACTGGTGTGGGTTGGTAAGTAGAATATCAAAACTATAATCAGCATTAGATAGATAAGAGGGAGTGCCACTTTCAATGGCATCTATTTTGCAGTAAGTATTAAAATTTTCAGCGTATTGCTGATCAGATTGGGCAATTTGCCCACGCAAATAACCAGCAAGAATATAGCGGTGATTAAAGGGGAAAGTGGTGGGTTGTTTTAACGTTAGCGTTATTCGCAAACGATAAATTGGGAATAGCGGTTGTAAATCAGGTAATGCAGACAAAAGATATTACAAGGCTTATTTTATCTGAGTAACTTTATAAGCATTAAGCTGAGGATTGCTTTTCTCAATTTCTTCTAAGGGCAAATTTTTTCCTCGATTATCCTGTCGTGAATCAATATCTAAACTGATAAAATGGATGCCTTTTTCGTTGAGTTTATGAATCATTTTAATGGGTAAAATGCCTATTACTTCATCATTTTTACGCATTTGACTAATGGCTTGCTCATCAAGATGCTCAAATACGGTTATATCTTCACCACAATATGTTTTTTGTTTTTTTATCCAATCACTACTCGCTTGATGACGGCAAACAATAAATTTTTTTGTTGGGGAGGTGAGGTTAGTTTCTTTTTTTGTTGAGCAGGCGTTTGTCTCTTGTTTCTGTAAATGGTAGATAACATAAAAATGGTGAATAATTGTCTGCTTGTCATCTTCCCTCTTAATGATTTCGTTACCAAATTCAGTCTTATTATTCTCAAAAGGAAGTTTAGAGACGTTTATGTTGTGTAGGAGTGATTGAGATAAGGCTCGAACATCTGATTTATTTTGTAATGTACAATCAAGTTTTTTCATATTGCTATTATCAACCCATGTGCTGATACGCAATTGTAAACTTTCTTCCCATCTTCTGTTTAATCTTACAACCCAAAGCATAGCAATAAGAAGTACAGCGACTGTATCAAGTAGGATAATACTATTAACCTTTTTAGGGAGAGATAGAAAATCTTTAAGATTAAAATCAGTGAAATATTGTAGAGCCATTGATATAAGGATGAGGAGAGTAATAAAAATCCACAATTCCTTTTGTTTGAGGGCGAATTTAACAATTTCCCAAATTTTTTTAAATCCTTTTAGTTCTTCACCGGGAATACCATTGTTTTTTTTGTGATTGTTCATCATATTAAAAATTAAATGTATGATTAGTTGCGTAATTTTTTTAGCTGTTTTTTTGTGCCATCACGAATTGGCTTTTCGGGGTATTTATGATGAAAATTAGTGTCTTGTACGAGTTGTTGTAAATAATTAATAATTTCTGTTTTTATCTCGTTATGTGCTTCTATATTTTTAAGCAACTGGTTAGGGTTTTCTATATGAAATTCTAATTTGTTATCAATTTCAGCAAGATTTTCATCAATCAGCTTTTTTTGCCATTCGGGGGCATTAGAATAAAACGTTTTTTTTGCTTGATTTTTGTCGCTTTCTTCTTTTTCTTCTGCCTCTTTTTTTTCCCTCTCCTTTTTTTCTTTTTCTATTTTGGCTTTTTCTTCTGCTTCTTTTTGTTCCTTTTCTGCCTGTTCTTTTTCTATTTTGGTTTTTTCTTCGGAGGTGAGTTCAAAATATCCAAACCCAGTGGCAGTTTTGGCTCCTAAGCCGAAGTGGGTGAGTTGGTTTTCAAGGGCTTGTCTTAATAAATCAAGATCTTTTTGTTGATCATTATGTTTGCAAGCAGAGGTGGGGGCAATGGCAAATTGAAATTTTGTACCTTTAGCAATGGCAAGGAACTGAATGGGGTTAGGTTCGTGCCAGTCACCGGGAATTTTATCGGCTTCTTTTGATAAATCATCGTCTTTAACGTCCTTAATATCGCCACCTTGGGCATACCAACTGCCGTAATGCGGAGTCATTATTTCTTTGCATAGTTCGATGGTGCCACTTGGTAGGGCATCGAAAAATTGATAGTTTCCTATTGCAGGTGCATTGGTATCATCGCTACCAAAAATTCGTTGTATTATTGCTTCCCTTTCAGGGATGTCTAACCAATTATCAAAGTAGTCTCTAAGAGCTCCTTTGATGGCTGAGCCAGCAATATAGGGAAGCCCCCAAGTGGGGTGAAATAATAGTCCATTTTCTAATGGATGGTCTTGCCCCATACCGGTAACTAACGAAGTAGTGGCTTCGTATTTGATCGTTATTCCGCCAAGGTGTTCGCAGAGAGCTTTGATTTGTGCACTATTCTTTTTTAAGTTTTGGTTAATGGAATGAGTTTTGATGAATTTATCAATAAATTGATGTTTGTTATCGGTGGTTTTTTTAAAATTTTCAATGTATTGATTGAAATATTTTTCAAAGTAAAGTCCGAGGTTGTAGGTATTTCCACAGGCTACAGTGCCAATATTGCTATGAAGGGGGCGAGGAGGCATCTTGATTAATTACTCTGGTTATGTTACGTTTGAATTATCCTTAGATGGAATTAGGGCAGTGGCAAGTTGCTTAATCCATTTGCAATAGGCGAGGGTTTCTGCGGTGGCTATTTGATATTCTTGCTGGGTTATTTCGGTAATGGCTTTAACTAAGTCAGGATTTTGTGGGTCAATAGGAATCAGTTTTTCTCCTGATAGCCAATCTTGAATAGATTTATATAGGCGATGATAAGCATACCCCTCTTCCTTATTGGGCTCAGAATCACTTTTTGCTTTAGCAAATGCCATTGCTTGACCAAAGCCATTGATAAGTATCATTGTCGGTAATGAGCGTGCATAGGATTTAAGGCGATCGGATTTAGTAGGTTTTTCTTTATAACAATTATTATAAGATTCTACTAAATCAAAAGCTGCCTTGGCTCGGCGTTGCTCAATATTGTGTGGGTTGGTTTCTTGAGTCATTTTATATTGAGTGAGTATTAAGGGTTGCTTTGATTATTGGGCGTATCATTAGATGGATAGAAGAAGGTTTTGCACCATCCCATCCCGACGGTTTCATTGCCTCCTATTTGTAAGTAGGCTTTGTTTTGACTTTGATCAAGCTGGTTTTCAATCTTCTCAATCACATCTTGGGCTGATAACGATTGTATATCGTTTGAATTATCCTCTGTCCCATTTTGCTTATCTTGCCCTTTTTCTTCGGTGTTTTTAGGGGTAGGTTTATGGCTATCATTGGCAATAATCAAACTATAAAGCAGGGTTTCAGGGGGGAGACTTTCTTCATACCATAGTGCCCCAGACTTGACGATTTTATTTTCTTCTATCTTAATATGTGGGGTAATGGTGGTGGCTACTTGACATAGGTGGGCGAATTGGTCGTTACTGACGATGCTGAGGGTTGCTAATGTTGTTTCATCAGATGGGCTAAAAATTGTTTGTAGTTCCTTTTGCCATTCTTCTAATAAAGCATTTTGTTTTATCTCATAGCGATATTCTTCTAAATAGATTTTCCCAGTAGTTGCTGTGGTAATGATTTTGTCTTCTGCCACGATTGGAATGGCAAGAGTACAACCTTGTCCGATTTGAATGAGTTGATCTTTTAAGCGTTGTAGTAGATGCGGGCAAGTAAGTAGGCGATATTGCGTGGTGAGACTGCGTACTGGTAGAGCAAGAAGTCTGGCATCACCTATGGCGATTGCTGAGGCTTGGGAAACATCTTCATCTTTTTTGCCATCCCCTTTGCCGTAAATTTCATCTATATTGGGTAAGTTTTGCTGCTTGGCGTTAGCCCTTAGAGCCCCCTTAACTGCTGATCCGAAAATAACTGGGTAGCCAGTGTGGCTTTCGCGCATAATGGGTAGGTCTATTACGTCAAGAGATTGCCCCGAGCCTGCGTGGATTGAGGTGATGGCTTGTAGGGAGAGAAGTTTATAAGTACTTGTGGTGTTTTGATTACTCATAGTCTTTTGATTATATATTGCAATTGAGGTTATGATGTGGGTTTAGGTTGGTCCCAGTAAGTATAAAAGTAGGGTTTAACCTGAGAGTATTGAGAGAGTTGAGAGTCTGCTGGGAAAATATTTTCTCCTTTTTCTAATTTTTCTGTTGAAGCATCACTTAACTCAAGAAAATAGACACTCCCTTCGCTGAGGTAGTTAATCATTGAGCGTGGTCTGTTTTTAGCAAGATCCCAGCCTCCAACAGCACGGCTTTTGGGGAGTACGGCAGTGATTAGATAGTCTTCTGAATCAGAGCCGTTTATTGGGATTCTACAATCCGTGGGTTTCGCTAACTTTGCATAAGGAAATCCTTGAAGTTTCATCCAATTATCCATTGCGGGTATGTCTTTATTAAGAATTAGGGCGATTTTGTTGCAGTTAGTTTTATTGATCGATACATTTTGATTGATGTTTTCTTTTTTATCGGAGTTGGTTTTATCGGTAGATGACTCCTGATTTTTAATTTCTATTTTATCAATAAATGCGACTCTTCCCTCGCCACCTAATCGTACACTGCCTGCTTCTATGTTCAGTTCTTTAGGGTGCTTGAGGGTAACGAAATAAGCAAAACCTTGCTTGAGCCGAATATGGTTATTTTGGTAGAGCATGCCCTCCTCTGCTTGTCGATTGGCACCTACTTGAATGCCAAGATGAAATTCTTTGGTGATGATTTGATCAATTGAAATATGGGCAAGTTCGTTTAGTTTTTTATCTGCAAATTTAGGGTTGCTATTTTTTGAGGGTTGTTGATAGTTAAGTGCTTTTTTATAGTTTTTTTCCGTGAGGTAGGCGTTTTGCAGTGGCTTGTAGCCCGGGGAAATATTATCAGGCAATTCACAGAGGTGACAATAGCCAATATCGGTTTGGAAAATTTGCTTGCTTGGTTTCAGGAAAGCGTATTTATTTTCTTTACTGTTATAGCATAGGTGAGCTGGTGCTTTATAGAGTAATTGCTTTGTTGGCGTGTGGATAAGTTTTAAATGCTCAATCGCAAGGTCTGGGGAGTTAAATGCAAATAGTTCAGCAAAGTTTATACCCACGTCGTCTCTTTTGTAAACCTTGTTGTCTTTTATTGCTTGAGTTAATTCTTGAAAGTTAATACCATATTGCCTACCTATCATTGCTTTAATTGCCCCAAGCAAGGTGGAGAGAGGAGGCATTTTTTCACTCTCTATAATGGCATTTCCCTTGGCGTTCATCGGTCTTGCTTCTTTAAAAAAGAGGCTATCATTGGGAGTGATAATAAGGTTAGTGGTTTTTACTTCCAGTGTTTCCATTATTTTAAGGTGATTTTTTTCTTAGGTGTTTTTTTTCGTCTCGTGTACAACGCCATCTGTTGCAATAAAGCGAGCAATCATTGCCGCTGCATAACCGATTTCCCCTGTAGGTTTTTGATGTTCAACCAAGCGAGATTGGTTGATAAGTTGTTTTACTAAATCTTCCTTTGTATTTTTTTCTTTTTTTTCTTTTTTATTTTCTTCTTCTTTGTTATCGTTTGAACTTACGCTTTTGGAGTGAAAGTAGTCTGTTAAGATAAGTTGTTCTAAGAGTTGCTTGTTATCATTATCTATTTTCTCACCAACAAGGTGATAGGTGGAACGAAAGCGTTGGATAAATTTTTGAGAAAATGTTTTGTCGCTTGTTGCTTCGGTATTATTTGCTGTTTCTGTATCTTGTTTTCGTAAGTCGTCTATGATAATGTTTCCATCCTTATCAAGAACGGTAGGAAAGCACTCTTTTTCAGAAGCGTCACAATCTGCTGTTTTGTTATCCCAAGGCAGACACCAAGTGGCTAAACGACCACTGGGTTTATTCACCTCTAAGGCTAAGGCGTTTCTGCCTGTTTTCTCTTTGGCAATGCTGTCAAGAAGTTCATTAGCACGGTTAATTGATTGCATTAATGGCATTTTATATTGTGTATAAACAATGGCTCCGCTGATGGTGAGAGGTTCTTTTTCTTCTTGTTGAGAGTTGTTATTGCTTGTTGGATTAAATTTCTTGTCAAATTCTTGGCGTAATTCGACTGCAGTTTGCAGCGCTGTATTTACTGGAAGCAGAGCAAGAACATCTTCACCACCGCAATAAATTAGTAATCCGTTGTTACGGTTTACTATATTTGAGACTATGTCAACATATGCATTTAAGGATGTTTTTATTGTATGACGTGTATTAGGATCGTGTAGGAAGCTACCAAAGCGATCACCGTCCATTGATAGGATTGCGTAGAATGACGGCTCACCTTTATTTAAATGCTCTTCTTTTTCATCGATGTTTTTCGCTATTTTATTTATAGGTAGTATTTTTTGTAAGGGATTTTCAGTCTTGAAGTTCAGTGTGAATTTACCTTTTTCTTCTTCTAATTCAATCTTAACACCGTTTTGGAAAGCACTATAAAAACGCCTTTTAATATAAGCGATGGCACATAAATGCTCTGTTTTTATATCTTTGTCAGTATTGTTGGATTTTTCATATATGTTTTCCCAGACCGCTTTCCAAAAATCATTTCGTTTATCTGCTCCGAGTTGCTTGCATCCTGAAAGTTCTTGCAAACCAGGCATTAGCATACATTTAAATCCTTCTTCGGTAGGTGGGAAATGGCTTGCTACATTTTTTCTTAGGTCTAATGATTTGGGGTTTTCATAGTCTGTCATCACCCACTGAATATGGAGGTAATTCTTAACTTGCCTATCCCAAATTTTTTTAGTTTCGTCTTTGCTTACTGGAAAAACTTTTTCCTCCAGTTTTTCAAAATCTTTCTCCCAAATTTTATCTGCGATTCCTTGAAAAGTTTTTTTGATATGGGTTACAACAATGTCGGGCTCAAACTTATCATCAACCTTTGCGAAGAAGCGATTAGGAAACTTCGGAAAGGTTGGGACCTCACTTTTTTCTTCTTCTACCCATTTAGTATTTTCTTTATCTGCGAAAGGAAGTAGTATCTCAATCTCTTCACCTTGGCGAAGCGTAGAGCGAATACCTACCGTAGCAAGCATTGAAAGAATGTAAGAACCTGAATGCAAATCTCGTACTCTACGAGCGGTAGCAATAAATTCTTTAACAGGACCGATGGATAGTTGGAAATAAGGCATTAGTGGTGGTCTTGGGGTGGTGGTGGTTATTCGATGGATGCTTTTTGCAGGTTGCCAATAAAGTTATTATAATCTTCGGGTTTGGGAATGCAAGAGGCATCATTAATCTCAGGATGGTAAATTGAGCTGGGCATCGTTATTGCAAGCATATGATATTTCCCATCCTTTTCATTTTCATTTTTATTTTTATAGGCATGAAAATAAATGCCTTTGGTTCTTCTATTTTCCCAATACATTTTTTGAGATAGCGTTGTGTTAAATTTTATTCTTTTAGGAAGTCCTGTAATGAGTTTTGTTGTTTCAATCTTCTCTTTGACCACATTTGCATATTTATTGCTAAATTCCCTAATTAATTGAGTTGAACTGTTAGCACGTAGTATAGTTTGTTCTATGTATGTTTCTTGGCTGAGTGCACTGTAGGGTGGTAAGGAGCCTGTTAGCGTTTGGAATGTGTCTGGTATCGGTTTATTAAAAGTAAACGCTTGCCCATTTAGCTGAGTCAATTGGATGCTACCAAAGCCATTGCGGGATTTTGCACCTAAATTTGCCACATATCCCATTATTTCTAATAATTCTTCAATACTTTGTTGTTGTTCTGCATCTGAATTTTTATGGAATGTGATTTCTATTTTAAATTCTCCTCCGGCTTGAATATTCTTTTCTGCTGTTTTTTTACTTTTTTCTGCTGGTTTTTTCTTTTTGTCATCTTCTCCTTTGCCATAGGCAATATATAGCGATGAGAATCGTGTATCTTTAGATAGCGTTACATTTGTTGAAAGAACTTTGAGGCTAAAAGCCCCTTGACCGTAGATTTTATTTGTTTTAGAGTTGATGGCACTTGAGCCAAAAAGGAGAGCTTCTTTGTGATGTAAATCTGTGAGTGCTTCGGCATCACTATTGGCACCTTTTCTACAGTCTTCCCAATGAGTTGCTCGCCACCAAAAACGCATTACGCCTTTAAAGGATTGAGGGGATATGGTGTCGCTTTCTTTATTATCCGCATTCCCCAAAAACATTGGCGTGATTATCTTATATTCAGCAGTAATGGTTTTGGGTGTACTAAAGTTAGAGTTTGTTGTCATTCGATATGCAGAAGCTGAGTGTTTATGCTGTGTTATTAGAAATGAAAAAAATCTTTTAATTCAGTGAATTATACACCATTCAGATTTGATACAAAAAATACGACAAGTAAAAATAAAAAATAGCCCAGCTTATTATCCATAAACTATTCAAACATTTTTTACGAATATCTTAATCGCTTTTGTGGGTATTTGCTCTGTCCCCTCACCCCAACCCTCTCCCTCAGGGAGAGGGGGTAGTTTGTACGTTTTATATGCTTCAAGCGATTCTGCAGAACGCCTTACAACTTACTAAACTTGATGGGAAAATTCTTGCAACAATTGTTTCAATAGCGATTCTGCAGAACGCCTTACAACAACAAGCTGAATTAAAGTGGGGCAAACACTTAGTCGTTTCAATAGCGATTCTGCAGAACGCCTTACAACAACAAGCTGAATTAAAGTGGGGCAAACACTTAGTCGTTTCAATAGCGATTCTGCAGAACGCCTTACAACAAATCTCATTCGTTTGTCATTACTGAAAGTTCCGTTTCAATAGCGATTCTGCAGAACGCCTTACAACTCTGTACCAACCTATCTCTTAAACATATGTGCTTAGAAGTTTCAATAGCGATTCTGCAGAACGCCTTACAACATGGGATGATAAAATGTCATTCCTGGGCTATAGTTTCAATAGCGATTCTGCAGAACGCCTTACAACTTTTATGTATGTAATAGATAATAAGTACTGGTTGGTTTCAATAGCGATTCTGCAGAACGCCTTACAACCATCTATCCGGATTTTGCTTCTACCCCTTATTCTGTTTCAATAGCGATTCTGCAGAACGCCTTACAACAAACTATGTGCACCTGGTAAGGTAGGGCTTTAGTTTCAATAGCGATTCTGCAGAACGCCTTACAACGGCAACAAGGGCTACTTACTATCGGGTGAAATTAGTTTCAATAGCGATTCTGCAGAACGCCTTACAACAGTTAAGTATCAAAGTAATTATCTTTATCACTATGTTTCAATAGCGATTCTGCAGAACGCCTTACAACTGAGGGGCTACCTACATTCGGGGAGGTTACTAAGGTTTCAATAGCGATTCTGCAGAACGCCTTACAACAAATTGTCGTCAGTGTTCTCCGACGCCAATCTGTTTCAATAGCGATTCTGCAGAACGCCTTACAACAGTATAGCATTTTTTCATTTTAATTTCAATAGGTTATAAGGGCGATTTTGCAAACCTATGAGGTTTTTTGTTTGAATGTGTTTTTTTACGCTTTTTTTCGTGCTAACTTACTGGTATTATTCAAGAAAAAACCTATTTGAGGCTTTTCCTTTTATTTCAATGATTTACGATTTTTTGAGATGATGGAAAATAGGTTTTGTTATCAAAACATATTAGTCCTATCTTTACGCATAAGGAAAGCTTTTGTGAAAAGGGGGAGAATAAGACAAGGTTGCATTGCAATAAATACCAATTACGTACAATCTAAGCTCCCTCTCCCTGAGGGAGAGGGGTGGGGTGAGGGGGATTTGTCATCTCAATTAGAGATGACATCTTGCATTGTGTATAGTCCGGGGGTGTTTTTGTTTTTGAGCCAGCAGGCGGCTTTGACGGCTCCGTCGGCGTATATTTTGCGGTTGTTGGCTTTATGGGTGATTTCGATACGTTCGCCGTTGAATGCGAAGATGGCAGTGTGATCGCCGATAACATCGCCTCCGCGGATGGATTGGAAGCCGATGGTTTTTTCTTCTCGCTCACCGATAACGCCTTCACGACAATAAACGGATTGTTTTTCAAGGTTTATATCCATACTTTCTGCAATGGCTTTGCCCATTCCGAGGGCGGTGCCTGAGGGGGCATCTTTTTTATGGCGATGGTGCATTTCGATAATTTCAATATCGACGTCTTCTTCTTTCATTGCCTCAGCGGCGAGAGAGAGTAGGCGGAAGCAGAGGTTAACGCCGTAGCTCATATTGGGGGAGAAGAGAATAGGGAGGTTTTTGGCTTGTTCGTGGATGGTTTTTTTCTGTTGTTCGGTGAAGCCTGTGGTGCCAATCACAATGGGTTTGTTGCTTTGGGCACATATTTCAATGTGTTTGAGGGTGGCTTGTGGGGCAGTGAAGTCAATTAGCACGTCAAAATCATCGCTATGTTTGGATAGGTCGGTGGTGAGTTGATGGTCTTGCGGTTGAGTTGGTGGGATTTCCTCGGCAGTAAGGACAATGCCAAGCGATAATGAGGTTTGATTGTTTTGTGCAACGGCTTGTTGGAGCATTTGCCCCATTCGTCCGTTAATTCCAGCAATGGCGATACGTAAGGTCATAGAAGTAAAATATTAAGAAATGTTAAGAAATGTTAAGAAATTAAAATGGTAGCTTAACGATATATTATAAGAGAGGTAGCCGTTATTTCATCAGAATCATTCCCTTCTGGGTGGGAACGAGTAACCCCCTCACCCCAGCCCTCTCCCTCAGGGAGAGGGAGTCAGAGTCCCACATTTGTCATTCTGAGGCTTGCCCTCAGAATCTCTTTGTTCTATGGGAGGCTGGGCTCTTGAGATTCTGAGACAAACAACCACCCCGCCACTTCGTGGCACCCCTCCACTGGAGGGGAATTACTCGTTCCCACTCCTTACTCGTTCCTTTTTCTGTCATTCCTTTTTCTGGCATCCTTATCTGTGTTCATCTGCGTAATCTGTGGATTATTTTTACCATTAACAACTAACCATTAGCACTCTCCCTCAGGGCGAGGGAGGGGAATTTAATTACATCCCAAAGAAGTTTTTTACTGAGTCAAAGAAGCTTTTTTGGTTGGGGGAGTGTTTGCTTTGATTTTTTTCCATACTTTTTCCAAAGGCGAGGAGTAAATCTTCTTGTTTGGAATTGAGGTTGACGGGGGTTTCTACCATCACTTGGATATATAAATCTCCTTTGGAGGCGTGGCGAATTGAGGTGATGCCTTTGCCTCTGAGGCGAAAGCGTTTGCCAGTTTGGGTGCCTTTGGGGATTTTGATTTTAACATCGCCTTCTAAGGTAGGGATAGTGATTTCACCCCCCAAAGTGGCAGTGATGATATTAACGGGGGCTTCGCAGTAAAGATCTTCCCCATCACGTTCAAAAATTGAGTGTTGGCGAATGTGTACACGGACGTATAAATCGCCAGGGGCGCCAGCACTTCCCATTTCCCCTTTGCCTTCGAGGCGGATTCTGTCGCCATCGTCAATGCCTGCTGGAATTTTAACAGACCAGGTTTTTTCTTCTTTGACTAAGCCGTGTCCACGACATTGCCCACAGGGGTTAGTGATTTTTTTGCCTTTGCCTGAGCAGCTTGGGCAAGTTTGTTGAATGCTGATAAAGCCTTGTGACATTCGCACTTGTCCACTACCGCCACATTGTCCGCAGGTGTCGGCTTTAGTGCCTTTTTGTGCACCACTGCCTGAGCATTCTGCACAGGATATGGTAGTTGGTACACGTATTTTAAATTCTTTTCCTTGGATAGCTTCATCCAAAGTCATTGTCAGGTCGTATTGTAAATCCGATCCACGGCTGGAGCGTGCGCGTCTTGAATTGCCACCACCGCCGAATAAATCGGAGAAAATATCGGAAAAACTATCGCCAAAATCACCAAAGCCACCGCCAGCTGCACCACCACCCATATTGGGGTTGATGCCTGCGTGCCCATATTGATCATAGGCTTGCTTTTTCTGTGAGTCAGAAAGTACAGCGTAGGCGGCTTGGATTTCTTTAAATTTTTGCTCAGCCTCGGGATTATCTTTATTCCTATCGGGATGATGTTTCATTGCCAATCGCCGATAGGCTTTTTTTATCTCGGCATCGCTACTTGATTTAGAGACACCGAGAATATCGTAAAGATCTTTTTCCATTGTTATTTTTAGATAATATGAGCTGAGGCTACCTCATATTTAATAGAGGTAGCCCTGAGAGTAAAGAAGATTATTTGCTGTCTTTATCTTTTTTGTCAGCATTTTCATCAACTTCTTGAAAATCTGCATCAATCACCTCTTCAGCATCCTCAGCGTCAGCACCTTTTGCTTTGTCGGCACTTTCGCCTTCAGCGGCGGCAGAGTCTTGATACATCTTTTCAGCCAGTTTAGAAGACTTTTCAGTTAATTCCTTAGTCGCTTTTTCAATCGCCTCTAAATCATCTCCGGCAATGGCTGTTTCAGCTGTTTTGATCGCCTCTTCAATAGCAGTTTTTTCATCAGCTTCAACCTTATCACCGAGCTCTTCTAAACTTTTTTGAGCTCCGTTAATGAGCGATTCAGCGGCATTTTTTGCACTGACGAGCTGCTGGAAGAGCTTATCCTCTTCTGCATGCTCTTCGGCATCACGCACCATTTTTTGCACCTCATCATCCGAAAGCCCAGAGCTTGCTTTGATGGTAATGGATTGCTCTTTGCCAGTCGCCTTATCTTTAGCAGAAACATTAAGAATACCATTCGCATCAATATCAAAACTCACTTCAATTTGTGGCACACCACGTTGTGCTGGTGGAATACCCTCAAGGTTAAATTGTCCGAGAGATTTATTTGCTGCAGCCTGTTCACGCTCACCTTGTATGACATGTACTGTTACCGCTGTTTGACTATCCGCAGCCGTTGAAAATATCTGATTTGCATTGGTTGGGATAGTGGTATTTTTCTCAATCAATTTAGTTGCGACACCACCAAGAGTTTCAATACCGAGAGAAAGAGGAGTCACATCTAATAGCAACACATCCTTAACATCACCACCAAGCACGGCTCCTTGCAATGCAGCACCTGAAGCAACAGCCTCATCTGGGTTGACATCTTTGCGAGGTGCTTTTTTGAAGAATTTTTCAACGGCGATTTGTACCGCAGGTGTACGGGTTGAACCACCAACAAGAATAACATCATCAATATCTGAAACACTTAAGCCAGCATCTTTAAGAGCGATTTTGCAAGGCTCAATTGAGCGAACAATATACTCATCAACCAATGATTCGTATTTTGCACGAGTTAAATTGAGGTTTAAATGCTTTGGTCCACTCTCATCCGCAGTAATATAAGGCAAGTTAATATCAGTTTGCTCACGTGAAGAGAGTTCAATTTTTGCCTTCTCAGCCGCTTCTTTTAAACGTTGAGTTGCCATAGGATCTTTGCTTAAATCAACCCCCTGCTCTTTTTTGAACTCTTCAGTAAGATAGCGGATGATTTTTAAATCAAAATCCTCACCACCAAGAAAAGTATCCCCATTAGTTGCCAACACTTCAAATTGTTTTTCACCATCAACATCAGCAATTTCAATGATTGATACATCAAAAGTACCACCACCAAGGTCATAAACAGCAATCTTCTTATCACCAGAAACCTTATCCATACCATAGGCTAAAGCGGCAGCGGTTGGCTCGTTGATAATACGTTGCACATTTAAGCCAGCGATTTTACCAGCATCTTTTGTGGCTTGTCTCTGCGAGTCATTAAAGTAAGCAGGCACAGTAATAACTGCTTCAGTAACCGGCTCACCAAGATACTCCTCGGCAGTTGTTTTCATTTTTTGCAACACCTTAGCAGAAATTTCTGGTGGTGCCATTTTTTTACCGTTAATATCAATCCACGCATCACCATTATCTGCCTTGACGATGTTATAAGGGACCATTTTGCGATCTTTTTTAACTTCATCATCCTCAAAACGTCTTCCAATCAAACGCTTAACAGCATAGATTGTATTTTGCGGATTTGTAACCGCCTGTCTCTTTGCAGCATCGCCGACAAGAATTTCATCTGATTTAGTAAAAGCCACCACCGAAGAAGTGGTGCGCACACCCTCAGAATTTTCAATAATTTTTGTTTGTTGACCATCCCGAATAGCAACACAGGAATTAGTCGTACCTAAGTCAATACCTATAATTTTGCTCATAATAATTTAATTTACTTTAATAATTTTTAGAAAGTTTTGAACCTTACCATACTCACATTAAGCGAAATAATAAAGTTCGTTATATTGTTACAACAATGTATAGGGTGTACTGAAAACAATTCAAGGATAAGTATGATTAATGGTTAGTTACTAATGGTTAGTTACTAATGGTTAATTGTTAATGGTTAATTGTCAATGGTTAATGATTCCCACGCAGGAGCGTGGGAATGAGTAAGCCCCCTCACCCCAGCCCTCTCCCTCAGGGAGAGGGAGCTTATTTGTGCTCC
>CAKMZV010000019.1 GCA_929200535.1 uncultured Gammaproteobacteria bacterium
CTGAGGGAGAGGGCTGGGGTGAGGGGGGTTATTAATGGTTAATTGTCAATGGTTAAAAAAATCTGTGAAAATCTGTGTAATCTGTGGATTTTTTCTTTTTTTACATATTTTACTCGTTCCCACGCTCCTGCGTGGGAACGAGTAAAATATGTTTATTGAGAAATTAAGAAAATAAAATAGACTATGAGCAAAGACGAAATAATTATCTATCAAAGCCAAGATGGCAATATCAAAGTAGATGTGCAGTTTTTTGAGGAAACGGCTTGGCTTACGCAAGAGCAAATGGCACAGCTATTTGGTAAGGCAAAATCGACCATTTCTGAACATATTAACAACGTTTATAAAGAGGGGGAGTTAGATAGAATTTCAACTGTTCGGAATTTCCGAACAGTTCAATCCGAGGGGCAAAGACAGGTAAGTCGAAATATTGAACATTACAACCTTGATGTCATTATTTCAGTAGGATATCGAGTAAAGTCCAAGCAAGGTACACAGTTCCGAATTTGGGCTACTCAGCGATTTACTCGTTCCCACGCAGGAGCATGGGAACGAGCAATTTAATTCTACCTTGCCGTTTGCTATTTTTTTAATTTTTTAATATCCTGTTCCAATTCTTTTAGGCTATTTTCTTTTTCAAGTTGTTTTTGTTGCTCTCTGTATTTTGTATATTCTTCACTGGATTTATCTAAGGCTTGTTGATGGCTTATTTTTCCTGCGTGGGTTAATAACTCACGCCCGTTTAGTTGAACAATAGAATCTAAACGCTGAATCCAATCTCTCATATTAGAGGCTACCTCTATCAAATATGACCCGTGTAAAAAAGCGAAAAATTCTCCCCAATATCGTTGGAAAAAATGGCAATAGAATGGCTATTGCTCATTTTTTCCGCCTCATTGGGAAAACTTTTTCATCTTTTTTTCATCGTCCCATATTTAATAGAGGTAACCATCGGTGTTTGTTGTTGTGCCATAGTTTCGGCAAAGGCAAGATATTGTTCAACAATAAGACCAAGTAATTTTATTTCATCCTCATTTAAATAATTTTTAGCAATGCTTGTTTCGGCTTTCTTGATTGTTTTTGTTTTTTCTTTGTAGGATTGCATTCCCATTAAAGGCAATGAAGCATCAACCCTGCGGTAAACTAACTCTGCTGCGGTTTGTTCGCTAATTGCCCATAGCAGTTTGTTTTGCACAATTTGAAAAAACTCAATGGTTTTTTCATCCTTTGGATCGTAGTCAATGCTGGTGGTATAAATGTCCTTCACTTTCTGATAAAAGAATTTTTCCGATAAGCGAATTTCACGGATACGATCCTGTAATTCATTGAAATAATTAATAGATGAGCCTGTTTTAAAACGCTCATCATTAAGGGCAAATCCTTTAATGATATATTCTTTTAATCGCTGAGTAGCCCAAATTCGGAACTGGGTACCTTGTTTGGATTTTACTCGATAGCCTACTGAAATAATAACATCAAGGTTGTATATTTTGACTTTAGATTCTTGTACTTTTCCTTTAATCGCTCCATGTTGAGTGGTTGTTCGGAAATTCCGAACAACCACATTGGAGTCTAATTCCCCCTCATTAAATATATTTTTAATGTGTTCGCTAATAGTTGCCTTTGATTTTTGGAATAAGTCGCACAATTGGGATTGCGTAAGCCAAGCCGTTTCCTCAAAAAACTGCACATCTACTTTGATATTGCCATCTTGGCTTTGATAGATAATTATTTCGTCTTTGTTCATAGTCTATTTTATTTTCTTAATTTCTCAATAACCCCAATCGAGGTGATAGTAAGCATCTTTTACTCATTCCTATATTCCTGCGTGGGAATGAGTAACATTAACCACTAACCATTAACAATTAACCATTAGCAATTACCCCTTACGGTAAATAAATTCATAAATTTTATGATTTAAGGAAAGCCCTCTTTTTTCATAAGCGGTTTTTGCGCGTGCTTGACATAATTTACTAAACTCTTCTTGTGTTACTGGTTGTAATTTTTTCTCTGCTGTTAGCACATTGTGAATATGATTAGCGTAATCTTCCCAATCGGTGGCAATATGCAAAATACCAGTTGAATTGAGTATTTTAACGACATTTTCAATAAATTTAGGATTAATGATGCGTCGTTTATTGTGCTTTTTTTTATGCCACGGGTCTGGGAAAAATACCCCGACTTTATCAAAAAATTCACTGGGTAGTAGGTGCATTAAAACTTGTTGTGCATCGGCTCGGATAATTTTCAAATTTTGAATGCTCGAATGATGGGAGCGATGAATAAGCCTGGCAACTCCCGGTAAATGAACTTCAATGCCAAAAAATAGGGTTTGTGGTTCAAGCAGACAGTCACTTAATAATGAATCGCCATTGCCAAAGCCGATTTCTATTACTTGTTTGTGCCATTGAGCAGCTTCCTCTAACAAAGGGGTTTGGATATCTTGAGTGATTTCAAGTGGTTTATGCTGCAAGTAATCCTGTGTAGGCAGTGCCTTAAACGGATAGATATAAGATTGAGCATATTCCTGCAAGGCAAGTTGTTGTGCCTTGGTTAGGCGACTTTGACGTAAAACAAAACTTTTAATTTGGCGGTAGGTTAATGGCTGTTGCATAGGTCTCGGTATATTCACTAATGTTACAATTTACTATACAGCAAATATAATAAAAATGATTGCGAATGTTGGTAAAAAAAGCATAGGAATTAAACATTAATGAAAATAACAATTTATGGTGCAGGTTATGTCGGCTTAGTCACTGGAGCTTGCCTATCTGAAGTTGGGCATAATGTCCTATGTATGGATACCAATAAGGAGCGCATCGCTTCTCTTCGCCGAGGAGAAAGCCCGATTTATGAGCCTGGACTTAGCAATTTATTAGCAAAAAATATTCACAATAAACGGCTTAGTTTTACCGATAATGTCGGCACGGCTGTTGATTTTTCAAATGTGCAGATGATTGCGGTAGGCACCCCTCAGGATAAAGATGGTAGTGCAAATTTAACATACATTGAGACGGTCGCAAAATCCATTGGGAAACATCTCAGTAAAGATACAATTATTATCAATAAATCAACAGTTCCAGTCGGTACAGGAGATAAAGTTAAACAAATTATTCAAGCTGAACTCAATCAGAAGAGTGCCCTTTACCAAATCGAAATCGTCTCTAATCCCGAATTTCTGCGTGAGGGCTGTGCGATTGAAGATTTTCAAAAACCTGATAGAATTATTATCGGTACAAATAATGCCGATGCTAAAAAAATAATGGATGAGCTGTACGCTCCATTCTCACGAAATCATTATAAAACGATTTTTATGGATATTCGTTCGGCAGAGCTTACCAAGTATGCAGCGAATGCGATGCTTGCTACAAAAATCAGCTTTATCAATGAGATGGCTTTAATTGCCGATCAAGTTGGTGCGGATATAGAAAATGTGCGTATTGGTATTGGTTCAGATCCGCGTATTGGCTATTCTTTTATCTATCCCGGCTGTGGCTATGGAGGCTCTTGTTTTCCAAAAGATGTGAAGGCGTTAATCAATCTTAGCGAAAAAAGTGACCCGCTTGTGCTTAAGGCAGTAGATCAAAGAAATGCAGTACAACAACAGTTAATTGCCCAAAAGGTGCTTAACCATTTTAAAGGTGATTTAACTAATAAAAAAATCGCTATCTGGGGTTTGGCATTCAAGCCCAAAACGGATGATATTAGAGAGGCAACCAGCCTTAAAACAATTGATGTCTTGCTGCAAAATAACGCCACTATTCACGCTTATGACCCCGTTGCATGTGAGCAAACTAAACGAGTTTATCAAGAAAAAATACATTATTATAATGAAAACCCTTATGATGTATTAGAGCAAGCCGATGCCTTGATTATTCATACCGAATGGAAAGATTTTGTGGTTCCTGATTTACCTCTAATGGCACAGAAAATGAAGCAAAAAGTTATCTTTGATGGGCGTAATTTGTATGAGCCAAAAGAAATGAAGAAAGATGGCTGGACTTATACCACAATTGGAAGAAATAATATTACATAGATAAATACAAGTGATTGAATATATTGCCTATTCAATAGCCTATTTTTTAGGCTCAATACCGACCGCTGTTTTAGTTAGCCGACTATTTCAGCTACAAAACCCAACCGAGCAAGGTTCAAATAACCCAGGAGCCACTAATATGCTCCGTATTGGTGGCAAAAAACCAGCCTTGATTACTCTGATTGGTGATTTTTTTAAAGGCACAATAAGTATTGCCATAGGTATATTTTTTGCTTTTAGTCAATTTGAATTACTTATTTTATTGCTATTGTGTCTCTTGGGGCATATGTACCCTATATTCAATAAATTTATTGGCGGTAAGGGGGTAGCTACTTTTTTTGGCTGTATGTTGTTAATTGATATTGTTGTCGGTGGAATCATTGCGTTGCTCTGGCTCGGCTTAGCAAAAATTGTAAAAATATCTTCCTTAGCTGCTATTATTTCGATTACGCTATCGCCTGTTATTGCTTGGGGATTTGGCTGGGGAAATTCTTCAATTGCTCTTTTTGCCATTATTTGCCTGCTGATTTTGTGGCGTCATAAAGCCAATATCCAACGTCTAATCAATAAGACTGAAAAATAAGCCTAATAAAAGCCCAATGTCAGAAAATCCTACGGCAATCAATTTTAGATTAGCCACCTTCTACGCCAGCTATCCAGAGCTTAGCCAATGCGATATTTTGCATTATCCGCAAATTGCCTTTGTCGGACGTTCCAATGCTGGAAAATCTAGCCTACTCAATGCCCTATGCGATAATAAAAAACTTGCACGCACCTCTAATTCCCCCGGGCGCACCCAAACCGTTGTTATGTTCACCCTAAAAGAAGATTATGCATTAGTTGATTTACCGGGCTATGGCTATGCTAAAACCAGTAAAACAATGCGTCAATCTTGGGGGATATTGCTCGAAAATTATGTCAAGCAAGCCGTTGAGTTTAATCCTGAAAAAGGATTGCTCGGGTTAGTGATTGTGGTGGATAGTCGGCGTCTATTACAAGATATGGACAAACAAATGATTGAATTTGCCAACTTCTATGGGATTAACATTTGCATTTTCCTCACTAAAATAGACAAGCTCAATCAACAACAAAAACAACAAGCCCTCAACCAAACACAAAAAGAGTTACAAGACTATCAAAATACCACAGTTCTGATGGGTTCTTCTGTACAAAAAAAACAAGGTATTGATTTATTAAGCCAATGGATGCAGCAAAATTTGCAATCCTGATAATATGAGACCTTTGCACAAAAGATAGGTGTAGAGAAACTCTTATATCTTTTTTGCCTTATTCGACAAATACACCCCAGTAATAGCCAATGCCCCACCGATTATGATGGGAATAGAGAGAATCTCGTCTAATAGTAAAAAAGCTAATAACACGCCAAAAACAGGAACCAAAGCAATATACGTTGCCGATTTGGATGAGCCAATTAAATGAATAACTTGATAGTACAACACATAACACAAAGCGGTTGCTACTACTCCTAAAAAAGCAAGATTTAGCCACCCCGATAGAGTAATGTTTTTTATATAAAAAGGAGTCAAGTAGCCAGCATATATCACTCCAATGCCTAATAAAATAGTACCAATCACAATGGCACAAAAGACAGTATAAATAGCACCTATTTCCTGTACCACCGGCTTAGATATAGTGCTATAAGTCGCCCAACTCAAAACACAGCCCAACAATAGTAAATCGCCTTTCCAAGAATTTTCATCCGTAACTAATAAATTGGGATCTTTATTTATCATAATAATGCAAATTCCAATAACCGACAAGCCCATTCCCAACCATTGAATCGGGGAAACTTTTTCTTTTAGAAAAAAATACGCAATCAATCCAATAACCGTTGGATTAAGAGAAACTATTAATGTCCCACGAGATGCGGATATGTATTGAAACCCATAAAAGAAACAGAAATTGTATAACAAAATCCCTGTTCCACCCATTAGCAATAATCTAAAAAAATGCTTGGAAGGTATTTTTTTAATTTTTGATCGTACAAAAAAAGAGAGAAAAACACCTGCGATTAAAAATCGCAGGAATGCTGATAATAATGGTGGAATTTCAGTTGATAAGATTTTTGCCGAAATAAATGTAGCACTCCAAACGGCAACAACAAAAAGCATTATTACTGATGGTTTTATCGACATTATGATTTTTTATTTTGCAAAGGTCTGACTTTAATGGTTAATAGCATAACACCTAATATCACTAAGATGGTGCCAATTGCATGGTAAACCGTAAAAGGCTCATCTAAAATCCAAACCGCAAATATAATTGTGACCACAGGACCTAATGTACCGATAATTCCCATTCTTGTTGCCCCGACTTTGACAAGTGCTTCGCTCAACATAAAACTCGGAATGACTGTGCTAACAATTGAGAGTAGTGCCATATAAATCCAAGCATCAAGGTTAATCGTCAAATCACTCAGATCAAAAAACACTACGTAATAAAATAATATAAAAACGCTTGAAACACTCATTGCCAATGAGGTGAACCATACACTACCTATACGATCAATTACTTTCTTGCTAAATAACACATAAATGGAGTATGTGAAAGCAGATGAAAGAACAAGAAAAGTTCCCAATGCCGTGTTTTCAGTATTAAAAATAGCTTCTTGATTAAAAATAGTCCATAATCCCAAGTAAGTGAGGATAAGCGTAACGACTATTCTTTTATCAATGGGTGTATTAAAAAACAATGCCCCTAAAATAGCAATAAAAATTGGATACGTAAATAACGTTAAACGCTCAAGTCCTGCTGATATATATTCCAATCCCTTTAAATCTAACCAAGAACTCAAAAAATACCCCATAAATCCGACAAAAATAATCAACGGGAAATTTTGTTTAATTATTTTTTTCGGCATATTATTTTTCCTACTAAGATACGCTATGAGACATAAGTAAATTGGCAAAGAAATTCCCATTCTCAGCATAAGAACACTATCTGTATCAAGCCCTTCTTCATACGCCAATTTAATGAAAATAGACTTAAAAGAAAATAGCATCGTCCCTAAAAATGCGTATAAAAATCCGATTAAAACAGATTTTTTCTCAAACTTAATCAACATTGGCGGTATAAACGCATTGAGTTTTTCAAACATTTTTTGTGTTGAAACAAATGTGCAATAAAATAATTATTATCCTCTACACACTAAATCATAACATTTTTTTATCCTTGACGATACTCGGCTATACTTTTTATTGAAATTTAAAGTACAATATAATCTCTTTTTATAAATTTATAAAAAAATAATCTCAAATGGCTTATTTAGAGGAAATAACAAGCTCTTATCAGAACGTCTGCAACAATAGTAGTTTAGCCCCCCAACAAATAAAAAAATCTCTGCAATATGAAAATTGGATAAATGCAAGCGATGAAATAACACGTCAAATCACTAAACACAAAAATTACTCAAAAATTAATGCCAATATATTATTTCCATTGGAAAATGCCTCGCTTAATAGCATAACCTTTCCACCTGAAATAAAAAAAACGATAAAGCAGTGCTATCATTTATGTCGAATCAGAATAGCCGCTAAAGAGTACGACATAGGAGATTTACATTCTGATGACTTACTTGAATTCTACCAAGAATCTATTAATAAGAGAAAACCTTTAATTGGAATATGGGTTTTTGTAGAGCAACAATGCTTAGAAAGTGGCAATGATTTGTTTAATCTAATCAACTTATTGGGCTTATATCACTGGTATGAGCTATCTTTTGAAACTCTGTACGTAATGTGGAAAATCGATAATCTAAAATGTCGCAAACCAAATATATTGGATGCTGGATTAGCTTTTTATTTCCAACAACAACCTAAAGGGGAAACTGGAAAGACTCGCAATTTAACAACAGGGGAACTTGGTATTGAAGAATGGATTTCTGTAGAAAATCCAACCAATCCCACTCCCACAAAAGCAATAGCCTTACAGGCAAAACAACAATTAAACAAAGACATTTTTTTTAAAACCAATGCAAAAAGAATCCAAAAAACAAAGTAATGATAAGCTGAGTGTGGAAAATATTATACACACGCACTTTAACGAGCAGAAACAAGCTGACAAATACGTGCTAAATCGCTTGCAACACCAATTTGATAAGGCACCACCTACTTTGGTTCACCGACATATGGAGCAATATGCAACTGATATTCTTGAACAAATTTCAGTTAAAATAGAAGATAAAAAAAGAATTAGTATTGCTTGCTTGGAGGCTTTGAAAAAGCTATCAAAACCACAAAAATCGTATTCCCTGAAAAATTTAATCGCCCTATCAGAGTTATCTTATTTTGTCTTGCAGCTTGCTAAAAATAACCCTAATGCCTATTTCAATGCAGAGCAAAAAAAAGAATGGGCGAAAGAACTATCCAACCTAAATTTGGAAGAAGAGACAATTTCAACTAATAAGGATAAAAACAATCGCCTCAAAAACCTTATAGAAGTCGTATATATTTTTGAAATTCTATTATCAGTTAAATTGTCATTTAACTGGGATAACTTACGTAACAAAATTTGCGAATTTCACGAAAATGCTGACGAATATATCCTTGAATTGCTATTTATGGCTTGCCAATATACGACTAATTGGAACCAAGAAAGTATGTCGATTTTATTGGAATGGTCAACAGAACAGAAGAAGCTACCCAATAATTTTTATGAGCAATTTTTTCTAAATTATTTACTAAAGTGCAAACGAGAAACATCAGAAGCCAATAAAACAAAACAAAATGATTTTATTACCCATATTTTAACAAGCAGCCGTTTTTTTAACACATTAGACAAGCAGAAAAAAACAATTTTATGCGAATCATTGTTAAAGGCGAGCCGACTATTTGAATCAAAAAGTTTTAAAATTTTAAACGATGAGAGAATAAAATATCTCGAAAACACATTAGAAAAATGGAAAAAATCCACACAAGAAAAAGTACACATAGAAACTAGCGAAACTAATAACGACTTAATGCAGAAAACCTACAGTAAATTCTCACCATCAACAACGTCTGCTGTCACTTAAAACTCTTAAAATATGCCTTCCCTAAATACCCAATTCATTTGCTTTTACTCTTATAAAGGTGGTGTCGGACGTAGTACAGCACTCACCAATTTGGCAATATTGCATGCCCGCCAAGGGAAGAAAGTGCTAATTATTGATTTAGATTTAGAGGCGCCGGGGCAATCACAAAGCGGATTATTTAATGCTCAATACATACAAGAGGCAAAAACACTAAAGGGTGGCTTTACCGATTTATGCCTTGAATGGCAAAAAAGTTTTAAGGAAAACAAGGCCGCTTTAGCTTGGCAACTAAAAGATTATACAGTGCGTAGCACAGAGCTTGATGATCGAACTTTCGAAGGCGTTGGGGATATTTACTTACTACCAGCAACTAAACAGCTTGATAATCAGTACGCTCAAACATTACATCAACTCAACTGGGATGATTTTTTTGGTGATTCCATCAAAGGTTATTTGTTAATGGCAGACATCCGCACCTATTGCGAACTTGAGGAATATGATAGTGTATTTATTGACTCGCGCACAGGCTTAAGTGACCCCTACTATATGGCAACTTCTTGGCTAACTGATAGCACAGTATGTTTCACCTTATTAAATGAACAAAGCATCGCTGGCTGCAAAGGGGCAATGAATGCGATTAATTCACCTTCCTTTATTAAAGGTTATGGCAAAAAGCATATTGTGCCAGTGGCTTGTATGCTCCCTCCCTCACTGGGAGAAAGCGTCCAAAAAAGAATAAATGAAATTAAGGATAAGGAATGGTTAGAGCTAAACGAACAGGGCTTTGCCTCAACTATTTTATACGATGAAACAATGGCATTAAGAGCAACTTTGCCATTACTTAATGCAGATAATAATATGAGCCTTAATATCAATTCCTACACGCAATCCATCATACAAATAGATGAAGCTTTGGATAAAAAAGACACAGACTACTTATTAACGAAACAACGAGTAAAACAAAGCTACAAAGGAGAATTAGAAAACCCTTTTCCTAATTTACGCATTGAATACTGCAATGCTAAAGAAGTTGAAAAATATTACTCTAACTTATACCCAAGCATTCGAGAACAGCTTCTTGCTTTTCCACCAATCATTATTTTTGGTTCTCGTGGTACTGGCAAAACCACCCTTGCTCGACATCTGGACTATGAAACTCAATTAGTACAATTTGCTAAAGAAAACCCAAATCAAGAACCTATACCTGAGCATTTCCCTCAAGTGGTGCTATGGATACGACAAGATAGCGATCTTTTAGCTGCATTTAATACCCCAGATGCATATAAGCAAGTTATCTATAACCAGCTATTTAGTGCCTTTTTAGATTTAATGGTGTTGCGAAAAATGTTGGAAGCAATGGATAAAATTGAGGGCATACAAGCCTGGGTGAATTCTACCACTAAACTCTTTAAAATCCTTAGCAGAGAAATGGGGAGAAAAGAGGGCGAGCCATTAAATAATCTTGAACAATTCAGTAACTATTTAGACGAATATTTGTCTGACATTCGCGGCTATATAAATAATCCAAATGATAGCAATAAGCCCTATATGTTTTTAAGCAACACTCTACTTAAGCTATTAACTGAGCAATTTAAACCGGAAATTCAATCTTATTTTGTGGTAATTTTAGATGAAGTTGAAAACTACGCCAGCTACCAACAACGCACTCTAAACACTCGAGTTAAGCATATTAAGCGTAGTAACTTAGTCACTTATAAATTATTAGCACGCAATGAGGGAATTAAAACATCAAAAACCGATGCAACAGGTCAATTATTAGAAGTTACTCACGACTATAAGGCTTATTTTTTAGATGAGGCGATGAACTTTCAAGAATTTCATGATCAAGTAAATACATTTATACACCACAGCCTACAACAATCGCCGAGTTTCTCACATTTTGGAGAAGCCAAAACTTTTTTAAATGCTCTGACACCACAAGAAGAAGCACAAGAAATGTTTGAAACAAGAAGGCAAACAACACACCCCCCCCCCTTAGTCTCTTATGTTAAAAAAGAGCTAAAACTTCCCTCAGAACATCCTTTTTTACAATGGCTTGACCAAGAGCAAAACATATTGCGTCAGGCAGTAGCAGTAATCCTTCTCAATCAAGGAAAGGAAATTGAACAAGTGCTTAATGAGTTTAGCAAAAATAGTTCAAAGGCTAAAGACTGGTATCATAATTATTCCACAGGAGCATTATTTTGGTTATGCCGATTGTACAACAAAAATAAAATATATGCAGGTATCAATGATTTGGTAGGAGTTTCCGGCAATAATATTCGTGTCGTGGTACTCATATTAGGGCAGCTGTTTCAAGAGTGGATTGAAAATAAAGATACAGGTACCTTATTTTTTTCAGTCAAACAGCAAAATAAAGTCATACACGAACAATCACAAACACAAGTCAAACTACTCGATCGCTTTAAATTTACTGACAATCGATTAGACCGCTTTGTAGCTCGCTTAGGGACTCTATTTAGGGCACTCCATAAGAGTCCTAAACAAAGTGAGCCAGAGATTAACCATTTTTCAATTCAAGGGGATGTGGATGAAAAAATAGATAAGTATTTACGCCTATGCCGACAAGAAAATATACTACAATGGATGCCCAGTAACAAACAAAAAAATAGTAGTGATTATGTACCCGATGCTTATCGCTTTAATCCTGTATATGCTCCTGATTTTGATATTTCTTGGCGGCGTAAGAAAAAATTAATTCTAACGTCTAAACAAATTGAAATACTTTGTTTTGGGCAGGATAATGAGTGGAAAACTATACATAAAAATATAGTAAAAAAACACGACTCTTCAAATATTCCATCAGTTGATCAACAACCTACTTTACTGTAAAATGCAGACTATTACTGAGTATAGCCCCACAGCAGAAAAACATAGAAAATTAGCAAACTTGCATCCGTGGGATATTTTATTGACTGGTGATAATAATGAATATAGGTGTACGCATACAATTAAACAATTGAAACAACATATGCAGCCTTTTCAGTATATACAACTTAGCCGAGAAAAAAATCAAGGCGGTAATGGGCAGTTTATACTTAAGTCGATAGATTGTCCGAATAAATACGAAGAAAAATGCTCTGCTCAACTGCTTAATTTAAAATTAACTACATTAATCGAAAACTGTTCTCAAAAATCAACAAATATTCATATTCTTATGGATATTACTAGCTTAGAATTAGATGCTATTTTACATATCCAACATATTTGCCAACAAGAAAAATATCGATTATTTGCCTTATACACCTCGCCTGCAAAATATAAGGAACGAAAAAAATTCAAACTTCAATTAAACACAATTGCACAACCTCCGGGTTACACAAGTTTAACCGTAAATAGCACCTCCCCTATTCCTCATATTATTATTTTAGGTTTCGATTCTGGCAGAGCTGAACGCTTTTTGACACAGTATCCTCAGTGGCAATTTGAAGATATATTTGCTATTTATAGTAGCCCAGCCTACATTAAAGATGGGGAGAGAATGGCACTAAATGCTAACTCTTGGATAGATAGTATTCCTGAAAAACAACGACTATCAATTGACGGTCTTAACCCTTCAGGCGTGTACCAACAATTACAAAAAATTTATACCGAAAAAAAGAGGATGGATATAGTCCCTTTAGGACCTAAATTAATGCTACTTGGTATTACAGAATTTTATTTTTCATTGCCCAAAAATGAACAAAAAAATATACGTATTTTATATGATTTCCCACAGCCAACACCAGGTAGCACAACAGGAATCAAAAAACATTATTTATTAGAATGTTAAATAACTTAGCACAACATTACACACACCATATCCACGCTGATTTATTAGTCAAGCAAATGGGACGCTATGTTGAACATACAAAATTGCTATCTGGCATTGATTTAGGCGCAGGAAAGGGCGTACTACTTGATGCCGCACTAAAAAAGTGGGAACAGATTAAATTTTCAGGGATTGATGTGGATTTAGACAAAAACAATCATTCTGATGCCAACAGAGTGGCTTTTTTTTCTGCGGATTTATTGACCGATAAATCAGTCGATTTTTTAGAACATCAAAAACTTATTGATTGTTGTGATATTGCTGTTTGCAACCCTCCTTTTCAGAGCTTTCAAAACAATCAACTATTCCGTAACTTATGCAAAATTAATAAATTTGAGGCTTGTTATAATATGCCTGTTGTAACCACAGATATTATTTTTCTATTACATAATTTACGTTTATTAAAGCCAGGTGGCTTATTAGGCATTATCCTACCTGATGGAATTTTAACAGGAAAACGCTTTCAAATACTACGCAAAAGCTTGTTGGAGACACACAACATTAAAGAAATAATTCAACTGCCAGATAAAGCCTTTTCGAGAATTGAAGTTAGAACTCATATGATTATTTTGCAAAAAAGCGTCTTGCAATCAAATAAGATTGAATTAAGGCAAGTAAATAATGAGGGGAAACTCAGCAAAAAACTAACGATTAATGATGTTCAATTAGAAAAACGAATGGATTATTCCTATTGGAAATGGCAACTACAACAGCAGATAAAAAAAAACACCATAAAATTATCAGACTTAAATGTTGAAGTATTGCGTGGCAGTCAAACAAAATATTTTTTTGAACAACAAAACACACCTTATTTTCATACACAACATTTACCAACATCGCCTAAAAAAATAAGTTTCTCAATCTCCAAAGCATCAAATGTCAGAAAAGCGAAAAAGGGAGATATTTTAATGGCACGAGTAGGTAAACGTTGCTTAGGGCGTATGACATTGGTTTGCAATGGGTCAGTTCCTATTACAGATTGTATTTACCGTATTCGAGTTCCTCAAAAACATTTAAATATTATTTGGAAATCACTCTCTTCAAGATTAGGTCAAGAATGGCTCAAAGCAAATGGACATGGCTCTTGTGCTCAAGTAATCAGCAAGAGTGATTTAATGGATTTTCCGATTCAAGGTTTTTAGCATAAAAACTTTAGTGCCTGCTAAGAATCCACCAACAATTTCGATGGAGTAACAACGGCATCGAGGCGAAAGTCTGTTTTTTCCGTGGGTAGATAATTTGAGTGTTGCTGAAAATCATAGCCCACTCCAATTAAAAAGGGAGATTGATTGGCGTTTTTGTAAGTGGTTTGAGCTAAGGTTCTATCGTAAAATCCGCCACCCATTCCGAGGCGGTTTACTGATTTATCGAATGCTAATAGCGGCACAAAAACAATATCCATTTGTGCGACAAAATATTTTCTACATCCTTTTGGTTCTGGGATATTAAATGCTTTTTTGGGTAGTAATGCCCAATTTAATACAGGGGCTTGGCAGAAGATTAGAGGGGCATCAAGTTGCTCAACAATAGGTAAAAAAATAGTATTATTGTTTGCCTTTAAAAATCGTGCTACACGAGATAAATCTAACTCTGATTGGGTCGCAACGTACATTGCGATACGCTGATTTTTAATCCCTTTTAGCCACCTTTGATTTAAAAAACGATAGAGTTTAATTGCCTCAACGGTTTGCTTTGCTTTGGAAATTTTTTTTCGCTTGAGACGAAAGTGTTGCCTTAGTTGTTTCTTTTGAGCCGTTATCACAAGACTACCTATCTTAACTTGAAGACCATTGCAGAATGGAAAGGGGCAAAAGAAAAATGAAAAAAAGCAGCTCTAATCAAGGCGTGAAATGAAGCTAATACGTCTGTCTTAGCGAATTTTACAACACAGATTAGGGCTGTTTTTCTCATTTTTAGTTGTTCTTTTCTATTGTGCAACGGTCTCTATATATTCTTCTAATTTCACAATATCAGCACAAAATTTATCAATTCCCTCAGCTAATTTTTCTTTTGCCATTTGATCAGCGTTGTGAAGTTGCTCAAATTCTTTCTCACCACAGGTGATTTTTTCTATCGGAAGTTGTTTGGCTTGCTCTACAGACAGTTTATAGGCAACTTCCTCTTGCGGCATTTCTTGCTTGCTTAATTCTCCTAAAAGAGTTGGCGAAATAGTGAGTAAATCACATCCGGTTAATTGCATAATTTGTCCTGTATTACGGAAGCTGGCTCCCATAATTTCTGTCGAATAATCAAATTTTTTGAAGTAGTTATATACTTTTGTCACAAAAATCACCCCAGGGTCTTTTGCTGGGTCTTGTGAATTAAAGTTTTCATTCTCGCAATACCAATCGTATATTCTGCCGACAAACGGAGAAATTAAGGTTACGCCTGTTTCAGCACAAGCAACGGCTTGAGCAAAGCTAAATATCAATGTGAGATTACAGTGAATACCTTCTGCCTCAAGCTGTTTGGCGGCTTGAATACCTTCCCACGTTGCGGCAATTTTAATTAGCAAACGAGAGCGATCAATACCTTTTTGAGCAAATAATTCAATCAATTTTTGTGCATAGACTACTGTCGCCACAGTGTCAAACGATAGCCTTGCATCTACCTCTATTGATACACGCCCTGGAATATACGATAAAATTTTCTCACCCAAACTCACCAATAGGGTTTGCATACATAATGTCATATCTTGAGGGTAGAGGCTAACCAATTGATGAATTAGTTTTTCATACTGAGGCTGTTGTGCCACTGATAAAACTAAGGATGGATTGGTTGTTGCCTCTCTGGGCTTAAATTCCTCGATGGCACCAATATCGCCCGTATCTGCAACGACAGTGGTTATTTTTTGTAAATGTTGTAAGTAATATAAACTCATTTAATCAATAATTTATTTAATAATATACATGGTATAATTAATGGTTATTCTTTGGGTTTAGTAAGGTGTTTTGTGTTCGACACTTACTTCAAGTTATTATACAAGTAATTGTTTTGATGTCCTATAAATTACAATATCATTCTTTTTTTAGGTATCAAAAAACGGTAATAACTGTTAAAAGGTGTACTTTGCGTTATTTCTCTTCAATTTTCTCATAATAAAAAAATGAAAATCAGTTCTATCCCTGCTGGGTTTGACACTGGAATGAATAACCTAATGTGGGTTATTAACTCAATCAATGATCATTCTGTAACGATTATTGATCCTGGTTATACTAAACCTGTTCTTGAATATCTCGAAGCTAACGCACTCACCGTCAAAAATATTCTAATCACGCACCATCATTTTGACCACACGGATGGAGTAGAGGCTTTGCTGGAGATTGATTCCTCAATACCCGTCTATGGTCCCGAAAATTCCCCTTTTAAACTTATCACTCACCCTCTAACAGAAGACGATACGATTTTCCTCGAAAATATCAACGCTACTTTTAAGGTGATTGAGGTTCCCGGGCACACGATGGATCATATCAGCTTTTATTGCGAAGAGCATAATATTTGCTTTGTCGGTGATACCGTATTTGGGGCTGGGGCTGGAGCTTTATTTGAAGGAACAGCTGATATTTTTTGGAGCTCTATACAAAAGATAATAAACTTACCTCCACAAACGAGTCTTTATTATGGACACGATTACACGCTTGAAAATCTCACCTTTGCATGTACTATTGAAAAACAAAATAATGCAATCAAACAACGCATTCAACACTGCAAAAAAATTCGTCAAAATAAAGATTTTAATGGCTATAGTACGGTGGAATTAGAATGTCAAACAAACCCCTTTTGGCGTTGCCATATTGAGGAAGTGAAAATGAGTTGCGAACAGTACGCTGGCAAAGCACTAAACTCAACTTTAGAAGTTTTTACTGTTATTAGGGGATGGAGATAAGAATGCTTCGTAGAACGCTTGTTATTTTTTCCACGCAAACTCTATCAGCATTTGTGTTGTTATCTATCTTTGCTGTTTTAACTGCATGCTCAAATAGTTCAACAATAAAAACTTCCCAACAAACCAAATTAAACAAACAAACAATAAACTCCATCTCTACAGAAAGTTTGCTTCAAGAAAAAACACTCAAAGAAAATAAATTCACCTCTCAAAAAGTCAAAGCAAACCTTCCTCCAGTAACTTTATTTGATGAGCGAGTTGATGTTCATTTCCTAAAATTTTCTAAACCAAAAGACACCTCCCGAAAAAATAATAAAGTTTCAACCGACGAAAAGGCAAACTTATGGGAAAAAATTGCAACTGAACTGACACTCTATAAAGAAAATTCCCATAAACCCTTAGTTAATCATTTTATTAGAAAGTATGCCGATAGACCGAAACTTTTGAAAGTTATGGCAAGTAATGCCGTCCCTTATTTGCCTTTTATCTATGAGGAAATTAAAAAACGCAATATGCCAATGGAGCTGGCGTTATTGCCTTTTGTTGAGAGTGGTTTTTTTGCCAAGGCGGTTTCACATAAAAACGCTGCTGGTCTGTGGCAATTCACAAGAAGCACAGGGAAATATTACGGACTAAAACAAAATTGGTGGTACGATGAGCGTCTTGATATTTATACCTCTACTCGTGCCGCATTAAACTTCTTACAAGATTTACACTTTAAATACAAGGATTGGTTTCTCGTTCTTTCTGCGTATAACTATGGAAGTGGGAATCTTAATCAAGCCATGAAAAAAGCCCAAAGAAAAAATATACCTATAGACTATTGGACACTTGAGTTACCTAAAGAAACACGCCATTATATCCCTAAATTACTCGCCTATAGCCACCTTATTGCTAATACCAAAAGTTATGATTTAAACATAAAACCAATATACGAGAAAAAACCGCTGATAACAGTTAAAATGTCAGATGCCGTACCGCTTTCAATCTTGGCAAAAGCCTCTGGAATATCCCTCAAAAAATTTAAAAAACTCAACCCAGGGTTTCGCCGATGGGCACCAAAACCCAAAGCTAAGTACTCCATACTACTTCCACAAAGCCAGCATCAACATTTCAATAAAAAAATTAAAAAACTCCTGAATGCAAATAAAATCACTTGGGGCTCTCATCGCGTAAAACGCGGAGATACTTTATACGATCTTGCCATCTTCTACGGAGTAAAAATCAAAGCCCTTATCAGTGCCAACAAGATTCGCAAAAACGGGATTATCCGCCCAGGGGATAGATTGGTTATACCAAGATAGCACCCGAAAAATCATTTAAAAATATCTCTCTCAGATTTTTTATATTGGTGCTTTTTAGGCGGTTTTGGAGTATAATTTCATTCTTATTGCGTTAGAAAAAATATTCTAAAATTATGTTTCTGTAATCGACCACGGTGCATAATGCTATTTTTTAGGTCGTTATCATACATATAAATATGTCGTTATCTGTCGAACAAAAGGCTTCCATTACAGCAGAATACGCTACCCATGAAGGGGATACGGGTTCTCCTGAAGTACAAGTTGCTTTATTAAGTGCCAGCATTAAACATCTTACTAAGCATTTTGAAATTCATAAGAAAGATCATCATTCAAGACAAGGTCTGTTACGACAAGTCAGCCGTCGTAGAAAATTACTGAAGTACTTGCAGAAAAAAGACCCTTCTAAATATATTCAACTTATTAGCCGTTTAGAATTAAGAAAATAAGCGATAAACTCCTCTTACATTCTAAAGCCATCAGTGTATCCCGCTCATAAAGTTCACACTCTTTTCAAAGAGAGATGTACAAACACTTATGTCTCTCTTTTTCAGCCCTTTAAAAAATTTCAAAAGGTATTTATCATCGTTTAATCATCTAATCATTTATGTTCAATATTAAAGAAAAAAGCTTTGCTTATGGCAAACATCAGGTTACTCTTTCAACTGGGAAAATAGCACGTCAAGCAACCGGTTCTGTTGAAGTTACTATTGGCGATACTGTTGTATTGGTAACCGCTGTTGTTGCAAAAGAAGCGAAGCCCGATCAAAGTTTCTTTCCCCTCACTGTACACTACCAAGAAAAAACCTATGCCGCAGGTAAAATCCCTGGCAGTTTTTTCAGAAGAGAAGCTCGCCCCTCAGAAAAAGAAACCTTGCTCTCGAGATTGATTGACCGCCCAATACGCCCACTTTTCCCAAAAGGATTTCTTAATGAGGTGTTGGTGATGGCGCAGGTGATTTCCTTAGATGAAAATGTTCAGACCGAAGTTCCAGCAATGATAGGTGCCTCGGCTGCTTTGGCACTCACAGGAGCACCTTTTCAAGGGCCAATTGGTGCGGCTAAAGTTGGCTATATTAACGGAGAATTTATCCTTAACCCTTCTACCGAAGAATTTAAAAATTCCGATTTAGAGCTCTCAGTCGCTGGTACAAAAGATGCTGTACTGATGGTTGAATCTGAGGCGAATCAATTACCAGAAGATACAATGCTTGATGCTGTTATGTTTGGTCACAAACAAATGCAAGTCGTTATTGACAATATCAACGAATTAGTTGCGGAGGCTGGAAAACCACAATGGGACTGGACGCCAGCCAGCACTAATGAAAACCTCAAACAACTGGTGAGCGATAAAGCATTGCAAGGTATTTCGGAAGCCTATCAAATCACGAACAAACAAGAACGACAACAAGCTCTACGCTCTCTTCGCCACAAAATTTTTGATAAAATACAAGCTGAGGCTACCGAAGAAATTAAAAGTAGTGATATAGAAAGCGAGTTTGGCGCATTAGAAAAAAGCGTTGTTAGAGATAAAATCATTGCAGGAGAGGCGCGCATTGATGGACGTGATACTACAACTGTACGTCCGATTGAATGCGAAGTTGGTTTATATCCTAAAATTCATGGTTCAGCACTGTTTACTCGTGGCGAAACTCAAGCCTTTGTCGCAGTCACGCTTGGCACAGATCGTGATGCCCAATTGATGGATGATTTAGAAGGAAAATTTGATGAGAAGTTTTTATTCCACTATAATTTCCCTCCCTACTCAGTTGGTGAATGTGGTCGTGTTATGGGACCTGGCAGGCGCGAAATTGGACATGGAAAATTAGCCAAACGTGGCATTCAAGCGGTAACCCCTTCAGCGGAAGAATTTCCTTATGTGATTCGTGTTGTCTCTGAAATCACAGAATCCAACGGTTCAAGTTCAATGGCTTCAGTCTGTGGTTCATCACTTGCTATGATGGATGCAGGTATTCCACTCTCTAATCCTGTTTCAGGTATTGCGATGGGATTGATTAAAGAAGGTGATAAATACGTTGTCCTCTCTGATATTCTTGGCGATGAAGATCATCTTGGCGATATGGATTTTAAAGTTGCCGGAACAGAGCAAGGCATTACTGCACTGCAAATGGACATTAAAATCCAAGGTATCACAGAAGAAATTATGCAACAAGCCTTAAAACAAGCCAGCGATGGACGAAAACACATACTGGGCGAAATGGCAAAAGCTCTTTCAGCACCCAAGTCAGACTTATCTCCTTATGCACCGCGTATGACAAGCATCACAGTGGCAACTGATAAAATTGGCGATGTTATCGGTAAAGGTGGTTCTACTATCCGCTCTATTCAGGAAGAAACAGGGGCAGTCGTTGATATTAATGACGATGGTGTAATTACTGTTTCAACGAATAACCAAGAAGCCGCTGATAAAGCCATTGCTATTATTGAAAGCCTTACCAAAGATATTGAAGCAGATGAAATTTATGAAGGTAAAGTCATAAAAATTGTCGATTTTGGTGCTTTTGTTTCCTTAACTCCTGGCAAAGATGGCTTACTTCATATTTCAGAAATTGATAATTCAAGAGTACAAAATGTGGAAGACTTTATCAAAGAAGGCGATACCATAAAAGTTAAAGTCATCAGTATTGACCGTCAAGGAAAAATACGCCTCTCTCGCAAAGCATTACTCTAATGACTAAAAGGGGAAAAGGAAATTCAAATAGACAAATGATTTATGATATACCCCTCCTTTGACCCCATTGCTCTTAGTATAGGACCAGTTGATATTGGCTGGTATGGTCTAATGTATCTATTTGGATTCGCTGGTGGTTGGTTGATGGGTCGCCAACAATGCAAGCGAAAACATAGCCAATGGACTACCTTAATGGTTGATGATATTGTTTTTTATATTGCACTTGGGGTTATTCTTGGTGGAAGATTAGGGTATGTCCTTTTCTATAATTTAGATTATTATGCTCAAAATCCCCTCGCTATATTTCAAATATGGCAAGGTGGGATGGCTTTCCATGGTGGATTAGTTGGAGTGATTGTGGCAATGGGGTTATTTGCCAGAAAGTATAAAGTCTCTATTTTTACCATCAGTGATTTTGTTGCTCCTTGTGTCGCACCTGGGCTTGGATTTGGTCGCATTGGAAATTTTATTAATTCTGAATTATGGGGCAAAGTTACAGACTCTCCATTTGGAATGACTATGGTAGACCCTGTTCTTGGTAGTGTCAAACGCTACCCCACCCAACTCTTAGAAAGCCTATTAGAAGGTTTATTTATCGGGGTTATTTTATGGATAGTTGGGAAAAAACCCACCCCACCAATGTTTATTTCCGGTTTATTCCTATTACTATACGGTCTATTTCGTAGTTTTGTCGAACTATTTAGGCTACCCGATGCACATATTGGATATCTCTTGGGTGATTGGCTGACTATGGGACATATTCTAAGTTTCCCTATGGTTGCTATCGGGCTTATTATGATTACCCTATCTCAAAAAAATAAGAAAAAATTAGCTCAATAATTTTTCAATGCAACAATATTTAGACCTCTTACAAACTGTATTAGAAAAAGGTCAAAGCAAAGAAGACCGAACAAATACCGGCACGCTAAGCCTCTTTGGCGTACAAAAAAGGTTTGATTTATCACAATCATTTCCCTGCCTTACCACAAAAAAAATTCACCTTAAATCCGTCATCTACGAATTACTATGGATGCTCAAAGGAGATAGTAATATTCGCTACCTTCAAGAAAATGGTGTTTCTATTTGGAATGAATGGGCTGATCAAAATGGTGATTTAGGACCTATTTATGGCAAACAGTGGCGCAGTTGGGATACTGGCGATAATTCTCCAGTAGATCAAATTCAACAACTTATTGATGAGATAAAAAACAACCCTGATTCACGTCGTCTTATTGTTTCCGCTTGGAATCCTTCACAACTTAATCAAATGGCACTCCCCCCTTGCCATTTACTATTCCAATTTTATGTCGAAAATAACAAACTTAGTTGCCAACTATACCAACGATCCGCTGATATTTTTCTCGGCGTTCCTTTTAATATCGCAAGCTATTCCCTGCTAACGTGTATGATAGCCCAAGTATGTGGTTTAACCCCAGCTGAATTTATCTGGACAGGAGGTGATGTACATCTATATAAAAATCATATTGAACAAGCCAAAACCCAATTATCTCGCACTCCAACCACCCTGCCCACGCTAAAACTTAATCCAAATATTGATGATTTATTTTCCTTTACTTACGAGGATATAAAACTCATTGACTATCACCCTCAACCCCATATTCCAGCCTCTGTTGCGGTTTAAGAAAAACGGATCATCATTTGCTAATGCCAACAACACCGACTATTTCTCTTATTGTTGCCTTAGCCAATAACCGCGCTATTGGAAAAAATAATCAGTTACTTTGGCATCTACCTAAAGATTTTGCTTTTTTTAAAAAGCATACACAAAATAAAACCATTATTATGGGGAAAAACACTTGGCTATCGCTTCCAATCAAACCGCTCCCCAATAGACATAACATTATCCTTTCCCGCTCTCTATCTGCTGAACAATACGACAATACAACCTACTGCCAATCTATCAATGAAATTCCTTGGGATAAAAAAGGCGAGAATATGATTATCGGCGGAGCATCATTGTACCAGCATTTTCTCCCACACTGCTCTACCCTCTACCTCACGTATGTTAATGCCACCCCTGAAGCCGACACATTTTTTCCCAAAGTTGATTTAACCAATTGGAACTTAACGTTTACCGAAAAACATCCCGTTGACGAAAAACATCAATTTGATTTTAGCTGTAATATATACAAAAAAAAGGAGTAAAACTTATGTGTGGCGTTGTTGGCGTACTTTCAAAAATCAGACCAGTTAATCAACTTATTTTTGATGGATTAACCCTCCTCCAACATCGTGGACAAGATGCCACTGGCATTGCTACCTTAGATAAAAGTGAACTAAAAATTCGCAAGGGAAATGGGTATGTGCGTGAGGTGTATCGCACCCGACATATGAATTATCTTAGTGGAAACATTGGCATTGGACACGTACGCTATCCCACTGCCGGGTGCTACACCAAAGCAGAGGCTCAACCACTCTATGTCAATTCACCATACGGCATTGCCCTATCCCATAATGGTAATCTCATCAATTCCGTTCAACTTGCAACTGAACTTGCTGCCAAAGATAAAAGACATATTAATACCCGTTCGGACTCGGAAGTTCTTCTCAACGTATTCGCTGATGAGCTCTATACTCATGGAGATCTAAGCCTCAAACCAGATGCCTTATTTAAAGCAATTGAAGGCGTTAATAAACGCACTAAGGGTGCTTATGCTACCGTAGGGCTAATCGTTGGATATGGGATTATTGCTTTTCGTGACCCCTATGGTTTACGTCCGCTTGTACTTGGTAAACGTCAATACAAAGGGGAAACCGAATGGGCAGTCGCCTCAGAAAGCATTGCCCTCACCACTCAAGATTTTGAAATTGAGCGTGATGTATTGCCAGGAGAAGCGGTTTATATTGATTTACAAGGTCAGTTACACTCAAAAATTTGCACCGAAATCAAATGTTACCGCCCCTGTATTTTTGAATATGTTTATTTTTCTCGTCCAGATTCCATTGTGGATGGGCTTTCAGTCCATCAAGCACGCAAAAATATGGGAACTTTTTTAGCAAAAAAAATCAAACGAGAAATGTCACTCAATGAGATTGATGTGATTATGCCAATTCCTGATACCAGCCGAACCAGTGCCTTAGAAATGGCAAAAGTGTTAGATATTGATTTTTCTGAAGGTCTAATAAAAAACCGCTATATCGGCAGAACCTTTATTATGCCTGGACAAACCACACGGAAAAAGTCAGTGAAGCACAAACTCAATCCAGTCATCTCTGAGTTTAAGGGAAAAAATGTGATGCTGGTCGATGACTCAATCGTACGTGGAACAACCTCCAAAGAAATTGTATCCTTAGCTCGAAATGCCGGCGCAAATAAGGTTTATATTGCCTGTGCCTCACCACCTGTGCTATTCCCCTATGTTTATGGCATTGATATGCCAAATCAAGAAGAGCTTATTGCTCATCAACTGCAAACTCCTGAAAAAATCGCCCAAGGAATCGGAGCGGATAAAATAATCTACCAAGACCTTCCAGATTTAATTCAGGCTGTAAAATCTTCAGGAGAAAATCCCTCTGTTACTGATTTTGACACTTCTTGTTTTGATGGCAAATACACTACTGGAGACGTAACTAAAAGTTACTTAAAATCAATTGCTGAACGAAGTAAAGAGGCTTAAAAGGTTTTTCTTACAAGACGAGACCTTTGAGTTTACTCCGTTCGGTAGTATCATCTAAATTGATACGGTTGAATCCTCAGTAATTGGAGCTGGAGTGGTAAACTGCGTAAATAATTCCTCTATCTCTTGCTTTAATGACTCTTCAGCTTTGTGCGTAAGCCCTGTCAATAAAAGACGGTTTATATTTGATTTATTCAAACTAATTAAATCCCTCAGTGCATTGGTAAAATCCAACTCTTTACCTGGGTTTATCAAAAGCATTGCCCGAATAATTGGCTTAGAAAGCCGTGGCTTAAGTAATATCAACGCCTCCAACAATTCCTCAGGGGTAAAACCTTCAAGATAGATCAGATAACTTTCTATTAAACTCTGTGTTTTTGAGGGTGATATGGCAATGGTATTTGCTAAAGTTTTTACCGTTGTATTGTCCATTTTAGTCATTAGATAATCCGTTCTTGGATCTAAATTGACACTCATTGGACGCAACATTTTAATAGTAATCACATAAGGTACTCTCTCTTCATCATATTCCAATGAACTACTACGCAGCACTCGATGTATCATAAAGAAGATAGCCCCAATCATTATCACTACAAAAAACAAAAACAAACCCCAAGGGGCAATTAACTCCATAAATAACGAGCCAATAATAGGTCCCAATACCGATCCAAAGCTAAAAATAATTAGCAAAGTGCTCATTGCTGATAGTGTTTTTTCCGTATCCATTTGGTCAAACACAAATTTAACACATAAGGGGTATATACAAAAAAAACAACCACCTAATACAGCAACAGCAACCGCAATAGTCCACCAAGGTAAATTATCATAAATAGCCCATAATATTATTAAAGAGCTAACTAAAGAAACGACACATAATATCAATAATAAAGACCGTGCATCAAACTTATCCGATAACCAACCAATAGGGACCTGAAAGAAAATTGAACTTCCAACCGCACAAGAAATCAAAATAGCAAGCTGAAGTTTATCTAACTCCAACCAACTGCCAAACAGTGCTAACAGCGAAATTAACGCTGAAATACACAGCCCAGCCAACACAGACATTACAGCAGCACTCGGCGTATCTCTGAGCATTTCAATAATAGGTAATTTTGCTTGATTTCCAGTAAGTTGAGGCGTTTTAAAATGTGTCATCACCAACGGCACAAGCGATAAAGAAATAAACAACGTTACCAAACTAAAAGCTCGAAAATCACCTGGTTCAAAGATTGTTGCTACAAAAGGTGCAACCAATAAACCAACGCTATACGAAAATTGATACAAAGAATAAATCGTGCCTCTTGAATGGCTTTCACTGGTCGCATTTAACCAACTTTCTAAAGTCAAATAAATAATTGCCATGGTCATACCAACCACAATACGCATAAACAACATTGCCCACTCAGACTCAACAAAAACATGCAAACCAACAGTCGTGCTCATTACTGCACCCACGGCGGCATAACTACGAATGTGCCCCACCTGAGAAAGCATAATATGTCCATACTGACTGCCAAGGAAAATTCCCAGAGAATAACCTGCCATCACCCAACCAATCAAAGCCGTAGAAACGCCATTTACCTCAAGGTTAATGGGCAAAATAACAAAAAGAACATTATTACCAATTGAGGCAAATAAAATCGCCAGCAAAATGTTTTTAATTTGCTGGGTCATACCCAACAATCTAACTAAACCATTAAGCATTCTTAATACCTGTCATATATTAAAATTTTTAACCTGAGACCTTTGCATAAAAGTATGGCAAAAGAAAAAAGATAAAAAATCGTTCTGATTGAGGCGTGAAATGAAGCTAATACGTCCGTCTTTGCAAATTTCACAACGAAAATCAGAGCGGTTTTTTGCTTTTTTACTTGTCATATCTTTTGTGCAAAGGGCTCAACCTACCCAACATCCGCCAAATCTCCCTTCTTCTCTAACCAAGCCTTGCGATCCACAATGCGTTTTTTACCCAACAATTGATCCATCATATCCATTGAATTACTTTCAGCATCCACTGTTAGTTGTAATAAACGTCTGGTATCGGGATGCAAGGTTGATTCTCTAAGCTGTATCGGATTCATCTCCCCTAACCCTTTAAATCGTGTAATCTGTACCTTAGCATTACCTTTATAGTTATTAATAATATGATCACGTTCCTCAGCATCAATCGCATACCGCGTCTCCTTCCCCATATCAATACGATATAGTGGAGGCATCGCAATATAAATATGCCCTTTTTCGACCAATACACGAAAATGACGTAAAAACAACGCACATAACAATGTAGCAATATGCAAACCATCTGAATCAGCATCGGCAAGAATGCAAATCTTTCCATACCGCAAATTCTCCACACTATAAGAATTTGGATCAATCCCAAGTGCTACTGAAATATCATGTATCTCTTCCGAAGCAAGTACTTGTTGGTGAGAGACTTCCCAAGTATTCAAAATTTTTCCTCGAAGTGGCATAACCGCTTGGAAACTCTTATCTCTTGCCTGTCTGGCAGAACCACCAGCAGAATCTCCCTCAACCAAAAATAATTCCGTCTGCTCAATATCCTGTGAAATGCAATCCGTTAATTTACCTGGCAAAGCAGGACCACTGGCAATTTTTTTACGCACCGCTTTTTTACTGCTTTGTTGCCTTGTTCTTGCATTATCGATAATCGCCTCGCAAATCTTACGCGACACATCCATATGCTGATTCAGCCACAAAGAAAAATTATCCTTCACCGTTTGAGAAACACGACCAGCAGCCTCACGTGAAGAAAGTCGCTCCTTAGTTTGCCCCAAAAACTGCGGATCCTTCATTTTAATTGACAACACATAGGTCAAATTTTTACACACATCATCACCCGTAATTTTCACTCCACGTGGCAATAAATTATGAATATCCAAAAACTCACGAACTGCCTCTGTCAAACCTGTACGCAAACCATTCACATGAGTTCCTCCTTGTAGAGTCGGAATCGCATTGACATAACTCTCCGTAATCGACTCACCAAACTCCAACAACCAACACAACGCCAAATCAACCTCTCCCTCATCCTCTTGGCTATTCATCACAATCACTTGTTGCGGCACACAAACCTCATCATTCAAACTCATCTGCAAATACTCAGCCAAGCCACCTGCATACTGCCACGTGACTTTCTCAGTCTCCATGTCAGCACTGGTCTCAATCTCTAATTCTATTTTCAATCCAGCACATAAAACCGCCTTAGCACGCAGAAATTTCTTAAGCCCTTTAATATCAAACTTTGCCGTCTCAAAAAATTTTTCATCGGGATAAAAATGCACCATCGTTCCGGTATTTTTCTGCCCCACTTTATCAATAACACGCAAGGCATCCAAAGGAGCCCCATTGATAAAATCCATCGAATGCAACTCCCCACCCCGCTTAATCTGCACTCTCAAATTAGAGCTTAAAGCATTCACCACAGAAACTCCCACTCCATGCAAACCACCGGAAAACTGATAATTTGAATCCGAAAATTTACCACCTGCATGAAGAGTCGTCAAAATAACTTCAACCCCACTCTTCTTCTGCTCAGGATGCTCATCCACTGGCATCCCCCTGCCATTATCTTCAACCCGCATCGAACCATCTAAAAATAAAATCACCTTAATAAAATCTGCAAACCCAGCCAATGCCTCATCCACGCTATTATCCACCACTTCCTGAGCGATATGATTGGGATTTAATGTATTGGTGTACATTCCTGGGCGTTTACGCACAGGATCTAATCCAGTTAATACCTCTATTGCCGAAGCATCATAATCCTTACTCATAAAATTCAATAATTTAATTCGTTAAAAATGGAAGACTATTGCATTAGGCTATGGAAAGAGTCGCACTTGAAAAAAATCCCATAATCGGTGTTGTCAATTTTGTTAAGACGGACGTATTGACTGCAATTGACGCCTTGATTATGAAATTTTTTTCTGCCTGCTTGTCCTCCCATAACCTAATGCAATAGTCTTTGGATAAAAACCCAAGTGATTCTTTGCTCGTCATTTTTTATACAAAGGGCTCTATATATGATATTGTATATGATTTTTTTCTTGTGCAAAGGTCTCAATATGTATGACGTTATTCAAGATTTCATATTCTGCTGAATAATATCAACAATAGTCTCAGTCGCAGATAAATGGCAATGCAGTGCAGATTTATTATCGATAGCGGACAAGGGTTTTTGAGATTTTTTTTGTATGGTTTGATAAAGCTGATAAAGTTTTTCAGTGCAATTTTCTATTGTCAGGCTTTGATCACGAATAATCGCATAATATTCCTCATATTGTTGATCCTTAGTTAAATGTAATGCATTGTAATATTGATGATCGTTCACCGCATAAGGATAAGGAATAAATAAAGCAGGACATTTTATAGAGGCAATTTCAGCAACGCTCATTGCTCCAGCACGAGCAATAATTAGGTTGGCTTGTTGGTAAAGTGTGGGCAGTTCATCACTAAATTCAATAACATTTGCTTTAGTGTTGTGTTGTTGGTAGTGTTGTTGAGTTTTTTCGAGATTATTTTTGCCACATTGATGGGTAATGGAAAGTGGCTGTGTGAGTTTTGTTTGTAAATTAGCAAGGGCTTGAGGAAGGATAGTGTTTATTTTTTGTGCTCCTAAGCTACCACCAACAATAAGTATATTAAAAGGGTTCGCTGGGTTTGTGTTTAGTGCTTGCGAGGGAAAATTTAGTAAAGGGTTAATGGGGTTACCTGTATGGATGAATTTTTTTTGATTATGATATTTAAAGCTATGAGGAAAGGCGTAGCAAACTTTATTGGCAAATAGACTACAGAATTTATTAGCTAAGCCAGGGATGGAGTTTTGCTCGTGAATAATCAGAGGAATTCTTTTAAAAAAGGCGGCAATTGCCGTGGGCACAGAAACATAACCACCCATAACAAGCACAACATCAGGCTTTATTTTTTTAAGAAGTTGGCAAGCCTGTAGAGTCGCTTGAGCAAGAGTTATTGGCAATGCTAACCAACGCAAAATACCTTTTTTTCTCACCCCAGAAAACTGAATATGATGCATTGCAATGGAGTGTTTTGAGACAATTGTGTTTTCCATTCCATTAGGCGTTCCAACCCAGTTAATCTGATGTTGAAATATGGTTTTTTTTAGATATAGCGCAATATTTAAAGCAGGGATAATATGTCCCCCTGTACCAGCAGCGGCAATGAGAATATTCATACCGTATGAAAAAAACCGCTTTTAATTAATTTTTTTTGTGCTGGTTAGCACATTTTTTTTCTCAAATACTGCTGGTGATATCGCCTTAGCAAAAGCAATCGAAAAGGTATCTGAGAATTGTTTGACCGGGTGGATAGTTAGGTCTTTGATAATATCTTCAGGGATGTCGGTAAGATGACGACGATTTTCCTCTGGAATAATAACTGTTTTTAAGTTGCTACGTTTAGCCGCAAGGAGTTTTTGTTTTAACCCACCAATAGGTAATACTTCACCTCTTAGGGTAATTTCTCCAGTAACGGCGAGTTCACTTAAAATAGGATTATTGCTGAGATTTGAAGCTAAGGCTAAGGTAATAGCAAGCCCAGCACTCGGTCCATCTTTAGGCGTTGCTCCTTCGGGTACGTGAATATGAATATCTTTTTGTGTAAAAACCACTGGATCAATGCCAAGTTGCAGATGATAACTACGCACAAGGCTATAGGCTGTTTGCATAGATTCTTGCATTACTTCGCCGAGCTTTCCAGTATAGGTGAGCTTTCCTTTGCCTGGATATGAGGCTGTTTCAATGGTGAGAATATCACCTCCTACACGATTCCAAGCCAAACCAACAATAATCCCCACTTGGTTTTTCTTGATTGCAGTATTGTACTGAAAAGGAGGTGCTCCCAATAAATCTATAATTTTTTCATCGGTCAATTTAATGGGTAATTTTTCTTTTTTGGTGAGTGCAATATGTACGGTTTTACGGCACAACTTGGCAAGTTTTCTTTCTAATGAACGCACCCCAGCTTCACGTGTGTATTGTTGAATAATTGTCGGAATTGTCTTGGGAGTTAAATGCAATTCATTATTTTTCAAGCCATTTTTTTTCTTTTGTTTTGGGAGGAGAAAATTTTTGGCAATTTTTTGTTTTTCTATATCTGTGTATCCTGATAGCTCGATAATATCCATTCGGTCTAATAGTGCTTCGGGAATTTGATAGCTATTTGAAGTGGCAATAAATAAAACCTCAGAGAGGTCATATTCAATTTCTAAATAGTGATCACTAAAAGAATGATTTTGCTCGGGATCCAATACTTCTAATAGAGCAGAAGCAGGATCACCACGAAAATCCATTGACATTTTATCAATCTCATCAAGTAAAAAAAGCGGGTTTTTAACTTTTGATTGGGTAATTTTTTGCAGTATTTTACCAGGCATTGAGCCAATATAAGTGCGCCTGTGCCCACGTATTTCTGCTTCATCTCGCACACCACCTAAAGCCATTCTAACGTAGTTTCTACCGGTAGCACGAGCAATGGATTCTGCCAAAGAGGTTTTTCCCACACCTGGGGGACCAACTAAACAAATAATACGCCCGCCGGTTTTTTCTGTGCGTTGTTGTACCGCAAGATGTTCTAAAATTAATTCTTTAACTTCTTCTAAGCCATAATGATCTTTATTAAGTAAATTTTCCGCTTTTGTAATATCAATTGAAGCCTCTGTACTCTCGTTCCAAGGGAGATTTAATAAGGTATCAATGTAGTTTCGAATCACAGAAGCTTCGGGAGTTTGGGAGGGCATTAAACTCAATTTTTTAAATTCAGAGGTGGCTTTTTTATGAGCATGCTCTGGTAACTCAGCATTATCAATAGCTTCTTTTAATAACTCCAACTCATCAACAGAATCTTCATTGCCAAGCTGTTGACGGATAACTTTCATTTTCTCATTAAGAAAGAAATCTCGATGTGTTTTATCAATATTTTGTTTAACTTGGTCATTCAGACTATGATCTAAAGTTGTCGTTTCAATCATAATAAGAATAATCTCAATCAATGTTGTACAACGCTTCAAGGTATTAAGTTGTTTTAAAATATTGATTTTGTGTTTTAAATCAATTGGTAAGATACTCGCAATTTTATCGGCAGTATTACTGGGATTTTGCACGGATAATTCTTTGATTGCATTGAGATCTTGAAACTTTGAAGTCGCTTTTGAAAATTCGGTTGTTACTTTAATTAAACGTGCTATCGCTTGTCTCAAGCGTTCATTATCTTTAATACTTTTGGGAGGTATATCGGATAATGGTTGATAGCTTGCACGAAGATAAGATTCCTCTGAATTGATTTCAGTCAGTTTAACGCGTTGTAATCCCTTAACAACCACTTTAGTTGCTTGTTGTTTTAAGTGAATACGGTTAACCACTTTCCCAATGGTCGCATATTGATATAAATCTTCAGATGCTACTTGATTATCACTTTGTTCTCGTTGTTTTTTTTGAGTAACTAATAGCAATAAATTATTTGAATTTGTAGCCACTTTCAACGCTTCCATAGAAGCTGGTCTGCCAACCATAATACTCACTTCTGTTTGAGGAAATACCACCATATCTTTGAGTGGCAACACAGGAACATAGGAAATAGGCAGCGTAGAATCAAGCATAATTTACGTAATTATTTTAAGCAATTTTTTTCTCGTGATAAACCAAGTTTGGTTGAGCATTATTTTGAACAACAGATTTTGTAATATAAACTTTTTCGATTTCTTGATCTGGCAGGTTATACATTACATCTAATAATAACTCTTCTAAAATCGAGCGCAAACCACGTGCCCCCGTTTGCTGAGCAAGGCATTTTTGAGCAATGGCTCCTAAAGCTCCTGGACTAAATTCCAAGTTACTATTTTCCATTCTAAACATTTTTTGGTATTGCTTTACCAGTGCATTTTTAGGCTCTATGAGAATACGTTTTAAATCCTTCTCGCTTAGTTGTTGTAAGACAACTCGAACAGGTAGGCGACCAACAAATTCAGGAATCAATCCGTAGCGTACAATGTCATTATCTTGTGCTTGTTGCATCAAATTATATTCATCATAAGAATTATTCAGTGCTGAAAGTTCGGCATTAAAACCTACGTTATGTGCTGTTTGTGTACGCTCTTCAATGATTTTATCAAGTCCATCAAAAGCTCCTCCACAAATAAATAAAATATTTGAGGTATTGACAGACAAAGCCTCTTGTTGAGGATGCTTACGCCCACCCTTAGGAGGGACGTTAGCAATCGTACCTTCAATCAGTTTTAGCAATGCTTGTTGCACCCCTTCACCAGAGACATCACGAGTGATAGAGGTGTTTTCGGATTTGCGACTAATTTTATCAATTTCATCAATATAGATAATTCCCTGCTCTGCTTTTTTAATATCGTAATTACAAGTTTGTAAGAGGCGCAAAATCACTGTTTCCACATCATCACCGACATAGCCAGATTCTGTTAGCGTGGTAGCATCAGCAATAGCAAAGGGGACATTGAGCAACTTAGCTAAGGTTTGAGCTAATAAAGTTTTTCCTGTGCCAGTAGGTCCAATCAGCAATATATTCGTTTTGTTGATTTCAGTATCGTCAACCTCTTTAGAAGAAAGGTGCTTTAATCTTAGATAATGGTTATAAACTGCCACCGCTAAGACTTTCTTAGCTTGTTCTTGCCCAATAATATAATCATCTAAAGAACGATGAATTGCTTTTGGAGTTGTAGTGGCTTCACCTTGAAGTTCATCACTTAAATTTGATGAAGAAGCCGTATATTCATCAAGAATATCTAAACAAAATAAAACACATTCATTGCAAATATATGCTTCTGGACCGGCAATTAATTTCGCAACATCTTTCTCCGTTTTACCACAGAAAGAACACTTTACGATTGAGGCTTCGAGCGTTTTTTTTGAGGACATTGGCTGTTGATTATTTGATGGATTATTGAAAATAATTAAACTGAGACCTGTGCATAAAAGTATGGCAAAAGAAAAAAGATAAAAAATCGTTTTGATTGAGGCGTGAAATGAAGCTAATACGTCCGTCTTCGCAAATTTCACAACGAAAATCAGAGCGATTTTTTACTTTTTTACTTGTCATATCTTTTGTGCAAAGGTCTCAAACTAAGAACGCTTATCAATTACATTATCGATAAGCCCATAATCTTTTGCTTCTTGGGCTGTTAAAAAATTATCTCTATCGGTATCTTGAGCTATTTTTTCAATCGGTTGCCCAGTGTGTTTTTTTAATATCTCATTCAGCTTTTGTTTAGTTTTTATAATTTCATTAGCGTGGATTTCAATATCACTCGCTTGCCCTGAAATACCACCAAGTGGTTGATGAATCATTACTTTAGAATTAGGTAAACAAAAGCGTTTTTCCTTTTCACCAGCCGCTAATAGCAAAGCTCCCATACTGGCAGCTTGCCCAACACAAATAGTACTGACATTTGGTTTAATAAATTGCATTGTATCGTAAATAGCCATCCCTGCACTCACCGAACCTCCTGGAGAATTGATATAAAAATGAATATCTTTTTCTGGATTTTCCGACTCCAAAAAAAGCATTTGTGCAATAATAACATTAGACGTATTATCATTAACTTCACCAACAAGAAAAATAACTCGCTCCCGCAATAAACGAGAATAAATATCATAAGCTCGCTCGTTACGCCCTGTGGTTTCGATTACCATAGGTACAAGCCCTAAGTTTTTGGTTTGTTCAGTGTTTTGGTGAATTGAAGAGTGAAGATTATTCATAAGCGAGGAATGGTTTTTCATTTAGGATTATTGAGGAAAAACGGTTTTAGAAAGTTTTTCAAGGTCATCGTTATGCTTTTGTATTTCAGTAATTTTAGCCTTTTCATAAATAGCATTATGTACTTGTTCCATCATATTTCGACTTTCTAACTCTTTTTTTACCTGAGGCAGTTGAGGCGATTTTTTAAATGCCTCAATGTCTCCCTTAAAATATTGCTGACACAAATTAGCTAACTGCATATCAATCGCTTTAGTGTCTAACTTGACCTCCTTTTCCTTTGTAATTGCTCGATAAATCAACGCCAATTTACAACGCTCATAGGCTTGTTTTTCCACCTGTTCTTCTTGCTCTTTAGATAGCGGAGGTGCTTCCTTGGCATTATTTGGATCTTGTTGCGCACTTTGTTGTTGAATTTCTGATTTTAAAATATTTTTTTCTTCTTCAATATGCGTTTGAGGAACAATAAATTTGTGTGATTGAAGTAAAGCGTCTTGCAAGACCCGATGATTATAATTATTCAGTGTTTGCTCCAACTGTATTGAACATTCGCTCTTTGCGAAGTCTTTAAGTTGCTCTACGCCCCCCTCTTCAATACCCATTTTTTTCAAAAATTCCGCATCATCAAGTGCTGGGACTTTTGCAGCATTAATGTTTTTTACCGTGATTGTAAAGATTGCTTTTTTCTCACTAAGGGTTTGTTCGCCATATCCTTTTGGAAAGGTAAAAGAGACGGTTTTTTGTACCCCTTCGGCAGTGCCATAAAGTGCTTTTTCAAATTCAGGAAGCATCTGCTTTTCTCCAAGCGTGACTGGAAAGTCAGTTGCCTGATTGCCATCAAAAGTAGAGCCGTCTTCCAGTTTGCCTTCAAAATCAATAATCACTTGATCTCCTTCTACTGCCTCACTACCAACAATTTTAGGCTCCCAAGTACGGGCATAATTTTGATATTTTTTAAGTTGTGCTTCTATATCCTCATCTTTTATTAGAGGTATATAGCGATTAATTTTTAGTTTTTCTAAATTAGTTAGCTCCACCTCGGGCAATTTTTCAACCACTGCGGTGAATGATATTTTTTCTAAATTATCATAATTCAATTGTTCAAAAACACCCATTCCAGCTGGAGTGATTTCTTCTTGCACCAGTGCTTGACGATAAGCCTCTTGTATCTCATCTTGCACAATTTCCCACTTAACATCTTCCTCATACTTGGATTGGACAACAGAAATAGGAACCTTGCCGGGGCGAAAGCCAGCCATTTTGACTGTTTTACTAAGATTATTTAATTTTTGCTTGATTTTTTTATCAAGATCTTTTGAAGAGCAAATAACTTCTAAACGATATTCAAGGCTATTTTTTTTTGGTTTTTGTACGCTAACTTCCATTATGATTACTTTGTGCTATTTTGAGGATTTTGCAAGATATTTGGCAAATGAAAAAAAAGAAACTTTTGTCTAAACTTTTGTCTCATTAGACCTTTGCATAAAAGTATGGCAAAAGAAAAAAGATAAAAAATCGTTCTGATTAAGGCGTGAAACGCAGCTAATACGTCCGTCTTCGCAAGTTTCACAATGAAAATCAGGACGTTTTTTTACTTTTTTACTTGTCATATCTTTTGTGCAAAAGTCTCCTAATAAGACCTTTATAATTGTATATCAAGAGACAGCTTTTATTAAAATCTTATCAAAACATATTGAGACTTTTGCACAAAAGATATGACAAGGTCTCATATTATGTTTTTCTTCTCTGCAATTTTTAATATTTATTCTAATAATTTATATGGATAGTCGTAATGTCTGAAGACGAAGCACAACCCTCGTCATTTCGCTGTGGCTTTGTTGCCCTTATTGGTCGCCCGAACGTTGGCAAGTCGAGTTTAATGAATCGACTCATTAAGCAAAAAGTTAGCATTGTTAGCTCTAAACCGCAAACAACCAGAAATCGTATTCACGGTATTTTGACTAATAAAGATACTCAATTTATCTTTATTGATACCCCGGGGCTACATAATTCTTACAGCAAATATCAATCGACTAAGCAACTGCATCATAGTATGAACAAAGCCTCCGTAGGCTCGTTAAAAGATGCGGATGTGATTATTTTTATGGTCGATGCCTGCCACTGGACAAAAACGGATGATTATGTGACTCAAGTGCTTTGCAAACAATCAAATTTACCACCAGTATTATTAGCCTTAAATAAAATAGATAAAATTGCCAACCGCTTAGAATTATTGCCAATTATTGAGCAATTTCAACAGCGTGGGCAATGGCAAGAAATTATCCCCATATCGGCACTCAAAGACGATAACACAGAAAATTTATTAGCAGCCCTCAAAAAATATTTACCCGAGCAAGAGGCAATCTATGAAGAAGATATGATTACCGATAGAAGTATGCGTTTTATGGCAGCAGAAATTATCAGAGAGCAATTAACCAAGCAATTAAATCAAGAATTGCCCTACGGGGTATCGATTGATATTCAACGTTTTGATGAGAGCGAACAAGAGATAAGGATTGAAGCAACCATTTTTACCGAAAGAAAAGGGCAAAAAGCGATTGTGATTGGAGCCAAAGGCGAATCAATTAAACGCATAGGCATAGCGGCACGCTTAGGCATTGAAAAAAGTTTTGACAAAAAAACCCACCTAAATTTATGGGTCAAAGTCCGCCGACATCAACAATGGGATAACGATATTGAAAATTTATGACTGAATTTATTACCAAGCAAATACACAACACCAAAAATGATATTTTATCAGGCATCACCGTTGCCTTAGCCTTAGTGCCAGAGGCTGTTGCCTTTGCTTTTGTGGCTGGAGTGGACCCGCTGGTGGGGCTGTATGCGGCTTTTATGGTGGGGTTAATTACCGCAGTCTTTGGTGGCAGACCGGGGATGATTTCTGGGGCAACGGGAGCCCTCGCGGTTGTGATGGTCTCGCTGGTTAGTGAGGGTAATGCAATGGGTGAAGCAGGAGAAAATCTGGGCTTATATTACTTATTTTTAACGGTGATATTGATGGGTTTTATCCAAATGTTTGCAGGGATTTTGAAATTAGGCAAGTTTGTGCGTTTAATTCCCCACCCTGTAATGATGGGGTTTGTTAACGGCTTAGCCATTGTGATTTTTTTATCACAATTAGATATGTTTAGCACAACGATTAACGGAGAAAAATCGTGGTTAGAAGGGGAAAAGCTATGGCTAATGATGGCTCTCGTTGGTTTGACAATGTTGATAATGTGGGGCTTGCCAAAATTAAAAGCGACCAAAAAATTGCCTGAGGCGTTAATCGCTATTTTGGTTGTTTCTGCCATTGTTATTTTCTCCAATTTAGACGTAGCAACAGTTGGCTCCTTTATTAGAGATGGCGGTGGTGAGGGCTTAAAAGGTGGGCTACCTATGCCAGTATTAGAAACTTTTTCTAAAATTCCGTTAGACTTAGAAACGCTAACATTTATTTTCCCCTATGCCTTAATCTTGGCAGCCATTGGTTTAATCGAATCTTTAATGACCTTAAACCTTATTGATGAGCTTACTGAAACCCGTGGGCACTCTAACAGAGAATGCGTTGCCCAAGGGGGAGCAAATATAGTTACTGGGCTATTTGGTGGAATGGGTGGTTGTGCGATGATTGGGCAATCGATTATTAATATCAAAGGGGGTGGACGTGGGCGTTTATCGGGTATAGTCGCTGCTGTCACTTTATTACTCTTTATTCTTCTTGGCTCTGTGTATATTGAACAAGTACCAATTGCTGCCTTAGTAGGCGTTATGTTTATGGTGGTTGTGGGCACCTTTGCTTGGTCGAGTTTTCGGATTATGAACAAAATCCCAAAAAGTGATTTATTTGTATTGGTTTTAGTTTCATCCCTAACGGTTATATTTGACTTAGCGATTGCGGTGATTACTGGAGTTATTGTGAGTGCCTTAGTATTTGCTTGGGAAAATGCCAAACGAATTCGCGCAAGAAAACGTTTCCGTGAAGATGGCACTAAAATTTACGAAATTTGGGGACCTTTATTTTTTGGCAGCATCTCCGCATTTAATGAGAAATTTGATGTCAAGAATGATCCTGATAGTGTGGAAATTGATTTTGTGGAAGCACGCATTTCTGATCATTCTGCCTTAGAAGCTATTTTTAACTTAGTTGAAAAATATGAGGCAGAAGGTAAAAAAATTGCCCTAAAGCATTTAAGTGAAGACTGTAAGATATTATTATACAAAGCCTCGCCAAAATTTCACCAAGTTATCATCGAAGCTATTGATGATCCACGCTATCATCTGGCTGCTGATCCAGAGAAATTTTCCAAGGCTCTGGGGACGTATAAATTTTAAGAGTGGCTATAAAATTCCCCTCCCGTGTGTTTTCACCCGTGGAGGGGCGCCACAAAGTGGCAGGGTGGTTTTTAATTCGTCTTACGCTATGACAGAAATACAATCGGAAGCAATAATGCTTAAAAAACAAGTCTTTAGAGAACAAGACTTGTTTGTCGATTTATTGCTCCAAAAAAAAGGATTGATTAAGGCAATTGCCTTTGGGGCAGCCAGTAATCGTTCTTCACGTGGGCGTCGTTGTCAGCCTTTTAAGCGGCTATCTATTTACCTTAAAAAAACCAAACATAATGCCTCGCAAAAAGAAAGCTATAGCATTTTAGAAATTAACGAACTGGCAGAAGGAGAACTACTATCCACAGCACAAATAGCCTCATCAACTCATACGACTATAACTGACACCATTTTTGCCTGTGCAAATTACATTAACGAATGCTACCTTCACCTCGCTGCACAATTTGAAAAACCAAAACGAGCCTATAACTTATATGTGCAAACCGTACAGCAACTCACTCAAGCACAAGATATGTTGCACATAAACCAAATACTGCGATATTTTGAACTGGAAATTTTATGTTTTCTGGGCTATGATATTCGCCATAACCCCAAAGAAGATAAAACGGCACATTATTACTACGATTTACAAACCGGCTGGCAAAAAAGCAATGAGAGTACAGGCTTGCATTGGCAAAGCTGCCAAAATTTAGAGAACTTACAAGCCATAGACAAACAACAACTCCAATGCTTAAAACAACACAACCAAAGACTGCTAAACGAACTAAGCCATTTTAAAATCGAAGCCAGCAGAGACTGGCTCAAAAAACAACACCTCTCCACTCATTATTCAGCAACCCCGTAAAGACAACGTCTCTATTTCATATCACAAAATTTAAAAAATTATCTTTATTGATACATTCAAAAGAGGCTTGTTCATTGGCGTAGGTTTGTATCCAAGTTTTTGGTGCTTTGGCGGTTTTATTGTATTTAAATTCATAACCGTATAACCTTCCGCCATATTCTTCAATATAGTCAAGCTCTGCACCTGTGTAGGTTCTCCAGAAGTATTGATTGCAATGATGTCTGAGATATTTGTTTCTTTTTAATTTTTCTATAAGCAGAAAATTTTCCCATAATGCTGCTACGTCATTTCTGCTATTGAGATAATTGAAATTACCTATAACGGCATTTCTTACCCCCAAATCGTAGAAATAAATTTTCGGTTTTTTATTGACTTCTTTTCGCAGATTTCTACTAAAACCTCGAAGCGTAAATAATACAAAAGATTGTTCTAACAGGTCAATATAGCGAGCAATCGTTTCTTTTCTCAGCCCAAGAGTGCTTCCAAGCTCAGAAAAAGAAACTTCTGAACCCACCTGAAAGGCAAGAAGCCTGAGCAAATCCCTAAGTTTTCTGTGATAATGAATATTCTCAATTTCCAGAATATCTTTATAGAGATAATCTTCGGTGAGCTCAGATATGTAATCTATTCGTTCTTTATTTCCTTCTATGTTGAAGATGTGAGGATAGGAACCGAAAATCAACCGCTCTTCTAAATTTTCCATTACTTCCAAGGGCGTGTAATCTTTTTGTAGCTCTAATAATGAAATGGGATACAGGGTAAATTGCTTTTTTCTTCCCGTAAGAGGCTCTTTGATTGAGCTGGAAAGATCAAGCGATGATGAGCCAGTAACAATAATTTTTAGCTGTGGCATATTATCGTAGAGTATTTTGAGATTCACTCCTATCTCTGGAATGCGTTGTGCCTCATCGATAAATAAAATATCAATTCCTTGGAGGAGGGCTTGTAATTTACTCAATTCTCTACTGGAAATATCTGTATGGTTGCCAAGCCTATCGCCGTTGAGCCTAAAAACTTTTCCATCCATTTTTTTGAGAACCGTCTCAACAAGAGTGGTCTTACCGACTTGTCTTGCTCCGTAGAGAATAACAATTTTAGGGCTCTCTTTTGAAAGCTCTTGTTTGATTTGATTTTGTATGACTCTATTGACAATCATAAAATAACAACAGTAATTTTTTAAATCAGGAATAAGGCGTATTAACTATCCGAATTAGCGTTAATATGGATAATATTATAGCTTTATTCACGCAAAAAATAAAGTTTTAGTTTTAAGCAAGATGTGTATTTAATAGAGATAGACTCTTGAGACTATTGCATTAGGCTATGGAAGGACAAGTAGGCAGAAAAAAAACTCATAATCAAGGCGTCAATTGCAGTCAATACGTCCGTCTTAACAAAATTGACAACACAGATTATGGGATTTTTTTCAAGTACGACTCCTTTCATAGCCTAATGCAATAGTCTTGTATTATAAAAAATATTTTTTCCCACTTAGATGTATGATAATTAGTCATAGTAAAATTATTATAGTTACGTCTCCTAAATCTCTTCAAATCATTTCAATAAAAAATAGATGAGTTCTAAATCTAAAATCCGCCTTGGAGTCAATATTGATCATATAGCCACAGTTCGACAAGCACGTGGCACGGATTATCCCAGCCCTTTAATGGCAGCCAAACTTGCCGAACAAGGCGGAGCGGATGGTATTACCTTGCATATTCGAGAAGATCGCCGACATATCCAAGAACAGGATTTACATCAATTACGACAAGATTCTGCAACACGTTATATCAATTTAGAAATGGCTCTCACTGATGAAATGCTTGAAATGGCAATAAAATATCGTCCACAAGCGTGTTGCATTGTGCCAGAAAAAAGAGAGGAACTGACTACCGAGGGAGGTTTAGATGTTGTCGGGTATTATAATAAAATAACACGCTTTGTGAATGAATTATCGGCACATCAAATTGAAGTATCACTTTTTATTGATCCTATTGAAGAGCAAATCAAAGCAGCACAGGAATGCGGTGCTCCTGTGATTGAGTTGCACACTGGAGAATATAGTGAGTATTCTGTAGGAAGTGATTTATCGCATAAAGAATTAGAGCGTTTACAATCTTCCGTAGCGTATGCAGATAATTTAGGATTAGTGGTAAATGCTGGACACGGGTTACATTATGAAAATGTACAACCCATTGCAAAAATCCCGCAAATAAACGAACTTAATATAGGGCATTCTATTGTTGCAGAGGCATTAATGATTGGCTTTAAAGAGGCAGTGCAGAGAATGCACCAATTGATTATAACAGCGAGAACTTAGTTACACGATGGTTTATGGCATTGGTGTTGATTTAGTATCTATTGAGCGAATGCAAACCATTATACAAAAGCAGGAAGAGGCTTTTATTCAGCGTGTATTATCTGCTGAGGAGTGGCAAACGTGGCAACACAAAGTTGAGGGCAAGGCAATGGACTATCAAGCTGCTAAACTGGCTAAATATTGGGCAGCTAAGGAGGCTACAAGCAAGGCTTTCGGCACAGGTTTTGCACAAGGCATCGGTTGGAGAGATATTGGTTTACAATACAATGAGGCAGGAAAACCTTTTCTTGTTTATCAGGCAAAGGCTCAACGATTTATTATTCAGCAAGGGATTATAGCAAGCCATATCTCTTTTAGTGACGAGCAGGCAATGGTTATAGCAGTCGTAATTTTAGAAAAATAAAGAATGTCAGAAGAAACAAAAGATCTAACAATAAGCTATGCGGATTTAGCTCAATTTCAATTTACTTATAGTTTTGAGGAAGATAGAATTCTTATTGAATTTCACACCACACAAAAGCAATCTTATAAAGCATGGATTAGCCGACTTTTTACGCATAAAGTATGGCCTGTGTTTATTCAAGTCTTACAACAGCAAGAGCAACAGCTTAACCCAATTTCTTTTGAAGCTAAAGAAAAACGACAAATTAGCGATCAACATATAGAAAAACACTTTGAGCATCAAGATAATGTCGTGCCACAAATTGAATTTTGGGGAGAAGAAACATCTGGGCTTGTACACACGTTACAAATTGAAGCTAAAGAATCTCAAATATTAAGTGTGAAACTTCTTGACAAGCAAGACAGAGGCGTGCTTATTCATCTATCGTATTCATTATTTCAAGTTTTTTGCGGCTTGATTATCCAAACAGTAGAACATAGCCAATGGGAGCTTAATCTTGAGCATTCAGACTGGGTTGCAAACCTAACTGCTGATTCCAATCTCAATAATGAAATCACCAATCACACAATTAATTAAGAAAAACCCTCTATTATTAATGCGAACACACTCCAAAAGCAAATAATGACCGCCAATATCTTTAAAAATAGGAGAAAAAAATGGTTTTAACTGAGACCCCAATTTGTGATTTTGGCTGGAAGCCAAACGACTTTAAATTACTAAACATTGATGGTAATTATTTTTCACTGAGTGATTTACAAGGAGAAAATGGATTAGTTATTGTTTTTGCTTGTAACCACTGCCCGTATGTTATTGCAATTCAAGATACTTTAATTAAGGATGCCCAAACCTTAGAAGAAATGGGAATAAATTTAGCATTAATTAATTCCAATGATGCCATCAAATACCCAGACGACTCCTATGAAAAAATGCAATTAACCGCACAACAAAAAAATTATCCATTCCCTTACTTATATGATGAAACTCAACAAGTTGCAAAAAGTTGGGGAGCAGTTTGCACACCGGATTTTTTTGGTTTCAATCAAAATTTAGAATTACAATACCGAGGTCGGCTTGATTCATCAGGAAAAATTGGGGATCCAAATTCAAGACGTGATCTTGTCTTGGCAATGCAACAAATGATTGAAACAGGCAAAGGACCTGTTGAACAAATCCCGAGTATGGGCTGCTCCATTAAGTGGAAATAGAAATGTACTGCAATTTTCAAAAGCCATCTCTATCAATTTTTTTAACTGCTTTTTTAGTGGTTTTTTTACAGGCTTGCAATTCCGGTTCATCATCACCTATGAAAAATAACTTGAATAGCACTGATTTGTCAGATGTTTATTTCTATAAATCCTCTGCTCCACTGAACTCCACTCTAACTGAATGCATTCAAAGTAAAGAGATTGAAGATTCGTGTACTCTTGAACGCTTACCCCTAATTGGAATGGAAATGGAAAGGGTTACTACACAAAGCGTGCTTAATCGCCTTGTAGTGTCGCATAATTGGATGGGAAAACGTTTTGAGCAAGTTTTAAACTTTATCCCTAATGACCTCTTACAATTATTTCAATCAGTAACTATGGTGGCTATTGATGATGATATTCGTCCCTCATTTTATTGGACAATGACTGGTGCTATTTATTTAGATCCAGCCTACCTTTGGTTGAGTAATGAAGAGAAAGCTACGATTAATAAAAAAGAAGATTATCGTTCTAATTTTGGATCTGAACTTCCTTACTCATTTGCTTGGCGATACGTCAATCCATTAAGTGAAAAATATGCTTATGCTTTCTACAACTTAAATGATACAAGAACCCGTACTTTTAGTGATATAACACTAAACATAACCAGGCTACTTTATCATGAACTTGCTCATGCCAATGATTTTTTCCCTAAGGAGCGTTTTGCTCATCTTAAAAATACGACACAAGGGCAAGGGATTGTGTTTATTGCTGATAATATAAAAGAGTGGAGATTATCAAATGAAATTCCGCACCTAACTGAAAAAACTATGTTTGACCTTGCTAATACTGTTTATGGTGGGTCAAAAGCAACAACTCAACAAAAAGAAGATACGGCTGATAATGTGGGTCTTCTATTTCATGGGGATCACTCCAATAATCTTTATTCTTATGTTACTCAGTATGAAGACTTTGCGATGTTAACAGAAGCTGTTATGATGAAATATCATTACAATGTAGAAATGGAGGTTGGTTTTGTCTCTATTCCAAAAAAAACGCCTTCATTATGCAATGATTATATAGTCGGTTGGGGAAGTCGTAATCGTATTGGCAATAATTCAGTTAAAAATCGTGCTATCAATGTTACGAATCTATTATTTCCCTCATTGGCATTGACTACATTTTACAATAATATAGAGGATGAAACGTTTATGCGTAAAAATGAAGGGTGGTGTTCAAACCTTTCAAGAAGCGGGGATGTTGTCCGCTCATCTAAGAATAATTTATCATTATTTACCCCTCTTCGTATCGATGATTTTTTGCCACCATAAGTGTTAATGGTTAGTTGTTAATGGTTAGTTGTTAATGGTTAATGGTTCCCACGCTCCTGGGTGAAAAAAAGCAACCACCCCGCCACTTCGTGGCACCCCTCCACTGGAGGGGAATTACTCGTTCCTTTTTATGGAGTATGAGGTGAGTATGAAGTCCTGAGATCCTAAGGACAGAAAAAGGAATGACTGGATGGGAACGAATAATTAACCATTGACCATTAACAATTAACCATTAGTAGCCCCCATTTGTCATTCTGAGGCTTGTCCTCAGAATCTCTTAGCACGGAAGTATGA